>NZ_JAMYNB010000022.1:0-75025 GCF_040318795.1 Mesorhizobium sp. M1004
CCCCTGCTATTTCCCGCGGCGGGGGGGGTTTAACCCGGGGCTGGTCCACGCGGCCCGCGGGGCCCCCCCCACGGGCAAAACCCGGGGCATGGGGGGGGGGTTTTGGGCCGAGGCCGACGTCAGGCAGCAGCTTTGCGAAGCCTACCAGCTCTATCTGGCGCTGACCCAGATGACGCGGCTTTGCCTCACCGGCGCATTCGAACGCGATGACGTTCCGCCGGGACTGTCGGATCTGCTTCTGGCGGTGACTGACCTGCCGGATTTCGGTGTGCTGGAAGCACACCTCAAGGAGACGTCGCAAAAGGTCAGAAAGGATTTTGACCTTTTGCTTCGTACGAAACGGTTGTGAGGGCGTGAAGCGCTGGCGGCTGTTTCGGATCGCATCGGGGGTGACGATGCAACAGGAGAATACCCATGAGAAAGACAACCGGACTTGCCCTTGCCTTCGTCGCGCTTGCCGGCGCCGTTGGCACCACCGCCTATGCCGAGAACAATGCCAGCGCCAGAATGCGCGAGGGCGCGATGATGCGCCTCGACAAGGCGATGAAGGATTCCAACGGCACCATCAGCTTCGACCAGTTTTCCGACGCCATGAACGCGCGGCTGAAGAAGCTGGTCGCCGACAATGGCGGCAAGCTGACCGTTGCCCAGCTCGCCGACGCGCTGGAAAAGGCGCGGTTCGAGGAAATGGCAAAGCGTATCGTCGCCCGCTACGACACCAAGGGCGACGGCACGCTGACCACGGACGACATCACCGGGCGTGAGAAAAAGGTGTTCGCCATGCTCGACCGCAACAATGACGGCAAGATCGAGCGCAACGAACTACCAAAGAACGGCCGCATGGGCCGCCACCACCAATGGGACGGCGGCGACGACAGCATGGAGTGAATGGCGATATGTCTCCGGCGGCGAAAGCCGCCGGAGCCCTTACATGACCGCGCCTACCCAGTCCTTGAACGCAGCGGAGAGCACCGCTCGCATTGGCGGGCCGTCAGGCCGCCGCCTTCACCGCCGGTTGCGCCTTCTTCACCGGGATGCGCACCGACACGATCGTGCCGACGCCTTCGGTCGAGCGGATTTTCAGCGCTCCTCCTTGCAACTCGGCCAGCGAGCGCGAGATGGCAAGGCCGAGGCCGGAACCGGCGTGGTTCTTCGAAAACTGGTTCTGCACCTGTTCGAAGGGGCGGCCAAGCTTGCTCAGTGCCTCCTTCGGAATGCCGCAGCCATTGTCCTCGATGGTCAGCACCAGCGCGCCTGACGTGTTGCGGGCGCGCACCGAGATATGGCCGCCCTGGCCGGTGAACTTCACCGCATTCGACAGCAGATTGATGGCGATCTGCTTGATCGCCCGGCGGTCGGCGAACAGCGTCATCGTATCGGCGATGCGGGTTTCGACCGTGATCGATTTCTCCGCCGCCTGCAGCGAGATCACCCGCACCGTCTCGCGGATCAGCGGGCAGAGATCGATTTCCTCGCGGTCCACCGAGAATTGGCCGGCTTCGATCTTCGACATATCGAGTATGTCGTTGATGACGCCGAGCAGATATTTGCCGCTGCCGTTGATGTCGTTGGCATATTCCTCGTAGCGCGGCGAACCGAGCGGCCCGAACAGGCCTTGTTCCATCAGTTCGGAGAACCCGATGATGGCGTTGAGCGGCGTGCGCAGCTCGTGCGACATGTTGGCTAGGAATTCGGATTTGGCCCGATTGGCGGCCTCGGCGCGCTCGGTTTCCTTCATATATTCGCGGTTGAGCTCGACCAGTTCCTTGGCGCGCTCTTCCTCGGCCCGGCGGGCGAGGCTGAGGTCGTGGATGGTCGCCATCAGCCGGCGCTCGCTGTCGACCAGCTTTTCCTGGTGCAGCTTGATCTGGGTGATGTCGGAGCCGACGGAGACCGTGCCGCCGTCCCGGGTCCTCAGTTCGTTGACCTGCAGCCAGCGGCCGTCGGAGAGCTGCCGCTCGAAGGTTGCGCCCCCTTGCGGCCCGTTGGTGTTGGCCAGCCGCCGTTCAGAGGCGAAGGCCAGCATGCGCTCTTCAAGCACGGCGCGCGCAGCGCCCGGCATGACGTCGCGGTCCGACAGGCCGTTGTCCTTCTGGTATTTGGAATTGCACATGATCAGGCGCTGGGCGGCATCCCACAGCACGAAGGATTCGTTGATGTTTTCGATCGCGGTCCGCAGGCGCAGGTCGGCCGCCTCCGAGCGCAGCGCCAGATGCCGCTGCTCGGTGACGTCGACGGCAATGCCGATCAGCTGGATCTCAGGCGCTTCCGGGTCGATCACCTGGGCCCTGGCGCGCATCCACACCCACTGGCCGTCGGCGTGACGCATCCGGAACACCTGGTCGATATGGTCGATCTCGCGCTCGACGATTTTGTTGGCCAGCTCGAACAGGTCGCCGTCCTCGGGGTGGATGATGTCGTCGACCTCGCCGAACGACAGCATCGAGTTGCAGGGCTCGTAGCCCAGCATGTCGTACATCGAGCGCGACCAGTACATCTTGCCGCGCACCATGTCCCAGTCCCACAGGCCGCAGCGACCGCGAACCAGCGCCATGTCGATGCGCTGATGGGCTTCGAGATAGATGCGGTCGGCTGTCTGGGCGCGCGATGCCTGGCCGAAATAGGCGTAGAGGATGATGATCAGCACGCCGGCTGTCAGCACAAACAGCGTGACGTTGAGCGAGACGGTCTTGCGCCAGTTGTCGAACACCGCTTCCTGCGGCACCAGCACGGCGGCGGCGTTCTTGCGGTCCCGGGTCAGGCTCACCGCCGCGTACCAGTCCTGGCCGCCGATGCTGACATCCATGACCCCGGCGCGGTCGCCGAACATGAACAGCGGCTGGCCGTCCAGCACCAGGCTGTCCAGCGATCGCCCTTGCCAGCCGGTCGACAGCGGCGACACGGCAATGATCTTGAAGGCGCTGTCGGTGATCACAAGCACATGGCTTCTGCCCATGGCGCCCTGGCGGCTCGTGCTTTCCAGAAGATCAATTGCACCGCTGGATGCCGCGGTCGGGTCGGCCGAGATTGCGTTCGCCATCTGGCCGGCGGCGAGACCTAGCACCGCCTTGCCGTCGCGCTCGGCCTCGTCGCGCTCGTTCATCAGTGACAGCACGCGCAGTGCGGCGATGACGATCAGGAAGATGATGATGAGAGCCGGTATCGAACGGCGCAGAAGGGGTTCGGCAGCCAGGAGCCGCCGGTAGGCTGGTTCAGCGATGAGCCGCGTATTGCCGGCGAGGCCGTCGCCTCGCGCCTTGCGCCGCTCAAAAGCCGTCCCTTCGGGCGCGCCCCACGCGTCCGCCTTGGCCATAAATGGCACTCCCCGAATTTCCGTACGCTTGACGATCCGGCAACACCGCACGTCCGAATCGTCTGTAAAGAATCAAAGGTGATTCGCCTTGTCCAGAGGCGCGGCCGAAAAACATTAAAAATTGATTGAAATAACGCTGAAATCCCTCCTTGAGGCGAGGGTGGCCCGAAGGGCCGGGTGGGGTCCTTGGCGAAGCGCTCGACTCTCACGGTCGAAGTTGGTCGAGGTCGCGCACTGCCGCAACGACCCCACCCGTCCATCCGCCTTCGGCGGCTGTCCACCGTTCCCTCAAGGGGAGGGATCAGGCTAGCGTTCGCTCCACAATATCCCGCAAATCCGCCGACAGGTTCTCGGCACCGGCGATCGCCAGCAGCGCTTCCCTGGCCTGAGCTTGCCTGCCCGGCTCCAGCGAGCGCCACGAGCGCAGCGCTGTCGCCAGCCTGGCCGCCACCTGCGGATTGCGTTTTTCAACCTCGAGTACGGTCTGGGTAAAAAACCGGTAGCCTTGGCCATCGGCTCGGTGGAAGCCGGTCTGGTTGGCGCTGGCAAATGTGCCGACCAGCGAGCGCACCCGGTTCGGATTGGCCATCGAGAAAGCTGCGTGACCAGTCAGCTTGCGTACCGTATCGACTGTCCGGGGTCCCGGCACGCTGGCCTGGATCTGGAACCATTTGTCCATGACCAGCGGATCGGCGCCATAACGCGCCTCGAAGTCGGCCAGCGCCTTGATCGCCTCCGGCGAACCGTCATGGCGGTGCGCAAGGACGGTCAGCGCTGCGGCGCGGTCGGTCATGTTCGTCGCGACCTCGAAATGCCGGGCGGCGAGCGCAGCACCTTTCGGCAGCAGCGAGAGGTAGTCGAGCAGGATGTTGCGCAGCGCGCGGCGTCCCGCACTTGCCGCGTCGGGGCTGAACGGCCCGTCGTCGGCGAGGCGGCCGTATAGGTCGGTGAACGTTTGCTGATTGGCGCGCGCCATTGCCAGCGCCAACGCCTCGCGAGCGGCAAAGATGGCGTCGGGATCGATGTTCGTGCCGATGTCGCGGGCAATGTCGGCCTCGCCCGGAAGTGACAGCGCCAGCGCCCGGTAGGCAGGTTCCAGGGTCTCGTCGCCGGCGATCTTGCCGGCAAGTCCGGTCAGCCTGGCGGTGAAAGCCGGCTTCGCGCCGCCGAGGATCTGGCGGAAGGCCGCTATCAGCGCATCGGTGAGCAGCGTGTTGAACGCCTGCCAGCGCGCGAAGGCATCGCTGTCATGGCCGGCGAGGAAGAACTGGTCGTCGGCCTTCTGCTCGACCGAAAGTGTGATCGGCGCCGAAAAGCCGCGATTGAGCGACACCGCCGGCCGCTCGGCGACGCCTGAGAAGCGCACCATATGTCGGCGCTTGCGGATATGGATGACACCGTCTTCGACGGTGGCGCCTTCGACGCCGCCATAGGCGACCGGTTCGCCGCCGGCGCCGACCAAGCCAAAGGCGAGCGGAATGTGCATCAGGCGCTTGCGGCTCTCCGACGGTGTCGGCGGCACCGACTGCTCGATCTCGAGCGTAAACTCGCGCGTCGCCGGATTGTGCGTCGAACTGACGGTCAGGTTCGGCGTGCCCGCCTGGTGATACCAGAGCGCGAACTGCGACAGGTCGCGCCCGGAGACGTCCTCGAACACCTTCAGGAAGTCCTCGATCGTCGCGGCCTCGCCGTCATGGCGCTCGAAATAGAGATCCATGCCGGCGCGGAAAGCCTCGGCCCCGAGGATAGTGCGGATCATGCGCACGACTTCCGAGCCTTTTTCGTAGACGGTCGCCGTGTAGAAATTGTTGATCTCGCGGTAGCGGCGCGGCCGCACCGGATGCGCCAGCGGTCCCTGGTCCTCGGGGAACTGGTGTGCCCTCAGCGTGCGCACTTCGGCGATGCGCTTGACCGCGCGCGAGCGCTGGTCGGCGGAGAATTCATGGTCGCGAAAGACCGTCAGCCCTTCCTTGAGGCAGAGCTGGAACCAGTCGCGGCAGGTGATCCTGTTGCCGGTCCAGTTGTGGAAATACTCATGCGCGATGATCGCCTCGATATTGGCGAAATCGGCATCGGTGGCGGTTTCCCGGTCGGCCAGCACATACTTGTCGTTGAAGATATTGAGGCCCTTGTTCTCCATGGCCCCCATGTTGAAGTCGGAAACGGCGACGATGTTGAAGACGTCGAGGTCGTATTCGCGGCCGAAGGCCTGCTCGTCCCATTGCATCGAGCGCTTCAGCGCATCCATGGCGTAGCCGGCAAGCCCCTCCTTGCCTGGCTCGACATAGATGCCGAGTTCGACCTCGCGCCCGGACATGGTGACGAAACTGTCCGCAACCTTGCCGAGATTGCCGGCCACGAGCGCAAACAGATAGGACGGCTTGGGGAAAGGGTCGTCCCAGACTGCAAAGTGCCAGCCGTCGGCAAGCGCGCCGCTTTCGACCGGATTGCCGTTGGAAAGCAACAGCGGCGCTTCGTCTAGCCTCGCCTCGATACGCACGGTATAGACCGACAGGATGTCGGGGCGGTCGAGGAAATAGGTGATGCGGCGAAAGCCCTCGGCCTCGCATTGCGTGCAATAGACATTGCTGGAGCGGTAGAGGCCCATCAGCGCCTCATTGCTGGCCGGCGCGATCTCGGTCTCGAGCAGCAGCTGGAAACGGGCCGGCGGCCTCAAAATGGTCAGCTGGTCCGGCGTGGCGAGATACTCGGCCGGGGCAAGCTCGCGACCGTCGATGGCTATGCGCTTGAGCACCAGCCCGTCGCCGTCCAGCACCAGCGACGTCGAGGCGGCGGCGCCATCGCGGCGTTCGATCGTCAGCACTGCGGTGACACGCGTTGCGTCTGGCGAAAGGCGGAAGGTGAGGCCGGTTTGCGGGATGGAAAAGTCGTTGGGGCGGTAGTCTTCGAGCTTGAAGACCTGGCCGGTATCGGTTCGCATTCCCTTGGGTTTCCCTGTCGCTATCGGAGCCGCTGACGTGTCCTGGCCCATTAATCTAAAGTTGCGCGCTCTTTACACGAAACGGTCACTCGACAAAACTGCGCCAATGCCTATTTCGGGGCGTTCCCCTTCCGCCATCATCGTGAGGCCTTGATGACCGTCGTCAGATCGAAGTTCGGCATGGGCGCCTGTGTACCGCGTCGTTCGACGCGCATCTCAGCGGAGATCCGGGAAGCAACAAAACAGTGAAAGCCGGGCCTGGAGACGAAGCGGGCGGGAAACTGTCCGATCATCCCGGCGCGCATCGGCCCAAAAATCGATGTCGATTTTTGGAAAGCACGATGCGCAGATTTAAAGTGTCAGAGCGTCCTTTGCGCGTCGAAGACGACGCGCGGCGCTCTAATGTTCTCACCGGGATCATGCTCAAGGTCATGTCGGTGGCGGTCTTTGTCGGCATGCAAACCTGCATCAAGGCCGCCGGCACTTTGCCGGCCGGCCAGATCGTCTTCTTCCGCTCCTTCTTCGCCATCTTCCCGATCATCGTCTTCCTGGCCTTCAAGAGAAAACTCGGTACGGCGTTCGCCACCAAACGCCCGCTGAACCACATTGCGCGCGGTGTCGTCGGCGTTTGCGCCATGGGGCTCGGCTTCTTCGCGCTGACCCGGCTGCCGCTGCCGGAAGCGATCACGCTGAACTATGCCCAGCCTTTGCTGGTGGTGGTGTTCTCCTCGCTATTCCTCGGCGAAGCCATTCGCGTCTATCGCTGGAGCGCGGTTGCGGTCGGTCTGGTCGGCGTGCTGATCATCTCCTGGCCGGAGCTGACGCTGCTCACGTCGGGCGTCGCGCTCGGCGACCAAGAGGTGCTGGGCGTCATCGCTGCTCTTGTTTCTGCAGCAATCTCCGCCAATGCCATCCTGCTCGTGCGCAATCTTGTCCAGACTGAACGAACAGCGACCATCGTGTTGTGGTTCTCGGCGACGGCGAGTGTCATGGCGCTGCTTACGCTGCCCTTCGGCTGGCAGGCGCTGACGCCGCTGCCGGCCGGTCTGCTGGTCGCAGCAGGGTTCTGTGGCGGGCTGGCGCAGATTTTGATGACGGCGGCGTACCGCCATGCCGAAGCTTCGGTGGTGGCGCCGTTCGAATACACCTCGATGATCCTCGGCGTGGTCGTCGGCTATTTCGCCTTTGGCGATATCGCCACCATCAACACGCTCGTCGGCGGTGTGATCGTCGTTGCCGCCGGCATGTTCATCATCTGGCGCGAGCGCCAACTCGGCCTGGAACGCACCCGAACGCGCAAGGCAGCGCCACCACAGGGGTGAGGAGGTCCGCGGGGTTGCTCAGCTAGCTTCCGCACGTTCCTTCGCCAGCCGCACCAGCACCGCTCGCGTCTGCTCGTCGGCCGGGAAGAAAGACTCGATCGCCAGTTCCGACAGCGTCACGTCAAGCGGCGTGCCGAAGACGGTGATGGTGCTGATGAAGGACAGCACCTGGTCGCCACGCGCCAGCCGCAGCGGATGGACGATGCCGTTGGGCTCGACCGGCACCGGCCGCGCGCCCTTGAGCCCGGAGGGATAGGTTCGCAATTCGCGCTCCAGCTCGACCAGGACGGGATCGCCGGCGGCATCGTTCTGGTGTTTCAGCCGCTCCAGCAGATGCGCCCGCCATTCCGCGAGATTGACGATGCGCGGTGCGATGCCGTTCGGGTGCAGGCTGAGGCGCAGCACATTGACCGGCGGCTGGAGCAGCGACGGCTCGGCAACATCGGCCAGAAACGGGCCGATGGCGGCATTGGCGGAAATCAGGTTCCAGTGCCGGTCGACGGCGAGGGCGGGGAACGGCTCATGCCCTTTGAGCACGCTCTCGACTGCGGCAAGCGCCGGCGCCAGCGTCGTATCTGTGAGTGGCCGATCGCTGAAGCTCGGGGCAAAGCCGGCAGCCAGCAACAGCTGATTACGCTGCCGCAGCGGAATCTCAAGCTGCTCGGCCAGATGCAGCACCATCTCGCGCGAGGGCGCGGCGCGGCCGCTTTCGACGAAGGAGAGATGACGCTGGGAAATCTCAGCCTCCATTGCGAGATCAAGCTGGCTCATGCGCCGGCGCGTGCGCCATTCGCGGATCAGGCTGCCGGCGGAGGTTTGGGCTGTTGTCATGGGAGGATGAGTAGGCCGGGGCGGGCGGTATTTCAATTACCTCTGAGGTCATTGGCGCGGTTCTCCCTTCTCCCCCTGTGGGAGAAGGTGGCCGAGCGAAGCTCGGTCGGATGAGGGGTGTTCCAGGGAACGCCAACGTCTCACTCCGCTGGAACACCCCTCATCCGTCTCGGCGCTGCGCGCCGATCCACCTTCCCCCACAAGGGTGGAAGGAAGAGGCGCGCCTCACCCCACCTCTCGCAACTTCGCTTTCACCTCGAGAAAATCCCGCCACGCCAGTTTCTTGTGCGCCGGCGTCCGCAAGAGATAGGCCGGGTGCAACGTCGGCATGGCCGGAATGGCAGTGCCCGACACCGTCGTGTGCACCTGCCAATTGCCGCGCAGGCGCAGGATGCCCTCGGTAGTGTTGAGCAGGGTTTTGGCCGAAGGGCCACCGAGATTGACCAGCACCTTGGGATTGACCAGCTGTATCTGCCGCTCGATGAACGGACGGCAGATTTCGGTCTCGTGCGGCGTCGGCGTGCGGTTGCCGGGCGGCCGCCAGGGAATGACATTGGCGATATAGACCGAAGTCCGGTCAAGCCCGATCGCCGCCAGCATGCGGTCGAGCAGCCGGCCGGAGCGGCCGACGAAGGGCAGGCCCTCAATATCCTCGTCGCGGCCGGGCGCCTCGCCGACCAGCATCACCGAACCCTCCGGGTTGCCGTCGGCGAAGACCAGGTTCTTGGCGGTGAATTTGAGGTTGCAGCCATCGAAGGACGCCATGTGCTGGCGCAGTTCGTCGAGCGTCGAGGCGCTTGCCGCCATCTGCCGGGCCAGGGCCGCCTGTGCCTCGTCGGGCACCGTCGCCATGGCCGGAACGGAACGCGCAGGCGCGTCCGGCACCCGGCTTGCGTCCAGCCCGGGGCTGGCGGCGGCTTGTTCCGGAAACTTGTTTTCGCGAGACGGCGCGGCAGGCGCCGTTGTGCGCTCGGGGCGCTTCGGTGCTGCCCCGGCAAACCGGTTCACCGGCGCGTCCTCCAACGCTTCGTCGACACCGGCAGAGGCGTAGAAGGCGAGCAACTCGGCCAGGTCGGATCGGTTGTTGGGGGAGGCGGCAGTCATGCCGGGCACATTCGTCCGCCGAGAGACGATTTGCAAGGTTGGGCGGTTAGTAATCTCCCCCTCAAGGAGGGAGATTACGCGCTCGTCGGCTTTCGCCAATCACGAAGGGCATTTCGTGGCGATTTTCACGGCGTCTGCCGCTTACCCCGTCGGTATCCGCGGATCCTGCACCAGATAGAACGTCCAGCGCGGCGTGTAGTCGGTGATCAGAAACTGGAAGCGTCCCCTCTTCAGCGGGTCGATCTGTCCACTCTTGAACAAGAGCCGGTCATAGGGTTCGAAATCGCGGTCGAAATCGGCGTACGCGCTCGACAGGATGTTGTCGGGCGTCTTGTTGCGCTGGTCGAAGGACAGGCCGTCGCCGAACACGCTCGGCTGGTTGAGTATCTCCTGCAGCTCGAACTGGAATTCGACCCAGGCCTGGCCGCTGTTGTTGAGCACCTCGATACGCATGTACAGGATGCCGTTGGCGAATTCGCCGTTGGTGCTGAACGGCTGGATCGGTTTGGTGGTGCGGATGGTGAGCGTCACCGGCGTCGACGAATTCAGCTCCTCGGAGATGACCAACGGATCTTCCTTCGTGCCGGTGCCCGAGGCGCCGGTGATGTGGAAACCGCCAAGCTCGTCGGAAAAGGAATAGGCGCCGGTCGCCCACACCTTCACCGGCTCGGCCTGAGCGCGAACCGGCGTAAGCATTGAAAGGGCGAGAAGGATCGCTCGGCAGGTCCGGCCGGGCGGAAGGGGGAAGCGCGTCAATGAATAGCCGGACGGCGTGCGCATGGAAATAAGTATGGCCGATAAGAGAGCCGTCGAACAATTAAAATATGGGACGCTGAGCGCGGCCGCGCGCAAAACGCTTGCGGCAGAGTTGTTATCCGCGACTTTTTGTCGAAATCGGCATTGTCACGTCAGCGCCGGTTTCCTGTCGCGGATTGATGCGCTATGCAGCGCAGGAGCCAGCAAAATGCCGGAAACGGTTGGCCAGAGCGGAGGGGTTGATGAGCGAGATCGAACGCGAGAGCATGGAATTCGACGTGGTCATCGTCGGGGCCGGCCCGGCGGGCCTTGCCGCAGCGATCCGTCTCAAGCAGGTCAATCCCGAGCTTTCCGTCGTGGTGTTGGAAAAGGGCGGCGAGGTTGGTGCCCACATTCTGTCAGGCGCCGTCGTCGATCCCATAGGCATCGACCGCCTGTTGCCGGGCTGGCGCGAGGAAGATGGCCACCCCTTCAAGACGCCGGTTACGGCCGACGATTTCCTGGTGCTCGGCCCCGCCGGCTCGTTCCGTCTGCCCAATATACTGATGCCGCCGCTGATGAACAATCACGGCAACTACATCGTCTCGCTCGGCAATGTCTGCCGCTGGCTGGCAACCAAGGCTGAAGCGCTAGGCGTGGAGATCTATCCGGGCTTTGCCGCCGCCAGCCTCGTCTACAACGATGCCGGCGCGGTCACGGGCGTCGTCACCGGCGACATGGGCGTCGAAAAAGACGGCACACATGGCCCGGGCTTTGCGCCGGGCATGGCGCTGATGGGCAAATACGTGCTGATCGGCGAGGGCGCGCGCGGTTCGCTGTCCAAGCAGCTGATCGCAAAATACAAACTGTCCGACGGCCGTGAGCCCGGCAAGTACGGCATCGGCCTCAAGGAGCTGTGGCAGGTCAAGCCCGAGAACCACCGGCCGGGCCTGGTGCAGCACTCCTTCGGCTGGCCGCTCGACCTGAAGACAGGCGGCGGCTCCTTCCTCTACCACCTCGAGGATAACCAGGTCGCGGTCGGCTTCGTCCTGCATCTCAACTACAAGAACCCCTGGCTGTCGCCCTTCGAGGAATTCCAACGATTCAAGACGCATCCGGCGATATCGCGCACCTTCGAGGGCGCCAAGCGCATCGGCTATGGCGCGCGCGCCATTACCGAAGGCGGCTGGCAGTCGGTGCCGAAACTCTCCTTCCCCGGCGGCGCGCTGATGGGGTGTGCGGCGGGCTTCGTCAACGTGCCGCGCATCAAGGGTTCGCACAATGCGGTGCTGTCCGGCATGCTGGCGGCCGAGCATGTCGCGCAAGCGATCGGCTCCGGCCGCGCCAATGACGAGCTGTCGTCTTATGAGGACGCCTGGCGCGCGACCGATATCGGCAAGGATTTGAAGAAGGTCCGCAACGTCAAGCCGCTCTGGTCGCGCTTCGGCACCATTATCGGCGTCGGCCTCGGTGGTCTCGACATGTGGCTGAACACGCTGTTCGGCTTCTCGCCCTTCGGCACGCTGAAACATGGCAAGGCCGATTATGCCACGCTTGAGCCCGCGGCCAAGCACAAGAAGATCGCCTATCCCAAAGCGGACGGCGTGCTGACCTTCGACCGCCTGTCCTCGGTGTTCCTGTCCAACACCAATCACGAGGAAAACGAGCCGGTGCATCTCATCGTCGGCGACGTGGAGTTGCAGAAGCGTTCCGAGCATGATGTCTTTGCCGGGCCTTCGACCCGCTATTGCCCGGCCGGTGTTTACGAATGGGTCGACAAGGACGGCAACGCCGCCGCCGATCCGTCTGACAAGGATGTGCGCTTCGTCATCAACGCGCAGAACTGCGTGCACTGCAAGACCTGCGACATCAAGGATCCCAACCAGAACATCAACTGGGTGCCGCCACAAGGCGGCGAAGGCCCGGTCTATCAGGGCATGTGAGCCTCACCGACCGGGGCCGTCTCAACCAGCAAAAATGGCGGCGATGGCCGGGTTTACCAAGGCATGTAAGGCGCTCGGCGCCAAAGATTGTTGAAACCGTCGTCTGCTTGTGGTCTCATTGCCGCGTCCATGGGGAAAATGGCATGCGCGTGGTGGTCTTGTTTTGCGTCGCCGTCGTAAGCGCGGCCTGCGGCGTCGTCGGGACGGCGTCGGCGGGGGTGAAAACCGTCGTCAAGACGCGAACCTATGACATCACCGGCACGACAGGTGCCGGTCTGGTTATCGCCATGAACCGCAGGGGCCCCAAGCACGGTTTCATGACCCACGCCATCGCGCAGACAAGCTACACCGCCGACTGGAGCCTGGACGTGGGTCAGGTCAACGGCGTCTGCCGCCTGCGCCAGGCCAATGGAACGCTCAACATCGCCTACACCTACCCGCGCGTCGCCTCGGCCGTCACGCCGGCGCTGCGCAAACGCTGGAACCGGTTTTTCACAGGCGTTCTCGCTCATGAAGGAACCCATGGCCGTATCGCCGGGCAGATGATGCAGGCTGCCGAGCGGTCGGTTCGCGGCCTGAAATTTGCCAACGATCCGCAATGCAACAAAACGCGCGTCGAAGCCACGCGGCGCTTGCAAGCCACTTCCAAGCTCTATGAGGCAAAACAGATCGCGTTCGACGCGCGCGAGCACAGTGAAGGCGGCCATGTCGAGCGCATCATCGAGGCCTTGGTAGGCTTGTGAAACCGTAAGCCCCGTGGCGTACGATCTAGCCGCCCATGCTGGGCTGGATCAGCGACACAGTCGCGGTAGAATCCTCGTCGACCGGCTTGGTCTCGTCGCGCATCAATGAAAATTCCACCATCACCGGCAGATGGTCGGAGCCGGTCTCTTCCATCTGCGTCGACGACAGGATGGTCACCCCGCCCTTCGAAAACACCTGGTCGATCGGCAGGCCCGCATAGCGCCGCAGGAAATCGGGCAGGGTCCGGTGGATCCAGGTCGGTCCGGCCGACGGCATCACGGTCAGTCCGCCGAGCGAGGCAACGCGCCGTACCGCGGCGCTCCACGGCACGGCGTTGCAGTCGCCGGCCATGATCGCCGTCTCGCCGAGCGAGGTGAGCGTCTCGGTCAACTCGCCGATCTGCCAGTATTGTTCCTTCGGCCACGGCCAGCTCAAATGGATCGCCGCGACATCGACCGGAGTGCCGCCGAAATCGACGGTGGCGGCCGCCATCGCGCCGCGCGGTTCGCAATGCGGCTCGGTGCCGGCCGCAAAGGGTCGCCGGGACAAAAGCGCCACGCCCCACACGCCCTCGGGATGGGCGCACAGGATGCGATAGGGATAGGCGTTCTCGATATAGCCGAGTTCGGTCGCCCACATGGCCGATACTTCGTCGAGCGTGATCACGTCCGGGTTGGTCCTGGCGATCAGCGAAAGAACCTTCTTGGGTGTCGGATTGTTGAAACGCAGGTTCATCTGCAGCAGCCGGTAGACCGGTTCGTTGCCGGGCGCGGCGTCATTGGCGGCCTGCACCGGCCACAGGCGCGGCAAGGTGCTCAACGTGCTGGCGAAGGCGGCCACGGCCAGCAGCAGGCCCACGCCCGCCTGCAGGCGAAACGAGGTGGCGAGCAGCGGCAGCGCAATCAGCCCCATCAGCACGGCAAAATGGATGCGGAAATGGGCGAAGGAATCGAAGGCCGGATGCAGTGCGCCAAAGAACCCGGCTACAAGCGCGGCCGAGAGGCCGAGCATTGCCAGGAACGCCATTGAAGCCATCATCTTTCGCACGCGTGCCATCAGACCGGGTTTTGCCCATAGACCGGGTAATACATTGCCGAGGTATCAGGCCTTTATCGGCTGAAATGCGGCCCAATCAAGATGACGAAACGCCTCGCGGCAAACATTTACGGCAAGCCGGTCTACTGAAAGGCCGTCTCCGAAAAGCTTCTCAGCTTGCGCGAATGCAACCGTTCCATCGGCATTTCCGCCAGCTTCTCCATCGCCTTGATGCCGATGGTCAGATGCTGCGCCACTTGCCGCTTGTAGAATTCGGTCGCCATGCCGGGCAGCTTCAACTCGCCATGCAGCGGCTTGTCGGAGACGCAAAGCAGCGTGCCGTAGGGCACGCGGAAGCGGAAGCCATTGGCGGCGATCGTGGCCGATTCCATATCGAGCGCGATGGCGCGCGACTGCGACAGCCGCTGCACCGGTCCGCGCTGGTCGCGCAGTTCCCAGTTGCGGTTGTCGATGGTGGCGACGGTGCCGGTGCGCATGATGCGCTTGAGATCGTAGCCGGAAAGTCCGGTGACTTCGGCGACCGCCTCCTGCAGCGCCACCTGGATCTCGGCCAGCGGCGGTATCGGCACCCACACCGGCAGGTCATCGTCCAGCACATGGTCTTCCCGGACATAGGCATGCGCCAGCACATAGTCGCCCAGCGCCTGAGTGTTGCGCAGGCCGGCGCAATGGCCGAGCATCAGCCATGCATGTGGCCGCAGCACCGCGACATGGTCGGTGATCGTCTTGGCGTTGGACGGGCCGACGCCGATGTTGACCATGGTGATGCCGCCATGGTTCGGCTTCTTCAGATGATAGGCTGGCATCTGAGGCAGGCGCGGCGCCGCCACGCCTTCGCTGGGCGCGTTTTGCCCTGCCTTGGTGATGACATTGCCCGGTTCGACGAATTCGGTATAGCCGTGGCCGCCTTCAGCCATCTGGGCCCGCGCTCGGGCGACGAACTCGTCGATGTAGAACTGGTAGTTGGTGAACAGCACGAAGTTCTGGAAATGCTGCGGGCTGGTCGCCGTGTAGTGCGTCATGCGGTGCAGCGAATAGTCGATGCGCTGCGCCGTGAACGGCGCCAGCGGCCTTGGTTCGCCGAACGCGACCTCGAAGGTACCGTTGGCGATCTGGTCGTCGGTGCCGTCGAGATCCGGCACGTCGAACAGGTCGCGGATCGGCCGTTTGATGCGGTCGGCGGCGGCGCCATCGACATGGGTTCCTTCAAGGAACGCGAAATGCAGCGGGATCGGCGTGGTCGATTCCGAAACCGTTACCGGCACGCCGTGATTGCGCATGATCAGGCGAAGCTGCTCTACGAGATAGCGTTCGAACAGCACCGGCTGGGTGATGGTGGTCGAGAAATGCCCGGGGGTCGGCATGTGGCCGTAGGCCTGGCGCGAGTCGATCTGGGTGAACGAATTGGTGGTGACGCCGATCTCCGGGTAGAAGGCGCGGTAGCGCTTGCTTTCGTCGCCGCCGGCGGCAAGCGTGGCAAAGGAGTCGCGCAGAAACTTGGTGTTGCGGTCGTAGAGCACCTGCAAGGCGGCCACGGCCTTTTTGGCGTCGTCGAAGCTCTGCTTGCCGAAAGGCTCCGGCATGACGACCGATTCGATAGCTTGTGGGTAGATTCGCTTTTCCATGGCTCAATATAGAGACTTGAGGCCGCACTTGGGAGGGGAGGGTGGCCGCCAAGTGGTCGATTTATTCGTCCACGCCCAAGGTGTGCTGAGATTCAGGTAAGGCTGAGCCGGAGTCGAGGACGGGCGCGAAGCGACCAAACTGGTTGGCTTCGAGAACCGGAGCGGAGCGTACTCGAAGCATGTGAGCACCAAGGCCGCCACTTGCAGGCCGGCATCACCTTAATACCGGCACACCTTACCCGCGCTGCAGACTGACCAGCAAGACAAAGCCGACGCCATGCTTCTTCGTCGCCGGCGCGTCGATCGTCGTGTCGGCATTGGCCCGCATCATTGGCATGGCCAGGACCGGCGCCGACAGCACGACCAGGACGAGCGCCGCCCGCGGCAGGAGCCGAAGGGTCTGGAGGGCGTTGATGGCGATGCGGTTCATGGCTTTTGCTTTTCTGTTTGGATCTATGTCTTTGTCGTCTCAGGGGCGAAAATGGTTCATGCAATCGAATTGGCAGGAACTGGCTGCATCCCAGGAACGGGCCGGACGGCCGGATTCGGCCACGAGGATGGCGAAGAGCATCCCGAACAGGCTCATCAACAGGCAGACGATGGTGAAGCGGCGAGCGAGCATTTGCGGAGTGTCTCCTTGAACACGCCATCAAAATGCCCTGATGCGACTGAACCGGCGCTGATGCCGACGTTCATCTGCGGTTCAAAGTGATTGACGATGTTTTAGGGAGAGCATCGGTTCGGGTTTGCGCCGCCGCAAACGGCACGGTCGTCGCTATGGCGCGGACCGTCCTGCAAAAGAAAACGGGGCCTGTGAAGGCCCCGTTGGTCAACTCAAAGCAGCAAGATCAGAGCTTGTGCCAGGTCTGGCTCTTGCAGATCAGCCCGCCGAGCACGCAGCCGCTCATCTTGAGCGAGGTGCCCGACAGTGTTGCCTTGCCCGAATAGGTCTTGTCGTTTGCCGGATCGGTGATGTTGCCGGCATATTTGTTGGCCCCGGCCGCCTTGAGCGAACCGATGGTCTTCCCGGCATATTTGCCGGTCTTCAGGGTGATGGAGAATGAACCGCTGCCGCCGATAACTGCTGTGTCGCCGGCTTGTGTCTTCCAATTGCCTTCGATCGGATCGGCCCAAGCCGCACCAGCCATCATCACGGCGGCCGCCAGGGCCAAGCTCACTTTGCGAAACATATCTGTCCTCCCTGGTGTTAGGTGGGGCAGCCGCCTCTCTGCCCCTTACGCAAACGTAAGCTAATCCAGCTCCCGGCAAAACAAAAGCGGGTGCCGCGACGGAAGGTTTCGCAATTTTCATGCGGGGTCGGGAGAGCGCAGCCCGTGAAAATGAAACGATCGAGGCGTTGGCTTTGGTTTGCGTGGTTAGCAGAGTGTTGATCGGCGTCTTGCAAATTTTCGTCAAATCGATCGAAAAACGGCGGGATTGCTGACTTTGTATCCTTAACGAATTTCCGCGTTTACCTCTTGTTTTAGCTTTGTTTTCTCCAAATTAAGCACGCCATTTAACGACGGATTCAAGGCTCGGCCTCATTCTCGGAAGCATCGAAAGAGCGGCTCCCCGGGGAACACCGGGGGACAGAAGAGGCCCGCTCTCGGGAGCCAGACAGGGGACTAAAATGGCACGTTTTGAAATGCTTGAAGCCGGCTTCGGCGCCATGGGGGCAACTGCCCAGGCCGACATTCTTTTCGAACTGGGCATGATGTATGCGACCGGCCGCGATTGCGAGACCGATGTCGTTGCCGCCCACAAATGGTTCAACATCGCCGCCATCAAGGGCTCGGTCCGCGCCGCGGAACTGCGCTCGGAACTGTCGGCCGCAATGTCCAAGGTCGAGATCGCCAAGGCGCTGCGCGAAGCCCGCGAATGGATGACGATGCACTGAGATCGCGAGCAGATTATCGCAGGCAGATTATCGAAAACAGGGAAGCCCCGGGATCAAGACCGCAAAGACGGTCGGAACCGGTGAAACGACAAGGCCGCGACAAGACGGCCGACCATGAAAGAACAAGAACGCGGCAGGCCGGCACGGTCCAGTCGTGCACAATGGGGACGGCGGGCAGGTTTTCGTGGCGCGGGGGCGCATGGGGACTGCTACGAGCAAAAAGCCACGACCGGCCGGAACAGGCTGGCGTGGCTTTTTGCGTTGATGAGGCCCAATCGAGCGGCGCCGATGCGCCTAGACAGGCCCAATGAAGGATGAAATTGTCCCGCCTTCGGAAAGAAGCGCGGCCAGAGCGGCTGCGCGAGTGTGGGAGGAGTTCTATCACCATGAAAAAAACGGGTATTTTGAGCGCGGCCGTATTTGGCCTGATGATGAGCGCGCCGGTTGCCTTTGCCGATGACATCACCATTTCGGTGGTCGGCCCGATGACCGGACAGCTCGCCACGATCGGCGATCAGTTCAAGCAGGGCGCAACGGCAGCCGCCGATGCGATCAACGCCGCCGGCGGTGTCAACGGCTCGATGATCAAGCTCGACATCGAGGACGACCAGTGCGATCCCAAGCAGGCGGTTTCGGTGGCCAACCGGATCGTTGCCAACAGCGTCAAGTTTATTGACGGCCATGCCTGTTCAGGTTCGAGCATCCCGGCTTCCGCCGTCTACGCCGAGGCCGGCGCGCTGATGATGAGCCCGGCCTCTTCAAATCCCGAGCTGACCGATGCCGCCGCCAAGGCCGGCTGGCCGACGATCATGCGTCTCTATACGCGTGACGACGCGCAGGGCGCCTTCATCGGCCCGTGGATCGCCAAGAAATATGCCGGCAAGAATGTCGTTATCCTGCATGACAAGAGCGCCTACGGTCAGGGCGTTGCCGATGCCGTGAAGGCGACGATGAATGCCGGTGGCCTCAAGGAGATCGACTATGAAGGCATCAATGCCGGCGAGAAGGATTATTCGGCTCTCGTCACCAAGCTGAAGGACCTCAAGGCCGACGTTGTCTATTTCGGCGGCTATCACCCGGAAGCCGGGCTTATCCTGCGTCAGTCGGCCGAGCAGAGCGTCAAGTTCCAGCTGATCATGCCGGACTCGATCGCCTCGCCGGAATTCTGGCAGGTCGCCGGCCCCGCCGGTGAAGGCACCCTGTTCGTCTTCCCGTCGGACCCGCAGGCCAAGCCGGAAGCCAAGGAGGCCATCGCCAAGATCAAGGCGGGCGGCTTCGTGCCGGAAGGCTTTACGCTGTTCTCCTACGCCGTCGTTCAGGCGTTTGCAGAGGGCGTCAAGCGCGCCGGAACGGACGATCCGGTCAAGGTAGCCGAAGCGCTGAAGAACGGCACGCCGTTCAGCACCGTGGTCGGCGACGTGACCTTCGACGAGAAGGGCGATCTGAAGAACGCCAGCTACGACATCAACCAGTGGCACGACGGCAAATACGCACCGATCGCGCAGTAAGCGGCCGCGTACTCATGGCAATGGCCGGGCTTGTCCCGGCCATTTTTCATTCAAGCCTCCAGCCGGCTATGCAGCCTCTTCAACGAAGCGCACCAGCACCGTTCCGTCGGTGACCTGCGCGCCCTCGGTGGCGATCTCGGCGATCACGCCGTCATGGCTGGCCGCGATCGTGTGCTCCATCTTCATCGCTTCCAGGATCAGTAGCGGCTGGCCCTTGATCACCCTTTCGCCCTTTGCCGCGCGCACCAGCTTGACCAGGCCCGGCATCGGCGCGCGCAGGCTGCCCGAAGCGGCGGCCGCCTCGTCGGTTCGCGCCAGCGGATCCGGGACGAGGAAACTGTAGCCGACCGCGCCTTCGAACACGGTGACGTGGCCTGGCCAGCGGGCAAGGCGAAGGGCGGCGCGAAGATCATGCGAATTGACGCTGTCATAGGGCGCGTCCAGCGCCACCTCGAAGCGCCCGTCCGGCCGCACTGAAACACGCGCCAGTATATCGTCCTCGCCATGGCGCAGGCGCGTGCGGCGCGCAACGCTGTGGAAATGCGCATAGCCGGCAAGCGACGACCACGGATCGTTCGACGGCGGCAAGGCACCGGCGCCCGCCGCGGCAAGGGCCGCCGCGGCAACGATCTCGCTGCGCGGCAGGGCGACCGCGGTCAGCGCTTCCTGATGCCTGCCGATCAGGCCGGTATCGACATCACCGGCCGAAAAATCGGCGTCCGCGGCAAGTGCCGCGAGAAAGGCGGTGTTGACGGTCGAGCCGGCAATCTCGGTCTGCGACAACGCAGTGCCGAGCGCATCGAGTGCCGCCTGCCTGTCCTTGGCGTGGACGACCAGCTTGGCGATCATCGGATCGTAGAAGGGCGAGATGGCATCGCCGGCCCGCACGCCGGTCTCGATGCGCATGCTGGCGCCTTCGGGCGCGTTGTCGGGAAACGCCAGGTGATGCAGCGTGCCGGTCGCCGGCAGAAACCCTTTCGCCGCGTCCTCGGCATAGATGCGCGCCTCGAAGGCGTGGCCGGAAAGCGTGATTTCGCTCTGCGTCTTCGGCAGCTTTTCGCCGGCGGCTACCCGCAACTGCCACTCGACCAGGTCGGTGCCGGTGACCATTTCGGTGACGGGATGCTCGACCTGCAGGCGGGTGTTCATTTCCATGAACCAGAAGCGGTCGGCCTTCAGCCCTTGCGAGGCATCGACGATGAATTCGATGGTGCCGGCGCCGGAATAGCTGATCGCCTTGGCGGCCTTGACCGCCGCTTCCGTCATCGCCTCGCGCAGCGCCGGCGTCATGCCGGGCGCCGGCGCTTCCTCGATCACCTTCTGGTGGCGGCGCTGCGCCGAGCAGTCGCGCTCGTAGAGATGCACGGCATTGCCAAAATTGTCGCCGAATACCTGGACCTCGATGTGGCGCGGCTTGTCGACATATTTTTCGACCAGCACGCGGTCGTCGCCGAACGCGGCCTTGGCCTCGCGCCGTGCGCCCGACAGCGCCTCGGAGAAATCGTCGGGATGTTCGACCCGGCGCATGCCCTTGCCGCCACCGCCGGCGCGCGCCTTGATCAGAACGGGATAGCCGATCTCACGCGCCTTGGACGCCAGCAGCACGATCTCCTGCGCCTCGCCATGATAGCCCGGCACCACCGGCACGCCGGCCTTTTCCATCAGCCGCTTGGCCGCGTCCTTCAGCCCCATGGCGCGGATCGAGGCGGCCGACGGGCCGATGAATGTGAGCCCTGCTGCTGTCACCTGGTCGACGAAATCAGGGTTTTCCGAGAGAAAACCGTAGCCGGGGTGGATTGCTTGCGCGCCGGTCGCCAGCGCCGCCGCAACAATCCTGTCGCCGCGCAGATAGCTTTCACCGACGGGCGAAGCGCCGATATGCACCGCCTCGTCGGCCATTTCGA
The DNA here is from genome assembly GCF_040318795.1 of Mesorhizobium sp. M1004. Classification (NCBI taxonomy): domain Bacteria; kingdom Pseudomonadati; phylum Pseudomonadota; class Alphaproteobacteria; order Hyphomicrobiales; family Phyllobacteriaceae; genus Mesorhizobium; species Mesorhizobium sp. M1004. Next base: position 20,924 of record NZ_JAMYNB010000022.1, read on the forward strand.
CATGCAGGGCCTTGGCGTCCGCGTCGGAATAGACGGCAACGGTGCGCACTCCCATCTTCCTGGCCGTGCGTATCACCCGGCAGGCGATCTCGCCGCGATTGGCGATCAGGATCTTGGCGAACATGGAGCCTCCCGGGTTTGTCTCGGGCGGCGCCGGTCTAGCAGGAATGAGCCTATTTCGAAGCCGCGATTTTGCAGCCGCCGCTCGCGGTCTGAACCTTCCACTTTTTCAGGCCAACCTGACAGCTTCGCAACGCCAACTCTTCCGCGGCCTTCTGAGATGGCGCGTTCAGCCGCGCACCGCAGATGATGTAAAGATCGTCGACGCGGGAGTAGAATGTGGTCGCGTAGGCCGAGTGGCCACTCGCCGCGACATAGGCGTTGTACGACTTCGTGCAGGGCTCCTTTGGATTCAGTGACAACGGAGGCCAGAATCGGGTGTCTCCCTTGCTGCCCGCCAGCGATCCAGCCGCCCCGATACCGGGTGCCGTAAATACGAGCAGGCCGGCAAGCATCGATACAGTAATTCGTTTGATGCGTGTCGATTTCATCTTGCGCCGCCCATTTGAAAAATGCCCAAGCCGATGCTTGTCGGCCTACTTCGATGCCGCAACTTCGCAGCCCGCACCTGTAATGACCTTGTAATGGCTGCGGGCGGACTCGCAGGATTTCATCGCCCGTTCTTCGGCAGCCTTCTGTGACGGTGCATTCAAGCCCGAGCCGCAGATGATGTACAACGAACGGATCCGGGCATAGGGCGTGGTCGCATAGGCCGAATGGCCGCCGGCGGCCACATAGGCGTTGTAAGCCATGGTGCACTGGTCTTTCGGGCTTTTCGGCAAATACGGATAGAAATGGATGTCGCCTTTGCTTCCCGCCAGCGATGCCGCGGCGCCAACGCCGGGTACCGCAAATATAAGCAAGACTGCAAGTACCGACGCAGTCGTTTTTCCCGAATATTTCGGCCTCATCTTTACCCCATCCCCGTTGCCCAATGCGGGATGAACAATAGCGTCTATTCTCCAGTGCCGCCAGCCTGCTCACCGAAAATTTCTTTTGCGTAGGTGGATAAACCATCTTATCCATGCAGACTAGCATCCTTCAATGGCAGCAACGGCTTGTCGGTATAGTTGAGCTGTTGGCTCGTCGAAGCAGCAGAAAATAACTGTTTCGGGCGTTGAGTTCTGTCCGACGAAGGTACCTGCGATGCCAACGGCAATCTGCGTCGCCTCATTTTTCGGATAACGGTAGATGCCGGTGGAGATCGCCGGAAATGCCACGGTCCGGCAATCCCTGGCGGCGGCGATTTCGAGCGACCTGATATAGCAGGAGGCGAGCAGCCCGGCTTCGCCTTTTCCGCCGCCTTGCCAGACAGGTCCGACCGTGTGGATGATGTAACGTGCCGGCAGGTGATAGCCCTTGGTAAGCTTTGCTTCGCCGACCTTGCAGCCGTTCAGCATCCGGCATTCGAATTCGAGCTCCGGGCCTGCGGCGCGGTGAATGGCGCCGTCGACGCCGCCGCCGCCCAGCAGCGAGGAATTGGCGGCGTTGACGATGGCATCGACCGCAAGCCTGGTGATGTCGCCGGTGTGGACATGTATCCGTTCGCCGAACTTGCTCATCTCACATCCTGAACACGCCGAACTTCGTTTCCTCGATTCCGGCGTTGAGCGCGGCCGACAGGCTGAGCGCCAGCACCTCGCGCGTTTTCGCCGGGTCGATGATGCCGTCGTCCCACAGCCGCGCCGAGGAGTAGAGCGGGTGGCCCTCATGCTCGTATTTCATCAGGATCGGCTTCTTGAATTTCGCTTCCTCGTCCGCGCTCCACTCACCGCCCTTGCGCTCGATGCCCTCGCGCTTGACCACCGCCAGCACGGTCGCCGCCTGTTCGCCGCCCATCACCGAAATGCGCGCGTTCGGCCACATCCACAGGAACCGCGGCGAGTAGGCGCGTCCGCACATGCCGTAATTGCCGGCGCCGAACGAGCCGCCGATGATCATGGTCACCTTCGGCACGCGAGCGGTGGCGACCGCCATCACCAGCTTGGCGCCGTCCTTGGCGATGCCGCCGGCCTCGTATTTCCGCCCGACCATGAAGCCGGTGATGTTCTGCAGGAAGATCAGCGGGATCTTGCGCTGGCAGCACAGTTCGATGAAATGCGCGCCCTTGACAGCACTTTCGGAAAACAGCACGCCATTATTGGCGATGATGCCGACCGGCATGCCCTGAAGATGGGCAAAGCCGGTGACCAGCGTGGTGCCGTAATTCTGCTTGAACTCGTCGAACTCGGAGCCGTCGACGACGCGCGCGATCACCTCGCGCACATCATAGGGCTGGCGCAAATCCGTCGGCACGATGCCATAGAGTTCACGCGGATCGTGAAGCGGCGGCGCGGGTTCCTGTAAGCTCAGGCTTACGGTCTTGCGCCGGTTGAGGTTCTTGACGATGCGCCGGCAAATCGCGAGCGCATGTTCGTCGTCCAGCGCATAGTGGTCGGCGACACCGGACAGCCTGGTGTGCACGTCGGCGCCGCCAAGCTCCTCGGCGCTGACATCTTCGCCCGTAGCCGCCTTCACCAGAGGCGGGCCGCCGAGAAAAATGGTCGCCTGGTTGCGCACCATGATCGTCTCGTCCGACATTGCCGGCACATAGGCGCCGCCCGCAGTACATGAGCCCATGACGCAGGCGATCTGCGGAATGCCGGCCGCCGACATGTTGGCCTGGTTGTAGAAGATGCGGCCGAAATGCTCGCGGTCGGGAAACACCTCGTCCTGGTTGGGCAGGTTGGCGCCGCCGCTGTCGACCAGATAGACGCAAGGCAGATTGTTTTGCAGCGCGATCTCCTGCGCGCGCAAATGCTTCTTCACCGTGAGCGGATAATAGGTGCCGCCCTTCACCGTGGCGTCGTTGACCACGACCATCACCTCGGTCCCTTCGACACGGCCGACGCCGGCGATGATGCCGGCCGAGGAAATCTCCTCGCCATACATGGACCATGCCGCGAACTGGCCGATCTCGAGGAAAGGCGAGCCGGTGTCGAGCAATTGCGCCAGCCGCTCGCGCGGCAACAGCTTGCCGCGCGAAACATGACGCTCGCGCGCCTCCTCCGAGCCACCGCGCTCGACGGTTGCCGCCTTGTCCGCAATGTCGGCAACCAGCGCCCGCATGCGCTCGGCATTGGCGAGGTAGGTTTCGGAGGAGGGCGAGATCTGGGTTTGGAGTACGGCCACATCGGTTCCTATTGCTCTGCCACGACTTGCAGCTTGCCGTCACGGCGCTCGAAAATGTACTCGGAGAGAAGATCAGGTTCGGTCTTGAAAACCTTGTCGACAAATGAGCGAGCAAACTGAACCGCATTGGGAAGCCGCTTGTCTACAACGACGATGGCATCGCGTTTTGGAATGGCTATGAAAACGCCGTTGGGGAATTGCGGTCCAAGCGTGGCCCAGAATTTTTCGGTCAGGAGGAGAGCGGGTGAGATGGCCTCATCCCCTTCGACGGTGAAGATCGATATCCCGTCGAGGATACGCTCCTGCTTGACCTTCGTAATCTGCTTGTTGATGTTTTCCAGAGCAAGCTGGCGAAGCTGTGCGAGTGAGCGGTCTCCAACATCGTCAAGCCGGACGCTGGCGAGCGAGTCCTCATTGTCGATTTGGTAAAGGATCACGACGTCACCCGCCAAGGTTTCAAACGCCGGTCCTTTGTCGGGCTCTGTGCCATCGCCTTTGAAAGCGTCGAGATGTTCGCGCGGTCGAATGTTGGCAATCAGTAGATCGGCCTGGAAGCCGCTTTCGCTATCGCTGAGCACGAGCGTGGTTAGAAAACGTTCGATTTCGGTTTCCGCCTCTCCCGCCGGCAGGTCGCGAATGCGGCCTAGCAGGTTCGTAACGTCCACCTGAAGATGAATATCCTTGCCGGTAGAACCGACCCTGGTTACGTCAAGACGCGCCGGATCGGCGGGGTTGGGAATTGCTTGCTTGACTCGGCTGTCAGCCTTCAGGCGGGAAATGACTTCAACCCGCAGTGCTGCAACGTCTCGAAATTGCGGCATATCTGAAGAGGCGGCATTCGCGAATCCCGACAATGGGATCAATGCGACGATAGTCCGTGCTAATACTCCAAGGTATTTTGGCAAACCAGGCATTGAAATCGCTCACACCCCTTCCGCCATGATCTCGCGCCCGATCAGCCAGCGTCGAATCTCGCTGGTGCCGGCGCCGATTTCGTAGAGCTTGGCGTCGCGCAACAGCCGGCCGGTCGGATACTCGTTGGTATAGCCGTTGCCGCCAAGCAGCTGGATGGCGTCGAGCGCCATCAGCGTCGCCTTCTCGGCGGCAAACAGCACGCAGCCGGCGGCATCCTTGCGTGTCGTCTGGCCGCGATCGCAGGCAGCCGCGACGGCATAAACGTAAGCGCGCGCGGCGTTCATCGTCGAATACATGTCGGCGAGCTTGCCCTGCACCAGTTGGAACTCGCCGATCGGCTGGCCGAACTGCTTGCGCTCATGCACATAGGGGACGGCAACGTCGAGGCTCGCCGCCATCAGCCCGAGCGGGCCGCCGGCGAGCACGGTGCGCTCGTAGTCGAGGCCCGACATCAGGACCTCGACGCCGCGGCCCTCCTCATGCAGCACATTGTCATAGGGCACCTCGACATTGTCGAACACCAGTTCGCCGGTGTTGGAGCCGCGCATGCCGAGCTTGTCGAGCTTTGGCGATGCCGAGAAGCCGGCCATGGTCTTTTCGACGATGAAGGCGGTGATGCCGTGCGATTTCCGCTCCGGATCGGTCTTGGCGTAGACCACCAGCGTTTCAGCGTCGGGGCCGTTGGTGATCCACATTTTCGAGCCGTTGAGCACATAGCGGTCGTTGCGCTTTTCGGCGCGCAGCTTGAGCGAGACGACGTCGGAGCCGGCGCCCGATTCCGACATGGCCAGCGCACCTGCCCTTTCGCCCGAGCACAATGCCGGCAGGAATTTCTCCTTCTGCGCAGGTGTCGCCCAGCGGTTGATCTGGTTGACGCAGAGGTTCGAATGGGCGCCGTAGGAAAGGCCGACCGAGCCCGAGGCGCGCGAAATCTCTTCCACCGCAATGACATGGGCGAGGTAGCCCATGCCGCTACCGCCGAAATCGGGATCGGCGGTGATTCCAAGCAGGCCGAGCGCGCCGAGTTCTTTCCACAGATGCGCGGGGAACTGGTTGCTGCGGTCGATCTCGGCGGCGATCGGCGCTATTTTCTCCTGGGCAAAGCGGCGCACCAGATCGCGCAGCGCCTCGATGTCCTCGTCATGCCCGAAGCTGAGTGTGTTCGTGTACATGCCGTTCCCTCCTGCCGCATGACCCCGAAATCAACTTTGATTTTCGGAAAGGATCATGCGCGAAATCAAAATGCTACAGCGTCATTTGCGCGTCCGAAGGGACGCGCGGCGCTGTAAGTCTTGCCGTCTATGTTCGCGCCAACCAGGCGCATTGTCATTGAAAGATATGTCGCCGTGACTTCAGCCATCGACAGCCGCTCGCCCGGCCGGAACCAGACGATGACGCCGGTCATCATCTGGATCAGCGCCATGGCAGTGAGCCCGGTGTCATCGACACTGAAGGCGCCGGCCTCCGCGCCGTCGCGCAGGATGGCGCGCAACTCCTTCTCATAGGCGGTGCGCATGCGAAGGATCTGCGTCAGCCGGTCATGTGACAGGCTGCGCAATTCCATGTTCGAGACATGGGTGGAGTGGCGGCGCTCGATGTGGAAAGCGATGTGGTTTTCGACATAGGCGGCAAGCCGCGTTGCCGGATCGGCAGCGTCGGGGCGTGCGGCGTCCCACGCTTCGATCAGCCCTTCCATATGTTCGCGCATCAGCGTGAACAGCAGGTCTTCCTTGGTCGGAAAATAGCGGTAGAGCGCGGCCGCCTGGACGCCGACCTCGGCGGCAAGCTGCCGCATCGACGTCGCCTCATAGCCGAAGCGGGCGATCAGGCTGACCGCTGCCTCGCGGACGGCCGCTTCAGTTTTTTCGCCGTCGGATCCCGTTGTGCGTGCCATGATAGTCTCCCGGTATTTAGTAATAAAACGAACGTTCAATTAATTCAAGCGGCAATAAAGTGGTTCCGTCTAGACAATGATCCGAAAGTCGATGGGCGCGTCGAGGAGTTCGAATTCTTCGATCTCGACCCTCGAAACCGAAGCTCCCCTTGGCCCTTGCCGGAGCCGTTCGATCATTGTGGAAACCGCAGCATCGGCACCGGCAATCGAGGCCGTCACCGTGCCGTCTCGTTCATTGCGTACCCAACCTACGAGGCCAAGCCTTATCGCTTCGCGTCGCGCCCACATCCGGTAGCCGACGCCTTGCACCTTACCATGCATGCGCGCCTGCACCGCCTTTTGCCGGTCGTTATCTCCCATGCTCAAGAACTGGCGCGGGATCGGACGAAAGCAACAGCCTTGAACGGTTGGATTGTTGTTGGATCGACGGAAGCCGGGGGCCCGGCTGGTTCTGTCTTGGCCTTTGGCGGCATTGGCAGGCCGTGTCGCGACGGCAATCGGCCGGGCTAATTTCCCCGCGCAGCGGCGAGCGCGCCGGGCAGTTCCTCGGCAAAGATGTCGAGCTCATGATCGAGGCCGACGCTGACCCTTATGCAACGGTCGAGCCCTAGCGCCATCGGTTTGCGAATGAACACGTCGCGCGACAAAAGATTTTGCAGCACTTTCAGCGCGAAGGCGCCGTCCTTGCCGCAATCGATGGTGACGAAATTGGTCGCCGATGGCAGCGGCTTCAGCCCGTTCGTCTCGGCAATCCCGGCTATACGTGTGCGTCCGGCAGCGACTCGCGCCACCACGCTGTGCAGCCAGTCCTGGTCGGCCAGCGCCTCGACGCCGGCGATCTGCGCCATGCGGCTGACGCCGTAATGGTTGCGGATCTTCTCGAAATCGCGGATCACCTCAGCCTCGGCCACCGCATAGCCGCAGCGAATGCCGGCCAGCCCGTATGCCTTGGAGAAGGTGCGCATGCGGATGACGTTGGGCCGCGCGACATCGATCGGCGGCAGCGCCGAGGCCGGCCCCAATTCGCCATAGGCCTCGTCGAGCACCAGCATGGTGGTTTCCGGCAACGCTTCGACGAAGCGGGTGATATCTCCTGCTTCCCACCAGCTGCCCATCGGATTGTCCGGATTGGAGAGATAGACCAGCGGCGCCTTCTCCTTGATAATTGCCTTGAGCAGTCCATCCAGACTTTCCTTGTCGTTCTCGTAAGGCACCGTGACCAGCCGGCCGCCGACGCCGGCAATGTGGAAATTGAACGTCGGATAGGCGCCGAGCGAGGTGACCACCGCGTCGCCAGGCGCGACATACATGCGCGCCACCAGGCTAAGCAGCCCGTCTATGCCTTCGCCGACCACGACGTTTTCGGCGCCGACGCCGAGATGGCGGGCCGCAGCCTGCTTCAGATCGTAATTGTCGGGATCGCAATACATCCACTGGTCACGCGCGACGCGCTCCATACGGGCGATAACGCGCGGCGAAGGCCCGAAACTGCTCTCATTGGCGCCGATGCGGGCGCGAAAAGCACGTCCGCGCTCGCGCTCCTGCGCTTCCGGTCCGACAAACGGCACCGTGGAGGGAAGCGCGCCGACAAGCGGCGTGAGGGCAGGGCGCTGGCGCATGGCAAAAGCTCACGAGAAGATGAGCCTTCTTGCTAGCGTGCCCGATAGGACGGCGCAAGTTCTGGCGCGGCTGGAAACAGTGGCCATGACGCCCGTGATGAAATCGGCGCGGGTGGCCACGTTCTACGACCTGAACGCCGGTAGGCGGCAACCTTTTGAAGGCCAGCACTGCAGCCAATGATTATGGCGACGGGTGCTTCAAAAAGAAAAACCCGGCGGTAGCCCGCCGGGTTCGATTTTCACGCCAGGCTGTGCGTCTTAGAACGAGCGCTGGAAGCGGAGGAGACCGCCGATGCTGCTCTTCTTGTCGGCGTTGGTGAAGTTGGAGAAATTGGCGTCGTCGAACTTGCCTGCATTGAGGTAGTCGACTTCGGCCGTGACCGTGAAGCCGGGAACAACGTCGTAGGCGATGTTGGCGGCAACACCGAGATTCTTCCATTCGTCATACGAGACCTGGGCATTGAACGAGGTCTTCTCGTTGATGGTGTAGGTGCCACCACCCCAGAAAGCCCAGTTGCCGCCCCACTGCTTGTAGAAGCCGCGGCCGCCGGCGTCGATCGCATAGCTCGAGTCCGTCAAATTGTCGTCGGTGCCGTAGCCGCCCATGATGAACAGCGACAGGTTCTGCATCGGGGTGACGTCCAAACGCACCTTGCCGGCGACTTCTTCATAGTTGCTGTCGTAAGCGACGACGCCGGTGATGGCGCCCCAGCCCTGCGTATACTTCAGACCGCCGACGACATGCGGAACGTAGCTGTCGATCGTGTCGAAGCCCGAGCCCTCTTCGAGAGAGACGACGGCCGAGAAGCCGTTGCCCGCATCGAAGTAGTACTGGACCACGTTGGTATCGAAATCGCCGTAGGGAACGAGCGTATCCTGGAGCACGTTGCCGGCGTAGCCGATGAACGTGTCGAAGGCCGATTCGTCCTTACCGACCCGCAAGCCACCGAGTTGGATCCAGGCGAAGTTCAGCGAAACGTTCTTGTTGCCGGCAGGGTTGGAGTTGAACTCGTCTGCTTCCGTGGCCGGATCGTCTGCCGAGGGGTAGCCGTTGCGGTTGCCGAAGTTGAAGCGGGTCTCGGTGTAGGTCTTCAAGGTGCCGAGTTCGGTTTCCTGGCCGGTCCAGGTCTTCAGCGTGAAACGGGCGTTCTTGTAGAAGGTATCCTGCTCGTCGCCATCCTTATGGTCGAAGGACCTCGCACCGTCGAACGAGCCGACGTCGCCGGCACCGATGTCGTAACGGACATAGCCGCCGATGCGCAGGCAGGTTTCGGTGCCGGGAATGTAGAAGTAGCCGGCGCCGTAAACGTCGCAGATCTTGACGTATTCGGCCGGTTCCGGCTCGGCGACGACGACGGCGTCGGCGGCGCGCGCACCGGAAACTGCGATCAAGGCCGCAGCGGAGCCGAGGAGAAGGCTCTTAATGTTCATTTTCTGACCTCCAGTCAGAATCGAACAAGACAGTGAAGCCGGCGACAGGCGTTTTCTCTGTAACCAATTGTTATTGTCGAAGTTTATTGAAATAATGGACCTTTGCGGCAGGTGATGCGGCCATCACCACAGGCGCTTGTTGGCGAAAGCATGCCCTGAACCGGATTTGAGATAGCGCTCGAATGAAGCTGCCTTGGCCTGGTTCGAAAAGGCCATATAGGTGACGATCCGCCACGGCAGAAACTTGGATGTATGGCTGGATTTCCCCGCATTGTGCTCGACGAGCCGTCGTTTCAGGTCCGTCGTTATGCCGATATAGCGTTTGCCTTCCGCAGCCGTACTCTCCAGAAGATACACATACCACATGAGCTGCTCTCCTTTGCTGGGGCTTCGGAGGGCATCCTCTCCGCCATCCTGCTTCGCGCTGAGGTGGGCTTGTCCTGCGAAGCTCGAAGAGCGAAGCAGGACTGCCAATCGAATTTTGCAAGGGATTCTCTGGGCTTACGCTGTGCGGCGGCCCTCCTACGCCAAGGCTTCGGAGGGCATCCTCTCCGCCATCCTGCTTCGCGCTGAGGGTTGGGCTTGTCCTGCGAAGCTCGAAGAGCGAAGCAGGATGGCGGAGAGGATGGGATTCGAACCCACGAGAAGCTTTTGACCTCTACTCCCTTAGCAGGGGAGCGCCTTCGACCACTCGGCCACCTCTCCGTTGCGCCGCTGGATAGAGAAAAGCGCCGGCACAATCAACAAGCCGGCGCGATAATCGTTGAAAAATCCGCATTCGGCCGCAGCGCCGCCTTTGCATGCGGCGATTCTGCGTCGGTTCCCTGGCTGGCGACTCGGCGACATGGCCGCAATCTCGGCCGTTCATCGCCGGATTCGGCCGCATTCCGGCGCTGCAGCAAAGGCTTCCGGGCCCTTCGATAGTTAATGAGAGCTTTCTGACTGAGGCCAAATCGTGTCATTTGTGCAACAACGCCGGGGGATAGCACCCGCACAGCCCTTTTGCCGGTACGATCGTGGTTGAACGCCGCCGCCTCATGGGTAATGTCGATTTCGAAGGAGCGGCGCGGTGCGCATCTTTTTCGGTAGTGGGGATGGGGCAGGGAACGCTGTCCTTCAGCAAAGAATACCCAGACCCGTTTTTTAACTTTTGACTGGAGGTCAGAAAATGAACATTAAGAGCCTTCTTCTCGGCTCCGCTGCGGCCCTGATCGCAGTTTCCGGTGCGCGCGCCGCCGACGCCGTCGTCGTCGCCGAGCCGGAACCGGCTGAATACGTCAAGATTTGCGACGTTTACGGCTCGGGCTACTTCTACATTCCCGGCACCGAAACCTGCCTGCGCATCGGCGGCTATGTCCGTTACGACATCGGTGGCGGCGACGTCGGTTCGTTCGACGGTGCGACGTCCGCCGACGTTGAGGATGGTGGCAGCAACGACACCTGGTACAAAAAGGCCCGTTTCTCGCTGAAGACCTGGACCGGCCAGGAAACCGAACTCGGCACCTTGAAGACCTACACCGAGACCCGCTTCAACTTCCAGAATAACAACCGTGATGCGGGCGCACTCGTTGATCCCGATGGCGCGGGTCCGCTCCCCGCGAGCAACGCCGTCAATCCTGCTGGCAACACCGGTGCTTCGCTGAACTTCGCCTGGATCCAACTCGGTGGCCTGCGCGTCGGTAAGGACGAATCGGCCTTCAATACGTTCATCGGCTACGCCGGCAACGTCATCCAGGATACGCTCGTTCCCTACGGCGACTTCGACACCAATGTCATCCAGTACTACTTCGACGCGGGCAACGGCTTCTCGGCCGTGATCTCTCTCGAAGAAGGCTCAGGCGGCGGCACTGCTGGTCTCTACGGCGTGGGCACGATCGACAGCTACGTTCCGCATGTCGTCGGCGGTCTGAAGTACACGCAGGGCTGGGGCGCCATCACCGGCGTCATTGCTTACGACAGCAACTATGAAGAAGTCGCCGGCAAGGTGCGTTTGGACATCACCCCGATGCAGAACCTGTCGCTCTTCATCATGGGCGGCTACGGCACCGACGACAATTACACGGACGGGACCTACGCGTTCCCGGCCGGCGGTCGCGGCTTCTACAAGCAGTGGGACGGCAACTGGGCAGTCTGGGGCGGTGGCACCTACACCATCAACGAGAAGACCTCGTTCAACGCCCAGGTTTCGTATGACGAAGGTGAGAACCTCGCCATCGCCGCGAACATCGCCTACGACGTTGTCCCGGGCTTCACGGTCACGGCCGAAGTTGACTACGTCAATGCAGGGAGCATCGACGAAGCCGATGGCCTGAACCACAACTGGACCGGCATTTCTGATGGCGGCGACGACGCCATCGGCGGCATGCTCCGCTTCCAGCGCTCGTTCTAAGGGTTGGCTTTAGACAAATGAATACCAGCCCGGGCGCGTCAACGCCCGGGCTGTTTTGTTTCGTGACTGGGTCAAGACAAGCAGAAGGAACAGGGGGAATCGGCAGCTGAACAGTCCGTAGGGTGAGTTCGTGGGATCCGCTGATGGGCGGATGAATTCACAACTGCGTGATTAAATCTCTTGAAAGGACGCTTCCAAGCGGGTAGGTCTGACTCTATCCACTCGGGGGTGTGGCAATTTATGACCATCGACGCGATACAAGAGGGCGACCCCTCCGAACATTTCTCAATGTTCTCTTCTCAAAATGCGAAGATAAAATACAGCTACAACAAGATCAGAGAAGTAAAGTCGCACCGGGTCGGAGAGCTTTTTTCAGCGTACCGGGACATACTCTGGGATGATGGGCGACATAAATACAATGTCAGCTCCTTCATCGGCGAAATAGACGAAATTCTCCTCGGAGAACGGTTCAGCGCCTTTGACCAGAGCACCCTGGACAATCTTATCGGCACCTTGCGCCAGCGCGGCAACAGCAACGCAACCATCAATCGAAAGATGGCTGCCCTCAGCAAACTGCTGCGCAAGGCTTACAAGATGGGGGATATCCACAGCCTGCCCGAGTTCCGCCGCCAGAAGGAGCGGGCGGGACGGATACGTTTCCTCGAAAGGGACGAAGAAGCAAGGCTGTTCGCCGCCATCAGGACCCGCAGCGAGGATGCCTACCGTCTTTCATGCTTTCTCGTGGACACCGGATGCCGTCTCGGCGAGGCGCTCGGACTGATCTGGAACGACATCCAGGAACACCGCGTCTCGTTCTGGATCACCAAATCCGGCCGCAGCCGCACCATCCCGATGACCGAGCGGGTCAAAGAGGTGATCAAACTGCCGCCCTCAGAGGGCCGCCGGCCCAAAGGTCCGTTCACCAAACTCAGCCAGGCGCAGTTTCGCGCCATCTGGAACGATGCCAAGGCCGAGGTCGGCCTCGGCGCCGACGACCAGGTGGTGCCGCACATCTTGCGTCACACCTGCGCCTCACGTCTGGTCCAGGGCGGCATCGACATCCGGCGCGTGCAGATGTGGCTCGGCCACCAGACGCTTTCGATGACCATGCGCTATGCGCATCTGGCCACCAACGATCTCGACGGCTGCGTCGTCGTGCTGGAAACGCCCCGCGGCGAAGGGCTGTCCGGTGATGGAAAAAACTCCGCCTTCGCATCGCCGCTGACCACGGCCTCAGTGCCAACGCCTGCCCAAAAGAGCAAAACGGCAGCGGCGAAGGCACCCAAGACGCCCCGGAAAAGCTCGAAAGCCAAATAGTTACCCAAGGCTTTCATATACTGCCATGGCAACCCCAGGATCATATTTGATCTTGGGGTTTACTTTTCCTGGGCCGTATTTAGTACTCCATCCAGGAAGGCCGTGATAGCGCCCGGCAGGTTGCCTGTCTCCAGGAAGGGGGCATGGCCTTGGCCCTCGACGGTGGTCGCTTCCATGCCGGGATGACGCTTTAGCATCTCGTCGAGTGTGTCGGCCGACAAGAGTTTCGAGTTGGCGCCGCGAATGGCAAGCAAAGGTATCGCCGCCAGCGCCTCGAACTGTGGCCACAGATCCGGCAACGGCTTGCTGAGGTCGAGGCCCGCCACCGTCTCGACCAGTTGGGGGTCGAAATCCGGCAACAGGAGGCCTTCGTCCGTCTCGCGGTAGAGGGCCGACACCATCCGCTCCCAATCCGCCGCGGTCAGAGCGGGAAAATCCGCGCCGTGCGCGACGCGTTGCGCATCGATCGCCTCATCGCGGCTCTTCGGTTTCGGTGCCGGGTCGAGATAGGTTTGGATATGGGCGAGCCCCGCGGCCTCGATCACCGGTCCGATGTCGTTCAGCACAACGGCTTTCAGCGCGGCTGGCCGCAGCGCGCCGAGCACGTGGATGATCAGCCCGCCGCGCGAGGTGCCGACGAAGGCCGCTTCCTCGACGTTCAGAGCGGCCAGTCCGGCGAGGACATCGCCGGCCTCGATGCCGATAGTGTAGTGGCCGATATCAGGGTCGTAAGCGGACTGGCCGCGGCCGCGATAGTCGAAGGCGATGACCTTGCGCGGATTGTCGGTCCGCTGCGACAGATAAAGCGCCAGCTCATGGAAATCGCGCGCGTTGCGGGTCAGGCCGGCCAGGCAAACGACCTGCCAGTCTGCCGAATTGGTCTCGCCATAGACGCGGGCGTGAAGCTTGAGCCCGTCCGGCGCGGTGTAGAAAAAGTCGGAGAAGCCGTCGGTTCTCGACATATTAAAAGGACTCCCTTGCCGGATTGTCTCCGTCTGCTACAGGCGAGGGTGGGAGCGGTCAAATCGAGGGTTGTCGGCAAGCTGACACTCTTGGAAATGTCGGAGGGACAGCGCCCCCCTCTGTCCTGCCGGACATCTCCCCCACGAGGGGGGAGATTGGCGGTTCAGGTGCTACGCCCTTCCTTCGACGTTGGAGATTGGCGAAATCGGCAATGACAGCTGATCTCCCCCCTCGTGGGGGAGATGGCCGGCAGGCCAGAGGGGGGCGCCAAGGATCGCCAACGTCTGCCCGTGGCGACAGCTCTGCGGCCTCAGCCTCTTCCGTTCACCAAATCCCCAACGATATCGTACTTTCCCGAAATGCGCATCTTGTAGACCTCGTAATTCTCCATCACGCGCTGCACGTAACTTCTTGTTTCGGTGTAGGGAATTCGCTCGATCCAGTCGACGACGGCGTCGATGCCCTTGCCGCGCGGGTCGCCGTACTTGGCTACCCATTGGCTGGCGCGGTTAGGGCCGGCATTGTAGCCGGCGAAGGTCAGCACATAGGAGCCGCCGAAGCGGTCGAGCTGCTCGCCAAGGAAGGCAGCCCCCAGCGTCGCATTGTAACCGGCATCGCTGGTCAGCCGATCCTGGGAAAAGCTCAGTCCTGCCTTCTTCGCCAATTGCTTGGCGGTGCCCGGCATCAGCTGCAGCAGGCCGCGCGCGCCGGCGCTGGAGACGGCGCCGACATTGAATTCGCTTTCCTGGCGGGCGATCGCATAGGCCAGCGCCTTGCCCGAGCCGGATATGTCGGCGGTGTCGGGAATGACGCCCAGCGGATGCGACAGCGCGCCGACATCGATGCCGCGCGCGCCGGCGATCTTGCCGATCTTCAGCGCCATGAAATGATTGCCCTGCTTTTCCGCCAGCACCGCAAGCAGCGCCAGCTCGCCGGGGCTGGTCAACTGCCCGGCGAGGTCGCGGTAAAGCGTCTCGGCATAGCGGTCGTAGCCCGCCTCCTGCAGCCGCTTGATGGCGCTGACGGCTTCGCGGCCGTCAAAGCTTTGGCGGTCGGCAGTGCTTGGCTCGGGATAGACGATGTTCAGCGTGCGCAAGCCAACCCGTTCCGCCGCCAACTGCCCGTAGAAAGTGGTGCCATAGGCTGCCGCCTTGGTGAAATAACCCTTCGCATTGCCGGGACCGCCGACTTCCGCCGCGCGGCCAAGCCAGTAATAGGCGCGTGACAGCGACATCGGTCCCTGCGCGAGATCGGCGATGCGGGCAAAATGGGTCGAGGCCGTCGCAGGATCGTTGAGGCCGCGCAACGCATACCAGCCGGCGTGGAATTCGGCCTCGGCGGCGCTGGCGGGGCTTTCGGCGGCATGCGCGGCAACGATCTTGTAGGCGGTCTTCCAGTCGCCCTGGTCGACCAGTGCGCGCGACAGCACGCGGCGCTCGACCCACCAGGCATCGGGATCGACCAGCGCGTCGCGGTTCGTTGGCGCTTTCATCATCACCGCGGCGGCGTCCGCAAACTTCCGCTGCTTGCGCAGATGTTCGGCTTGCGCGAAGAAATAGCCGGCCGATTGCTGCGCGGCAGGCACCGCTTTCAACAGCTTGGCCGCGTTCTTGTCGCCACGCGAGGCGGCGGCCCAGGCATCGGCCAGCGGTTGCGCGCCGGCAAGGGCTGCGACCCGCAGTGCCGAATTCTCCCGGTCGGCATAAAACATCCGTTCCATGCGGAAACGATGGTCGGCAGCCGGAATGATGGCGCCAAACTCCTTGCTGACGGCCGCCTCGTCCCTGGCTTCCAGCTTCTCGGTGCGCCAGAATGGCGACAGCACAGAAAGCGCAGCCTTGGTGTTGCCAAGAGCTACATAAGAACGGGCAAGGATGACCACGCCTTGAAAGGTCAGCGGCTGGCTGCCGTCAAAGGCTTTCACCACGGTCTGCGGCGACGGGCTTTCGCGGTAGAGCGCGCGCTCGCTGTTCTTGCGCAAGGCCATGGTGCCCGGCCAGTTCGGCAGCATCTTTGCGGTATCGGCAATCTCGCTGCTCGGCACATGGTCGCCGCCATAGAGCGCGATTGCCCAGGCCAGGATATGGCGGTCCAGCGAATTGGCCGGCAATGTTTCGCGCACGGCTCGCGCCGCGGCGATATCGCCGGTCGCCAATGCCTCGAGACCGCTTTTCAGCACGACGATACTGGGGGAGGGCGCATCGGTCTGCGCTCTGTCTTGCATGTCGGGCATCGGGATCGATGAGGTCGTCTGCTCGTCGACGCTCTCGTTTGCCGCCGTCCCCACTATCAGCAGGGCAACGGCGCCAAGCAATATGAAGCGGAGTGGCCGACCGGCCGGCATGATCCTGATCTTTCCCTGTTGCGGCACTTTAGATGGCAAGCCCAGGTGCCCGAGAGCCTAGACTTAGGTCGTGAAGAGCCCGTAAACAAAGGGTTATCGAGGCCGTTCGAATTGCGCTTGCTGGCACCATCGGCATGCTTGCCGCGCAACAGTGTCGAGACTATGGTGCGCGGCTTCGCTTTCGGCTAGAAGGCGCCCGATGCAGTCGCCCAAAAGCGGGAACCGGTTTTGGGACGACGACATGCATAAACAAACAAGTTCCAAGGAGTTGGACGACATGCTGAGAGGCTCGCTTACTGCGCTCGTGACACCGTTCGAAAAGAGCGGGCGTTTCGACGAGAAAGCCTTTCGCGCCTTCGTCGAATGGCAACTTGGCGAGGGCACGACGGGCCTCGTCCCGGTCGGCACCACCGGCGAGTCGCCGACGCTGTCGCATGACGAGCATCGCCATGTCGTCAAGGTCTGCATCGAGGTGGCCAAAGGCCGCGCTCCGGTCGTCGCCGGCGCCGGCTCAAACAACACCGCTGAAGCGGTCGGTCTGGTGCAGTATGCCGAGCAGGCGGGCGCCGACGCCGCTCTGGTGGTCACGCCTTATTACAACAAGCCAACACAGCGCGGCTTGTACG
Source organism: Mesorhizobium sp. M1004 (assembly GCF_040318795.1). NCBI lineage: Bacteria > Pseudomonadati > Pseudomonadota > Alphaproteobacteria > Hyphomicrobiales > Phyllobacteriaceae > Mesorhizobium > Mesorhizobium sp. M1004. The sequence goes on from NZ_JAMYNB010000022.1 coordinate 37,653, forward strand.
AGCATTTCGCCGCCGTCGCCAGGGCGACCAAGCTGCCGATCATCATCTACAACATCCCGCCGCGCTCGGTGATCGACATGATGCCGGAGACGATGGGCAGGCTGGCGCACGACTTCAAGAACATCGTCGGCGTCAAGGATGCCACCGGCAAGGTCGAGCGCGTGTCCGAACAGCGCGCCACCTGCGGCAGGGATTTCATCCAGCTTTCAGGGGAGGATGCCTCGGCGCTCGGCTTCAACGCCCATGGCGGCGTCGGCTGCATCTCGGTGACGTCGAATGTCGCGCCGCGGCTGTGCGCCGAATTCCAGGAAGCCACATTGTCCGGTGACAGCGCCAAGGCGCTGGAATTGCAGGACCGCCTGCTGCCGCTGCACAAGGCGATCTTCCTCGAGCCCGGCCTGTGCGGCGTCAAATACGCGCTGTCGAAAATTGGCAAGGTCGAGAACGTGGTGCGCTCGCCGCTGGTGACCATCGAGGCGTCGACCGCCGAGAAGATCGATGCGGCGATGAAACACGCCGGCTTGATAAATTAAGGATGAGGCGCCACCTCTCCGCATCATGAACCAGGTCAGAAAAGCCGATCCCAACAACAAGACCGTTGCGGAAAACCGCAAGGCGCGGTTTTCCTATGAGGTGCTCGACACGGTCGAGGCCGGCCTTGTGCTGACCGGCACCGAGGTCAAGTCGTTGCGCCAGGGTCAGGCCAACATCCAGGACAGCTACGCCTCGGTCGAGGGCGGCGAGATCTGGCTGATCAACTCCTATCTGCCGGAATATCTGCAGGCCAACCGCTTCAACCACGAGCCCAGGCGGCGCCGCAAGCTGCTGCTCAACAAGCGCGAGATGGCAAAACTGGCGCAGAGCATCGACCGCGAAGGCATGACGCTGGTGCCGCTGAAAATCTACTTCAACGACCAGGGCCGTGCCAAGCTGCTGCTCGCCGTCGGCCGCGGCAAGAAACTGCACGACAAGCGCGAGAGCGAAAAGCAGCGCGACTGGTCGCGCGAAAAGGGCCGGCTCATGAAGGAACGCGGCTAGAATCTCAGGCAGCCCCAGAAAAGCCAGACATCGGCTTTCAAGTTTCGAACAGCTGCAACAGCAAAACACGACGGGGGAAGGCTTGAAGAACCGGATCATCCTCTGGGGTGCGGCCAGTCTGGTCTTCGCCGGCATCGTCGCCGCAGGCGGCATCTTCTATTTCCGGACGTTCTCGCCGGATCGTGACAGCTATCCGGTCAGGGGCATCGACGTTTCCCATCATCAGGGTGAGATCGACTGGCGGCGCGTTGCCGCCGACGATGTCGCCTTCGCGGTCATCAAGGCGACCGAGGGCGGCGACCATGTCGACGATGCCTTCGCCAAGAATCTGCGCGAGGCGCGCGCGGCCGGCCTCGCCGTCGGCGCCTATCACTTCTTCACCTTCTGCCGGCCGGGCGCCGACCAGGCGAAAAATTTCATCGCGGTGGTGCCGCACGACCAGCCGCTGCTGCCGCCGGTCGTCGACATCGAATTCGGCGGCAACTGCCCGCAACGCCCGTCGCCGGAGCAGCTGAGCGCGGAACTCCAGGCCTTCCTCGGACCGGTTGAAGCTGCGTTCGGCAAGCCGGCGATCATCTACCTGACCGACGAGGCCGAGGACGCCTATGCCGGGAAAATCGACGTTCGCCCGCTCTGGCGTCGCTCGTTGCTCCTGGAGCCAGGTCGCAACGACTGGATCTACTGGCAGTACCACAATATGGGCCGCGTCGACGGCATCGTCGGCGATGTCGATCTGAATGTGCTGAAGGGCGGGCAGGAGAAGCTGGCTGAGTTGTTTGCCGCGCCTTGACCTGGCGTGCTCGACCGGCGCGAGATTGGAACCAAACATCGCGGCGCTGATCGGCCCTACCCAGCGTTCCGGCCAGTCTGCGCGCTAACGAAGGTCGGTTTCAGACCGAGCGCTTCCGGACTTTCATGATTGTCGCAATTCCGGGTTCCCGTCGCCGCTCAAGGCTTTGGAGAGCGCCTGTCTCGTCGTGCCTGCCTTTCGGCAAGCTTCGTCATCCGCGCCCGGGCAAGCCAAGGGCAAGATCGTGCTGGCGGGGTTCTGAAGGCTTAATTGCGCAGGAACTCGGCGATGTCGCTGAAAACCTTGACGAACATCGTCTCCGTCAAGACACCGGTGTTGGTGTTGTAGCGCGAGCAGTGGTAGCTGGAAAACAGCGTGACGCCGCCGGCCGGCAACCGACCGCCGTGCTTGAACGGATAGGCAGCGCCGCGCTGGCCCAGCGCCCTGACGGTCGACTGGTGGGCGATCGAGCCCAGCGCCAGCACGGCGCGCAATCTGGGAAAGCGTGCAATCGTCGGCACCAGAAAGCTGCGGCAAGTGGCGATCTCGGCGCCGACCGGCTTGTTCTCCGGCGGCACGCAGCGCACCGCATTGGTGATCGCGGTGCCGATCAGTTCGAGCCCGTCATCCGGCCGCGCCTTGAACTCGCCGCGGGCAAAACCGTGAGCGATCATCGTTGAGTAGAGCAGGTCGCCGGCATAGTCGCCGGTGAACGGTCGCCCGGTGCGGTTGGCGCCGCGCAGGCCGGGCGCCAGCCCGACGATCAGCAGCTCGACGGCGTCCTCGCCATCAGGCGGCAGGAAGGTCGGCACCGGCGCGTTGAACCACGACGGCTCGCGCCGTCGCCAGTCTGCGATGAAATCATGCAGGCGTGGGCAGAGGGGGCAGTCGCGGTCGGGTTCGGGAGCGGCGTCCAAGGCCGCCGCCGTCAATAGTCTTCCTCTTCGACTTCGGCCGGCTCGGGCCTGCGCACCGGCCGTTCGGAGGGATCGCGGCCGACCTCGTTCTTCAGCGAGGTCAAATCGATGAAATGGTCGGCCTGGCGGCGCAGATCGTCCGAGATCATCGGTGGTTGCGAGGCCATGGTGGAGACGATCGAGACCTTGCGGCCGCGCCGCTGCAGCGCTTCGACCAGTGTGCGGAAGTCGCCGTCGCCGGAGAAGATGACATAGTGGTCGACAACATCGGCAAGTTCGAGCGCATCGACGGTCAGTTCAATGTCCATATTGCCCTTGATCTTGCGGCGGCCGGTCGAGTCGGTGAACTCCTTGGCCGGCTTGGTCACCACCTTGAAGCCATTATAGTCGAGCCAGTCGATCAGGGGACGGATCGAAGAGTATTCCTGATCCTCGACCAGAGCGGTGTAGTAATAGGCCCGCAGCAAATAGCCGCGCTTCTGGAAGCTGGACAGCAGTTTGCGGTAGTCTATGTCGAAGCCGAGTGCGCGCGAGGTGGCGTAGAGATTGGCGCCGTCTATGAAAAGAGCGATTTTTTCACGGGGGTCGAACATGGCAATATTCCTTTTTCGAAATAGGTGGCGGACTAATCGAAATGGGTCGTTTATATCGCTCGGCTCGTAAATAAACCGGCTGACCTTTCGTCAACCGAGATAGCGCCAGTTTTACGGCAATCCAAGGGTGCCGGGGCGCACTGCAAGCAATTGTGATCGGAGCCGTGTCGTCGCCGGTAGGCGGGCTTTGCCGGCAAGGCATTCAGCGGCGCCAGAAGCTGGCATTCGCCAGCCCATGGGGCCACAGAGCCATAATGCTTGTATTTTGGCGGCGTTCGGGTTATGGACCGCGCCTGTTTTCCATCAAATCCAGGCATGAAAGGGGCAATCAATGGCCCGCGTAACCGTTGAAGACTGCATCGACAAGGTCGACAACCGCTTCGAGCTCGTGCTGCTTGCCGGCCATCGCGCCCGCCAGATCAGCCAGGGCGCGCCGATCACCGTGCCGCGCGACAACGACAAGAACCCGGTCGTGGCGCTGCGCGAGATCGCCGACGAGACGCTGTCGCCCGACGACCTCAAGGAAGATCTGATCCACTCGCTGCAGAAGCATGTCGAGGTTGACGAGCCCGAGGCCGACGGCGAGGCGATCGCCGACCAGACCGGCAACGCAGTTGCAGTTACCGATGCCGACGACGCCGAAGAAAACGTCACCTTCGATCGCATGACCGAGGAAGACCTTTTGGCCGGCATCGAGGGCCTGGTTCCCCCGGAAAAGAGCGACGACTACTAATCGCTGCCCTGGACCTGCCGGGAATATGGTTCCGGCACTTCCGTCCCGTGAGTTTCGTGGCTATCTATGAGATGCGCCGTACATCAGTGCGGCGCATCAATCATTTCAGCACCGTGAGAACCCGCCCATGATGCGTCAGTATGAGCTTGTCGAGCGCGTTGCGCGCTACAAGCCTGACGTCAACGAGGCGTTGCTCAACAAGGCCTATGTCTACGCCATGCAGAAGCATGGCCACCAGAAGCGCGCTTCCGGCGATCCCTATTTCTCGCATCCGCTCGAAGTCGCCGCCATCCTCACCGAAATGCACATGGACGAGGCGACGATCGCCGTCGCCTTGCTGCATGACACGATCGAGGACACCACCGCGACGCGGGCCGAGATCGACGATCTGTTCGGCCCCGAAATGGGCAAGCTGGTCGAAGGCCTGACCAAGCTGAAGAAGCTCGATCTCGTCTCCAAGAAGGCCGAGCAGGCGGAAAACCTGCGCAAGCTGTTGCTGGCCATCTCGGAGGATGTCCGCGTTCTGCTGGTCAAGCTCGCCGACCGTCTGCACAACATGCGCACCCTCGACCACATGCCCGAGGCCAAGCGCCTGCGCATCGCCGAGGAGACGATGGACATCTATGCGCCGCTCGCCGGGCGCATGGGCATGCAAGGCATGCGCGAGGAACTGGAAGAGATCGCCTTCCGCTTCATCAATCCGGAAGCCTATCGCGCCGTCACCGCGCGGCTTGCCGAGATATTCGAGCGCAACAAGGGCGTGCTGACCGACATCGAAAAGGCGCTGTCGGCGCTGTTCGAAAAGCATGCCATCAACGCCGGCGTGAAGAGCCGGCAGAAGAAGCCTTGGTCGGTGTTCCGCAAAATGGAGGCCAAGGCGCTGTCCTTCGAGCAGCTCTCGGACATCTTCGGCTTCCGCGTCGTCGTCGACAGCGTCGAAGACTGTTACCGCGCGCTCGGCGCCATTCACACCACATGGTCGATGGTACCTGGCCGCTTCAAGGATTACATCTCGACGCCCAAGCAGAACGACTACCGTTCGATCCACACCACCATTGTCGGCCCATCGCGCCAGCGCGTCGAACTGCAGATCCGCACCCGCGAGATGAACAAGATCGCCGAATATGGCGTCGCCGCCCATTCGATCTACAAGGACACCGGCGGCAAGACGAACGGTGCCGCCCATGCGATCTCGAAGGAGACCAACGCCTATGCCTGGCTGCGGCGCACCATCGAGCAACTGGCAGAAGGCGACAACCCGGAAGACTTCCTCGAAAATACCAAGCTGGAGCTGTTCCAGGACCAGGTATTCTGCTTCACGCCGAAAGGCATGCTGATCGCGCTGCCGCGCGGCGCCACGCCCATCGACTTCGCCTATGCCGTGCACACCGATGTCGGCGATACCTGCGTCGGTGCCAAGGTCAACGGCCGCATCATGCCGCTGATGACGGAACTGAAGAACGGCGACGAGGTTGAGATCATCCGCTCCAAGGCGCAAGTGCCGCCAGCGGCCTGGGAGTCGGTGGTGGTCACCGGCAAGGCGCGTTCAGCCATCCGCCGCGCCACCAAGAACGCCATTCGCAAGCAATATTCAGGTCTTGGTGCCCGCATTCTCGAGCGCGCCTTCGAGCGCGCCGGCAAGACCTTCACCAAGGAAAGCCTGAAGCCGGTGCTGCACCGACTGGCGCGCAAGGACATCGAAGATGTGCTGGCCTCGGTCGGGCGCGGCGAACTTGCCTCGACCGACGTCATGAAGGCGGTCTTCCCAGACTACAAGGACGAGCGCGTCACCGTCAGCGCCCCTAAGCAGCGCGAGGAGGGCTGGTCGAAGATCCGCAACGCCGCCGGCATGCTGTTCCAGATGCCCGGCACCCGAGCCGCGCGCAAGGACAAGGACCAGCCGCGCGATGGCGCGGTGCCGATCCGCGGCGTGCGCGGCGACCTGCCGGTGCGTTTCGCGCCGGAAGGGGCTGTGCCTGGCGACCGCATCGTCGGCATCGTCCAGCCGGGCACCGGCATCACCATCTATCCCATCCAGTCGCCGGCGCTGCAGGCCTTCGACGACCAGCCGGAGCGCTGGATCGACGTGCGCTGGGACATTGACGAGCAGACCAAGGAGCGCTTTCCGGCGCGCGTCTCGGTTACCGCCATCAACGCGCCGGGCTCGCTCGCCGACATCGCCCAGGTCGTTGCCTCCAACGACGCCAACATTCATACGCTGTCGATGGTGCGCACCGCGCCCGACTTCACCGAAATGCTGATCGATCTCGAAGTCTGGGATCTGAAGCACCTCAACCGGCTGCTGTCGCAGCTCAAGGATAATTCGAGCGTCAGCGATGCGCGGCGTGTGAATGGGTGAATAGTGAATAGTGAATAGTGAATAGTGAATAGTGAAAGAAGGCGCTCTCACTACCATTCACCATTCACCATTCACCATTCACCATGGGCATGGGGCGAGTTATGAATACCGACGAAGTTCTGGGCATTTTCCGCGAGGCGGGCGCTGTTCTGGAGGGACATTTCATCCTGACGTCGGGTCTGCGCAGCCCGGTCTTCCTGCAGAAGGCGCGCGTCTTCATGCATGCCGACAAGACCGAGCGGCTTTGCAAGGCGCTGGCCGAAAAGATCCGCAAGGCGGTGCCGGGCAAGGTCGACTACGTCGTCGGCCCGGCGATCGGCGGCCTGATCCCGGCCTATGAGACGTCGCGCCATCTCGGTGTGCCAGCAATCTGGGTGGAGCGCGAAGGCGGCGAGTTCAGGCTGCGCCGCTTCGAGATCGCGCCGGGATCGCGCGTCGTCATCGTGGAGGACATCGTCACCACTGGTCTCTCGATCCGCGAAACCATCGACTGCCTGCGCGCGATTGGCGCCGAGGTGGTGGCGGCGGCCTGCATCATCGACCGCTCGGCCGGCAAGACCAATGTCGGCGTGCCGCTGATCGCGCTTGCCGAATACGAGGTCCCGGCTTATCCCGCCGACCGCCTGCCGCCGGAACTTGCCGCCATTCCCGCCGTTAAGCCAGGAAGCCGCAACATCTAGGGGACATCACCATGATCGCCGGCATCGATCATTTCGTGCTGACGGTCCGCTCTGTGGAGGACAGCTGCGCCTTCTACCAGCGGGTGCTTGGCCTCAAGCGCCTCGACGAGCCGAACCGGCCGACGGCGTTGCTGTTCGGATCGCAGAAGATCAATCTGCATCAGGTGGGCCGCACCTTTGAGCCCAAGGCCAAGGTGCCGATGCCTGGCTCCGGCGATTTCTGCCTGGTCGCCGCAAGGCCGCTTGCCGAGATTTGCGCCCGTCTGGAAGCCAATGGCGTTGCCATCGAAGTCGGTCCGGTCGAGCGCATCGGCGCCCGCGGTAAGATGATGTCGGTCTATTTCCGCGATCCGGACAGCAATTTGGTCGAAGTCAGCGAATATCGGGAATAATCTATCCGCCTCGGCGTCGTCTCGCGCGGGCCTTGCCGTCGTCGGGGAGCTTTCATCGATATTGTCCTCAGTTTCGCCCCAATGGCGCTCTTGTTACCCGCCTGCGGCAGACCATCGCGGCGGCGTTTCATTGTTCCGCCGCAAGGCAGTCGCTATATCAAAGTCGTTGTTGCCTTTCTGCGCCCTCGAAGCGCAAGATGGAGCGACCGCGCCCGGCCAGGGATGGTTGCAATTTGGGCGTGATGAACCGGGAACTGGAACAGAGTGCTTTTTCGACGCCGAAAGCCTGATGGCATTCTGGAGCGGGTGCGTACCTATCTGTGGCCGCGCCGCTCGTTTTCGCGCTCGTTGCAATATTTCTCCAAGCGCATCCTGCGGCTGAAGGCGACACCGCATGCAGTGGCGGCCGGCGTCGCGGCCGGCGTTTTCGCCTCCTTCTTTCCGCTCGGCTTCCATTTCGCCGTCGCCGCCGTGCTCTGCTGGGTGGTCGCCGGCAATCTGGTGGCCGCCGCCCTCGGCGCGGTATTCTTCGGCAATCCGCTGACTTTCCCGCTGCTGTGGGGAGCGTCCTGGGAAGTCGGCAAGCTGATCCTGCATGAACGCCTGCCCAAGAACGGACCGCCTGCGCATCTTGGTGAGATGATGCACACGCTGTCGTTTGCAAAGCTGTGGCACCCGGTGCTCGAGCCGATGCTGATCGGCGCTGTGCCGCTCGGCCTGATCTTCGGGCTGATCTTCTACGGCATTACCCGCTGGGGGATGACAGCCTTTCGCGAGCAGCGCAGGAAGCGCATGGCAGAGCGGGCGCATAAGGCCGGGCACCGCGGACGGGAAGTTCCGGCGGAATGATCATCGGCATCGGCAGCGACCTGATCGACATCAGACGCATCGAAAAGTCGCTGGAACGGCATGGTCAGCGCTTCATCCAGCGCATCTACACCGAGGTCGAACAGGTCCGCTCGGAAGGCCGCAAGGGCCGCGCCGCCTCCTATGCCAAGCGCTTCGCCGCCAAGGAGGCCTGCGCCAAGGCGCTTGGCACCGGCCTGGCGCAGGGCGTGTTCTGGCGCGACATGGGGGTCGCCAACCTGCCCAGCGGCGCGCCGACGATGGCGCTGACCGGGGGAGCGGCGGCACGGCTGGCCAAAATCCTGCCACAGGGGCACAGAGCGGCGATCCACCTCACAATCACCGATGATTTCCCGCTTGCTCAAGCCTTTGTGATCATCGAGGCGTTGCCCGCCGAACAAGCGCCACATTGATTGCATCAGACGACCGCTATCTAACGCCGACTTGACGTTGCCCAGCGCGCGCCGAGACTCTATACCATCCAACGCACAATCGAGGACGACATGAGCGTGGCTGAAAAATCCGAGAAGAAATCCGGCGGGCTTGGCGAAATCGTCAGCGTCATCATCCAGGCTTTGCTGCTGGCCATGGTCATCCGCACCTTGCTGTTCCAGCCCTTCTCGATTCCGTCCGGCTCTATGCGGCCGACCTTGCTCGAAGGCGACTATCTGTTCGTCACCAAATGGTCCTACGGCTTCTCGCGCTATTCGCTGCCATTCGGCCCCGACATCTTTTCCGGCCGCATCTGGGGTTCCGATCCGAAGCGCGGCGACGTGGTGGTCTTCAAGTTCCCGCCGGATCCGTCGCTCGACTACATCAAGCGCGTCGTCGGCCTGCCCGGCGACAAGATCCAGATGAAGGACGGCCAATTGTTCATCAACGGCCAGGGCGTGCCTCGTGTGAAAACCGGCCAGATCCAAAATCCTGATATCACGGAAGTGCCTGAGCCGGTCGACGTCTATCGCGAGACCCTGCCCAACGGCGTCAGCTACGACACGCTCGACCTGACACCGAATTCGATCACCGACAACACCCGCGAGTTCGTCGTGCCCCCCGGCAACTATTTCATGATGGGCGACAACCGCGACAACTCCTCCGACAGCCGCCTCAGCGTCGGCTACGTGCCGGCGGAGAACCTTGTCGGCCGCGCCAACATCGTCTTCTTCTCGATCGCCGGGAAGGCGAGCCCGCTCGAGATCTGGAAATGGCCGTCGCTGGTGCGCCTGTCGCGCCTGTTCCATTTCGTGAATTGATGGCTTTGAAGCGCCCGGCGGGTGAAACTCTGGCCGATTTGGTGACAGCCAAAACCGGCCATTCCTTCCGGGACGTCCGTTTGCTCGAGACCGCGCTGACCCATTCCAGCGCGGTCAAGGCAAGCAGCAACAACCAGCGCCTCGAATTCCTTGGCGACCGCGTGCTCGGCCTGATCGTTGCCGACCTGCTTTTTGAAAAGTTTCCTGAGGCGCCGGAAGGTGAAATCGCCCCGCGCTTCAATGCCCTGGTCGATGCGCGGACATGCTCCGAGATCGGCATTGAAATGCAGCTCGAAGATCTGGTTCGGGCCGACGCTGCCTTGAAGGCGCGCTCGCGTGGCTCGGGCGGAAACTATCTGGCGGATGCAGTCGAAGCGCTGATCGCGGCGGTCTATATCGATGGCGGCCTCGATGCGGCAAGGCAATTCGTCCTGCGTTACTGGGAGCCGCGCTCGCAAAAGGTGGTGGCCAAGCCGCCCAATCCGAAATCCGACCTGCAGGAATGGATCGCCAAGACCAGCGATGTCAGGCCCGAATACGCGATCGAGAAACGAGAAGGACCTGAACATCAACCGGTTTTCACGGTGTCCGTGAAGGTCGGCGGTTTTGCGCCGGCAAGCGGCACGGGCGGCTCTCGCCGCGCAGCCGAAGAAGCGGCGGCATCGGCGTTTCTTACGCGCGAAGGCATCTGGGCCAACCAAGGGAGTGCGGCATGACCGGCAGCGAAGATCTCCCTCCGGCAGCGGAGGCCACGCATTCCGGCTTCGTTGCCCTGATTGGGGCGCCCAATGCCGGCAAGTCGACGCTGGTCAACCAACTGGTCGGCGCCAAGGTGTCGATCGTCACCCACAAGGTACAGACCACCCGCGCCATCGTGCGCGGCATCGCCACGCATGACAACGCGCAGATCGTCTTTGTCGATACGCCCGGCATCTTCAAGCCGAAGCGCCGGCTCGACACCGCGATGGTGACCACAGCCTGGGGTGGCGCCAAGGACGCCGATATCGTGCTGCTGCTGATCGATGCCGAGCGCGGCATCAGGGGTGACGCCGACGCCATCCTCGAGCGGCTGAAGGACGTCCGCCAGCCGATGGTGCTGATCCTCAACAAGGTCGACCGGGTCAAGCACGAGGCGCTGCTGGCCCTGGCTGCGGCAGCAAACGAAAAGGTGCCGTTCAAGCGCACCTTCATGGTCTCGGCGCTGACCGGCTCCGGCTGCAAGGATTTGCTCGACTATCTCGCGCAAGCGCTGCCGGTCGGCCCCTGGTACTATCCGGAAGACCAGATCTCGGACCTGCCGATGCGCCAACTGGCCGCCGAGATCACCCGCGAGAAGCTGTATCTGCGGCTGCATCAGGAGTTGCCCTATTCCTCGCATATCGAGACCGAGAAATGGGAAGAGAAACCGGACGGCTCGGTGCGCATCGACCAGACCATCTATGTCGAGCGCGACAGCCAGAAGAAGATCGTGCTCGGCCACAAGGGCGAGACCATCCGCGCCATCGGCCAGTCGGCGCGCATGGAGATAGCCGGCATTCTCGAGCAGAAAGTGCACCTGTTCTTGTTCGTCAAAGTGCGTGAAAACTGGGGCGACGACCCCGAGCGCTACCGTGAGATGGGGCTTGAGTTTCCCCATTGAGCTTCATCGTCTAGAAGTGCCGCCCGGCAGTTTGAGACGATGACATGCCTGATCCAAAACCGACCATCGATACCGATCTCGTGCGCCGGCTGGTCAACGCGCAGTTTCCGCAATGGCGGCATCTGCCGGTGAGCCCGGTGACGTTTGGCGGTTGGGACAACCGAACCTTCCACCTCGGCAATGATATGACTCTGCGGCTGCCGAGTGCCGCACCATATGCCTTGCAGGTCGAAAAAGAGCACCGCTGGCTGCCCAGGCTGGCGCCGCTTCTGCCGCTGCCGATCCCGGTTCCACTGACGATGGGCGAGCCCGGGGAGGGCTACCCCTGGCATTGGTCCGTCTACCGCTGGATCGACGGCGAAACAGCCAAGACCGCCGAAATCGCCGATCGCCCACAGTTCGCGGTCGATCTGGCCAAGTTCCTCATTGCGCTCCGGCGGATCGATCCGGCGGGCGGGCCGCCCGCGGGCCAGCACAATTTCTTCCGCGGCGGATCGCCGAGCGTGTATGACAACCAGACAAGGAAAGCACTCCAGGCGCTGGAGGGGCAGATCGACACCCAGGCGGCCACCGCTGTCTGGGATGCGGCCCTTGCCGCCACCTGGCAAGGGTCGCCCGTCTGGTTTCACGGCGACGTCGCCTGGGGCAACCTTCTGGTCCAAAACGGCCGTTTGAGCGCCATCATCGACTTCGGCACCTCAGGCATCGGCGATCCCTCTTGCGACCTGGCGATCGCCTGGACGTTCTTCCAGGGCGAGAGCCGGGAGGCGTTCCGCGCCGCCATCGACGTCGATGAAGCGACCTGGGCGCGCGGCCGCGGCTGGACGCTGTGGAAGGCGCTGATCACGGTTGCCGGACACGACGCCAACCAAGCCGAAGCCGAGCGATCGCGCCGCGTCATCGACGACGTCCTGGCCGATCACCGGGAATTCGCGTGATCAGAGCCTTTCGACGATGTGTGGGGATCCAATGTCAGCACAGATCGCACGCGGCGCGCCAAAATCTTGATTTAGCCACGCAACCGGTGACAAGCTCCTGCCATGGAATGGCGCGACGAGGGAATCATACTCGGCACCCGCAAGCATGGCGAAACCAGCGCCATTCTCGAGGTAATGACGCGTGCGCATGGCCGCCATCTCGGCCTGGTGCGCGGCGGGCGCTCGCGCAAGCAGCAGCCGGTGCTGCAGCCCGGCAACCGCGTCGACCTTTTGTGGCGGGCACGCCTCGACGAGCATCTCGGCACCTTCCAGGCCGAGGCGATCGAGATGAATGCCGCCCGGTTGATGGACAGCGCAGTCGCCGTCTACGGCCTGCAGACCATGGTCGCGCATCTCAGGCTCCTGCCGGAGCGCGACGCCCATGGCGGCCTGTATGAGACGCTTGCCGTGATGATCGCCCATCTGGACGATTCGGATGCCGCCGGCGAACTGGTGGCGCGCTTCGAACTGCTCATCCTCGACGAACTCGGCTTCGGCCTCGATCTCAGCCAGTGCGCGGCGACCGGCGCCAGGCAGGATCTGGCCTATGTCTCGCCGAAATCCGGCCGCGCGGTTTCGCGCCAGGCCGGCGCGCCATGGCGCGACAAGATGCTGGCGCTGCCGGCCTTCCTGCGGCGCGGCTCCGGCTTGCGGGCGGACCACGCGGCACTCGAGGACGCCTTCCATCTGACCGGTTTCTTTTTCACCCGCCATGTCTACGAGCCGCGCGGCATCGAACAGCCCGATGCCCGTGCCGGCTTCCTCGCCGCCTTGCGCAAGCATCATTCGGGCGGCAAGGCCGCCCTTACGGCAGACGCTGCGCCAGAAGGGGGAGGGAGACTCGGTGGGTGCTGACCTCCGCAAACCGTCCAGGTTCACACTAAAAGCTGCATGCGGCAGCATTCCCTCCCCCTTGTGGGGAGGGTTAGGGTGGGGGTACTCGTAGGGCAAGAGCCTCAGCCGGCTTTGCGATGCTCCATGAAATCATCGAGGATGGCGCGCTGACCGCCGAGGATCTTGAGGCTGGCCTCGGCGAAGGAAAACCAGCCGGCCCTGTCGATTTCGGGAAATTCCCTCGTCACGCCTGACCTGGGCGGCCATTCCATCGTGAACATGTTGCTTTTAACGGCATCGGGATCGAAATCGGCTTCGACACTCCAGGCGATGACGATCTTGCCGCCGGCTTGCCGATAGCTGCCGACAGGTTCGAAATCGCCATCGATGCTGACTCCGAGTTCTTCCCCAGCCTCGCGCCGGGCGGCGGCCAACTCATCTTCATTGTCCTCGACGAGGCCCTTGGGGATCGACCAAGCGCCTTCATCCTTCCTTGCCCAGAACGGGCCGCCGGGATGGACGAGCAGAAATTCGAGAATGCCGGCCCTTGTCCGGTGGATCAGCAGCCCTGCACTTCGTTTCGGCATTCGATTTCCTCGTAGTTCATCCGAGGATAGCATGGCTCCTGGGCAAGTGGCGGCGGCATGCCATTCCTGGCTATCTCAGATGATGGGTGAGGATAAAGACCGTAGGCCGCTGGAATTTGCCGACGAAACATGCTCGATAACTTCTTTTCGGCCACCATTGCGGTGGCGTGACTTGAATAGCCGTCTGGGGTGGCCGTGTGGCCGCCGCAATTGTCAGTGAAAACTGGCCTGGTTTGGGGGAACCGCCATGTTTGAAAGCCTGATTGGCGCCGTCGTCGTTATCGTGCTTTTTGTCCTCGTCTTGCGCCAGCAGGGCCGCGTCAGTCTGATCGAGCGCGAGCTCGGAGCGCTGCGCAGCCTGGTTCTGTCCGGAGTGCATGCGACACCGCCCGTTGCCAAACCGGCCGAGCAGGCTGCAAGCGCACCGGCGGATGCCGCTCACGCTAGCGCACCAGTTGCCGACATAGCTTCGCCAACAACAGCAGACGCGGCACATGCCCAGGCACCGGCCGCCGAAGCCGATGCGGCCACCAGCGAGGCCGTGCCAGAACTGTCGGCCGCGGCCAAGGCGGCATTCACCGGATCCGCGCCTGCCGCCACGGCGAAGGCAGCCCGCCAGTCCGAGGTCGAAACGGCGCTCGGCACCCGTTGGGCGGTCTGGGTCGGCGGCGTCGCATTGGCTTTGGGCGGCCTGTTCCTGATCCGCTACACCATCGAGGCCGGCATTTTCGGCCCCGAAGTGCGGCTGTCCCTGGCGGCGCTGCTCGGCCTGGTGCTGATCGGCGGCGGCGAGTTCATCCGCCGCACCGGCTTCAAGGTGCCGGTGCAAGGGGCTGCAGGCGCCTATATTCCCGCGATCCTGACGGCTGCCGGCGCCTTCATTCTGTTCGGTACGGTCTATGCCGCGCACGCCATTTACGGTTTCGTCGGCCCGGCCTTCGCTTTCACCGTGCTCGGCGCCATCGGCGTAGCGACCATTGTCGCCGCTCTCGTCCACGGTCAGGCCCTGGCCGGCATCGGCCTTGTCGGCTCGATGGCGACGCCGGCGCTTGTGTCCTCGCAGGCGCCCAACCCATGGGCGCTGTTCGTCTACCTGGCGATCGTGCTTGCCGCCACAGCCGTGATCGCCCGCATTCGCGACTGGAAATTCCTGATTGCGGCCGCCTTCTTCGGCACCGGCGCCTGGACCATCGCCTACATGATGAGTACGCTCGTCGCCGACCTTGCCGTCATCCGGTTCGCCGACCTTGCCGTCGTCCTGTTCATCGACGCGGTGACGCTGGCGGTGCTTGCCTTTGTTTGGCTGGGCAGTCGTGGCGGCGAAGCGGAACCTGCAAAGGCGGGCTTCGACTGGCCCTCGATCGTGCCTGGCGTTTTCGTTGCGTTTTCAGCGCTAGGCCTGTCCGTCGACACGACGCTGGTCGCCGCCGGTGGCGCCTTGCCGGGCGCCTTCGTCCTCGTCGCCCTTGTCGCCACCGCACTCTACCGGCCGCGCGCGCTGCCGCTGCTGCATGCCGCCGGCGTGGTGAGCGTGATGATCCATCTCGGCATCATTCCGCCCACCACCATCGGCTCCGACATAACCCAGGGGAATATCGGCTTTGACGGCATGCCGGTGGCGGCCGGAAATCCGTTGACGCTGCGCATCGGCATTGGCCTCGGCCTGGTCTTCATCGGCGCCGGCTTCTGGGCCGCACGCCGCTTCGCCGCCTCAGCACGGGTCCGCGCGGCATGCTGGGCGGCATGGGGCGTCGCTGCGCCGCTGCTTATTCTGCTGACGCTGTGGCTTGCCTACGGCAATCTCGACCGCGACCTTGTCTACGCAGCGATAGCTGCCCTTCTGGTTGTTGTCTTCGCTGCCGGTGGCGAATGGATCGCGCGCGCCGAACAGCCGCCGCTCAAGGGCGACATCGCCGTCTCCTTCGCGCTTTGCGGCTCGGCTCTGGCCGGCCTGCTGATGCTGCACATGGCCTTCGGATCCGGCTGGACGACCATTCTTGCCGGCGTTGCCGCCATCGTGCCGGCGCTGGCGACGCGGTGGCGCAGCTATCCGGTGCTTGGCTGGATTTCGGTCGGCGCGGTCGTTGCCGTGCTGGGCCGCGTCGCCTTCGATCCGACCATCGTCGGCGCCGAGTTCCTGACGACGACGCCGGTGTTCAACTGGCTGCTGCCGGGATACGGCGTACCGGCGCTGGCCTTCGGCTTTGCCGCCTGGCAACTCGCCCGCACCACAAATGGCCGGCCGCGCCTGGCCATGGAAGCGGGTGCAGCCCTTTTCGCGCTGCTCACCGTTGCCATGCTGGTGCGCCACGCCATGCATGGTGGCGTCATCGACACCGGCCCGGTGACGCTCGCCGAACAGGCGATCTATACGCTGATCGCCATCGGCGCCGGCGTAATACTGTTGGCGATCGACATGCGCTCGCCAAGCTCTGTGCTGCGCTACGGCTCGATGGCTGCCGGCGTGCTCTCGGTCGCCTTCATCGTCCTCCAGCATTTCCTGGTGCTCAATCCGCTGTTCACCGACGAATCGACCGGCCAGATCCCGGTGTTCAACCTCTTGTTCCTGGCTTACCTGTTGCCGGCCATAGCCGCCGGCGGGCTGGCGCTCTATGCCAGGGACAAGCGGCCGCCATGGTATGCGCAGATGCTGGCGGTGGTGGCGGCATTGCTTGTCTTCGCCTACGCCACACTGTCGGTCAGGCGCGTGTTCAAGGGCGAGTTCATCGGCCTGTGGAGCGGCCTCGGGCAGCTTGAGACCTACACCTATTCGGCGCTCTGGCTGATCATCGGCGTCGTGCTGCTGACCGCCGGCGTCTGGCTGAAGTCGCAGGTGCTGCGCATTGCCTCGGCGGCGCTGATCGCGATTGCCGTGGTAAAAGTCTTCCTGTTCGACATGTCGGAACTGGAAGGCGTGCTCAGGGCGCTGTCCTTCATCGGTCTTGGCGCCGTGCTGATCGGCATCGGCCTGTTCTACCAGCGGCTGCTGACGCGGGCGGCGAGGGAGGCCAACGCTGCAACTTGAAGTGATATACGAGATGGAATATATGAATATCCAACGGAGGATATTCGATGCCGCTCTATATCCGCGACGACGAAGTGGATGCGCTGGCCAGCAGATTGCAACGCGAGACGAACGCTCCGAGCAAAACGGAGGCGGTGCGGGTCGCGCTCGTGCACGAACTTGAGCGCAATCGGGCGAAGGTGCCGCTGCGCGATCGGATCGCCAGTCTTCAGGAGAGGGCCAGGAAGCTTGGCCTGCCCAATCCCGATTTCGATATGAAGAAGTTCACCGACGAGATGTGGGAAGACTGATGTTTGTCGACGCGTCGGTGATCGTCGCCATTCTCAACCAGGAACCTGGGTGGGAGGAATTGCTGAAGCAGCTATCCGGTTTTTCCGGGCAGGTCTGGGTTTCTCCGTTGGTTCACTTCGAAGCAACACAGGCATTGGCAAGGGCCGGCGCCGGCCCGCGCAGACCCAGCGCTGAAGCCCTTCTCCATGCCCGCGATCTGATCGATGAGTTCATTGTGGAGATCATGGGAGAGAGTCTGGCCATTGACGACAACATCGGCTCTCGGGCCATTGACGCGAGCGCCCGTTACGGCAAAGCCGTTGGCCACAAGGCGGATCTGAATCTCGGGGACTGTTTTGCTTACGCCTGCGCGAAAAGCCGCGATCTTCCACTGCTGTACAAAGGCCATGATTTCGCACTGACCGATTTAGGATAATTCGGCCCTTTTGTTGATTGCGGGGAATAATTTAGCCGATCAACTCGTTATCTCACTGCTTGGGTGACCGGGGCGGCAGACCGCTTCGCGCTGGCCGCTTGCGCCGCGCCGGGAAGGCGCGTTCAATCGGGTTAAACAAGGGCGACCTCAGAACCAGCGGTCATGGACGAAAAGAAGGCAGCAATCCTTGGCGAAATACCGCGCCTGCGCCGCTACGCACGCTCGCTTCTGCGCGACCGCGAATCCGCTGACGATCTCGTCCAGGATTGCCTCGAACGAGCGCTCTTGCGGCTTGAAAGCTGGCAGACGGGAGAAAGCCCCCGGAGGTGGCTGTTTACGATCATGCATCATTTGTTCATCGATCAGATGCGCAAGGTGAACCGGCGCGGTGAGGCGACGATCCTACCGCTTGACGCAAACGAGGCGCAGGCAGTCCCCGCCGAGCAGGCGGAGAACGCCGCCTCGCGCGAGATCATCGACGCATTGCAGGCGATCAGCCCCGACCGTCGCGCCGCTCTCGTCATGGTCGCCATCGAAGGATTCTCCTATGCCGAAGCCGCCAACATTCTCGGCGTGCCCGCCGGCACGCTGATGTCGCGCATAGCGCGCGGACGCGAGGAGCTGCGCAGCCTGCTCGATGACACGGCGCGCCGCCGCTCGATAAGGATCGTCGAGAAATGACCCGCCGCGATTTTTCCGAACGCGATATCCACATGGCTCTCGACGGCGAGCTGCCGGGCGACGAGCGCGCCGCCTACGACGCCTGGATCGACGCCAATCCCGAAATGAAGGCCAAAAGCGCCCGCTACACCGCCGACCGCACCGCGTTGCGCGCCGCCTTTGCCGGTGTGCTCGACGAGCCCGTGCCGGTGCTGTTCAAGCAGATCGTTAGCGGTGAAGGCGCGACCAAAGCGGCGGCGCGGCAGTCGCGCTGGTGGCTTGCGCCCGCGGCGGCCGCAGTGCTCGTCATCGGCGGTCTTGGCGGCTATTTTGCCGGCATCGACGGCATCGGCAGGGAAGATGGCGCCGATGACCAACTGGCCGAAGAGGCGATCGCCGCCCATGTCATCTATGCCGCCGAACAGCGCCATGCGGTGGAAGTGCCGGCAAGCGAGAAGGATCACCTGCAGACCTGGCTGTCCAACCGCGTCGGCCTGAAACTGGTGGCGCCGGATCTGGTGGCGGAAGGCTTCCAGCTGGTTGGCGGCCGGCTGCTGCCCGCCGGCCAGGGCAAGGCAGCGATGCTGCTTTACGAGGACGCCAAGGGTCAGCGCATCTCCTTGTTCGTTACCGCTGATTCCTCAGCCAAGTCCAAGGGCATCTACATGGCGGACGCCGACGGCCCCGAGGCGGTCTACTGGCTGGACAAGGGCTATGCCTGCGCCGTCGTCGGCTCGCTGCCGCGAGAGCAGCTGGCTGCGGTCGCCAAGCGCGCCTACGGTCAGCTTCTGGCCGGTATCGCCAGTTGAGCACATTCGGTTTTGGCGTCATGCGCCGAGGCGGCGCCGCACCTGGCGGTGCCGCGGTCACCGCCCGCCACTCGCGGTGGAACTGTCACAATTCGGCCCTATTCAAGGTGCGATAGCGCTTGGCTGATATCGGCGTTTCGGCTGATGTTTGCGACGTTTTTGACCGCGGCCTTTTCCTCCACCCAATCGAGGTTTTCCAAACCCGCATGCCTGCCGAGATTCGCAAGGCCCGCGCGTCCGACGTCGATGACCTCGCCGCCATCGAGAAGGCGGTTTTTTCCAGTGACCGCATTTCCCGGCGCTCCTTCCGCCTGTTGATCGAACGCGAGACAGCCGAGATGCTGGTCGCCGAAAGCGATGGCCGTGTCGCCGGCTACGCCATCGTGCTGTTTCGCAAGGGCAGCGGCGTCGCCCGGCTCTATTCGCTTGCCACCAGCCCGTTTTTCAGCGGCCGCGGCATTGGCCGCATGCTGCTTGCAGCGGCCGAAGAAGCTGCCTTCGAGCACGACCGCATGATGTTGCGCCTCGAAGTGCGCGAGGACAATCTTCGCGCCATCGGCATCTATGAGCAGAGCGGCTACCGCAAGATCGGTCGCGAGCCCCACTATTACGAGGATGGCGCCACCGCGCTGCGCTACGAAAAGACCTTGCGCGGCGATATTCCGGTCGCCACCAAAGTCCCGTTCTACCAGCAGACCTGCGAGTTCACCTGCGGTCCATGCTGCCTGATGATGGCGATGGCCAATTTCGATTCCGGCTTCGTGCCCGATCCGGTCATGGAAATCCGCCTATGGCGCGAGGCAACGACCGTGTTCATGATGTCCGGCCCAGGCGGCTGCGAGCCCTTCGGCCTTGCGGTTTCCGGCTACGAAAGCGGGCTTGCGGCGGAAATCTTCGTGTCCTTCTATGGCGCGCTGTTCTTGCAATCGGTGCGCAGCGACGACAAGCGCCGGGTGATGGAACTTGCCCAGGTGGACTTTCGCCGCCGCGCGGAACTTTACGGCATCCCGGTGAATTACCGTCCATTCACCATCGACGATATCCGCGGCGCCCTGGCTCAGGGAAAACTGGTGCTGGTGCTGATCAGCGGCTTCCTGATGTTCGGCAAGAAGGTGCCGCATTGGGTGCTGGCTATCGGCGACGATGGCGACCACATCCTGATCCACGATCCCTGGGTCGAGGACGAAAGACAGGAGACCATCCTCGATGCCGCCAACATTCCCGTGCCGCACGGCATCTTCATGAACATGGCGCAATTCGGCCGCGACGGACTGCGTGCTGCCATCACTCTTGGGAAACGCTGATAACAATGACCTGGGTCATCCTCACCGGCCGTCAGAACGATCTCGACCCGGCGGCGACGCCGCACAAGATCATCACCAACCGTGACTATCTTGCGCATCCGGCGCTGTTTCGCGGCCAGCAGCCGAAGGTCATCAACCTGTCGAACAATTACGCCTACCAGAGCCGCGGCTATTATGCCTCTCTGCTCGCCGGTTCGCGCGGCCACAAGGTCATCCCGACGGTCGAGACGATGATCGACCTGTCCGAGCGCAAGCTCTACGAGCACGCGCTGCCGGAACTGGAGCTGGCGCTCAACAAATGCCGCAAGGATCTCGGAGGCGTTTTCCCGCAAAAAATCTGCATCTTCTTCGGCATCGGACCGTCGAAGGTCTGGGACCGCTTCGCCAAGCTGTTGTTCGACTGGTTCCGCGCTCCGGCGCTTGAGGTTCACATCAAGGACAGCGCCGAATGGGCTTCGATCCGCAAGATCGGATTCCTGCCGCTGGCCAGGATGGCCGAGGAGGAAGAAGCCTTATTCGTGCAGGCGCTCGAGACGTACACCAACCGCGAGTGGCGCGACACCAAGGGCCGCACCCCGGCACGCTACACCTTCGCCACGCTGGTCGATCCGCATGAGGAACTGCCGCCGTCGGAGATTTCCTCGCTGCGTTACTGGGCCAAGATCGCCGAAAAGATGGGCGTCGAAATCGAGCCGATCACCAGGAAGGACTTGGCCAAGCTCGCCAATTACGACGCGCTGTTCATCCGCGAGACCACCTCGATCTCAAACCACACCTACCGCTTCGCGCGCCGCGCCCAGCAGGAAGGCATGCCGGTGATCGACGACCCGCTGTCGATGATCCGCTGCACCAACAAGGTCTATCTCAACGAACTGATGGCCTACAACAAGGTGCCGGTGCCGCCGACGGTGATGATAGCCGGCACCTCGGATCTCGAACTGGCGGCGCAGACGCTGGGCTTTCCGCTGGTGCTGAAGATCCCGGATTCATCGTTCTCGCGCGGCGTCAAGAAATGCGGCAACTTCGAAGAACTGAAGACGCTCGCCACCGAGTGGCTGGAGGATTCCGATCTCCTGATCGCGCAGAAATTCATCCCGACCGAATATGACTGGCGCGTCGGCGTGCTCGGCGGGCAGCCGCTGTTTGCCGTGCATTATCTGATGGCGAAAAAACACTGGCAGATCGTCAACCACAAGGCCAGCGGCAAGCCCGACCAGGGCGGTATCAAGACCTTCACGCTGAAAGAGACGCCGCCGCATGTCGTCGACACCGCGGTGAAGGCGGCGCGCTGCATCGGCGACGGGCTTTACGGCGTCGATCTCAAGGAAACCAAGGATGGCGTCTTCGTCATCGAGGTCAACGACAACCCGAACCTCGACCATGGCTGGGAGGATTCCGGCGAAAAGGACGAAGTCTGGGTGCGGCTGACGCAATGGTTCCTGGAGCGGCTGGACCGTCCCGGGCGTTAGTTTGCCGTCCCGGGCGGTAATTCAACCGAGGGGGAAAAATGCAGTTCATCGTCATCGAGGATTTCACCGGCTGCGACCGCAAGGAGATCTACCGCCGTTTCGGCGAGCGCGGCCGATTGAAGCCGGACGCGCTTGTCGTGCACCACTCCTGGATCGCGGCTGATATGAGCCGCTGCTTCCTTTTGGTCGAAGCCGATGACGTCACGCTGCTGCAGCGCTGGGTCATCGAATGGTCTGACCTGGTGGAGTTCGAGATCATTCCCGTGGCGACGAACAAGGACATGGTCGCCGCACTGGCCGGCCATCTCTGAGCAGTTCGGTCCATCAGCCGAGCACCGGCGAACCCACCGACCGCCGGCATTCCTCAATCAGCCAATTGCGAAACGCCGCCACCAGGTCGCGCCTTGCACTGCGTTCCGGGATCGTCAGGCAATATGGCTGACGCAGCGCGATCGATAGGGCATTAGCCCGGACCAAACGGCCCTCTTCCAGCGCCCCGGCGCAATAAATGCCTTGCGCCAGCGCCACGCCCAGCCCTGAAATGGCAAGGTCGAGCGCTGCCCGCGACGAGTTCGCCGACAGGCCGCGCTGCACTGCGCGGCCGGGTTCTATGCCCGCCGCCTCGAACCAGGTGCGCCAAGACGGAAACGACGCGCCGGTCGGTCCCCAGTCGGTGTGAATCAGTGGCAGGCCGGCGAGGCTGTCGGTTTTGGCGGTGAGTTCTGGCGCGCAGACGGGGTAGACGGCGTCCCTGACGATCTCCTCGCTCGGGTGTTCACGATAGTGCGGGCCGAAGGACAGCCGGATGTCGATCAGTTCGCGGTCGAACGGCACCGGATCGTCATCGCCGCGCAGGGATATGTCGACGGCGCCGTGGCTGGCGACAAAGCCGGCGAGGCGTTCGGAAAGCCAGCCCATCGCCATGGACGGCGGCACCGATACGACAAGCCGCGGGCGGAAGGCATCGCTGCCACGCGCGATGCTGCCGATCTCCCGAAAAGCCAGGGTCAGCCGGGGCAGCATCTCGACACCGGCTTCCGTCAGCACCACGCGGCGGTTGACGCGATGGAACAGTTTTCGACCCATCTGCTCCTCGACGGTGCGAATGAGCTGGCTGACCGCAGCCGCCGAGATCGAGAGCTCATCCGCCGCTGCGGCGAAACTCCCGAGCGCGCCGCCGCCTCGAAGGCTTGAAGTCCTCTCAGGGAAGGAAGCGCGGTCATTGGGTGATCCGATAGGTAAGGTCAGCTTATCTGTGTCGCAGAAATCCTCGTCTTTTGAAAGCTTTCTTATTCGAGTAGCTTGGCGCCATGACCGTATCGGCCCAGTTTGAACCCAGAGACCATCGCGACGTCATCGCGTTCCTGACCAATGAGCAGCGCAGCCGCCTGACCGGCAAGTCGGACGGGCCGGGTCTGGTCCAACTCGCCTTCCATCTCGGCGCGATTGTGGCTATCGGCGGGCTGATTGCGGCCAAGGTGTCGTACTGGCCGCTGTTGATGTTGCCGCAAGGCATTCTTATCGTCTTCCTGTTCACGCTGCTGCATGAGACGGTGCACAGGACGGCGTTCGAGACGCAGTGGCTCAACGATGCCGCCGCAAGGGTCTGCAGCCTGGCGATCGCGCTGCCCGCCGACTGGTTTCGCTATTTCCACTTCGCCCATCACCGTTTCACCCAGGATCCCGAGAACGATCCGGAACTCGCCTTCCCGAAACCGGAGACGATGCGGCAATACATCGTCCACGTCTCGGGCCTG
Source organism: Mesorhizobium sp. M1004 (assembly GCF_040318795.1). Taxonomy (NCBI): domain Bacteria; kingdom Pseudomonadati; phylum Pseudomonadota; class Alphaproteobacteria; order Hyphomicrobiales; family Phyllobacteriaceae; genus Mesorhizobium; species Mesorhizobium sp. M1004. The sequence continues at coordinate 61,021 of NZ_JAMYNB010000022.1, forward strand.
CCGGTGTGGTGGGGGCATTTGCAGACACTCTACACCAACGCGATTGGCGGCTGCCACGACAGCTACGTGCCGCCGAAAGGCCTGCCCAAGGTGCGCACTGAAGCCCACGCCATGATCGCTTTCTATGTCGTGGTCGCCGCGCTAGCCCTGTGGTTCGAGGCAAGTGTACTGCTCTATGTCTGGATCGTGCCGGCGCTGCTCGGCCAGCCCTTCCTCAGGCTCTATCTGCTGGCCGAGCATGGCCGCTGCCCGCTTGTCGCCAACATGCTGGAAAACACCCGCACCACGCTGACCAACTGGCTGGTGCGCAAAGTCGCCTGGAACATGCCGTATCACGCCGAGCACCACGCCTATCCCGGCGTGCCCTTCCATCAGCTGCCGGCCTTCCACCAGCTGATCGAGCGCCATCTCAAAGTCGTCGAACCCGGCTATGTCAGCTTCCACGAGAAATACGTCGAGACCTTGCGCTGAGGCGCTCGGCCGTCAGCGTAGCGTCTGCTCAACGAGCGTGACGAAATAGCGGAGCACGGTGGGGACGATGGCGTCGTTGAAGACATAGCGATCGCCGTGCAGCCCTTCGCCCGGTCTGACCGCTCCTGCGCCGACCCAGGCATAGCAGCCGCCGGCTTCGCGGACCATGTAGGCAAAATCCTCGCAGCCGAGGCTCGGGTTGAATGCGGTCTCGACCTGCTCGCGGCCGACAACCGCGGTTGCCGCCTGGACGGCCCGGTCAGTGGCAGCCGACGTGTTGACCAGCGGCGGGTAGCCTTTCTTGTAGGCGAGCTTGGCGGTGAGGGCATGCGCCGAGGCAATGCCTTGCGCGATGTCGCCGATCAGCCTTTCGCAATGGTCCGACAAAGTGGGCTCGAAGAAGCGGCAGGTTCCCTGCAGCCAGACCTTGCCCGGCACGATGTTGCCGACATTGCCGCCATGGATCTGGGTGATCGAAACGACCAGCGCCATTTGCGGGTCGACCGAACGGCTGACGATGCGCTGCACGGCTTGAACGAAGGCGCCGGCCGCGAGCACGGGATCGTCGCCTAGCTGCGGCATGGCGGCATGCGCGCCGGTCCCCTCAAAGTTCAGTTCGAAAGTGTCGACGGCCGCCATCATCGACCCGGCACGGGCCGCGATCTTTCCGAGCGGCAGCCCCGGCCAGTTGTGGACGGCGTAGACGGCTTCCACGGGGAAGCGCTCGAACAGTCCGTCCTCGATCATCCGCATGGCGCCGCCTTCATTTTCTTCCGCCGGCTGGAAGATGAAACAGACGGTGCCGTCGAAGGCTCTGTTGTCGGCGAGCAGCTTGGCGGCGCCGAGCAGCATCGCGATGTGCCCGTCGTGGCCGCAGGCATGCATCACGCCGTCTTTCTTCGACGCATATGGCAATCCTGTCTTCTCCAGCACGGGCAAGGCATCGAGTTCGGCCCGAAGCCCGATGGCGCGCACGCCTGGCCGTCCTCTGAGGACGCCAACCACGCCGGTGCCGCCTATGCCTTCATGAACCTCGTCGAGCCCGAAGGTGCGCAGCTTGTCGGCGACGAAGCGCACGGTCTCATACTCTTGGAAACCGAGTTCGGGGTTGGCGTGGATGTGATGCCGCCATTCCACCACCTGCGGGGTGAGGGCGGCGATGGGGTCGTTGTGCAGCATTGCGCTCTCCTTGCCGGCTATCCTAAATTCGGCCTTGTCGATGCCAGCACGTAAAGGTTTTGCGCCGGCAGCGTCTTGAACAGGATTGACCGTGTCTGGAATTCAACAGCCTCAGGAGACGACGCAGTTCTGGCGTCATCCGCGCTTTCGCGATCTTGGCATGCTCAAGGCGCGCTTCACGCGGCATCGCTACCAGCTGCACACGCACCCGACCTATGTCGTCGCCCTGATCACGCAAGGGTGCGAGCGGGTCCGCATCGGCAACGAGACTGTCCTCGCGCCGTCGGGCACGGTTCTGCTCGTCGATCCGGAGATATGGCATGACGGCGAGGCGGGTGCCGACCAGGGTTGGGCTTACCGCACCTTCTATCCGTCGGCCTCGCTCATGGGTGCGATCGCGGACGAGCTCGGGCAGGATCGCCCGCCGTTGTTTTCGCAAGCGATCGTCGATGATGCCGATCTCGTCCAGGCAGTAGGCGTCGCGCACTTGGCTTCGACATCGAATGATGCCACCAGCGCCGAAACATCCATGCTGATCGCCTTGCGCAAGCTCATCCTGCGCCATGGCGATTGGGGCGGCCGGCGGCGCGAGGCGGTCGAAAGCTTCGGATCGAAAAGCCGGCTCCGGGTCTATGAACAGGTCATCGAAGACCATCTGAACTCGGACCTCGATTTGCAGCGGCTCGCTGAAGCCGCAGGCGTGACGCGCTTTCAAGTTATCCGCGATTTCAGGAAAGTGCTGGGTCTCACCCCTGCTGCCTTCATCCGTGACCGCAGGCTGCGCCGTGCCGATCTGCTGATCCGGCAAGGTTCAGATCTCGCCGGTGCCGCCTTTGCGGCCGGCTTCTCCGACCAAAGCCATCTCTCGCGCACCTTCCGCGCCGCGCATGGAATGACGCCGGGGATGTTCAGGCGCGCCGGGACGCTGCCCTCGTCTTGAGAAGTCGAGCCATGTCGGCGGCCTTTGACGGCATGCCGATCAGAAAGCCCTGCGCCTCGACGCAGCCAGCCTTGCGCAATATGTCGAGCTGCGCTTCGGTCTCGACGCCTTCGGCGGTGACGGTGATGCCAAGTTCGGCACCAAGCCCGATGATCGTGCGCACGATCGCCGCCGTGTCCTTGTTGTCGATATCGTGGATGAAGGAGCGGTCGATCTTGATCTTGTCGACGGGAAAACGCCTGAGATAGCCGAGCGACGAATAGCCGGTGCCGAAATCGTCGAGCGCGATGCGGATACCGAGTTCGCGCAGCTGCCTCAGCGTCTTCAGCACCGTCTCGCTCTCATCCATCAGCACGGTCTCGGTGATTTCCAGTTCGAGCCGGCTGGCCGGCACACCGGAAACGGCCAGCGCCGAAATCACGCTGCGGGCAAAGTCGGCGCTTCTGATCTGCACTGCCGAGACATTGACGGCGATGCGCATTCCAGGCGGCCAGCCGGCGGCCACGCTGCAGGCCTGTTTCAGCGCCCATTCGCCCAGCGGAACGATCAGCCCGCTGTCTTCGGCGGCTGCGATGAAATCGTCGGGCGCCACCAGGCCGCGCGTCGGTGAATTCCACCGCATCAACGCTTCGGCGCCGACGATCTTGCCCGACGCGATGTTGGTGATCGGCTGGAACTCCAGCACGAACTCCCGCCGTTTCAGTGCCGTCTCGAGATCGGTTTCGAGCGCCAGGCGCGCCCGCACCAAGGCATCCATGCCGGGCTCGAAAAAGCGGTAGACGTTGCGGCCTTCGCTCTTGCCGCTGTAAAGCGCCATGTCGGCGTTCTTCAAAAGCGTGTCGGCGTCCTTGCCGTCACCGGGATACAGCGCGATGCCAAGGCTGATGCCGACATGCATGTCGCGGCCCTTGTCGCGAAACGGCTGGCTGACGACAGCGACGATGCGTTTTGCCAGTTGTTCCGCATCGGTGGCGCCTTTGGGATTGAACTGCAGGATGGCGAACTCGTCGCCACCAAGGCGGGCGACCACATCGGTGTCGCTGCGCAGGCTGTGCCGCAACCGCTCCGCCACGCATTTCAGCAGCCAGTCACCGGCCGGGTGTCCCCAGGTGTCGTTAACGGCCTTGAAGCGATCGAGGTCGAGCGAGAAGATCGCCAACGGTGTATCGCCGGTCATCGCCTGGTCGAGCCGTTCGCGAAACATCGAGCGGTTGGGCAGGTCGGTCAGCGTGTCGTAATGGGCAAGGTGGCTCATGCGCTCTTCGGCGCGCCGGCGCTCGGTGATGTCTTCGAAGGTCGCCACCCAGCCGCCACCGGTAAGCGGCCGGCGCGCAACCAGCAGCGTTCGGCCATCGGCAAGGCTGCGGTCTGTCGAACGCTCCTCACCGGCCTGCAGGCTGGCTCTGGTGTTGGCGATCTCGCCGTCGATGTCCATCGACGGATAGATGCGCAGTCGCACCATCTGTTCGAGCAGGGCGCGCTGGCTCATGCCGAGCGGGAAGTCGTCAGGCGTGACCTTGTAGAGGTCGAGGAAGCGCTGGTTGCGCACGATCAGCGTGCCTTCGGCGTCGTACATCAACAGGCCTTGCGACATGTTGGCGAGCGCCGCATCGAAGCGGCGGTGCTGCTCCTTCAGTTCCTGCTCGGCCCGCCTTTGCTCCGTAATGTCCTCATAGATCGACACCCAGCCGCCTGAGGCCAGCGGCCGGTGCGTGATGGAAACGATGCGTCCGTCCGACAGTATTTCCTCGTAGGTCGAGGCTTGCGCGCGCTCGATATAGGGCTTGCGGATGGCATACAGGTCTTCGGCGCTCTGTGAGGCGACACCGATGTCGACGCTGTGCTTTAGAATGTCCAGGAACGCGATGCCGGGCCGCACGATCTTCGCGTCGAGGGAGAAGATGCTGATATAGTTGCCGTTGCAGATGATCATCCGCTCGTCGGCGTCGAACATGCACAGCCCATGCGACATATTCTCGACGGCCGCGGAAAAGCGCTCGTTCTGGTGGCGCAGTTCGTCGGCGATCTGCCGTGGCGCGGCGACGCCTCCGGCTCCCCGTCTGCGGACGGGCGAACCACCCTTGACGTGCGCAACGGACATGAGGCGTGCCTGCTGACCGTGATCGAAACCCGGTACTGTGGTTACCGCTGGTTAATTTAGCGTATGTTCACTGCGCCGAATGCACGGCAACCGTTGCCTGGCGTTGCTTTTCAAGCGTTGCGTAGCGTTTGAGGAAGGCAGCTTGCGCCGAGGTCACCGAGTGCGGCTTAAAGTCGAAGCGGTCGGCATTGAACCCGCGCGGCCGGCCGAAGAACTCGGTTGCTTCCGCGGTCGAGAAACCGGCAAGCAGCGTCGCCTCGTAATAGGCGGCGATCTGGTCGGCGCGCTTGATCTCCTTGCGCAAGCCGACGCCGAGTTCGGGCGGCAGCGAAAAGCGCTGATGGATGGCGCGCTGGAGACGCAGCTCACACTCCTTGTAGGAGCCGCCCATTACCGATTTGAACGGCGAGATCATGTCGCCGATGACATATTCCGGCGCGTCATGCAGCAGTGCTGCCAACTGAGCATTGGCCGAGGCGTCCGGCTGCAACTCGCTGAACAGCGCCTCGACCAGCAGCGAATGCTGGGCGACCGAAAAGGCGTGATCGCCGCGGGTCTGCCCGTTCCAGCGGGCGACGCGGGCAAGCCCGTGGGCGATGTCGGAGATTTCGATGTCGAGCGGCGAGGGATCTAGCAGGTCGAGCCGCCGTCCCGACAGCATGCGCTGCCACGCGCGCGGTGGCGCTCCGACGCGATCGGCAGCCATCAGGCGTCCTCCGCGCCGATGGCTTCCCTGGGAAAGCTGAACTGCGCCCAGGCCGGGATGGCGAGCGAGACGGTGACATCACCGGCCAGTACCGGCTGGCCAGCGTCGAGCGCCGCCTTGACCCGGTCGATGCGGGCAATGGCGAGTCCGGCCGTGCCCGCGGTCGAGCCGAGCGTGCCGACCGGCCGCCCCGCAACCGTCAGCTCCGTGCCGGGCGCGGGTAAGGCGCGGTCGGCCGAAACGATCAGCACGCGGCGCCTGGCGGTGCCGCGATGCTGCATGCGCGAGACCACTTCCTGGCCGACATAGCAGCCTTTCTTGAAGCCGACGCCGCCGGTCTCGTCGAGCAGCACGTCGTGAGGGAAGGCATCGCCGAGCTGATAATCGGAACCGCTTTCGGCAATGCCTTTGGCGATGCGGAGCGCCTTCCACGCAGCCGGGTCGCCACCTGCGGATGCGCCGCCATAGGAACGGCTCACAACCACATCGCGGAAGCGGACATCGGCAAGTGTCGTTGAATCAGAAGGTGAGGCGCTTGAATCATCGCCCCAGGCAACCGTCACAAGCACTTGATCCTGCCTAGCAATCTCGGCCTTGGCGCGCAGCTTGTAAAGCATCAGCCGGCGCAGGAAGTCGTCTGCGATATCGGCACGGCAATCCAGCCGGAATGCGTCTTCGCCGCTACGCGAGATCAGGAAATCAAACAGGATCTTGCCTTGCGGCGAAAGCAGCGCACCGGGCTTTGCCGCGTCGACGGCCAGCGTGTCGAGGTCGGTGGTGAGGATGTTCTGCAAAAAATGCTCGGCATCCGGGCCTGACACGGAAATGAGAGCGCGGTCTTTGAGCAGGGCAAAAGGCATGGGCGGCAAAGAACCTGATCTTGCAAAACGGTCGGCCTTTACGTAAGCCGACGATACTCCCCCCGCAAGAGACCGAACGCCCATGGCCACCACCTACGACCTCATCCTGACAGGCGGCACGGTGGTCAACCATGATGGCGAGGGCGCGCGCGATGTCGGCGTCAAGGGTGGTCGCATCGTCGCAATGGGCGATCTTCGCCAAGCTTCGGCCGGCGAAGCGATCGACTGTCGCGGGCTGCACGTCCTGCCCGGCGTCGTTGACAGCCAGGTGCATTTTCGCGAGCCGGGGCTGGAGCACAAGGAAGATCTCGAGAGTGGATCTCGCGCCGCTGTTCTGGGCGGGGTCACCGCCGTCTTCGAAATGCCCAACACCAATCCGCTGACCACCAGCGAGGCGGCGCTTGCCGACAAGGTGCGCCGCGCCACCAGCCGGATGCATTGCGACTTCGCCTTCTGGGTTGGCGGCACACGCGAGAATGCCAATGATGTCGGTGAGCTCGAGCGGCTGCCGGGTGCTGCCGGGATAAAGGTGTTCATGGGCTCGTCCACCGGCGACCTGCTAGTCGAGGACGACGAGGGTGTCGCATCGATCCTGCGCAACACCCGCCGCCGCGCCGCCTTTCACTCGGAGGACGAGTTCCGGCTGCGCGAGCGCCTCGGCTTGCGCGTCGAGGGCGACCCGTCCTCACACCCCGTCTGGCGCGACGAGATCGCGGCCTTGCGCTGCACCGAGCGGCTGGTGCGCATCGCGCGCAGCACCCGCGCCCGCATCCATGTCCTGCACATCTCCACTGCCGAAGAGATCGTGTTCCTCGAACAGCACAAGGATGTCGCCACCTGCGAGGCGACGCCGCACCATTTGACGCTCACCGCCGACGACTATGCGCGGCTGGGCACGCTGATCCAGATGAATCCGCCGGTTCGCGCGGCCCGCCATCGCGACGGCGTCTGGCACGGCATTGCGCAAGGCATTGTCGATGTGCTCGGCTCCGACCACGCCCCCCACACGCTGGCCGAAAAGGCAAAGCCCTATCCGGCCTCACCGTCTGGCATGACCGGGGTGCAGACGCTGGTGCCGATCATGCTCGACCACGTCAATTCAGGCCTGCTGACCCTGCAGCGCTTCGTCGACCTCTCCAGCCACGGCCCGCAGCGCATCTTCGGCATGGCCCGGAAAGGCCGTATCGCCGCAGGCTATGACGCCGATTTCACCGTTGTCGACATGAAGTGCCGCGAGACCATCACCAATGCGCAGGCCGGCTCCAAGGCCGGCTGGACGCCCTATGACGGCAAGGAAGTCACCGGCTGGCCGGTCGGCACCATCGTGCGCGGTCGTCGCGTGATGTGGGAAGGCGAGATCGTCACGCCAGGACAGGGCAGGCCGGTGGAGTTTTCCGAGGCGCTGCCGGCTTAGGCGGCCGGATAACGAACCACCATACGTGTCCTCGGCTACGGATCCCCGTTCGACCGCCAGGCGGGACAGGCCAATACCGCGGCGTATTTACTAACCAAAGCGGTGCATTGTTCTGCCAAATCCGTCACTCTCTTTGTTTGGACGCAATTCGGACGGAAAGCCGTTTCACACTTTTCCTGGAATTACTCTGGAAAGCATCCGGCAAGACAGACTCTAATTCTCGTTTATTGGGGGGAATTATGCTCAGATATATCTCCGCTATCTTGATCATTCTGGGTATGACTGAAGTTTCGGCAAATGCCCTGGATACCCCGAAGCAGGGTGTGTCTGAATTGAGCGGATCGGAATTCAACTACTCTATAATCGACCTGGGTTCGAACAAGAGACGCATAGAGGTCATTCATAACAGAGAAAAGTATGATGGGCCGCTGGCGGAGATGTCGTTCCGAGATCGGCATCTGCAAGTTTTTGGAATGGTGGCGAGATTGATCAAGGGTAGTTGCCAAAATGGCGTCAGCGCCCTGGGGAGTATAGCCGTAAGCAGGGATCCTGAACAAGACGAGGATCCCGACGCTGAGCATCCTCAAATTTTCACTTGGGAATACAGTTGTAAATAAGCGCCTCAACCGCGCAGGAGAGACAGCTATTCGCCGGCCGTTCAATCCCCGGCGACGAAAAACGTCCACTGCCCGGTGGGCGTAATGCCGACGCGGTAGAAGATGTAGGCTCCGAACTGCTTCATGTCGTCATAGTCGCCGGCGGTGACGATCTTGAACAGTTCGACCCGCTGCCTGGCGTTGAGCTTGTCCAGCGGCAGGGCGAAGAAATACGGCCAGACATAGAGTTCCTGCGGTGTGCCGACGTCTACATGGACATAGCCGGCATTGAGCACCTCTTCCAGGATGGCGAGGATTTCCTGACCTTCCTTGTCGCCCGATAGCCCTTTCAGGAAGGCGATCGGGTCGCCCTCGATTTCGCCCAGCGACAATTGGGTCATGGTGTCGCCCTTGCCGATCAGCGGCCGCAGCTTCTCGATGTCGCCGCTGACGCAGGCCTCGACCATCAGATCGCGCATGCGCCTGACGGGCTCGGGCAATTTGGAAAGGCCATAGACGACTTCGGGCACCGGCGCTTCTGGATCGGCACGCGGGTTGGCCACGCCGCCATCGTTGGCGGGGGCTTCCGGTTGGCTTTGTCCGGGCTCCGTGGGCGATTTCGGCTGGCTGGCGGCCGGTGGCACCGTGCCGGGCAGATCGGGCATTGGCACTGAATTTTCAGACGGCGCCGTCTCACCATTGGCTGGTGGCCCGGCAGGAGCTGGAAGCTCCTCGCGCTTGATCTCGCTCAGCGCATAGGCAGGGTTGCTGGTCAGGACAAGCGCCAGCGGAACCGCGGCGCAAGAGGCGGCAAGCCAGATGCTGAGGACCACGCCGCGAGGCCGGCCTGACATCGAAAAATTCACCGCTTGCCTCTCCTTGGGCCTAGGCTGTTCAGGCATGATGCCCAAACGGCGCGCCGTCGTCAAAGAACCGGTAAGCTGGCGATGCACCCTCTGAGACGCGCGACGCCTAGTGCCGAAACCGCTCCGGCTCGAAGGCGCCGGCGATCACCTTTTCACGCATGCGATCGAGCAGGGCAAGGGCCGAGGTTTCGCCATTGGCTCGCAGCATCTCGCCGAACGCGGTTTCAAGCGCTGCCTCGGCGATGATTTCAGGTTCTATGCCGGCCGACAGACCTTCCGCCCAGGCCTCGCTATGGCTTTCCACCGCGGTCAGGCGCTTTTCTTCCCTGACCAGCGCGTCGATGTCGTTGACGCCATGTTCCATTTGCGATGTCCACCTTTTCAAGCGGCGGTCCGACGGGTCGGATCCGGCTTGGGCTGCCCCTATCTCACGCAGGCTAAGTAAGTATCTGTAAATACGACATTTTTTTGATCGTCTTTACAAACTTCGTCGCCTGCGTTCGGTCCGATTCAAACTTAGCCGATTAGACCGGTGAGCGGGATGAAAACCTTCAGTTTGAGTTAATTCCGCATTCGCGCGCTAACGTTTCGTTAATACTGTTGCGCAAGTGCAACACCAAGATTGCATCAACGTGCCGTGGATACAAGGCGGGTGCTCGAAAAGGCGTTCGCTAAACGCCGTCTGGCGCTCGTCAGTTGCCGTAACGCGAGGCGATGTCGCGCGACAGCGTCTCGCCTTCCTTCATGTAGCGGCTGATGGCTTCGGTCGCTGACGGCGTGCATTGGGTATAGGTGCCGCCGAAGGAACGGTAACCGCGGTTGAAGCTGGCGATGAAGCGGGCACGCCGCTCCGGATCGGGATTTTCCGAATCGATCAGCTTTTCCATCTCGGTGCGCCACTGGTCGCCCTTTTCGCCGCACAGATTGCGCAGGAAATGCAGCGACCCCAGCACCTCGGCCAGTCGCATCAGCCCGGGCTCGAACGGCGACTCGGCGGCCAGCGCCGGCTGCACGGCAAAAGCCGTGGCGGTGGCGATGCATGCGGCAAGGAACAGCGAGGTGCGGGTCATAAGTCTATCTGACGAAACATTTTGTCGCCTGCAAGGCGATTCTCGGAGCGGCAGATATGGGCCTGCTTCAGGCCAAAAGCTCTTCAGCCACCTCCATGACGTCACCCGCGAGCGGCAGCATCGCCATTTCATCAAGACTATAGAAGGCGGCGGTCTCGGCATCGTCGCTGGCCGTCGCTTCGCCGCCGGCATAAACGGCGCCGAACACGGTCAGCAGATAGTCGACCGGGTGATTCTCGCCCCTGCCGTCGATGTGGATGTCGCGAAGCGGACGATAGTCCTGCGCCCGCAGCCCGGTTTCCTCCAGCAATTCGCGCACTGCTGCTTCTTGCAGCGTCTCGCCGGGCTCGACCTTGCCGCCGGGAAAGGCATAAAGCCCCTGCGACGGCGGCCGCGCCCGTTTGACCAGCAGCACCGTCCTGCCGCGCACGACGGCGACCGAGACTGCGGGAAGTATCTTGCGCTGCTCGTTCATCGATATCGATTCGCTTATGTGAGGCCCACCCTGTGGACCGGCTGGCAGCGAGCAGCTTTAGCGGTTGCGCAGCGCCGGTTCCATCGCCACGTTCGCGATCGGATCAATTCATCGAGCTTGCCAATGTGCGGACGCTTTGCCCTGACCGCGACGCCCGACCAGACCGCCGCCTTGCTCGGCCTGGCGGAGCTGGAGGATTTTCCGGCCCGCTACAACATCGCGCCGACGCAGCCGGTGCTGATGGCGTTGTCGGGGCCGCCGCGCATGCCGGGCTCGAATTTCCCGGATCGCCAGGCGATGCCGGTGCGCTGGGGGCTGATCCCCACCTGGGTCAAGGACACCAGGGAATTTCCGCTGCTCATCAACGCGCGTTCGGAAGGCGCTATTGAAAAAGCCTCGTTCAAAGCCGCCATGCGCCATCGCCGTGCCTTGGTGCCGGCCTCCGGCTTCTATGAGTGGCAGCAATCCGGCAGCGGCAAGAAGGGCCAGCCCTACTGGATACGGCCGCGGCATGGCGGGTTGATCGCCTTTGCCGGGCTGATTGAAACCTATGCCGAGCCGGGCGGTTCGGAAATGGACACCGGCGCCATTCTTACCGTCAACGCCAATGCCAGCATCGCCCATATCCATGACCGGATGCCGGTGGTGATCGCGCCGGAAGATTTCGCCCGCTGGCTGGACTGCCGCACGCTCGAACCGCGCGACGTGGCCGACCTGCTCAAACCCGCGCTGCCCGATTTCTTCGAGGCAATTCCGGTCTCCGACCTCGTCAACAAGGTCGCCAACACCGGGCCGGAGATACAGGACATGGGCATCGTCGAGCCCGGCAAGGTCAGGCGCCAGAAGCCCGGCGCGGACGACAGTCAGATGACGCTGTTTTAGAGCGCGTTCCCAAGAAGCCAGGTCCGGTCTTCGGGAAGAACCTGCTCAATAGGAAGAGCTGTTGTTTCAGGCGCGCTATAGGCGCCTCAGCCTTCCGTTCCGGCGCACGCCTTGTCGGCGGCCGGCACGATGCCTGTTCAGGCAGCGCGGGGCGAAGTGATTTTCGGCGCCGGCTTTTTATTCTTCGCGGTGTGGAGAAGGGCGGCGACGATCGCGGCCGGGCCGATCGCACGGTAGTGGTTGGCGAGCGCCGGTTGCTTGGCGCGGCTCGATTCCTGCTTGGTTCGTGACATCGATCTCTTCCCTGTAACATTTCCGTGTCTGCGTTTGCCGGCCGAATCTGACCGAATCGTGACCTATGGTGAACTAGCCGGCGAATGTTTCATGACTGTGCCGACATGTTTAATAAAATGTTTCAGCGGCTCCTGACCTATGAACCAGCGATGCTTTTGCCGGAAGTTGCGACTTGACGGCAACACCGGCCAAGGCGATAAAGCCGCCGATGAAAACGTTTTTCGCCATTTGTGGCATTTGCATTATTGGCTAGCTTCGCGCTGGTCCGGACGTTTTCGCCTCATCTTTCCCCAGAGTGGACAAACGCCCCGGCCAGCAGGCTGGAGCCCGATTTGTGCCTTGGCACAGGTAAGGCTCTCTCCAGAACTTAACGGACCGGAAGGGCACGCATGTCTGACGCATCGAAGGGTCTCAGCCTCTACAACACGCTAACGCGGACGAAGGACGTGTTCGTCCCGATCGACCCGTCGAATGTGCGCATGTATGTCTGCGGCCCAACCGTCTACGACTTTGCCCATATCGGCAATGCGCGTCCGGCGATCGTCTTCGACGTGCTGTTCCGTTTGCTGCGTCACCTCTACGGCGAGGCTGGTGTCACGTATGTGCGCAACATCACAGATGTCGACGACAAGATAAACGCCCGTGCGCTGCGCGATTTCGGCGCCGAGATCGCGTCGGGAAGCCTGACGCTCAACGAGGCGATCCGCCGCGTTACCGAAAAAACCGCCGACCAGTACCACAAGGATGTCGCCGCACTCGGCTGCTTGCCGCCGACGGTCGAGCCGCGCGCCACCGAGTTCGTCGCGCGCCGCGCCGACGGCAAGGTTGACATGATCACCCTCATCGAACGTTTGATCGAACGCGGCCACGCCTATGTCGCCGCCGGCGAAGTGCTGTTCGACACCGCCTCGATGCCGGATTATGGCGAGCTGTCGAAGCGCAATCTCGACGAACAGCAGGCCGGTGCGCGAATTGCCGTCGACGCTCACAAGAAGAACCCGGGCGATTTCGTGCTGTGGAAATTGTCGTCACCGGAAGAGCCGGGCTGGGCCAGCCCATGGGGCAGGGGCCGGCCGGGCTGGCACATCGAATGCTCGGCCATGTCGGCCGCCTATCTCGGCGATGTCTTCGACATCCATGGCGGCGGCCTCGATTTGATCTTCCCGCACCATGAGAACGAGATCGCCCAGTCGCGTTGCGCCCACGGCACCGACGTCATGGCCAATGTCTGGATGCACAACGGCTTCCTGCAGGTCGAGGGCCAGAAAATGTCGAAGAGCGTCGGCAATTTCTACGCGATCGCCGAACTGCTGGAGACCGAGACCTTCGGCGGCCGCAAATGGCCGGGCGAGGTGCTGCGTCTGGCGATGCTGATGACGCATTACCGCGAGCCGATCGACTTTTCCGTACGCAAGCTGGAAGAGGCCGAGAATACGCTGCGCAAATGGAAGCGCGCCGCCGATCTCGCCCCGTCGGCAGGGCAAGTTCCGGCGGAGGTTGTGGCGGCGCTGTCTGACGACCTCGCCACCTATGCCGCCTTCCAGCAGCTCACGCAGCTTGCCGGTGAGGCCGCGGAGGGCAACGAAGCGGCCGCATCGCTGAATGCATCGCTGTTGTTCCTCGGCTTCGATATAGGCGCGGCCAAGGTCGACGAGGTTGCGGTCGCCAAGGCGATCGCCAAGCGCTTGGAACTGATCGCAGCGAAAAACTGGGCCGAAGCCGATCGCATCCGCGATGAGCTTCTGGCGCAGGGCGTGCAGCTGAAAGACGGCAAGGATCCTATCACTGGCGAACGCGTGACGACGTGGGAGGTAAAGCGGTGAGGGTGGCGCGAGACACCGTTGTAAGATTGGCGAAGGCCGGAGCGACAGCCAATCTCCCCCCTTGCGGGGGAGATGTCCGGCAGGACAGAGGGGGGTGTGAAGGAACGCCAGCGTTCCTTCTTGCCCACTTTCATTTCGGTCACTTTCTGAGAACGCAATGGCTGCCGGTTGAGACGCTGGCGGGACAGCACTCCCCTCTGTCCTGCCGGACATCTCCCCCGCAAGGGGGGAGATCAGCCCTCGCCTCGGTTTTCGCTAATCGCCAGCGCGGAGTGGCCTGAGCATGGGTCACGACCTCGTTCCATCGCGTCAGCGCAAGAATGCAAAG
>NZ_JAMYNB010000023.1:0-74566 GCF_040318795.1 Mesorhizobium sp. M1004
TTGTTGTTTATTTCCGCGGGGGGGGGGGGCGCGGGGCGTTCGGGCGTGCCCACTTCGCCGCCCCGCCCACCCGGGGGGGGTTGGTTCCAAAACGGTTGGGCGCGGGGGCCCGCGGGCGTCGACTGTCCCGAGACGTCGAGCACCAAAAGCACCGGCAGGTGGTAGAGCCGCGCCAGATCGGCGGCCGAGCCGGTGCGGCCTTGTCCGGCCGGGATGCCGTCGAATAGGCCCATCGCGCTTTCGAGGAAGATAAAATCGGCATCCTCGGTGGCATTGCCGGCCAACGCGTTGAGCAGGTCAGGCGACATCGCCCAGCTGTCCAGGTTGACGCCGGACAGGCCAGTTGCGGCGGTATGAAAACCCGGATCGATATAGTCGGGGCCGGACTTGGCGCCGCGCACCTTGATGCCGCGCCGGGCGAGCGCGCGCAAAATGCCGATGGTGACGCTGGTCTTGCCGGAGCCGGAACGCGGCGCGCCGATGATGATGGCGCGGGTCATGCGTTACCCGCCAGTGCTGCGCGCATGGCGACGATGCCGCCGACGACAATGAGGGCCGGCGAGGCCAATTCCGCCGCGGCGGCCGCTTCGGAAATGGTGGCGAGTGTCGCGACGACGGTCCGCTCCTGCGGTGTCGTCGCCGAAACGATGACAGCCGCCGGCGTCGACGGCGCCAGCCCGCCTTCGAGCAGCGACGCGGCGATAACAGGCAGATTGGCCATGCCCATATAGATGACCACCGGCTGGCCGGTGCGGGCGATCGCGCCCCAGTCGAGATCGTCATCTGTGCCGGCGGCATGACCTGTCGCCAGGATGATCGCCTTGTTGATGCCGCGCATGGTTGCGGGAATGCCGGTGGCGGCCAGCGCGCTCAGCCCCGATGTCAGGCCGGGCAGGACGCGGAACGGGATTTTTTCGCGCGCCAGCGCCAGCGCCTCTTCGCCGCCACGGCCGAAAATATAGGGATCGCCACCCTTCAGCCTGATGACGCGGCGGCCATCGCGCGCCAGCCGCACCAGCAAAGCGGTGATGTCGTCCTGCTTCATCGACGGCTTGCCGCCGCGCTTTCCCGCAAAGAACAGCTGGGCATTGTCCGCAACGGCGACAACGTCAGAGGAGACCAGCGCGTCATAGACCACAGCGTCGGCCTCGGCCAATGCCGCCAGCACTTCCAGCGTCAGGCAGCCGGGATCGCCGGGGCCGGCGCCGGCCAGCCAGACATGGCCCGGCTCAAGCCGGCGCGGCTTGAAGTTCAGCCGGGCAAGGGCCTGTTCGAGCGTGGTGTTTTCGCTTTTACCGCTCACAATCCGTCCCGTCCCCGGAAACGCCGCTGATAGTGGGCGTCGTACAATGAACTCTCGCCAAAACCTTCCGCTGCCAGCGAGCGGCCGACGAAGATGATCGCCGTGCGCTCCATCGGGTCGGCGGCGAGCAGTGCCTCGATGGTCGCTAGCGTGCCGGTCAGCACGCGCTCGTCCGGCCATGAAGCGCGAAAGACGATCGCCACCGGGCAATCGCCGCCATAATGCGGCGACAATTCGGCGACGATGCGATCGATGGCGTGGATGGCGAGATGAATGGCCAGTGTGGCGCCGGTGCGGCCGAAGCCGGCCAGCGTTTCGCCCGGCGGCATTTTCGAGGCGCGGCCGGAGACGCGGGTCAGCACCAGGCTTTGCGCCACCTCGGGAATGGTCAGTTCGCGGCGAAGGGCTGCGGCTGCGGCGGCGAAAGAGGGAACGCCCGGCGTCAGCGTGTAAGGAATGCCGTGTTTTTCCAGCCGGCGGATCTGCTCGGCCACGGCGCTCCACACCGAGAGGTCGCCGGAATGCAGGCGGGCGACATCGTGGCCGGCCTGGTGGGCTGTCACATATTCGACCTCGATTTCGTCGAGTGACATCGGCGCCGTATCGATCAGTTTGGTCCCCGGTGCGCAGTGTTGCAGCAATTCCGGCGCGACGATCGAGCCGGCATGCAGACAGACCGGGCAGCTTGCCAGCAGCTTGGCGCCGCGCAGTGTGATGAGGTCGGGGGCGCCGGGACCGGCGCCGATGAAATGCACGGTCATGGCGCGTCTCCGCTGATGGCGATGGCGCAGGTGACCGGGCCGAGCACGGTGCGTGGACCAAGCAGCTTTGCACCGGGGCCGGCAACGGCAAGGGCGGAGGCTTCTGAGACGGAGGGTGTGCCGGCGAGATCCTGCGAGAGATCGGATTTGCTGAGTGCCTCCGACGAGACGGCCTGAAGTGCTGCGTCATCAACGATGATGACGGGAAGGTTGAGCGTGCGGCCAGCGGCAGAGATCGCTTCTTCGTCTTTCTTGAGCGCGGCGGTCGCCAAGGCCGACAGCGCCGTTATCGCCAGCCCGTGCGCTTCGAGGGCGGTTTCGATCGCCGCGAGCACGTCTTCGACGCTCACGCCCTTCCGGCTGCCGATGCCCGCCACCATCATGGCTTCACCCAGCTCCACTGGGTGACCGGCATGGCCGGGCGCCAGGCCTGCATCGAACCGACAGGAGAAGCGCGGGAAATGGTGATGCGGGTAAGGTCGCCGCCGCGCTTGATGTGCTCCGCGAGAAGCAGCGCCTCCATCTCCAGCGTCACCGCATTGGCAACGAGACGGCCACGGGATGGCAGCGCCTTGATGGCGGCGTTCAGTACGCCGGCGTCGCTGCCACCTCCGCCGATGAAGATCGCATCCGGCGTGTCCAGCCCGGCCAGTGCCTTGGGCGCCGACCCTTCCACCACGACAAGACCGGGCACGCCGCAATGCGCGGCGTTGCGGACGATGCGGGCGGCGCGGTCGCTGTTGGCCTCGATGGCGATGGCGCGCATCGAGGGGTGAGCGAGCATCCATTCGATGCCGATGGCGCCGGAACCGGCGCCGATGTCCCACAGCAATTCGCCACGCCTCGGCGCCAGCGCCGCAAGCGTCATGGCGCGGATGTCGTGCTTGGTGATCTGGCCGTCATGCTCGAACAGATGGTCGGCGCGGCCAACGCTCAGCGGCAGGATGCGGGCCTCTTGTGTCGATTCAAGCTCAAGCGCCAGCACGTTGAGCGGATTGATGTCTCTGACGTCGAAAGCGTCGGCACGTGCCGAGCGAAGCTTCTCGTTCGGTCCGCCCAGCGCTTCCAAAACCGTCAGCCGCGAAGCGCCGAAGTCGAGCTCTACGAGCAGGCGCGCTATTGTCGCTGGTGCGTCGCCGTCCGATGTCAGCGCCAGGATGCGCGCCCTGGGATGCAGCAGCGGCCGGATCAGGTCGAGCGGCCTTCCATGCAGCGAGATCGTCTCGATGTCCTGCAACGCCCAGCCGAGCCGGGCGGCAGCCAGCGAAATCGCCGATGGCGCGGGGATGACATGCATCTCTTCAGGCTTGACCTTGCGGGCAAGGGTGGCGCCGACCCCGTGGAAGAATGGATCACCGGAGGCGAGCACGCAGACGCGCCGGCCGGCCAGCGCCAGCACGTCTGCCATGCCGGCATCGAATGGCACCGGCCATGGGCGCTGCTCACCCTTGATGAGCGAAGCCACCAGCGCCAAATGCCGCTTGCCGCCGAAGACGGTCTCGGCGTCAGCGATCTGCCGCTTGGCCTCGTCGCCGAGACTCGCTAAACCGTCCTCGCCGATGCCGACGATTGCAAGCCATTTTGGCGTGGGCTGTTTTTTTGACATGTCGCGCCGCCCCTCATCCGCCTGCCGGCACCTTCTCCCCGTGTAGTGACGGGGAGAAGGGAGACGCTCCGGCGCTGACGCCTCCCTCTCCCCGTTCTTCAGGGGGAGAGGGTAGGGGTGAGGGGCAGCGCAGACGCTGTTCAACATGGTGCTCATGAAGAAGATTCTGATCCTTGGCGGCACGACAGAAGCGCGCCAATTGGCCGGAAAACTGGTGGAAGATTTCCTCGTCACCCTGTCGCTGGCCGGCCGTACCGAAAGCCCGGTCGCGCAAGGCGTGCCGGTGCGCAGCGGCGGCTTTGGCGGCGCCGACGGGCTGGCGGCCTATCTGAAGGAGACGCGAACCGATCTGCTGATCGACGCGACGCATCCCTATGCCGCGCGAATTTCCGCCAATGCGGCGCAAGCCGCGCGCACTTCGGTTGTGCCGATCCTTGCTTTGCGCCGCCCTGGCTGGGAGCCAATAGATGGCGACCGCTGGACGCAGGTCGATACGACAGGCGATGCGGTGCACGCGCTTGGATCGCCGCCGCGCCGTGCCTTCCTGGCGCTCGGCCGGCAGGAGGTCGCGGCTTTCGAGGCGGCGCCGCAGCATCATTACCTTGTCCGCAGCGTCGATCCGGTCGAGCCGAAACTGGCGGTGCCGGATGCGACCTACCTGCTGGCGCGTGGGCCGTTTCGCGAGGCGGATGAACGCGCGCTGCTCGAGGAGCACCGCATCGATGTCGTCGTATCCAAGAACAGCGGCGGCGAGGCCACCTACGGCAAGATCGCGGCGGCGCGGGCGCTCGGTATCGAGGTGGTGATGGTGCGCAGGCCCATCCTGCCGGAGGTGCCGTCGGCCGAAACTGTCGAAGCATTGGCCGCGATGATCGATCATGGTCTCGACCCCGTCGCGGAACGCGGTGTGTAGACCAGCGCCGGTTTGTCACCGCGCTTGATGATCCGTGTCTCCGGCGAGCCGATGATGATGCAGGTCGCCATGTCGGCCCTTTCCGCCTCGACATCGGCCAACAGAAAAACCTCGATGCGCTCGTCCGGGCGGCCGGCGGCGCGGCCGAAGATGACCGGCGTGGTGCCGGGCAGGATGGCGCGCAGGCATTCGAAGGCACGGCCGAGCTGCCAGGGGCGCGCCTTGCTGATCGGATTGTAGAGCGCGATGACGAAGCCGGCGCCGGCGGCAGCGAGCAGGCGCAGTTCGATCAGCTCCCACGGCTTCAGATTGTCGGATAGCGAGATGGCGCAGAAATCATGGCCGAGCGGGGCGCCGATGCGGGCGGCGACAGCCAGCATCGCAGTGATGCCCGGCACGACGGCGACATCGACCGCGCGCCACTCGGCCGGACCGGCCTCGATCGCCTCACAGACCGCGGCGGCCATGGCAAAGACGCCGGGATCGCCGCCGGAAACGACGGCGACGTCATGGCCCTCGGCGGCCTTGACCAGCGCGTCCTTGGAGCGGGCGAGTTCCTCGCGATTGTCCGAGGCGACGCGGGTTTGGTCGGTGCGAAGATCAAGCCGGTCGAGATAAGGTTTGTAGCCATAGAAGAATTTTGCCTGCGCCACGGCCCGGCTCGCCTCCGGCGTCACCTGATCGGCATTGCCGGGCCCAAGGCCGATGACGGTGAGGCGGCCGCTCATGGCTTGGCTCCCATAACGCCAGGCCGGCCGGACCAGCCGGCGACCAGCACGATGGCGAAATAGGGGGCCTTGTCGTCCGGCTTGTCGGCAAGCTTCATCGAGATGCTACCGGCCATGGTGCCGCGCTCGACATAGACGGCGCGGGCGATCTTGCCGGTGGCCTCCAGCGCCCGCCTGATCTTGGGCAGGTTGCGGCCGACCTTCATGATGACGGCGGCGTCGGTGTCGGCGAGACGGCGCGTCAGCTCGAACTCGCTCATCGTGCCGGGCAAAACCGTCAGCACATCGTCGCCCTGGACGATCGGCACGCCGGTCTGCGACCAGCAGCCCGACATGGCGGTGACGCCGGGGATGACTTCGGTCGGGAAGCGGTGTGCCAGCCGGACATGCAGGTGCATGTAGGAGCCGTAGAACAGCGGGTCGCCTTCGGAGAGCACGGCGACCATCCGGCCGGCTTCGAGGTGGTCGGCGACCTTCTCGGCCGACTCCTCGTAGAAATCGGTGATCTGCGAACGGTAGTCGTCGTGATCCTTGTCGATCTCGGTGGTGACGGGGTAGAGCAGCGGCAGTTCCAGCATATCCGGCCGGAAGCGCGCCTCGACGATGGCGCGCGCATTGCTGTTGTTGCCGCGCTTGGCGAAGTAGGCGACGACATCGGCCTCGGCCAGAACGCGCGCGGCCTTCAGCGTCAGCAGCTCGGGGTCGCCAGGCCCCGTGCCGACGCCGACGAGGCGGCCTTTTGCCAGATCTTCTTTGACAGCTGCGTTCACAGGCCGGGCCTCGCCAGCGAATTGAGCGCGGCTGCGGTCATGGCGCTGCCGCCAAGCCTGCCGCGCACGATGGCGTAGGGCACTCCATAGGAGTTTTCGGCCAGCGCATCCTTGGATTCGGCGGCACCGACGAAGCCGACCGGCATGCCGATGATGGCTGCCGGCTTCGGCGCGCCGTCGCGCAATTTTTCCAGGAGATAGAACAGTGCCGTCGGCGCATTGCCAATGGCGACCACCGAACCGGCCATACGCTCGCCCCACAGATCGATTGCCGCGGCCGAGCGGGTGTTGCCGATCTGCCTGGCGATGTCGTGCGTGCGCGGGTCGCGCAAGGTGCAGATCACCTCGTTGCCGGCCGGCAACCGGGCGCGGGTGACGCCATGCGAGACCATTTCGGCGTCGCAGAAGATCGGTGCGCCGGCCGTCAAGGCGCTGCGGGCGGCGGCGACGAAATCGCTGGAGAAAACAAAATGACTTGATGCTTCGACCTGGCCGCAGGCATGGATCATGCGGATGGCAACGTCGGCCTCGGCCTCGGAAAAGCGGGACAAATCGGCCTCGGCGCGGATGATGGCAAAAGAGCGCTCATAGATGGCGTTGCCGTCATGGATGTAATCGTAGGCGGCCATGCTTATTCCTGTCGGTAGCTTTCGGCGATTGCCGCCGGCCCGAGCCTTGTCAGGCAAGCGGCGGCGGTTTCGCCCTGAAATCGTGCGCTGCGGACCATCGCCGCGACGCTGCTGACGCCGCGTGCGGCGTCATAGCCCGGCCTGTAGCCCGCAGGAAGGGCCTTTGCCGTCGCGTTCACGACAAGTCCGGCTCCGTTTTCGCCGCCGACGATTGTTAGCGCGGCAGAGCCGGGGTGAGCGCAGCCCTTGGCGCAGCCGGAAATGTGCAGTGTGAAGTCGAGGATATCAGCGTTTTCGGCGGCGATTGTCTCGGCAATATCGCGCGTGGCGATTTGTCCGGATGCGCAGGCAGGAGTGCCGGGGCAGGCGGCGATGCGGGTGCGCGGGTCGGCGGCGGTGGTAACGAAGCCAAGGGCGGCGGCGGTGGCTCGCAGGGGGTGGTTTGCGGACGACGGTTGGCCGAGGAACAGCAAGGCGCGGCCTGGGGCGAGGCGGATTTCGGCGACGCCGAGGGACAGGGCGCTTTGGGCGAGGGCGATGAGTTTTTCGGCCGGCATGCTGCCATAGGGGAGGGCTATGCCGAGAGCGGTGGTGTCGTTGGATAAGGGGAAAAGACCGATAGGCCGGCGATCCTGCACACCCCCCTCTGTCCTGCCGGACATCTCCCCCTCAAGGGGGGAGATTGCGTCTTCGTGGGCGATTTCGCCAATTTTCAGCGTGGAAAGTGGAGAGCCGCCGGCGACCCTGCTGATCTCCCCCCTTGAGGGGGAGATGTCCGGCAGGACAGAGGGGGGCGCGAAGGAATGCCAGCTTGCAAGAGAGGCCAATTGCCTCTCCGACAAATCCCGAGAATGTGCGTCACGCCCCTTCTCGGCAACCATCCTCAGCACAGCAACCGCAATATCGCGCGCTGCATCCTCATCGGCCGTCGCAAGCGGCCTCGCGCTTTGACCGTCGCCGGCAACAGACAAAGCCCACATAACGTTGCCGCCCACCCGCACCGCCTTCAGCCTGACATCAGCCGTCACCCCATCCATCGTCAGCTGCCCGCCACCATCGACAACCACCGACACCTTCGGTCCGAGCCTTGGCGTCAGCCCAGCTTCCTCGACCGCAGCCCTGATCCGCTCAGCCAAAGCTCGCGGATCGGCAATCTCCCGCGGATCGATGCCGGCCAGCGGCCCGGTCTCGACCGGCACGCCGGTACGCACGGCGATGCCCAGCGCATCCACCTCCGCCGCCAGCAGCCCAGCACTTTCCGCTGTCAGGCCGCGTATCTGCAGGCTGCCTCGTGCGGTCACTTCCATGATGCCGTTGCCGTGCCGCAGGGCGGATTCGGCGAGTCGGATCAAAAGCTTGGGCGAAAGACCTCCAGCTACAGGATTAAGCCGCACCAGCAGGCCATCGCCGGTCTGCATCGGCGCCGAGAGAGCCGGACAGGCGCCGCGGCGCGAGAAGGCGTTCATGCCGCGACTCCGAGCGCCTCGGCCTCGGCGATCAACGCCGCGAGATCGTCGTCGATCGCGTTGCGCAAGGGATGCCACAGCCCGCGCCGGCGCGCCGACAGGAAGCGTTCGGCGATGACTTTGGCTGCGGCCGGGTTTTCGCGCAGGATGAAAGCGCGAACATTGGCGTCGCCGACATAGGCGTCATGCACAGCCTCGATCACCGCGCCTGAAATGGCGTGGGTGGTTTCGGCGAAACCGATGAGACGGTCGACGGTCTCGGCGAATTCCGAGGCGCCGCGTGGGCCGTGCCGCATCTGGCCGGCGATGAAACGCGCATTGACGGCTCGCGCCCGCACAACCCGCGACACAGCCTCGCCGACCGAGCGCGGCTGCGGCTTTTGCGGGTCGGTGGTGTCGAGCACGATGACGTCGGCATTTCGGCCCAATGCCGCAAGGGCGGCCGAAAAGCCGCCGATGAAGGCGACGTCGGCGGAGCCCTCGAGAATGTCGCGGCCGGGATCGTCGCCGGTGTGGACCAGCAGATCGGCCTCGGCGATGCGGGTCTCGAAAGCGCCGGGGGAGGCGATGCCTTCGCCCTCGGCGCCGCCATAGGCATGCGATGTCGCATCGAGATAGGCGCGGCCGATTTCTTCGCGCGCGGCCCAGTCGCCACTCGACAACAGGTCCTCGACGCCGGCGCCATAGGTGCCGGGCGAGGTGCCGAAGATGCGCGGGCCGATCTTGCCATCGGCACGGGTTCTGGCGGCGAGCGGGTTTTCCGAATCGTCCTCGTCGCGCGCGGCAACGGCGTTGGCAGCGGCGTCGATCAGCGCGATCTGGGTCGGGAACATGTCGCGGAACAGGCCCGAAATGCGCCAGGTGACATCGACGCGCGGGCGACCGAGCGTGGCCGGCGGCAGCACTTCGATGCCGGTGATGCGGCCGGTGGCACTGTCCCATTGCGGCCGGCAGCCCATCAGCGCCAGGCCTTGCGCGATCTCCTCGCCGCCAGTGCGCAGCGAGGCCGAGCCCCAGAGGTCGATGACCAGCGAGCGCGGCCAGTCGCCATGCGATTGCATGTAGCCGCGCACGACTTCTTCCGCTGCCGATCGGCCCAGATCATAGGCGGTCGGCGTCGGCATGGTGCGCGGATCGGAGGTGAAGAGATTGCGGCCGGTGGGCAGCACGTCGGAGCGGCCACGCGCAGGCGCCCCGGCCGGGCCGGCCTTGACGTGGCGGCCGTCGAGCGCCGCCAGCAGCGCGGCTTTCTCGGCCTCCGCGCTTTGCACGCGCATGGCGTCGGGCTCGTCGTCGGGAGCGCGGCCATAGATGTGCAGGCCGTCCTTGATGGCGAAATCCTTGAGGTCGCAGAGCCAGGCGTCGATGCGGCGCAGCGCCTCGTCGGGCGCATCGGTTCCGGCGACGCCGGCTTCGGAGGCGAAGCCGGTCTTTTGCGCCGTGTCGACGATCAGCTTGGCCAGACGATCGCGGCGGCGGCGGTCGAGGCCGTCGGCCTGGGCGTATTCGTCGACGAGGCGTTCGAGCTTGTGCTGCCCTTCGTCGAGGCCGGCACCGGTCAACGGCGGCGGCAGATGGCCAAGCGTGACGGCGGCGATACGCCGCTTCGCCTGCGCCGCTTCGCCGGGATTGGAGACGATGAAGGGGTAAATGACGGGCAACGAGCCGGTGACGATCTCGGGGAAGCAGTTTTGTGAGAGCGCTACCGTCTTGCCGGGCAGCCATTCCAGCGTGCCATGAGCGCCGACATGGATGAGAGCATGGATGCGGAGCGATTTGCGCAGCCACAGGCCGAAGGCGATGAGGTTGTGGCGGGGAGGGAGCGTCGGGTCGTGGTAATCGGCGCGGCGGTCGGCCGAGCGGCCACGGTCGGGGGCGAGAGCGACAGTGATGTTGCCGAAGGTGGCGGCGCGGAAGGGGAAGCCGCTCTTACCCTCCCCCTTGTGGGGAGGGTGGCCCGCAGCGCCGGGTGGGGGTGGTGCACCGCTACCCCCACCCCGTTTCGCGCTATCCGCTTCGCGAATGTCGCGAACCGACCCTCCCCACAAGGGGGAGGGTGAAGGAGCGCCCCATGCCGCCTCGACTGCAGCCAGTGCCTCAGCCGGCAAATCCTTTGAGAAGTCCAGATACTCATCCAGCCCCAGCCCACCATCGCTCCGCCCCAACGCATCCAGCAGCGCACGCGGCGTTTCTGGAATCCCGTCAACGCGATAGCCCTGCTCCTTCAGGTCATGCAGCATGGCCAGCACGCTGGACGGCACATCCAGGCCCACTGCATAGCCAGTGCGGCCGGGCGCGCTCGGATAGTCCGGAATGAGGATCGCCAACTTACGCGTCGCGCGGGGCGTCTGCTGCAACCGTGTGAACGCCGCTAGCCTGTCCGCCACTTGCGCCACGCGATCCGGTTCCGGGCGGTTGGCGAAAGCGCGGTGGCCGAGCGCCGGGTCGGTCTCGCTCTCGCCCTTGAAGGAAATCGCGCCGGCAAGGATACGGCCGTCGAGTTCGGGCAGCACGACATGCATGGCGAGGTCGGCGGGCGCCAGGCCGCGCTGGTTGTTGTCCCAGACGTCGCGGCGGGTGGTGGCGACGATGACCTGGAAGACCGGCACGCCGGCGCGGTCGAACAGGGTTTGGACGCCGGGTTCGGCGCCGGAGGCGAAGGCGGTTGCGGTGATGATGGCGGCGGGGTTGAGCGAGGCCAGTGCGGTTTCGACGAAGGCCAGGGAGGTCGGGTCTTTGAGGCTGGAGACGAAGATCGGGACCGGTCTCATGCCGCGCTGGCGGAGTGCATCAAAGAGGGCATCGATTGGCGCGACATCGGCGGCCAGCAGCATCGAGCGGTAGAAGAGGATGGGGATGATGGGAGAGTTGATGTTGTCTGCGCCGAGTTCCCGCCCACCCCCCTCTGTCCTGCCGGACATCTCCCCCGCAAGGGGGGAGATTGTGCTCTCATCGACGCTTTCGCCAATCGGGGATGTTGCAGAGGAATCTATTATCGGCTGGGCAGAAAAAGTGCCGAGGTCCGCGCCGGCTGATCTCCCCCCTTGCGGGGGAGATGTCCGGCAGGACAGAGGGGGGTGTGAAGGAACGCCGACATCGGCAAAATCCAACTTGCCTACGACGCCGCGGCCAGGCTCGTAGTAACCAGCTTTCGGCACGCTGACCGGCTCAGCCGCCGCCGCATCCTGCCCAGCCAACCCCGCCAGCCGCTGCATCAGCGCTGCCATATTCTCCGGCCCGCCCTCGCGGAAATAGCCCAGCAGGCCGTCCAGCTCCGCGCGGGGCAGCGTCGAGGCTTCGATCAGCCTGAGATCCTCGTCGTGGCTCTCGCCCGGCAGCAGCGCCAGCTTGATGCCGTTCGCACGGGCAGTCGCGGCAAGCTGGTCGCAGCCATAGCGCCACCAGTCGTAGCCGCCGAGGATGCGCACCAAAATCACCTTGGCGTGGCGGGCGACGCTGTCGATCCAGAGGTCCACGGACATGGGATGGCGCAGGTCGCGCAGCGCCGCCAGCCGCATCGACGGCAGGCGGGCGGCATCGGCCTTCCACGCCGCCGCGAGGCCGGCGAGGTCGCTGTCGGTGAAGGACAGCGCCACGATATCCGCCGGCGTCTGCCCGAGATCGACGGGCTCGGCGAGATCGTCGAGCGAGGCGGATGTGGTGGTGAGTATATGCATTTCGGCTCGTGGTTTGGATCAGCCGGCGAGTATACGCTCGATCGCCGGGCGGTTCAGTCCTTTCAGGCCAATGACGACAAGACGCGAGCGGCGGTCGTCCTCAGCCGCCCAGGCGCGGTCATAGTAATGATTGACGCGCGGGCCGACGGCCTGCAGCAAAAGCCGCATCGGCTTGCCGCCGACATCGACGAAGCCTTTTACACGCAACACGTTTTCCTGTTCGGCGGCGGTGGCGACGCGCTTGGCCAGGTCGTCGGGATTGGCGATCGAGGGGATGTCGACGATGAAGGTGTCGAAATCGTCATGCTCATGATCGAAAGCGCCGTCGTGATGCGACTTGCGGTTCTCGATGTCGTCTTCGACGGTGAGACCGAGGCCAAGCAGCACCGACGGGTCGACCTTGCCATGCGCAGTCGGCACGATTTTTACCGCGCGGGCGGAATGTTCATTGATGATGGCGTTGGCGCGGGCCGAACCGGGGGCGTCCATCAGATCGCTCTTCGACAGGATGATCAAATCGGCGCAGGCGATCTGGTCCTCGAACACTTCTTCGACAGGATCGTCATGGTCGAGCGTCTCGTCCTGAGCGCGCTGTGCCTGCAAAGCGTCCATGTCGTTGGCGACGCGGCCTTCGGCCAGCGCCGGGCCGTCTACCACGGCGATGACACCGTCGACGGTTACCCGGCTCTTCACGCTCGGCCACTGGAACGCCTGGACCAGCGGCTTGGGCAGAGCCAGGCCCGAGGTCTCGATCAGGATGTGGTCAACCTTCGGTGTCAGCGCGAGGATCTTGTCGAGGGCGGGCACGAAATCGTCGGCGACTGTACAGCAGATGCAGCCATTGGCCAGTTCGACGATGTTTTCCTCGGGGCAGGTGTCGATGCCGCAGCCTTTCAGGATTTCCCCGTCGATGCCGATGTCGCCGAACTCGTTGACGATGATGGCGATGCGCTTGCCGCCGGCATTTTCCAGGAGATGGCGGACCAGCGTCGTCTTGCCGGCGCCGAGGAAGCCTGTAACGACAGTGCAGGGAACACGGGAGAGGTTGGCGGCCGGGTTTGAAGCGTTCATCGTCAGTCCTTCAGCATGTCGAGGGGTGGGATGCGGGCAACGAGGCCGCGCTTGAGGCTATCGGGCCGGCCGCGCCACGGGATGAGGCCGTCGGCCGAAGTCGCGAAGAGCTTTGCGCCGGTAACGAGGTCGGCGCCGCTGGTTGCGGTCAGATCGCCGAAGACATAGCTCCAGCAGCCATCGCGCAGGATCGCGGCGCTGAGGCGGCGCTTGCAATTGCCGAGACATTCGGCGGTGCGGACCCGGATATCGCCGGCAGCGGCGCGGCCTGTGTCCTCAGCCAGCAATTCGCCGGCGCGCGGATGGGCGTCGGAACCGGTCTCATCGCGGCAGGAGGCGCAGACGATGACGGTCACGCCGGTCAGGGCGTCGTTGTCGCCGGACGCAATGTCCGTTGTGCCAGCCGAAAAACTGCTGTTCTGGTCCAAAAACCGTGCTCCTTGCCCGGAAACCCGCCAGGCGATCGGATACTTTGTCTCAGACGGCAGGTCTCCTGGCTCGCGAGTCATTGCCTTGGTTAGCCGCCTTCCCGGTGTTACCCAGTGGCTTTCGGCCTTGGCTCTTCGCTTACAGTTGCGGGGACAGCCGCGGATTTGGGATTTTTTCGTCCCGCACCGCATTCCCTCTTGGCCCTTGCCGTTGCGGGGCAGGGGACCGTCTGGAGCGGATTTTAGGCTTTTGCAGGCAGCGGTGTCAACGCACGGCTACGACATGGCGATGTCGGCAGGGGCTGTCATGTCCCGGCTTCCGGCAGTGCCAGGATGACCTGTCGGATAGCTTGATAGCCATCGCTATAGTCCCAGTCATGACCGACAGCCAGATTCTGTCCCTCATGCCAAACCGCGTTGTCCAGAAGGACTTCGGCACTAATCAGCGTGCCCTTCAAGCCTGCCAGAAAGGTCCGGACAAAATGGCTTCCGGGGGGTACCGAAGCTGTGAACAGCTTTTCCAGCTTGGCATAGAATGCTGGATAGCCTGGTGTCAGCGAGCATAGCTCGGTTGTGGCCTGGGAAATGACCGGGCCGCTATAGATTTTCCAGCGGGCATCTTTTCGCCAGATCTTCCAACTGGCGCTGCTTCGCTGCCAAAGCTCTATTTCGGCCTGCATGTTCTCGCAGACGTGATCGGCCAGTCCCTCAATGGCCACATGGAAAACACCACGGAGAAACTTTTCAAACGCCTGGTTCAGTTCCTGTTCGCGCGTGTCGCCGAAGCCAGCAAAGGATTCAATGACCGGCTGAACATCAAGCAGCGGAGAAAAAATGTAGATTTCCAGGACCAGCCGGTCAGAACTCGTCTCGAACACCTCAGCCTCAAACCGAAGCTGCTTCGATTGGAGCATGACGTCCCTATCTCTGCGGACTGCATCTATTCCATGCGCAATGAGGGCGCCATGGATCATGTCGAGCACTTTGTCCGATGCCATTGCACAACCTACGAGGCTTATTGAGGCGTCTATGACAGACGCTGCAAGGGTTGGCCATCTCTCTCGCTAGCCAATGCCGGCCCCAGATTGCCGGCCGGCGTCACTTCGATGCGCTCAAGGCCAAGCCAGCCCTGCATCTCCTTTAGTTCCTCGAAAAGCTGTGCGGTGGTCTCAGGCGGTGCGCCTGCTTCGGCATAGGCGGCGTGGACGCGTAAGACACTCGCAGGCCGGTCGGCCTTGAGGTCGACGCGGGCGACGATCTTGTCGCCGAGCAAGAAAGGCAGCACGTAATAGCCATATTGCCGCTTGTCGGCCGGGGTGTAGATCTCGATGCGGTAGCGGAAATCGAAGAGACGCTCGGTGCGCGCGCGCTCGAAGACCACCGGATCGAAGGGGGCCAGCAAGGCGCGGGCCTCGATCTTTCGCGGCAGGCGGGCGTCCCTATAGAGGTAAGCCGGCTTGTCCCAACCTTCGACGTTTACCGGCAGCAACTCGCCCATCTCGACCAGTTCCTCCAACCGGCCCTTCATGTCGGCCGGCGACAAGCGGAAATAATCGCGCAGGTCACCCGACGTCGCGATGCCGTGGGCGCGGGCAGAAATGCGCAGCAATTCGCGGTGCGCGTCCTCGGCGGTCGGCACCGGCAGATCGAGGATCGCCTGCGGCAGCACGCGCTCGGGCAGGTCATAGAAGCGTTCGAAGCCACGGCGGTGCGCCGTGGTGATGCGTCCGGCCCAGAAGAGCCATTCGAAGGCGTGCTTGGCGTGGCTCCAGCCCCACCAGCCGCCCGAACCTTTCTGGCCTTCCAGTGCCGAAGCGGCAATCGGGCCGCGCTCGGCGACCGCGCGGTAGATCTCTTCGATATAGGCGGCGTGCTCGCGGCCCCATTTGGCGAGGCCGAGATACATTTCGTCGCCTTGCTCGGCCCGCTGCATGCGCCAGCGCATCAGCGGGTAGGTCTCGACCGGCAGGAACGAGGCCTCATGCGCCCAGTATTCGAACACCGTGCGTTTGCGGGTGATGGCCGCATTGTCGAGCAAAGCCAGCGGGTAGGGGCCAAGCCGCGAATAGAGCGGCATATAGTGGGCGCGCACCACCGCGCTGACGGAATCGATCTGCAGCAAGCCGGTGCGCGACAGCACGCGGGCGAGGTGGCGGCGATCGGGCGTGCCGACCGGGCGGGGATCGAGAAATCCTTGCGCGGCGAGCGCGATGCGCCTGGCCGCGGGGAGTGAGATTTTGTCCTTCGTCAAAGTGTCTTGCCTCGAACCATTTTCCCGACTTTAGCCGGCGATTCCGGTCATGCTAGCAGGCAAATGGCGGGAGATGTGTCAGGAGACAAAAGTGGAGTGAAAGATGAAGGAAATCAAACAGGAGGAGATCGGACCAGTTTTTCCCGGCCTGCCGTCCAGCACTGTCTTTTGAACAAGGTTTGACTTGCTTCGCTGAAAGCCGTGCGCTAACCCTCGCCGCGTTGCAGCAAAGGCACCTAAAACGGTTCAGCGGTTAAACTGTCGCGCTTCCGCATTAGGGTTGGTTGCTGTAATCAAAGTGGATTGGCCGCCAACGGAAAGCCGAGCATGAACGTACTCCTCAGTTCATACCTGCCCATCGTCCTCTTCATCGCCGTGGCCGCAGTTGTAGGCCTGGCGCTTATCATCGCGCCGTTCCTGGTGGCTTATCGCAATCCCGATCCGGAGAAGCTTTCCGCCTACGAGTGCGGGTTCAACTCGTTCGACGATGCCCGGATGAAATTCGACATCCGCTTCTACCTGGTGTCGATCCTGTTCATCATCTTCGATCTGGAAGTGGCCTTCCTGTTTCCGTGGGCGGTGTCGTTCTCGAAGATCGGCATGCTCGGTTTCTGGTCGATGATGGTGTTTTTGGCGGTGCTGACCATCGGCTTTGCCTATGAGTGGAAAAAAGGAGCGCTGGAATGGGATTGAACGACAGTTCCGGAACGCTCGTCGCGCCGAAGCCCAAAGGCCTGATCGACCCCAATACCGGACGTCCGGTCGGTTCCGACGATCCGTTCTTCCTCGAGATCAACAATGAACTGGCCGACAAGGGTTTTCTGGTCACCTCGACCGAGGCGCTGATCACCTGGGCACGCAGCGGCTCGCTGATGTTCATGACCTTCGGTCTCGCCTGCTGTGCCGTCGAGATGATCCACACCTCGATGCCGCGCTATGATTCGGAGCGGTTTGGCGTGGCTCCTCGCGCGTCGCCGCGCCAGTCGGACATAATGATCGTGGCGGGAACGCTGACCAACAAGATGGCCCCCGCTTTGCGCAAGGTCTACGACCAGATGCCGGAGCCGCGCTACGTCATCTCGATGGGCTCCTGCGCCAATGGCGGCGGCTATTATCACTATTCCTATTCGGTGGTGCGCGGCTGCGACCGCATCGTGCCGGTCGACATCTATGTGCCCGGCTGCCCGCCGAGCGCCGAAGCGCTGCTCTACGGCATTCTTCTCCTGCAGAAGAAGATCCGCCGCACCGGCACGATCGAACGGTAGACCCATGGCCGCATCCCTGAGCGAACTGTCGACCTATCTCGGCGAAAAGCTGCCGGGCCGCGTCACCGATGCGGTGCTTGCCTATGGCGAACTGACGATCTCGGTTGCTACAGACAATCTGATCGAGGTGACAAGCTTCCTGCGTGACAATTCGGGCTGCCAGTTCATTTCGATCATCGATATCTGCGGCGCCGACTACCCGTCGCGCGTCAAGCGTTTCGATGTCGTCTATCATTTGCTTTCGCCGAAGCAGAATTTGCGCATCCGCATCAAGGTGCAGGCCGACGAAGAGACGCTGGTGCCGTCGCTCACCGCTGTCTATCCCGGCGCCGACTGGTATGAGCGCGAGGCCTACGATCTCTATGGCGTGCTGTTCTCCGGCCATCCGGACCTGCGCCGCATCCTCACGGACTACGGTTTCGAGGGCCATCCCCTGCGCAAGGACTTCCCGCTGACCGGTTTCGTCGAGGTGCGCTACGACGACGAAGCCAAGCGCGTGATCTACGAGCCGGTGGAATTGAAGCAGGAATTCAGGAACTTCGATTTTCTCTCGCCATGGGAAGGGACGGACTACGTCCTGCCGGGCGATGAGAAGGCGAAACAGTGAGTAGGAAGTAGTGAGTAGCCAGTAGCAAAAGATTTGGAGCAACGGATCGAATCTTATCGCGACTTGAAGGTGTGGCAATCGGCGATGACGCTTGCTGAGGATTGCTACCGTTTCACCAAAGAGTTTCCGAGGGATGAGATTTACGGCATGACCTCTCAGATGCGCCGATCGGCGGTTTCGGTCGCAGCGAACGTCGCGGAGGGATACGGTCGGGAGAACAGAGGGTCGTTCGTTCAATTTTTGCGCATGGCGCAAGGCTCGTTGAAGGAACTGGAGACACACATACTGCTGGCATGTCGGGTTGGCCTGCTGCGAAAAGACAATGAGATTGAGCTGCCGCTGCGATGCGAAGAGATTGGAAAAATAGATGAGATCTCTTATCCGAACGGTGCAGGCCAAGCAGGCGGAATGAAGCAGGCATTGAGATTGATGATCACTACTCACTACTCACTACTGACTCTTCGCCAGAGGCGCCAGAATGGCTGAAACCTCCGTCCGCAACTTTAACATCAACTTCGGACCGCAGCACCCTGCGGCGCACGGTGTTTTGCGTCTTGTGCTGGAGCTTGACGGCGAGGTGGTCGACCGCGTCGATCCGCATATCGGCTTGCTGCATCGCGGCACCGAAAAGCTGATCGAGCACAAAACCTATCTGCAGGCAGTGCCCTATCTCGACCGGCTCGACTATTGCGCACCGATGAACCAGGAGCATGCCTTCGCGCTCGCCACCGAGCGGTTGCTCGGCATCGAAGTGCCGAAGCGCGGCCAGTTGATCCGCGTGCTCTATTCCGAGCTCAGCCGCATCATGTCGCACATCCTCAATGTGACGACGCAGGCGCTGGATATCGGCGCGCTGACGCCGCCGCTGTGGGGTTTCGTCGAACGCGAAAAGCTGATGGTGTTTTATGAGCGCGCTTCCGGTTCGCGCATGCATGCGGCCTATTTCCGTCCCGGCGGCGTGCACCAGGATCTGCCGGCGAAGCTGGTCGAGGACATCGGCAAGTGGATCGACCCGTTCCTGAAGTCGCTTGACGACCTCGACAGGCTGCTTACCGGCAACCGCATCTTCAAGCAACGCAATGTCGATATCGGTATCGTGTCGCTTGCCGACGCCTGGGCCTGGGGCTTTTCCGGCGTCATGGTGCGCGGCTCGGGTGCGGCCTGGGATTTGCGCAAGTCGCAGCCTTATGAATGCTATTCCGAGATGGATTTCGACATCCCGATCGGCAAGAACGGCGACTGCTACGACCGTTATCTCGTGCGCATGGAAGAGATGCGCCAGTCGGCGAAAATCATGCGCCAGTGCGTCGACCTTCTGCTCGGCAAGGAGAGCACCGGGCCGGTGTCGAACCTCGACGGCAAGGTGGTGCCGCCGAAGCGCCAGGCGATGAAGCGCTCGATGGAAGCGCTGATCCATCATTTCAAGCTCTACACCGAGGGCTATCGCGTGCCGGCCGGCGAGGTCTATGCTGCCGTCGAGGCGCCGAAGGGCGAGTTCGGTGTCTATCTCGTCTCCGACGGCACCAACAAGCCCTATCGCTGCAAGCTGCGCGCGCCCGGCTTCGCGCATCTGCAAGCCATGGATTTCCTCTGCCGCGGCCACATGCTGGCCGACGTCACTGCCGTCCTGGGTTCCCTCGATATCGTCTTCGGGGAGGTTGATCGGTGATGGCGGCAGCCAATCCTACAGTGCGCTCTCAGGTCGGTGTTCGAGGGAATGCCGACGCTGCCCTACCGCGGTGGCGCGAATTGGCAAAAGCCATGCTGCCGGTCGAGTTCGCAGAGGCTTCTTACAACTCGACTCAGCACTGTTCGATCTATGACTTCTTTTTTACCCTGCTACCCAAGACGCGCCTTGCCCACCGCGACAATGACGTCGACAAGCTGGGTAGAATGCACGGGTTCGCCCAATGGGCTGCCGTTCACCCGAACAAACAGATTTGGAATGCGGCTGGTGTCGCTTTTTACGAGCACTTGTTCGACGATGACATCGACGCTGATGCGGTCATGGCATGGATCTCGCCTCAAGTAAGGCAAACTGTTCTGGGGCTGTGGCAATACATGTTGCCCGCAGAGCGATTTGCGAGTGTTGCTCGATCTGCCGAACGCATTCCGTTTTCTCATCAGAAAGAATGTGAAACCGCAATAGCTCTCGTAGCAGAGCAGGGGCCCGATCGCTAAATGTCAGTCCGCCGTCTCGCAGAAGCAAGCGTCCAGCCAGCCTCCTTCGCCTTCAACCGGGCGAATGCGGCGGTTGCGAAGCAATGGATCAAGAAATATCCGAAGGGCCGCGAGCAGTCGGCGATCATTCCCTTGCTGATGATTGCGCAGGAGCAGGAAGGCTGGGTCACCAAGGCGGCGATCGAGACGATTTCGGACATGCTCGGCATGCCGCGCATTCGCGGCCTCGAAGTCGCGACCTTCTACACGCAGTACCAGCTCAATCCGGTCGGCACGCGCGCACATATCCAGGTCTGCGGCACCACGCCCTGCATGCTGCGCGGCTCGGAAGCGCTGATGGATGTGTGCCGCTCGAAAATCCATCACGACCAATTCCACACCAACGACAAGGGCACACTGTCGTGGGAGGAAGTCGAATGCCTCGGCGCCTGCGTCAACGCGCCGATGGTGATGGTCTTCAAGGATACGTTCGAGGATCTCACCCCCGAGCGGCTGGCCGAAATCATCGATCTTTACGATGCGGGCAAGGGCGCCTCGGTTCCCACGGGACCGCAAAACGGCAGAACCGGCTCGGAGCCGGCGCCTGGCCTGACGACGCTGAAGAGCGAAAAGGCGATCCTCAAAGCAACGCGCGACAAGGAAGCCAGGGCGGCGAGCAAGGCTGCCCACGCGGCGCCCGACGCAATCATTGCGGCGCCTGTTCCGGCTCCTGCCGCTCCTGCAGCGGCCGCCCCGGTCGCGCCATCCAACGCCGGCAAACCGAAAACCGATGCGCCGGAAACCAGCTCGGCGTTGAAGTCGCCCTCCAGGGCCAAGGTTGCACCGGCGGCGGAAAAAGCGGCGAGCGTCCCGGCGCCCCTGCATTCGGCCGCCAACGCCAACACCGCGGCGCCTGAAGTCGAGAAGGTCGCCAAGCAGCGTAATGGCCCGAAGACCACCTCCACGCCGGCAGCTGCCTTCATCGCTCCGGAATTCAAGGCGCCAGCGGCCAACGCCCCGGTGGCCCCGACCGTCAAGGCGCCGACAGCCAGACCCGCAAAGCCGTCGCTCGAGGACAAGAACCGTCCGGCCGGAATCGACAGGCCGGCTGCGGTCGACGATCTCAAGCTGATCTCGGGCATTGGCCCGAAGATCGAGGGCATCCTTCATTCGCTTGGCATCTTCACCTTCACACAGGTCGCATCCTGGAATAAGGCCGAGCGCGACTGGGTGGATGGATATCTCGCTTTCCAGGGCCGCATCGAGCGCGACGACTGGGGCAAGCAGGCCAAGGCGCTCGCCAAGGGCGGCGTCGCCGAATACATCCGCGTCTTCGGCAAGGAGCCACGTTGATGGCTGAAGCGCAAAGCACCGGATCTTTGCTGTCGCTGCGCAGCATTGTCATCGGCGTTGTCTGCATCGCTGCTGCCAACATCCTTCTGGAGGGGCTTCGGCGCCTCGTCGAATTGCCGTTTTCGGATACCCTGGAATCGATGGCCGCGACCGGCATAGGCGCGCTGGTGTGGGTCTCGATCGTCTTGCGGGGAAAGAGGTAAGTCATGCTGGCTGACAAAGACCGCATCTTCAACAACATCTACGGGCTCTTCGACAAGTCACTGGCCGGCGCGATGGCGCGCGGCGCCTGGGACAACACGCCCGGCATCATCGCCAAGGGGCGAGAGTGGATCGTCAATGAGATGAAGGCGTCCGGCCTGCGCGGCCGTGGCGGCGCCGGCTTCCCGACCGGGCTGAAATGGTCGTTCATGCCCAAGCAGAGCGATGGAAGGCCGAGTTATCTCGTTGTCAACGCCGACGAGTCCGAGCCCGGCACGTGCAAGGACCGCGATATCCTGCGCAACGATCCGCACACCCTGGTCGAGGGCTCGTTCATCGCCGGCTTCGCCATGGGCGCGGTCGCCGCCTACATCTATGTGCGCGGCGAGTTCATCCGTGAGCGCGAGGCGCTGCAGCGCGCCATCGACGAGGCCTACGAGGCCAGGCTGATCGGCAAGAACAACACGTCCGGATACGATTTCGACATCTACATGCATCACGGCGCCGGCGCCTATATATGTGGCGAGGAAACAGCACTTCTCGAAAGCCTCGAAGGCAAGAAGGGCCAGCCCCGGCTGAAGCCGCCATTCCCAGCCAATGTCGGCTTGTACGGTTGTCCGACTACCGTGAACAATGTCGAGTCAATCGCGGTCGCGCCGACCATTTTGCGCCGTGGCGCCGCCTGGTTCTCGTCCTTCGGCCGCCCCAACAATGTCGGCACCAAGCTGTTTTGCATCTCGGGCCATGTCAACAATCCGTGCACCGTCGAAGAGGCGATGTCGATCCCGTTCCGCGAGCTGATCGAGACGCATTGCGGTGGCATTCGCGGCGGCTGGGACAATCTCCTCGCGGTCATTCCGGGCGGCGCTTCGGTGCCGCTGGTGCCGGCCGAGCAGATCATCGATGCGCCGATGGATTTCGATGCTTTGCGCGACCTGAAATCCGGCCTCGGCACGGCGGCTGTCATCGTCATGGACAAATCGACCGATATCGTGAAGGCGATCGCCAGGCTTTCCTATTTCTACAAGCATGAGAGCTGCGGCCAGTGCACGCCATGCCGCGAAGGCACCGGCTGGATGTGGCGGGTGATGGAGCGGCTGGTGCGCGGCGAGGCGCAGAAGCGCGAGATCGACATGCTGCTCGACGTCACCAAACAGGTGGAGGGTCATACGATCTGCGCGCTGGGCGATGCCGCGGCATGGCCGATCCAGGGCCTGATGCGGCATTTCCGCGGCGAGGTGGAGCGGCGCATCGACGAGTTTTCGCGCAACGCGCACCGGGCCGAACCGGTGATGGTGGCGGCTGAGTAGATTTGAAATACGGGCGCAAGCCCGGGACTGACACAGCGGGGCGGGGCAAGCGAAGAAACGACCAGGAGATGTCTATGGCGCAGTATTCGAACCCTTTGATGCCCAATTTGGACCAGCTTGAAAAGATGAACCAGGATTTGACCAGGATGATGCCGAAGGAGATGGCCAGCGCCGTCAACCTTCTCGCGCATCCTGTCGCTGGTGCCGCCGCGATGTCGGCGCTGGGCTTCGGCCTTGCCAACCATGCATTTGGCGTGTGGCTCGGCGCCTTGTCGGGTGCTGCCGAGGCATCGCAGCGGATTTTCCAGCCGATCATCGACGATTTCGAGCAGCGCACCCAAGAGTTCTCCGAGACCGCGCCGGCCACCAAGGCGCGCGCGGCGACCAGAACCCTGATCGCCGAGGCGCAGAGTTTTGCCCAGGATGTGACCGATATTGCCGCTCGCACCGTCGATGCCGAGCCGGAGAAGACCGATGCCGTCGCCGAAGGCGCGACGATCGGATTGATGCCGGAGGATTTCAGACAGCCCAAGGCCATGGCGCGTCCGGCCAAGCCGTCGGATCTCAAGGCGATCACCGGCGTTGGGCCGAAGCTGGAAAAGGTGCTGAACGGCCTCGGCATCTGGACCTTTGCCCAGATCGCGGCGTGGACGCCGGAAGAGATCGCCTGGGTCGAGGACTACCTGTCGCTCACCGGCCGCATCGGCCGCGACGAGTGGACCCGCCAGGCCGCGGCGCTGACGCTGGCTGCCAAGGCGAAGAAGTAGGGGTGGCAGGCATGGAGATCCACGACAGGAGCGATGTTCTCGATGTGCGCAATGCCATCGTCAGCAACTCCAGATTTGACGATGTGAACTTGTCGAACACGCAGTTTCACAACGTCGACCTGTCGGCGGCCGTGGTGGACGACGCGAACCTCTCGAACGCGTTTTTCAGCAATGTGAATATGAGCAATCTGAAGATAGAAAACGCTGAAGTCGCCGGCATGATGATCAATGGCATCAGGCTGAGCGATCTGTTTCAGGCATATGAGACGGCGCAGACCGCCGGGGGCAATTGATGGCAAAGCTCAAGGTCGACGGGAAAGAGATCACTGTACCCGACCACTACACGCTGCTGCAGGCGGCCGAGGACGCCGGCGCGGAAGTGCCGCGCTTCTGCTTCCATGAGCGGCTGTCGATTGCCGGCAATTGCCGCATGTGCCTGATCGAGGTGAAGGGCGGGCCGCCCAAGCCGCAGGCCTCCTGCGCCATGAATGTGCGCGACCTGCGTCCGGGACCCAATGGCGAGGCGCCTGAAATCTTCACCAACACGCCGATGGTCAAGAAGGCCCGCGAAGGCGTGATGGAATTCCTGCTGATCAACCATCCGCTGGATTGCCCGATCTGCGACCAGGGCGGCGAATGCGACCTGCAGGACCAGGCGATGGCCTTCGGCGTCGATTCCTCGCGCTATCACGAGAACAAGCGCGCGGTCGAAGACAAGTATATCGGCCCACTGGTCAAGACGGTTATGAACCGCTGCATCCACTGCACGCGCTGCGTTCGCTTCACCACGGAAGTTGCGGGCATTTCCGAGCTTGGCCTGATCGGCCGCGGCGAGGATGCCGAGATCACCACCTATCTCGAAAGCGCCATGACCTCGGAGCTGCAGGGCAATGTCATCGACCTCTGCCCGGTCGGCGCGCTGACGTCGAAGCCGTTCGCCTTCCAGGCGCGGCCGTGGGAGCTGACCAAGACAGAATCCATCGACGTCATGGACGCCGTCGGCTCGGCAATCCGCGTCGACAGCCGTGGCCGCGAGGTGATGCGCATCCTGCCGCGCGTCAATGAAGCGGTGAACGAGGAGTGGATTTCCGACAAGACCCGCTTCATCTGGGACGGATTGCGCACGCAGCGCCTCGACCGCCCCTATGTCCGCAAGGACGGAAAGCTGGCGCCGGCCAGCTGGGCCGAAGCGTTCGTTGCGATCAGGGATGCGGTGTCGAATGCGGCGCCCGAGAAAATCGGCGCGATTGCGGGCGATCTTGCCGCCGTCGAGGAAATCTACGCGCTTAAGCAGCTTATGGCTGCGTTGGGCTCGAAGAACACCGATTGCCGCCAGGACGGCGCCGCACTCGATCCCGCGCTCGGCCGCGCCAGCTACATCTTCAACCCCACCATCGAGGGCATCGAGCAGGCCGACGCGGTGCTGATCATCGGCGGCAATCCGCGCTTCGAGGCCTCGGTGCTCAATGCCCGCATCCGCAAGCGCTGGCGGATCGGCAATCTGCCGGTCGGCGTCATCGGCGAGGTCGGCGACACGCGTTACGACTATGAACAGCTCGGCGCCGGTCCGGAGTCGCTGAAAGACTTGGCCGATGGCAACGGCAAGTTCTTCCAGGTGCTGAAGAAGGCGACGCATCCGCTGATCATCGTCGGCCAGGGCGCACTATCGCGTGCCGACGGCGCGGCGGTGCTCGGCCAGGCGGCGAAACTCGCCACGGCCGTGAACGCTGCCCGCGCCGACTGGAACGGCTTTGCCGTGCTGCACACTGCGGCCGCGCGCGTCGGCGGTCTCGATGTCGGCTTCGTGCCTGGCAAGGGCGGCAAGAACGTTGCCGGCATGCTGGGGGAGAGCGAGGTTCTGTTCCTGCTCGGCGCCGACGAGATCGACATGTCCAAGACCGGCGGCGCCTTCGTTGTCTATGTCGGAACGCATGGCGACGCCGGTGCGCACCGCGCCAATGTCATCCTGCCGGGAGCCGCCTACACCGAAAAGTCCGGCACCTATGTCAACACCGAGGGACGCGTGCAGCAGACCAACCGCGCCGGCTTCGCGCCGGGCGATGCGCGCGAGGACTGGGCGATCCTGAGGGCATTGTCCGATGTGCTGGGCAAGAAACTACCCTTCGATTCGCTGCAGCAGTTGCGCGCCAAACTCTATGGCGAATACCCGCATCTCGCCCGCATCGATCATGTTGTCTCAGGCAACCCCGACGACATCGCCAGGGTGGCGAAGCTCGGCGGGCGGCTGAACAAGGGCACTTTCACCTCGCCGGTCACGGATTTCTATCTGACCAACCCGATTGCGCGGGCCTCCGCCGTCATGGCGGAATGCTCGGCGCTGGCGAAAAACGGCTTCAGGCAGGCGGCAGAGTAGACATGGACACCTTCTTCTCCTTCTACGTGCTGCCGACGCTGATCATCCTTTTAAAGTCGGTCGTGCTGATCGTCGTTTTGCTGATCGGGGTTGCCTACCTGCTTTACGCCGACCGCAAGATCTGGGCGGCGGTGCAATTGCGCCGCGGCCCGAACGTCGTCGGCCCGTGGGGCACGCTGCAGGCTTTCGCCGATCTGCTAAAATTCGTCTTCAAGGAACCGGTCATTCCGTCCGGCGCCAACAAGGGCGTGTTCCTGCTGGCGCCGCTGGTGTCGGCCGTGCTGGCAATCTCGGCCTGGGCGGTCATTCCCGTCAATGCCGGCTGGGGGATCGCCAACGTCAATGTCGGCATCCTCTACGTCTTCGCCATCTCCTCGCTCGAGGTCTATGGCGTGATAATGGGCGGCTGGGCGTCCAATTCGAAATACCCGTTCCTCGGCGCGCTGCGCTCGGCGGCGCAGATGGTGTCCTACGAAGTCTCGATCGGCTTCGTCATCGTCACCGTGCTGCTCTGCGTCGGCTCGCTCAACCTGTCGGACATCGTGCTGTCGCAGCAGGATGGGCTGGGCACCAAGCTTGGCCTGCCCAACAGCTTCCTCGACTGGCACTGGCTGGCGCTGTTCCCGATGTTCGTCATTTTCTTCATCTCGGCGCTGGCCGAGACCAACCGCCCGCCCTTCGACCTGGTGGAAGCCGAGTCCGAATTGGTCGCCGGCCATATGGTCGAATATTCGTCGACGCCGTTCCTGTTGTTCTTCCTCGGCGAATATGTCGCCGTGGTGATGATGTGCGCGCTGGCCACCATCCTGTTCCTCGGCGGCTGGCTGCCGCCCTTCGACTTCGCCCCCTTCACCTGGGTGCCCGGCGTGATCTGGTTCGTGCTCAAGATCTGCCTGATGTTCTTCATGTTCTCGATGGTGAAGGCCTTCGTGCCGCGCTACCGCTACGACCAGCTGATGCGCCTTGGCTGGAAAGTGTTCCTGCCGATTTCGCTATTCATGGTCGTTGCCACCGCGGCCTTCCTCAAGATCACGGGGTTTGCGTGATGTCCGCTTTTGGCCAGGCCGCCAAATCGCTGCTGCTGCAGGATTTCGTCAGCGCCTTTTTCCTGTCGATGCGCCAGTTCTTCGCGCCGAAGGAGACGATCAACTATCCGCACGAGAAAGGGCCGACCAGCCCGCGCTTCCGTGGCGAGCATGCGCTGCGCCGCTATCCCAATGGCGAGGAACGCTGCATCGCCTGCAAATTGTGCGAAGCGATCTGTCCGGCGCAGGCGATCACCATCGAGGCCGGCCCGCGCCGCAATGACGGCACTCGCCGCACCGTGCGCTACGACATCGACATGGTGAAGTGCATCTATTGCGGCTTCTGCCAGGAAGCCTGCCCGGTCGACGCCATCGTCGAGGGGCCGAATTTCGAGTTCGCGACGGAGACGCGCGAGGAGCTTTACTACGACAAGGACAGGCTGCTGGCGAATGGCGACCGCTGGGAGCGCGAACTGGCGCGCAACATCTCGCTGGACTCGCCCTATCGCTGACATTTGACGCATGGACGGGGCGAGGGGCCTCGTCTAAGGACAACGCAACTTGCCGACCGGAGGCGGTCGCAGAAATCAAACAGGACGGATGTCCTGTTTGGACAGGAACCCGGGGGATCCCCAATGCTGAGTGGACTAGAGGCGGCCTTTTTCTACCTCTTCGCCTTTGTCGCGGTGGCGTCGGCCTTCATGGTCATTTCGTCGCGCAACCCCGTGCATTCCGTGCTGTTCCTGATCCTGACCTTCTTCAACGCCGCCGGCCTGTTCATGCTGACCGGCGCCGAGTTCCTGGCGATGATCCTGCTTGTCGTCTATGTCGGCGCGGTCATGGTGCTGTTCCTGTTCGTCGTCATGATGCTCGATGTCGACTTCGCCGAGATGAAGGAAGGCGCCCTGCAATATGCGCCGATCGGCGCGCTGGTCGGGCTGATCCTGGCGGCCGAGCTGATCGTGGTGCTCGGCGGCTACACCTTCGCGCCGCAACTGGCCTCGACGGTCTCCAAACCCATCCCGGATCTTGCCGCGCGGACAAACACCGCAGCACTCGGCGACATCCTCTATACCGACTACCTCTACTACTTCCAGATTTCGGGCCTCATCCTGCTGGTCGCCATGATCGGCGCCATCGTGCTGACGCTGCGCCACAAGGAAGGGATCAAGCGGCAGTCGATCGCAGCCCAGGTCGGCCGCACGCCGGCGACAGGCATGGAAATCCGCAAGGTCAAGTCGGGCGAGGGGCTCTGACGATGTTCGGTCGTTTGAAGAAAAAATACTGGGGAGAGCAGGTTGCCTCTTGGCGGGTTGATTCGACTGAGAAGGCCTGGGTATTCGTCTGGAATCGCGACGGGAATCTTACGCTGAACATCAAGAGCGAAGATTTCACATACGTTCAGGGGGCAGGCCGGAATGATGCAACAGTTATCTTCGAGCCTTCTGCCATAGACAGCCTTTTGGACGCCATCGTATCCGCGCGTTCAATGATTCAACAAATGCCGGGAAAGGTTTGATCTGGCCATGGTCGTCGGCATCGCACATTACCTGACCGTATCGGCGATCCTGTTCACGCTGGGCGTGTTCGGCATCTTCCTGAACCGCAGGAACATCATCGTCATCCTGATGTCGATCGAGCTGATTCTTTTGGCGGTCAACATCAATTTCGTTGCCTTCTCGGCGGCATTGGGCGATCTCGTCGGCCAGGTGTTTGCCCTGTTCGTGCTGACGGTCGCCGCCGCCGAAGCGGCCATCGGTCTTGCCATTCTCGTCGTCTTCTTCCGCAACCGCGGCTCGATCGCGGTCGAAGACGTGAACCAGATGAAGGGTTGACGGGGCTAACATGTATCAAGCGATCGTCTTCCTTCCGCTGCTCGGCTTCCTGATCGTCGGTCTGTTCGGCAATTCGCTGGGCGCCAAGGCATCGGAATACATCACCTCGGGCTTCCTGGTGATCTCGGCCGTGCTGTCCTGGGTCGCCTTCTTCTCCGTCGGCTTCGGCGAAGGCGAGGTGTTCACCGTGCCGGTACTGCGCTGGATCCAATCCGGCGGCTTGGACGCGTCCTGGGCGCTCAGGATCGACACGCTGACGGTGGTCATGCTGGTGGTGGTCAACACGGTGTCGGCGCTGGTCCACATCTATTCGATCGGCTACATGCACCACGATCCGAACCGGCCCCGCTTCTTTGCCTATCTGTCGCTGTTCACCTTCGCCATGCTGATGCTGGTGACGGCCGACAATCTGGTGCAGATGTTCTTCGGCTGGGAAGGGGTGGGTCTCGCCTCCTATTTGCTGATCGGCTTCTGGTACAAGAAGCCGTCGGCCAATGCCGCTGCGATCAAGGCCTTCGTCGTCAACCGCGTCGGCGATTTCGGCTTTGCGCTCGGCATTTTCGGCGTCTTCGTTTTGTTCGGCTCGGTCAATCTCGGCACCATCTTCGCCAATGCCGCGACGTTCATTCCGGCCGAAGGCGCACCACAAGGCGCCGCCGTGCTGACCTTCCTCGGCTATGCGCTGGACAAGCAGGCGGCCATGACCATCGTCTGCCTGCTGCTGTTCATGGGCGCCATGGGCAAGTCGGCGCAGGTGCCGCTGCACACCTGGCTGCCGGACGCCATGGAAGGCCCGACGCCGGTTTCCGCGCTGATCCATGCCGCCACCATGGTTACGGCCGGCGTGTTCATGCTGGCCCGGCTGTCGCCGCTGTTCGAACTGTCGCATTCGGCGCTGACCGTGGTGACCTTCATCGGCGCCTTCACCGCCTTCTTCGCGGCGACCGTCGGCCTGGTCCAGAACGACATCAAGCGCGTCATCGCCTATTCGACCTGCTCGCAGCTCGGCTACATGTTCGTCGCGCTCGGCGTCGGCGCCTATGGCGCGGCGATCTTCCATCTGTTCACGCATGCCTTCTTCAAGGCGCTGCTGTTCCTGGGCTCCGGCTCGGTCATCCATGCCGTGTCCGACGAGCAGGACATGCGCAAGATGGGTGGCCTGCGGAAGCTCATTCCGAAGACCTACTGGATGATGGTGATCGGCACGCTGGCACTGACCGGCGTCGGCATTCCGGTGACCGTCATCGGCACCGCCGGCTTCTTCTCCAAGGATGCCATCATCGAGGCTGCCTTTGCCGGCCACAATTCGGTCGCCGGCCTCGCTTTTGTCCTGCTGGTCATCGCCGCCTGCTTCACCTCCTTCTACTCCTGGCGGCTGATCTTCATGACCTTCCACGGCGAGCCGCGGGCGAGCCACGACGTCATGCACCATGTCCATGAATCGCCGCCGGTGATGCTGGTGCCGCTGTTCATCCTGGCCGCGGGCGCGCTGTTTGCCGGCGTTATCTTTCATGGCGCCTTCATCGGCGAAGCCTATGCCGAATTCTGGAAGGCGTCGCTGTTCACGCTGCCGGACAACCACATCCTGCACGAGATCCATGAATTGCCGCTGTGGGTCGAGCTGGCACCGTTCGTCGCCATGGTCATCGGCTTTGCCGTCGCCTGGAAGTTCTACATCCGCTCGCCGGAACTGCCCCGGAGCGTCGCCGCCAACCATCGGCTGCTCTATGCCTTCCTGCTCAACAAATGGTACTTTGACGAGCTCTACGACGTCCTGTTCGTGCGGCCGGCAAAGGCGCTGGGCAGGTTCTTGTGGAAGACCGGCGACGGCACCATCATCGACGGGCTCGGTCCTGACGGCATTTCGGCGCGCGTCGTCGACGTCACCGACCGCGTCGTCAAGCTGCAGACCGGCTATCTCTATCACTATGCATTCGCCATGCTGATCGGCGTGGCCGCACTCGTCACCTGGATGATGCTCTGATGACCGCCTGGCCAATCCTCTCGCTGGTCACCTTCCTGCCGCTCGTAGGTGTGCTGCTGATCCTGTTCATCAGGGATGACAGCCCGAATGCGCGTCGCAACATCCGCGCCATCGCGTTCACGACGACAGCGGCCACCTTCATCATCTCCCTGTTCATCTGGACCGGCTTCGACAATTCGCAAGCCGGCTTCCAGTTCGTCGAGAAGTTTGCCTGGTTGGATTCCGGCATCTCCTACCATATGGGCGTCGACGGCATTTCGATGCTGTTCGTCATCCTGACGACGTTCCTCATGCCGCCCTGCATCCTGGCGTCGTGGGAAGCGATCGACAAGCGCGTCAAGGCCTACATGATTGCCTTCCTGCTCTTGGAAACGCTGATGATCGGCGTGTTCTGCGCGCTCGACATCGTGCTGTTCTACGTCTTCTTCGAGGCCGGCCTGA
This sequence comes from Mesorhizobium sp. M1004, assembly GCF_040318795.1. NCBI lineage: Bacteria > Pseudomonadati > Pseudomonadota > Alphaproteobacteria > Hyphomicrobiales > Phyllobacteriaceae > Mesorhizobium > Mesorhizobium sp. M1004. The sequence continues at coordinate 30,926 of NZ_JAMYNB010000023.1, forward strand.
TCCCGATGTTCATCATCATCGGCGTCTGGGGCGGCAAGCGCCGCGTCTATGCCTCGTTCAAGTTCTTCCTCTACACGTTGGCCGGCTCGGTGCTGATGCTGCTCGCCATCATGGCGATGTTCTTCCAGGCGGGCACCACCGACATCCCGACGCTGCTGACCCACAACTTCCCGGCCCACATGCAGACATGGCTATTTCTGGCCTTCTTCGCCTCCTTCGCGGTGAAGATGCCGATGTGGCCGGTGCACACCTGGCTGCCCGATGCGCACGTCGAAGCGCCGACGGCGGGCTCGGTGATCCTGGCGGGCATACTGTTGAAAATGGGCGGGTACGGCTTCCTGCGCTTCTCCCTGCCGATGTTCCCGCTGGCGTCGGAAATGTTCGCACCGCTGGTGTTCACGCTGTCGGTCGTCGCCATCATCTACACCTCGCTGGTGGCGCTGATGCAGGAGGACATGAAGAAGCTGATCGCCTATTCCTCCGTCGCCCATATGGGCTTCGTCACCATGGGCATCTTCGCCATGAACCAGGAAGGCGTGCAGGGCGCGATCTTCCAGATGCTGAGCCACGGCCTCGTCTCGGGCGCACTGTTCCTGTGCGTCGGCGTCATTTACGACCGCATGCACACGCGAGAGATCGACGCCTATGGCGGCTTGGTCAACAACATGCCGAAATACGCAACCGTGTTCCTGATCTTCACCATGGCCAATGTCGGCTTGCCCGGCACGTCAGGCTTCGTCGGCGAGTTCCTGACCATGCTCGGCGTGTTCCGGGTCAACACCTGGGTGGCTTTCTTCGCCGCCACCGGCGTCATCCTGTCGGCGGCCTACGCGCTCTGGCTCTACCGCCGGGTCATCTTCGGCGCGCTGACCAAGGAAAGCCTGAAGGGCCTGCTCGATCTGTCGACGCGCGAGAAGGCAATCATCTACCCGCTGGTCGTGCTGGTCATCTTCTTCGGCGTTTATCCCGCTCCCGTCTTCGATGCCACGGCCCAGTCGGTCAAGGCGCTCGTCACCAATGTCACCGCATCCATCGGCGCCGCGCAGACCGCGGCGGCGAACTGACCAGAGGTTTTGCGAACCATGACGCCGGACCTTTATTCCAGCCTTTCGCTCTCGACGCCGGAGCTGATCCTCGCCATCGGCGCGCTGGCGCTGTTGATGGTCGGCGCCTATTCGCGCGCCAACACTGCCATTCTGGTGACTGTCCTTGCCGTCGCCGTGCTGGTGATCGCAGGCCTATGGCTGATCTTTCCCACGGGGCAGGGCGCAGCCTATGGCAACGCCTTCATCCAGGATCCGTTCTCCCGCTTCATGAAGGTGCTGTCGCTGATCGGTTCGGCGGTGACGCTGGTGATGTCGATGCGCTTCGCCAGGCAGGAGCATTTCGACAAGTTCGAATACCCGGTGCTGATCCTGTTGTGCACGCTCGGCATGATGCTGATGATCTCGGCCAACGGCATGATCGGGCTCTATCTCGGCCTCGAACTGCAGTCGCTGGCGATTTACGTGCTGGCGGCGATCAATCGCGACAATCTGCGTTCGACCGAGGCCGGTTTGAAGTATTTTGTGCTCGGCGCGCTGTCGTCGGGCATGCTGCTTTACGGAATCAGCCTCATTTACGGCTACACCGGCAATGTCGGCTTCCAGGAAATCGCCTCGGCGCTTGGCAGCGGTGAGCGCCAGCTCGGCCTCGTCGTCGGCCTGGTTTTCGTTTTGGCCGGTCTTGCCTTCAAGATTTCCGCGGTGCCGTTCCACATGTGGACGCCCGATGTCTACGAGGGCGCGCCGACGCCGGTCACCGCCTTCCTGGCGGCTGCCCCCAAAATGGCGGCAATGGCGCTGATCGTGCGCGTCACCATGGGCGCCTTCAAGCCGATCGCTTCCGACTGGCAGCAGATCATCGTCTTCATCTCGATCGCCTCGATGGCGCTCGGCTCCTTCGCCGCGATCGGCCAAACCAACATCAAGCGGCTGATGGCGTACTCCTCGATCGGCCATATGGGCTACGCGCTGGTCGGCCTAGCCGCCAACAGCCAGGCCGGCGTGCGCGGCGTCGCCATCTACATGCTGATCTATCTCGTCATGACGCTCGGCACCTTCGCCTTCATCCTCGCCATGCGGCGCAAGGAAGGCAATGTCGAGCAGATCAGCGATCTCGCCGGTCTGTCGTCGACCAACCCGATCATGGCGACGATCCTGACCATCCTGATGTTCTCGCTGGCCGGCATCCCGCCGCTCGCCGGTTTCTGGGGGAAATGGTACGTGTTCCTCGCCGCCATCAACGCCAACCTCTATGCGCTGGCGATCATCGGCGTGCTGGCCTCCGTCGTGGGCGCTTTCTACTATCTGCGTATCATCAAGATCATGTGGTTCGACGAACCGGCCGGTGGCTTCGTGCCGATGGCGGTTGAGCTGCGCCTCGTGCTTGGTGTCTCCGGCGCTTTCGTGCTGTTCTATGTGTTGATCGGCGGTCCGATCGCGACCTACGCCGAAGCCGCCGCCAAGACATTTTTCTGACCGGATGGCATTTCGGCTGGCTCCAACCTCTGAGACGGAAGGGTTCCGGCTCGAGGCCCATGACAGCGTGGGTTCCACCAACACGCTTGCGCTGGACCATGCAAGGGCAGGCGACCCCGGCAAATTGTGGGTCGTTTCCAAGAAGCAGGAAAGCGGCCGTGGCCGCCGCGGCAGGGCCTGGGTATCTCCCGAGGGCAATCTGGCGGCGACATTGCTGGTCATCACCGGCGGTGAGTTGCGTCTGGCGGCGACGCTGGGCTTCGTCGCCGGCCTGTCGCTGGCCGATGCGCTTGACGCCGTGGTGCCGAAGGGCAGGATCGCCATCGGCCTCGACGGCGCCAGCCAAGGGCAGAACCGCTTCGAGCTGAAATGGCCGAACGATGTGCTTGCCTCCGGCGCCAAACTGGCCGGCATCCTGCTGGAATCGGCCATTCTCGATGGCGGCCGTTTCGCGGTGGCGGTGGGCATCGGCGTCAATGTGGTGGCGCATCCGCCGGATTTGCCGTATCCGGCGACATCGCTTCAGGCGCTGGGCGCGACATGCGACGCCGAAACGCTGTTCTTGGCGCTGTCCGATGCCTGGACCGACAATGCCCGGCTGTGGGATGACGGACGCGGGCTCGACGCCATCCGGCGTCGCTGGCTGGCGCGCGCGGCGGGGCTTGGCGGCGAGGTTGCTGTCAGGATTGACGGGAATGTGGTGCGCGGTACCTTCGAGACCATTGACGCGGACTGCCGTTTCGTGATCCGCGATGATGAGGGGTCGGTCGTGACGGTAGCCGCCGGCGACGTGCATTTCGGCGCCGTCGCGTCGGCAAAGATTTAGAGCTGGTCGCAAGGGCCGGGAAGGGAAAATTGATGGCGAAAGCGCAAAACGCCGAACTCGTCTTCGTGCCGCTCGGCGGCGTCGGCGAGATCGGCATGAACTTCGCCCTTTACGGCTATGGGCCGCCTAGCGCGCGCGAGTGGATCGTCGTCGATGTCGGCGTGACTTTTCCCGATGCGGCGCATCCTGGCGTCGACCTGATCCTGCCCGATACGCGCTTCATCGAGGAGAACCTCGCCGGCCTGCGCGGCATCATCATCACCCACGCGCATGAAGACCATTACGGGGCGCTGCTCGACATCTGGCCGAAGCTGAAGGCGCCGGTGTGGATGACACCGTTCAGCGCCGGACTGCTGGACGCCAAGCGCCAGGGCGAGCAGGGCGCGCCGAAGAAAATTCCGGTGACGATCTACCGGGCAGGCGAAACATTCACTGTCGGCCCGTTCTCGATCGAGGCCATTCCGGTGGCGCACTCGATCCCCGAGCCGATGTCGCTGGCGATCACCTCGCCGGCCGGCACCGTCATCCATACCGGCGACTGGAAGATCGATCCGGAACCGACGATCGGTCCGAAAACCGACGAGGCGCGGTTTCGCGCCTATGGCGACAAGGGTGTGCTGGCGCTGATCTGCGATTCCACCAATGCGCTGCGCGAAGGCGAATCGCCGTCGGAAGTGGCGGTGGGCGAAGGCCTCAGGGGCGTCATCCAGAGCGCTGTCGGCCGTGTCGCCGTCACCACCTTCTCCTCCAATGTCGGACGCATCGTCTCCATCGCCAAGGCGGCGCGCGATGCCGGCCGCCAGTGCCTGGTGCTCGGCCGCTCGCTGAAGCGGGTCATCGATGTCGCCGGCGAACTCGGCTACATGGACGGGCTGCCGGAGTTCATCGCCGAGGAGGATTTCGGCTTCATCCCGCGCGAGAACCTGGTCATCATCTGCACCGGCAGCCAGGGCGAGGCGCTGGCGGCACTGGCAAAACTGTCGCGCGACGAGATGAAATCGGTGTCGCTGACGGCCGGCGACACGGTGGTGTTTTCCTCACGCACCATTCCCGGCAACGAGAAGGCGATCCTCGAGATCAAGAACCGCCTCATCGACCTCGGCATCAAGATCATCGAGGATGGCGACGCGCTTGTGCATGTCTCCGGCCATCCCCGCCGCAGCGAATTGCGCAGGATGTATGAATGGGTGCGGCCGCAGATCGGCGTTCCCGTGCACGGCGAAGCCGCGCATCTGGTGGCGCAAGGGTCGCTGATGTCGACGTCGGGCATCGGCCAGGTGGCGCAAGTGCGCGACGGCGACATGCTGCGGCTGGCGCCGGGTCCGGCCACGATCATCGACCAGGTGCCGTTCGGCCGCATCTACAAGGACGGCAGGCTGATCGGCACCGACCAGGCGATGGGCATACGCGACCGGCGGAAGCTATCCTTTGCCGGCCATGTCGCGGTCAATGTCGTGCTCGACGACAAATATGAGCTCGCCGGCGATCCCGATCTGGTCGCCATCGGCGTCGCCGAGGCCGATGCCCGTGGCGAAAACATGGAAGATCTGATGCTCGACGCGGCCGTCGGCGCGGTTGACTCGATCCCTCGCCAGCGCCGCAAGGACCTCGATCTGGTGCAGGAAGCGGTGCGCCGCGCCGTGCGCGGCGCCGCCAACGAAGCCTGGGGCAAGAAGCCGCTGGTGACGGTGTTTGTGACGAGGTGAGGGAATAGGCAGTAGGCGGTAGGCAGTGGAGAAAAATGCGGATGTATCACTACTGCCTGCTGCCTATTCCCTACTCCCTTAACTTGTGGAGCACTTCATGCTGGGACGCCTGAACCATGTAGCACTTGCCGTACCGGACCTGGCCGCGGCGATTGCGGCCTATCGCGATACACTTGGCGCGCGGGTGACTGCGCCGCAGGCTTTGCCCGAGCATGGCGTGACGGTGGTGTTCGTCGATGTCGGCAACACCAAGATCGAACTCCTGGAGCCGCTGGGCGAACGGTCGCCGATCGCGGCCTTTCTGGCGAAGAACCCCTCGGGTGGCATGCATCATGTCTGCTACGAGGTCGACGACATCCTTGTCGCGCGCGATCACCTCAAAGCGAGCGGCGCCCGCGTGCTGGGCGACGGCAATCCCAAAACCGGCGCCCACGGCAAGCCGGTGCTGTTCCTGCATCCCAAGGATTTCTTCGGCACGCTGGTCGAACTGGAGCAGGCATGAGCTGGATTTCGTTTGCCGCGCTGTTCTTCATCACCTGGTGGCTGATGCTGTTCATCGTGCTGCCGTTCAGCGTCAAGACGCAGGATGACGACCATGACGTGACGCTGGGCACGGTTGCGAGCGCGCCGCGCGGACCGCATATGCTGCGCGCCGTGATCCGCACCACTATCGTCACGGCTGTCGTCATGGGGGTTTTCTACAGCCTGACGCACGGGCTGGGCTACAGCCTCGACGAAGTCCCGCACATCATCCCCGAAGCCAGCCAGGCACCCGGCTAACTAACCACTTTCCCGCCGGCAGATCGGCTGGGATGTTTGTGTTTGTTTCGGAGCGCCAAACTCAGATTTTGTCTCGCCAGCCTGCGATGCGCAATAGGCGGCCAGGCATGGCCCACCCGCATTAGAATCACGCCTTGGTGTCAGGCTGACGCAAGCTCACGTGATTTGGGAACAGGTTGATCTAACCAGATGATCGGGCAAAAAAAATGCAAGGCACAAGGCCTTGCAATTTAAACGCGTTCCGATCTGTTTTCCGGTTTCCGGCGGCAGCGGGTAACCGCGCCTAGATCGCATCCTCCCAAGACTTTGACCGCGTAGGAGAGCAGATTTTTCTCCACCCTCTCGGTTATCGGGGCACACTAGCCTAACCCTGATGAAATTGTCACGCAGAATTTTGCCCGCAATCGGGCAATCTGTGCTGCAGTGCACAATAGTGCGGCAGGCTTTGCTTGCGAAACGAACAACGCCGGGGCTGCCGCATTAATGGGGCCAGGTGTGCCGCGTAGCCCGGACGCGCAAAGCGTGTGTGAGGACTTTGCAGTCAGGCGATCACTTTGCGTCAGAAGCATTATCGTTTTCGGTGCGAAGGTCTTTGGAAGAAGAATCGATTTTTGCGATTTCGGACCGATGCGACCGGTCGGGTTTCCATTCCGTCACGAAATAGCTATGAAGCCGGGGCAAGCAAGCCAGCCGCGCCGATTCCGGCGCAGCCTCCTCTCTCACGGACCTGTCCATGCGTTTGTCGCAGTTTTTCCTGCCCATCCTGAAAGAAAATCCGCGCGAGGCCGAGATCGTCTCGCACCGGCTGATGCTGCGTGCCGGCATGATCCGCCAGCAGGGGCAGGGCAGCTTTTCCTGGCTGCCGCTGGGCAAGCTGGTGCTCGACAAGGTCTGCCGCATCATCCGCGAGGAGCAGAACCGCGCCGGCGCGCTGGAAATCCTGATGCCGACCATCCAGTCGGCCGATCTGTGGCGCGAAAGCGGCCGCTATGACGATTACGGCAAGGAGATGCTGCGCATCAAGGACCGGCAGGACCGCGACATGCTTTACGGTCCGACCAATGAGGAAGTGGTCACCGAGATCGTGCGCGCCTACGTCAAGTCCTACAAGGACTTGCCGCTAAACCTCTACCACATCCAGTGGAAGTTCCGCGACGAGGTGCGGCCGCGCTTCGGCGTTATGCGCTCGCGCGAATTCCTGATGAAGGATGCCTATTCCTTCGACCTCGATTTCGAGGGCGCGAAGGCCGCCTATAACCGCATGTTCGTATCCTATCTCAGGACGTTCACGCGCATGGGGCTGCAGGCCATTCCGATGCGGGCCGACACCGGGCCGATCGGCGGCGATCTCAGCCATGAATTCATCATCCTGGCCGACACCGGCGAGAGCCAGGTCTATTGCGACCGCGAATATCTGTCGCTGCAGGTGCCCGGCGAGAAAACCGACTTCGGCAATGACGGCGAGATCGCCGACATCGTCAAGACGTGGACGACGCCTTACGCCGCCACCGACGAGATGCATGACGAGGCGGCCTGGGACAAGCTTGGCGAAGCCGACCGGGTCTCGGCACGCGGCATCGAGGTCGGCCACATCTTCCATTTCGGCGACAAATATTCCAAGCCCATGGGCGCCAAGGTGACCGGGCCCGACGGCAAGGATCATTTCGTTTCCGGCGGCTCCTACGGTATCGGTCCGTCGCGGCTGGTGGCGGCGATCATCGAGGCCAGCCATGACGATAACGGCATCATCTGGCCGGAAGCGGTGACGCCGTTCGACATCGGCCTGATCAACATGAAGGCCGGCGACGCCGAGTGCGACCGCGTCTGCGGCGAGCTCTACGCCGCCTTCACCGGCGCCGGCAAGGATGTGCTTTACGACGACACCGACCAGCGGCCGGGCGGCAAGTTCGCCACCGCCGACCTGATCGGCCTGCCCTGGCAGGTGATCGTCGGGCCGCGCGGCGTGGCCGCCGGCGAGATCGAGATCAAGAACCGCCGGACCGGCGAGCGCGAGACGCTGCCGGTCGCGGAGGCCAGGAAACGCTTCGGTGCAACCGCATGAGCGAAGCCGCGGCAGCGAAGTCTTCGGTAGCCCAGTCTCCGGTTGGCAAGTCTCCGGTCGCCAAATCTCCGGTCGCCAAGTCTCCGGTCGCCGGCCCGTTCTCCATGTTCGAACGCATGGTCGCCTGGCGTTATTTGCGGTCGCGCCGCAAGGAGACGGTGATCTCGGTCATCGCCTCGATCTCCTTCCTTGGCATAATGCTGGGCGTCGCCACGCTGATCGTCGTCATGGCTGTCATGAACGGGTTTCGAGCCGAACTTCTGACCCGCATCCTCGGCGTCAACGGCCATCTGATCGTGCAGCCGCTGGATTCGCCGCTTGAGGACTATGCGCAGGTCGCAGCCCGCATCAACGGCGTGGCCGGCGTCAAATACGCGATCCCGCTGATCGACGGCCAGGTGCTGGCGCAAGGCAATGTCGGCGGCGGCATGGGCGCGCTGGTGCGCGGTATCAGGGCCGAAGACCTCGGCAAGATCGCCATCGTCGCCCAGAACGTCAAGCAAGGCACGCTTGACGGCTTCGACTCCGGCGATGGCGTCGCCATCGGCAAGCGCATGGCGGAGAATCTCGGCCTTGTGCTCGGCGACACCATCACGCTGATCTCGCCGGACGGCGATGTGACGCCGATGGGCACGACGCCGCGGCTGAAGGGCTACAAGGTGGCGGCGATCTTCGAGGTCGGCATGTCGGAGTATGACAGCTCCATCGTCTACATGCCGTTTTCCGAAGCGCAGCTCTATTTCAACATGGACGGCAGGGCGCAGACGATCGAGATCTATGTCGACAACCCCGATAATGTCGACGCGCTGAAACCGCTGGTCGATGCGGCGGCGCAACGCCCGATCGACATGGTCGACTGGCGCCAGCGCAACGAGACGTTCTTTTCGGCGCTGCAGGTCGAGCGCAACGTCATGTTCATGATCCTGACGCTGATCGTGCTGGTGGCGGCGCTCAACATCATCTCCGGCCTGATCATGCTGGTGAAGGACAAGGGCCACGATATCGCCATCCTGCGCACAATGGGCGCCTCGCGCGGCGCCATCCTGCGCATCTTCCTGATGACGGGTGCTGCGATCGGCGTCACCGGCACGCTGGCCGGCGTGCTGCTCGGGGTGCTCATCTGCACCAACATCGAATCGATCCGCCAGTTCTTCTCCTGGATGACCGGCAAGGTGCTGTTCAACCCGGAGCTCTATTTCCTCAGCCAGCTGCCGGCAAAGATGGACCCGCGCGAGACCACCTATGTCATCATGATGGCGCTCGGCCTGTCCTTCCTAGCAACGGTGTTTCCGGCATGGCGCGCCGCACGGCTCGATCCGGTCGAGGCCTTGAGATACGAATGAAGTCCGAGATCATTATCGAGCTGAAGAGCGTCGAGCGGCACTATGTCCAGGGGCCGCGCAAGCTCACCATTTTGAACGGCGCCGACTTTTCGCTGAAGCGCGGCGAGATGGTGGCGCTGGTGGCGCCGTCGGGCACCGGCAAGTCGACGCTGCTCCATACGGCGGGCCTGCTCGAGCGCCCCGACGCCGGTGACGTCATTCTGGCCGGCCGCGCCTGCGGACGGCTCTCCGACGACGAACGCACGGCAATCCGCCGCAACGATGTCGGCTTCGTCTATCAGTTCCATCATCTGCTGCCGGAGTTTTCGGCACTGGAAAACATCATGATGCCGCAGCTGATCAAAGGGCTTTCGCGCAAGGAGGCGTCGGAGCGCGCAGCACAGCTGCTCGACTATATGCAGATCGGCAAGCGCGCGTCGCACCGTCCGTCGGAGCTGTCCGGCGGCGAGCAGCAGCGCGTCGCCATTGCCCGCGCGGTCGCCAATGCGCCCTTGCTGCTGCTCGCCGACGAGCCGACCGGCAATCTCGACCCGGTCACCGCCTCCTATGTCTTCGAGGCGCTTGGCGCGCTGGTCAAGCAGTCCGGCCTTGCCGCGCTGATCGCGACCCACAATCACGAACTCGCCTCGCGCATGGACCGCCGGGTGACGTTGGCGGATGGCAAGGTCGTTCCGTTGTAGGCCCCAACTTCCTCATCCTAGGGTCTGCGCCGCGTCGCTGCGCTCCTTGCTCCGCCCTAGGATCACGAAGTGATTGGTGCGTGTCCCGATCGCAAAGGCATGCGATGCGCCCTGCGTCAGCACTGCCGTCACCCCGTCAACCTTTCCTTAACCCTGCCCAAACCGGCTGTCAGGATTCGTCGGCCTGCCGCTTTCCGCTCATTGACTTTCGAACAAAGTTAGAACAAAATACGAACATATCAACAACAGGAGAGAGTTATGAGCGATCTTGTTCAGGACGTCGTTTCGTTGGTGTGCATGAGTGCGTTTCTGGTTTCCATGGCTGTCTGGATCGGCGCCATGTGATGCAACTGCGGTTCGCCGCACTGTTTTAGGCGGGCAGGAAGGCGCTGTGCCGTTAAGCCTTTCTTGCCGCCATGACGCTAGGCTGCCCCGCCAAGACAGGGAGCAAAAACCTCAGGTGTCGCCGATCGTGACGGCCCTTCTGGTGGCCGGTAATCTCGGACTGATTTTCCTTCTGATGACTGCGCCGCTCGGTTTGCGCACGGTGAGGCTCAGCCGCGTGGTCGCAATGGACCGGCAGCGCCTCTGGCAGGCGCTGTGGCCGCTCGGCAGCGATGCCGGCTGGTCCGGCGAGATACTCTCGGCCCAGCCGCTGGACGGGCAGGGCACGGCCCGCATCCTGCTGTCCTGGGAGGGCCGGGACGGCCAGCCGATCGAGCGAAGGTCGCGCTTCGAGGACGTCGTCGAAGGCAGTCGTTTTTCGATGCGGGTCATCGAGGATACCGCGCTCGACGCGTCGTTCTGGAAGGATTTTTATGAGACCACTGAACTCACCTCGGAAGGTGCCGGCACGCGGGTGACGCTCAGCCAGACCGATCGCTATCGCGGCGTCGCCTTCTTGGTGTTCCGCTACTTCGCCATGCGCCGCGAGCTCGGCAAGCTGGAGGTCTGGGCGAGGACCGGACAATATCGCAAGGGCGGTTGGTTCGAGCATCCGCTGAGCCAGGTCGGTTTCGCCGTTCTTTCGGCTTTCATCCTGTGGCCGTTCTTCGGGCTCAATCTCGGCGGCCTGGCGCTGGCCGCGATCCTGACCTCGGTGGTCGCCCTGCATGAGCTCGGCCACATGGCGGCCTTTCGGCTGACCGGTCATCGCAAGGCGCGGATGATCTTTATCCCGCTGCTCGGCGGCCTCGCCATTGGTGGCCGGCCTTATGACAGCCGCTTCGAGGTCGCCTTCGTGGCGCTGATGGGCGCCGGCTTTTCCGCGTTCCTGGTTCCGCTGCTGATCGTCGCCAGCGGGCTCGCATCCGGCGAGGGACATCGGCTTGCCGCGGCCCTTCTGGCGACGCTTGCCGGCTTTGCCGCATTGTTCAACATCGCCAATCTGGTGCCGGTTTGGAAATTCGACGGCGGTCAGGTGCTGCGCCAGATCTGCCCGGGGCCGGCCGCCCTGGCGCTCGCCTCGTTTTCCCTGCTCTCGGCCTTGCTGTGGCTTGGCTGGCTGGCCGGCTTTTCCCAAAGCTTTCTGCTGGTGGCGGGCGCCGTCTTTGCCATCCTCAGCCTGATGACAGTGGGTAGCGGGGTAAAACCGCGCCACGAATTGAAGCCGATCCGCATCTTCGATCGTTTCGCCATGGCCGGCGCGCTGCTGGCCGTCTTCGCCATTCACGGTTTCGGGCTGTTGTGGGCCTCGGCGCGGTTGCTTTGAGCGTTGGTCGAGGCGAGACTCAGCCGGCCTTGCGAGCCGGTTCTGTAGAAGTTGACTTCGCTGCCCCGAAAACATCCTCGAAGGCGGATTTCAGCGCCAGGTCGAAATCGGCCATGGTTACGGGCAGGCCGAGGTCGACGAGGCTGGTGACGCCGTGATCCGGCACGCCGCATGGCACGATGCCGCTGAAATGGCTGAGATCCGGCTCGACATTGACGGCAATGCCATGAAAGCTCACCCAGCGCCGCAGCCGGATGCCGATGGCCGCGATCTTGTCTTCAGCCGGCGAGCCGTCGGGCAGGGACGGGCGCTCGGGCCGCACCACCCAGACGCCGACGCGGTCCTCGCGGCGTTCGCCGCGTACATTGAAGGCGGCAAGCGTGCCGATGATCCACTGCTCGAGCGCGGCGACGAAGGCGCGCACATCCTCACGCCGGCGCTTCAGGTCAAGCATGACATAGGCAACCCGCTGCCCCGGCCCGTGATAGGTGTATTCGCCGCCGCGCCCGGCGGCAAAGACCGGGAAACGGTCGGGGTCGATCAGGTCCTCGATGCGGGCGCTGGTCCCGGCGGTGTAAAGCGGCGGATGCTCGACCAGCCAGACCATCTCGGCGGCTGCACCCGCGCGGATCGCCTCGGCGCGCGCTTCCATCAGGGCCAGCGCATCGGTGTAGCCGGTCAGGCCGGGCTCGATGCGCCATTCGACCGGCGCCGAACCCGGCAAGGGCAGGAACGACGTGGCGATCTGGCTGCGTTCGGTCATGGCTTTTTCGTTTTTCGCGTGATGCACGCCGGCTTGGCGAAACCGCCTTGCGCTCTGGGGCCAAATGCATTTGCCCTTCATATGGCGGTATCCGGCTGAAACGTCCAGTTCGCCACGCATTTCGGCCTTCGCGCACGACCCCGAAGATAGGAACGATCTTCGGAAAGGATCATGCGCCAAATCAAAGTGCTGCAGCGTCCTTTGCGCGTCCCACAGGACGCGCGGCGCTGTAGAGGCCGATATGCCAATTCGCGGCGATTATTGCGCGCCGCGCCCTTGTTTCGCAGGAAACGATTTGCTACACGCCGCGAGCCGGTTCGTTCCGGCTCCTACCACGGGCGGTCGTGGCGGAATTGGTAGACGCGCAGCGTTGAGGTCGCTGTGGGGCAACCCGTGGAAGTTCGAGTCTTCTCGACCGCACCATAATTTTTCGGCCATTGAAATCATTGCGGCTTCTCAGGCCGTCGACGCCAAATCATCGCCTTTGGCGCTTGAACCGGCCGCAGCAGAGTTGCAACAAGAGGTCGCAGAGCCGCACGCGAACGCCGCTTGGCTCGCACCGGCCAGCCTCCTGCACCTGAGTCCCCGGCTTTGCCGGTGGCGGGGCAGGGGATGTGGTTGACCTAAGCGGCGCGTCGTTGCGGGAAATGGAGACCCGGACGGGCTCGACGAGGGTCAACGGCCGTCACGACGGTGTGGTGGTGATCGCAGTAGACGCGATCCGGCGACGTCGGCCCGGCACAAAACCGGTAACCACCGGGTACCGACCGGTCTTCGCTCACCGGGAAGCGGCACTGGTGCAGGCCTAGCTGAATGAGGGGGACGTCTCTCGACGCTGGTCTGATATTTTCACGCATGATGGTTTTCAGTTTCCTGGTTCATAGCCATTGCCGGCTGACGGCCGCGATGCGACCGGTCGGAGCGAGCTTCTCTCGTTTTGGAGGGCTGTGGACCACATATGGTGCTGATAGCACCGTCAAAGAAGCCCGGCGCCCCGCTTCTGCAGCCAAATCGTTTGCGACTTAAGGCCACACCCGCGAGCGCCCGAAGCACCTGTCCGGCCGGGATTTGCCGGCGCGCCGTTGCATAGCCTCAGTCCGTCGCCGCCGATCGCTTGAAGACGATGGTGACCCTGGTTCCCTCGCCGGCACTCGACTTGACGTCGAATTGCGCCTTGGCATTTTCGGTCAGCGACCGCGCGATCAAGGAGCCGAGCTTGCCGGGCCTGGGCCAGGTCTCACCCGTCGGCAGACCGATCCCATCATCGGCGACAGTCACCCGGCAACCATCGCCGCTGACGACGCTGTGCAGCGTGATCGTGCCGCCATCGCGCCCGACGAATGCATGTTTGAGAGCGTTGGTCAGCAACTCATTGACGACCAGGCCTGTCGGCATGGCAACGTTGATGGATACCGGATAGGTATCCACCTTAAGGTCGAGGCGGATACCTTCGACGCCGTGCGACGCCATGACGGCGGACGCGATCTGGCTAAGGTACACGCCAAGATCCACCTCATCCTTCTGCTGGTCAGCCGACAATGTCTGGTAGAGGATTGCCAATGCGTCTACCCGGCCGGCAAGCCTTTCGAAACGCTTCTGGTCCGGTTCGGTGGCGTTGCGGGTTTCCATCCGGATCAAAGCGGTGATCATCTGCAGATTGTTTTTCACCCGATGCTGCAGTTCGCGCAACAGGGTGTCCTTCTCCCGGATGAGCTCCTCCGCGGGTCGCGCGTCCTCGGTCTCACCGTGTGCCGTGACGTCGACAAGCGCCACCAGCCGGAAGCAGAGCTTGCCGTTGTCGTCCTCGATAACGTTGGAATAAACGTCGACGATTGCCGGCTTGTCCTCGCCGCGCTCGAGGCGAAACGTGCCGACGAAATCGGTGTCTTCAACGACAGCCTCGGCGAGCGGCCTGTCCTTCTGCCGATGAAGCCCCCTGCCGGAAAGGGCCGCCCAGTTTTCCCGCGCAAGCTTCGGCGCCTTGAGGTCCGAGAGCTTCTCGAATTCGGGATTGGCGTAGACGACACGTTCCTTCGCGATCAATTCCGAGACGGCGATCGCGATCGGCATCTGGTCGAGAAATTTCTTGAACTGGTCGCTTTCCAGCGCGGTGGCGAGGTCAGGCGTATCGAGCAATTGCTCGACAGCGTCAGCCTTATCGGAGTCTGTCATCTCGGCGCCTGCGTGATGCGTGGAAGCCATCAATATCAGGCATGCAATTCACCCGCCATCTCCAATATCGAAGGGGATACGACAGCGTCACTACTGGTGCGGGCCGCGTCGCGCAGCGCTCCACCGCCTGCCGCTCACGAACGAATTGGACAGAAGGCATTTTTCTCAGGGCCGCCGAACTTTGAAAAGAAATGTCTATGGAATTTGTAGAATTACGCTTTGAATGGGATCTCGGTACTGCTCGCAAGCCTTGGCGGCCTTCGCCTCCTGAGTTGAGATCAGTGCTCTCGTTGCCAAGCAAGTCGGCTCCCGATGAGGGAGTTGCTCCGCCGATCGCTATGCGGCCGGCAGACGGCGGAGCATTGCCACCAGCCCGCGGCTTTAGAGGAAGAGGTTCCCATGACCAGACTTACCCCCGTAGAGCAGATCATCCCGGATGCCGATATTGTCCCGCTTACCGGACGCGTCGGCGCAGAGATCAGGAACATTCGGCTCTCCGGCGACCTGCCGCAGCAGACGGTCGCGGCGATCAACCAGATCCTGTTGCGGCACAAGGTGGTGTTCTTCCGCGACCAGGCGCATCTCGACGATGCCGAGCAGGAGCGCTTTGCCCAGCGTCTCGGCGACCTCGTCCCGCATCCGACCCAAGGTCCCGTCAAGGGAACGGCGTCCATTCTCGAACTCGATTCCAGCCGTGGCGGCGGTCGCGCCGACCAATGGCATACCGATGTCACCTTCGTCGACGCCTATCCGAAATTCTCCGTTCTTCGCGGCGTCGTCATACCGCCGGCCGGCGGCGACACCATCTGGTCGAACACCGCGGCCGCCTATCAGGACCTGCCCGAGCCGTTGAAGCTGCTGGCCGACAATCTCTGGGCGGTGCACAGCAACGCCTACGATTACGCCGCGGTGCGGCCGCGTGCGAGCGCCGCGGAAAAGAAGCACTTCGAGGAAATCTTCACCTCGACGATCTACGAGACCGAGCATCCCGTTGTCCGCGTCCATCCCGAAACAGGCGAGCGCTCGCTGCTGCTCGGCAATTTCGTGCAACGGCTGATCGGTCTTTCCAAAAGCGATTCGGCGAAGCTCTACGAGGTGTTCCAGTCCTATGTCACGGCGCCGGAGAACACCGTGCGCTGGCGCTGGAAGGCCGGCGATGTGGCGATCTGGGATAACCGCGCGACGCAGCACTACGCCGTCAACGATTACGGCGACCAGCACCGGGTGGTGCGTCGCGCCACGGTCGACGGCGACATTCCGGTCAGCGTCGACGGCCGCCGCAGCGCCACCCGCACCAAGGTCGCGAAGCCGGCAGCCGACAAGGCGGCATGAGGCGCGGTCGAACGCGAAGGCCGCTGTTCAGGCGGCCTTCTTCATCCCCGCCAGCGTCTCTGCAACCACCTCACCAAACGACGACGGCGTCGGCACGATGATCACCCCGGCGTCCTTGAGGATCTCCACCTTTTCCTGCGCCGACTCGCCGAAGGCCGAGATGATGGCGCCGGCGTGGCCCATGCGGCGGCCTTTGGGGGCGGAGAGGCCGGCGATGTAGGCGATCAGGGGCTTGCGCATATTATCGCGCGCCCAGATCGCGGCTTCGGCTTCCTGCGGTCCGCCGATCTCGCCGATCATCACCACCGCGTCGGTGTCGTCATCCTGTTCGAACAGTTTCAGCATGTCCTTGAAGGACGAGCCGTTGATCGGGTCGCCGCCAATGCCGACGCTGGTCGAGACGCCGATGCCGAGCGACTTCATCTGCGACGCCGCCTCGTAGCCCAGGGTTCCGGAGCGGCCGACAATGCCGACGCGGCCAGGCAGATAGATGCTGCCGCGCATGATGCCCATCAGCGCCTGTCCGGGCGTGATGACGCCGGCGCAGTTCGGGCCGATCAGCCGCATGCGGTCCTCGTAGCGGTAGCGCAGCATGTAGCGCTTGACCTGCATCATGTCCTGCGACGGGATGCCGTCGGTGATGCAGACGCAGAGTTTTATGCCGGCGTCGGCCGCTTCCATGATGGAATCGGCGGCAAAGGGCGGCGGCACGAAGACGATGCTGGCCTCGGCGCGGGTCTCGCGCACCGCGCCCTTGACCGTGTTGAAGACAGGCAGGCCGAGATGCTTCTGGCCGCCTTTGCCGGGGGTGACGCCGCCGACCAGCTTGGTGCCATAGCGTTTCATGTCGTCGGCATGGAAGCTGCCGATCTTGCCGGTGAACCCCTGGACGATGACGCGGGTGCTGCGGTTGAGCAGGATTGCCATTTTCTCGACCTCCCTCAGGCTGCTTTTTTCTTGGTGGCCGCGCGCCAGGCAGCGACGGCTTTTTCGGCGGCTTCGGCCAGCGTGTCGGCAACGATTACCGCCTCGCCGGAATCGGCCAGGATGCGGCGGCCTTCCTCGGCCTTGGTGCCGGAGAGACGGACCACCAGCGGCACGTTGACGCCGACCTCGCGTATCGCCTTGATGATGCCTTCGGCGACCCAGTCGCAGCGGTTGATGCCGGCGAAGATGTTGACCAGGATGGTCTCGACATTCTTGTCGCCGAGCACGGCGCGGAAGGATTTCGCCACCCGCTCCGGCGAGGCGCCGCCACCGATGTCGAGGAAGTTGGCCGGTTCGCCGCCGGCGATCTTGATCATGTCCATGGTCGCCATGGCGAGCCCTGCGCCATTGATGATGCAGCCGATGTTGCCGTCGAGGCCGACATAGGAGAGGCCACGGTCGCTGGCAAAAGTTTCGCGCGGATCTTCCTGGCTTTTGTCGCGCAGCTCGGAGATTTCCGGCCGGCGGAACAACGCGTTCTCGTCGAACGACATTTTGGCGTCGAGCGCGATCAGATTGCCGTCGCGGGTCACCACCAGCGGATTGATCTCCAGCATCGAGGCGTCGTAGTCGCGGAACACCTGATAGCAGGCGAAGATGGTTTCGGTCGCCTTGCCGATCAGATTGTGGTCGAGGCCGAGCCCGAAGGCGATCTCGCGCGCCTGGAAACGCTGCATGCCGACGCCGGGATCGACCGATGTGCGCAGGATGGAGTTCGGTGCCTTCTCGACGATGTCCTCGATCTCCATGCCGCCGGCAGCGGACGCCACGATCATGACGCGCTCTTCCTTGCGGTCGAGCACGAAGCCGACATAGAGCTCCTGCGCGATATCGACGGCTTCCTCGAGATACAGGCGCGAAATCAGCTTGCCGCGCGGGTCGGTCTGCTGTGTCACCAGCTTGCGGCCGAGCATGCCCTCGGCCGCGCTGGAAATCTCCTCGTCATTGGCGCACAGTTTGATGCCGCCGGCCTTGCCGCGGGCGCCGGAATGCACCTGCGCCTTCAGCACCCATTTGGCGCCGCCGATCTCGCGGGCCCTGTAGGTCGCCTGCTCGGGGCTGTAGGCCAGCCCGCCGCGCGGCACATGCACGCCGTGGCGTGCCAGCAGTTCCTTGGCCTGATATTCGTGGATGTCCATTTTGTCCTCCCTGAACAGTCAATGCGTGGCGACGCGCGGCTCGCTAGAGAATTGGCTGGCCCGTTCGATTGCCTCGTTGACCACCAGAACATTGCGCGCCATGCGTTCCGACGCTGCGTCGATCATCTTGCCGTCGAGTGCGGCCGCTCCCTTGCCCTGCGCCTCCGCCTCCTTCAGCACTTCGAGGATGCGCCGGGCGCGGGTGACCTCTTTTTCCGGTGGAGAGAAGACGTCGTTGGCAAGCGCGATCTGCGAGGGGTGGATCGCCCACTTGCCTTCGATGCCCAGCGCCGCCGCGCGCCTGGCGCCAGCGATGTAGCCCTCCGGATCGGAGAAGTCGCCGAACGGCCCGTCAATGGCGCGCAAGCCATAGGCGCGGCAGGCGACGGTCATGCGCGACAGAGCGAAATGCCACTGATCGCCGGGATAGTCGGGGTTGAGGCCGCCAATGTTGACCGTGCGCGCCTTGCAGCTTGCCGCATAGTCGGCGACGCCGAAATGCATGGCTTCCAGCCGGCCGGGTGTCGCGGCAATCGCCTCGACATTGGCCATGCCGAGCGCGGTCTCGATCAGCGCTTCGAGGCCGACGCGGGTCCTGAAACCCTTTGCCATCTCGATCTGGTTGACCATGGCCTCGACCATGTAGAGGTCGGCCGGCACGCCGACCTTCGGCACCAAAATGGTGTCCAGCCGGTCACCGGCCTGCTCCATGACGTCAACCACGTCGCGGTACATGTAGTGCGTGTCGAGGCCGTTGATGCGCACCGAGACGGTCTTGCCCTTGGCGCGCCAGTCGATGTCGTTGAGCGCCTGGATGATGTTCTTGCGGGCGCGTTCCTTGTCGGGCGGGGCGACCGCATCCTCGATGTCGAGGAAGATGAAGTCGGCGGCGCTGTTGGCCGCCTTGTCGATCATTTCCGGGCTGGAGCCTGGAACCGCCAGCTCGCTGCGCTGCAGCCGTAATTTCTTGAGGTGGTTGATGGTGTGGCTCATTGTCGGCTCCTCAGGCGGCTTCGGCGACCGGCACGGCGGCCGAGGCGCGGAAGTGCTGGATGGCGGCGCCGACGCCGGAGCCGGGCGCCAGCCGTACGCCGCAGTCGAGCAGCGCCATTTCGGCGGCCGAGAGCGAGGCCAGCACCATCACCTCGTTCAGCCAGCCGAGATGGCCGATGCGGAAGACCTTGCCGATCACCTTGTTGAGGCCGCCGCCGAGCGCGGTCTGGTATTTCTGGTAGGCGCGCTTGACCACATCGCCGCTGTCGACGCCGTCCGGCACCAGGATGGCGCTGACGGTGTCGGAGTGCCATTTAGGCGTCTTGGCGCAGAGCTTCAGGCCCCAGGCGTCGACCGCCTTGCGCACGCCTTCGGCGAGGCGATGGTGACGGGCGAAGATGTTTTCCAGCCCTTCCTCGGCGATCAGGTCGAGCGAGGCGCGCAGGCCGCGCAGCAGCTGAGTAGCCGGCGTATAAGGGAAATAGCCGGCGTCGTTGGCGCGGATCATATCTTCGAAGGAGAAGAAACAGCGGCGGTGGGTGGCGCTCCGCGAGGCCACCAGCGCCTTCTTGCTGACGGAGAGGAAACCGAGGCCGGCGGGCAGCATGAAACCCTTCTGCGAGCCGCTGACCGCGCAATCGACGCCCCATTCCTCCTGGCGAAAGTCGATCGAGCCGATCGACGAGACGCCGTCGACGAAGAGCAAAGCAGGGTGGTTGGCGTCATCGAGCGCGGCGCGGCAGCCGGCGACGTCGCTGGTCACGCCGGTCGCGGTCTCGTTTTGGGTGCAGAAGACTGCCTTGATGCGGTGCGCCTTGTCGGCCCTGAGCCGCTCGGCATAGAGCTCGAGCGGCACGCCGGTTCCCCATTCGCAGTCGATGACATCGACCTCGAAGCCGAGCCGTTCGGCCATGTCGACCCACAGATGCGAGAACTGGCCGAAGCGCGACATCAGCACGCGGTCACCGGGGCTGAGCACATTGGTCATCGCCGCTTCCCAGGCGCCGGTGCCGGAGGAGGGATAGATGAAGACGCGGCCGGTCTCGTTCTTGAACACCGTCTTGATGTCTTCGAACAGCGGTAGCGTGAGATCGGGGAAGGATGCTGCACGCATGTCCTCCATCGGCAGGTTCATCGCCTGGCGGACCTGTTCGGGAATGTTGGTCGGTCCGGGAATGAAAAGATGGGTGAAACCGGCCATGTCGCGAACTCCTCCTGATCCAGCAAAGCGGTGATGGGGAGTTTCGTTTCGACGGCTAATGGCAACAACACCTCAAGAGGTAACATCTTGCCGCGCGCGGGTGGGGGTTGCCTACCCGGGTGACCTACCCGCGGCTCATCGCTTTCCTACCCGAACGGCTGCTTCTGGGTACGCCGCTCGCGCGCATAGAGCGCGACGGCCATCGCCCGGTTGCGGACGTCGAGCTTGTCGTAGAGATTCTTGAGGTGATACTTCACCGTGTTCTCGGAAATCCCCGTACGCGTCGCGATCTGCAAATTGGTCCAGCCGTCGGACAGCACGGCCAGCAGTTCGCGCTCGCGCACGGTGAGCAGCGACAAGGGCGTGTCGTTGACCTTATTGATGTCGATGTAGGGGATGCAGATGCGTCCATGCGCGACGGCCAGGATGGTCTCGAAGATGATCGCTGGATCGTCGAACTGGAAGCAGTAGCCCTGGGCGCCGAGGCGCACGCACTGCTTCAGGATGCCGATGTCGTGGTCGTTGGAAAACACCGCGATGCGCACGCCGAGCTTGCGGCTGTGAACCTCGGCCAGCACATCGGCGCCGTCCATGTCGGCAAGCTTCCACCCGATGATTGCGACGTCGAATTCGCCTTCCGCTGCCAACTCAAGAAAATGCCTGCCGCTTTGCACGCAGGCCAGGAGCTCGAAGCGCCCGTCGCAGTCCAGCATGTCGCGCAGCGCCGATATCACGAGCGGATTGCGTTCGGCCACGACCACGCGCACGCGCCGTTCCTCGATTGCTTTCTGCGTCTGCGACCTGATCTTCAAGGGCTTCCGGCTGTTCTGGTTGTCGCCTGGGCGGGTCCGGCCTTTGCCTGAACCTGCATCATGACAATTCTGCCCCAACCGTGCTGGGGTGCTCTTTCCCCAGCGACATGCGCTGTCGCGCCGCCTGAATCCTGGGCGGCGTCATATCCTGATGAAATCGCTCTCGCCCATATGCAGGGCGGGGCGCATTTCGTTTGATATTACCGTGCGTTGCGCGCTAGACCTGACAGGCACCTTTTCCGAAATTCCCATGGCGGGAGCCGCTGGTGGAACGCCAGGACGACCACACGACCGGCGCCAAAGCCGCTGACGATGCCCACGCCGACATCTATGGCGAGGACGGCGCCGTTCTGTCATCATTCCTCGCCCAGATCGGGGCGGCGATCGCCGATCGCGATACGCTGACGCTGAAGCGCGAAGTCGACGACCTGCACCAGTCGGAACTTGGCGATCTGCTCGAGGCCCTGCACCCCGAACAGCGTCGCGCCCTTGTCGAACTGCTCGGCGCCGACTTCGACTTCTCGTCGCTGACCGAGGTCGACGAGGCGATCCGCCGCGATATCGTCGACAATATGCCCAATGAGCAAATTGCCCAGGGCATGCAGGACCTCGATTCCGACGACGCGGTCTACATTCTCGAAGATCTTGAAAAGGAAGACCAGGACGAGATCCTGTCGCAGCTGCCGTTCACCGAGCGGATCAGGCTGCGCCGCTCGCTCGACTACCCGGAAGAGACCGCCGGCCGCCGCATGCAGACCGAGTTCGTCGCCGTGCCGCCGTTCTGGACCATAGGCCAGACCATCGACTACATGCGCGAAGACAAGAACCTGCCCGAGCGGTTCAGCCAGATCTTCGTCATCGATCCAAGCTTCAAGTTGCTCGGCGCCATCGACCTCGACCAGATCCTGCGCACCAAGCGCACGACCAAGGTCGGAGACGTGATGCACGAGACGAGGCACGCCATTCCGGCCACCATGGACCAGGAAGAGGCGGCGCGGGACTTCGAGCAATACGATCTTCTGTCCGCCGCCGTCGTCGACGAGAACGAGCGGCTGGTCGGCGTGCTGACCATCGACGACGTCGTCGACGTCATCCAGCAGGAGGCCGAGGAAGATCTGCTGCGCATGGGCGGCGTCGGCGACGAAGAGTTGTCCGACAGCATTCTTTCGACCTCGCGCTCGCGAGTTCCCTGGCTGCTGGTCAACCTGTTGACGGCGTTCCTGGCGGCGTCGGTGATCGGCCTGTTCGACCGCACCATCGAGCACATCGTGGCACTGGCCGTGCTGATGCCGATCGTGGCCGGCATGGGCGGCAATGCCGGTTCGCAGACCATGACCGTCACGGTACGCGCGCTGGCGACCAGGGATCTCGACATCTACAATGCCGGCCGCATCATCCGCCGCGAAATGGGCGTGGGTTCCATCAACGGCATCATCTTCGCCGTGCTGATCGGCATCGTCGCGGCCGTCTGGTTCCGCGATGCCAATCTGGGCGGCATCATAGCGGCGGCGATGATCATCAACATGTTCGTGGCAGCCCTTGCCGGTATCCTGATCCCGCTATTGCTCGACCGGTTCAAGATCGATCCGGCGGTGGCGTCGGCGGTTTTCGTCACCACCGTCACCGACGTCGTTGGCTTCTTTGCCTTCCTGGGGCTGGCCACCTGGTGGTTCGCTATCCCTTGAGAAAGAGGCGTTGCGGGCTCAATTGACTTTTACGTAAATGTGGTGCGAGGCTTGCGCGGGGTTTCATGCCGAGTCCGGCTTGGAACGGGGTTGATCGGAATGCGTTGGAAATCCCGGGCGACCGGGCGTTTTCCGATGTTCCGACATTTGGAGCAAAGATGCGGGAATATTATTCGATCACCGAACTGACCCGCGAATTCGACGTGTCGACGCGGACGCTGCGCTTCTACGAGGATGAGGGGCTGGTGCAACCCGTGCGGCGGGGCCGCACAAGGCTGTTTCGTCCGTCGGACCGGCATCTGATCCGTCAGATCATGCGCGGGAAACGGCTCGGCTTCTCGATCAACGAGATCCGCGAAATCATCCAGATGTACAAGGAACCGCCCGGCGAGGTCGGTCAACTCAAGCTGATGATCAAGCGCATCGAGGAGAAGCGCGAGGATTTGCGCCAGAAGCGCCGCGATCTCGAGGAGACGCTGGCGGAGCTCGACCAGGCTGAGGAGTCATGCGTCGAGCGGCTGGTGGAGCTGGGGGTTAATACCTGAGCGGACCCCCGAGCGTTTGCGCGCCCGTCGCAAACGTTCGCGATTAGCCGGAGCCCTTCCCACTTCGGCATTCTAGGGCGAAGCAGGAGCGAAGCTCCGTCGCGGAGACCCTAGAATCCATTCCGTGACATCGGTCGTGGAGTGCAGCGGTAGCGAATTCTGGACCATAGCAACGCTCTGGAGTCGCGGCATGGATCCTCGGGTCTGTGCTGCGTCGCTACGCTCCTTGCTCCGCCCGTGGATGACGAAGAGACGGATGCGCCAGCTAATCGCCAAGGTATACACCCCTGCCACGTCGCCTCAGATCCAGCGCCCGACCCGCTTCGCATAGTCGCGGTACTTCTTGCCGAATTTGGCGAACAGCACCTTCTCCTCGCTCTCGATGGCGACCTTCTGCGTTGCAAAAGCCGCGATCAGGGCCAGCGGCAGGAACCATACGATCCCCGAGACGAAGGCGACGCCGATCAAAAGCAGCGTGTTGGCCAGATACATCGGGTTGCGCGTGACGCCGAACGGGCCAGACGTCACCAGATGCTCCGGCACGCCATTGGGGTTCATCGTCGTTTTGGCCCGGATCATGGCGCGGATAGCGGTGAACCAGAGGGCTGCGACGGCAAACAGCACCACAAAGCCGGCGGCAAACAAAAGGTCGCCCAAGAGGTCGCCGATCCAGGGCAGGGGATAGAACAGGCCGAGCACGATGCTGATGGCGATGGCGGCGATGTAGATCAGCGGCGGCCATGGGATCAGCCGTGGTCTCGGTAGATCGGGTTTTGCCAGCCCGGGTTTTGTGAGCTTGTCGGTCATTGTTGCCCTCCCTGCGTCATCGGACTCTCCTCCGTCCTTGCGGTGCAGATGCCGGCGAGTTCACCGAGATGCGCTTTGAACTCCGGGGTCTGGTCACCATTGTAGAGCCGGTCGAATGCCGCTTCGCTTTGCAGCGTGTCCAGCATGCACACACAATAGCTGGTGCAGAACTCCGTGTCGCGCTGCTGTTCGCAGGATACCTGGCATTCCTTGAGGAAGACTACTTCCCGTGTCTCGACCGGCGCCGGCGCGATCTGCGAGAACAGCCAGACGCAGCCGAACAGCAGCGGCTGGTGGATCAGATAGAAAGCCAGGCTGTGGCGGCCGATGAAGGTGAGCGGCCTGGTCCAGCTTCCTGATCCCAGCGTGGCCAGCCGCGCCAGCAGGCCGGTGGTGGACGCAAACTTTGCCGCGGCGATGCCGAGAAGCACGGCGCCGAACCAGGGAAACAGCGGCACGTAATCGTTGGAGCGCGGGTTGATCGCCGACAGGCCGACCCACCACAGCGCCGGATGATCGAAGGCTTCGGATCGGAAATAGATCGGCCCGGCGATCACCACCGCCGCCACGACAAGCGCCAGCAAGGACGGCAGCCGCAAGAACAAAAGGCCGAGCAGGCTGGCCAGCGCGATCTGATGCAGGATGCCGAAGAAGATGAAGCTGTCCGGCGTGATGAAGTACGTGACCGCCGATATGGCGGCGGCCGCGACGGCGACCATGGCAAAACGTTTCCAGAAGCCGGTCCAGCGGATCTGCCTGCCATGCGCGAGAAACAGGCTGACGCCGACCAGGAACAGGAAGGTCGAGGCGATGCAGCGCGCATAGATCTTCCACCAGCCGACGGCGGTGAGGCCGGGATCGGTGTAGTGGAAATTTTCGAGATCCCAGGTGAAGTGGTAGCTCGCCATGGCGATCAGCGCGATGCCGCGTACGACATCGATGGCGACGATGCGCTTCGGTTGATCTCGCTTCAGTTGATCTCCAGGGGGTGCGGTATGGATGCTCATGGTCTCGCGATCTGATTCAGCCCCAAAGACGACTATCACGGTTGCACCGGACAAAAGAAGGCCGCCCTCTACGCTCCGGGTCGCGCCGTGCGGCTGCATCGCGCGGCGCTTTAGGCCAGAGCCGGAAAGCCTTTGGCCGAATTCGCTTTTTGCCGGGAAGGGGTCGGTTTCCTGTTACCGGCGGAGGAAGCGCCAGCGCAGATTTGGGCTGCGAGTCTGATTTGGGGATCAAATGTCCACCCATGTGCGCCATCCGATCTGGCTGCCAGCCCTGCGTCCGGCGGATGCGCGCACCTTTGCCTCGCTCTATGCGGTCGAATCCTTCGCCCGTGCCACGGTGTCGAGCGTCATCCCGATCCAGGCTTATGAGATTCTGCACAACGAGCAGATCGTCTCGATCCTCTACACCATCGTGGCGCTGCTCGGCCTGTCGGTGACCTTGTTCATGCCGATGCTGATCCGCAGGTTTGACCGGCGCTGGGTCTATACCGCCGGCGCCTGCCTGCTGGCGATGGGCTCGCTGTTCTTCGTCACCCACACGCTTGCCGGGCAACTGGCAGGCATGCTGTGCCGCGTGATGGGGGCGAGCGCCCTGTCGATCACGCTCAACCTCTACATCATGGACCACATCCGCAAGACCGATTTCATGCAGGCCGAATCGCTGCGCATGGCGTGGTCGATGCTGGCCTGGACCGGCGGGCCGACACTCGGCATCTTCCTCTACACACGGTACGGCATCTATGCCGCGCATGGCGCGGTCGCGGTGTTTGCGTTGGCCTTGCTGGCGCTGTTCTGGACCTACAGGCTGGGCGACAACCGGTCGATCCGGCCGGGCAAGACACGGCCGGCCAATCCGCTGGCCAATATCGGCCGCTTCGTAGCACAACCCAGGCTCAGGCTGGCCTGGCTGATCGCCTTCGGCCGCTCCTGCTTCTGGACGACGTTCTTCGTCTACGGGCCGCTGTTCATGGTGATTACCGGCGAGGGCAAGCTTGCCGGCGGCCTGCTGGTTTCGGCCGGCAATGCGCTGTTGTTCATGGCGATCTTCTGGGGCAAAGCGGGAAAACGCTTCGGCGGCCGGCGCACCATGACCTTCGCCTATTTCGCGATGTCGGCGACGCTGCTTGCGGCGGGCGCGGTCGGCACTACCGCGCCGCTGCTTACGGGCTTTTTCCTGCTCTGCGGCGCCTTCTTCACCATCGCGCTCGATGCACTGGGCTCGACCGCCTTCATGCGCTCGGTGCGGTCCTATGAGCGGGCGCAGATGGCCGCGGTCTACCGCACCTATCTCGACTTTTCCGAGCTGACGCCGCCGCTGGTCTATTCGGTGGTGCTGGCGTTTTTCGGCCTCGGCTCGGTGTTCGTGACGCTGGGCATTCTGGCCGCGGTTTGCGGCTTTATCTCCTGGCGCTATCTGCCGAAGTCGCTTTAGTCGCCGATCAGGCGGTTGCCTCAAGCGCTGCATGCCGCTCGCGCACCCAGTTGTGGAAGCGGTGCAGATCGTACTCCTCCGGCATTAGCACGCCGGCCTGGTGGCGCATCGAGCGCAGGCCTTTCTGATTGATCTCGCAGATCGCGGCATCCTCCTCCAGCACCTGGGTGCCGAAGGCGACGACATTGTCGATGTCCGTCTCAGCCAGCGCCTCGGGCGCGAACAGCCACTCGGCGGTGAGTTCGGTCTGTTCGGGACCGAGCGGCATCAGTCGCACCGTCCTGACATAATCGACATGGCCGACGATGAACATCGAGGGCAGGCTGGTGGCATAGGTCTGTCCGGCCGCACGCTCGGCCGGCGTCAGGCCCGGGAAGACCGGGCCATGGGCATGTCCGTCGCGCGACCAGGTCTCGGCGCCGGCGCGCAGGCCACCCGAAAACTCCGGTGCGTCATTGTCGGCATGGCGGACCCAGTCGGGGTCGTCGTGCCGGCTCATCAGGCCGCGGCCGTATATCGGCACCAGCCGAGACAGGTCCTTGTGGACGCCTGGGCAATGCAGGCACTCGTTGAAGTTCTCCCAGAAGATCTTCCAGTTGCAGTTCATCACCTTGCGCAGGACATGGCCTGATACCAGCGTTTCCAGCGGCCAGTTGGCGAGGTCGCCGGATGCGGGATCGAAGGAGGTCCCGGCGGCGCCGGCCGCAGCCTGCTGAAGGTTCACAAAGACAAAACCGCGCCACACCGACAGCGCCACCCGGTAGAGCGGATGATCGGCCTTGTCGAAACCATCTGGCAGCGATTTCGAGGGAACGCGCACGAGATCGCCGCGCAGCGAGTAGGACCAGGCGTGGTAGGGGCAAGTGATGAGCCGCGCTTTCAGCCGGCCCTCGCTTTCCTGGCAAAGCTGCGAGCCGCGATGCCGGCAGGTGTTGTGGAAGGCGCGCAACTCGCCGGTGTCGCGCAGCACGACGATTTCCTGCGTGCCGACGCGGAATGTCCTGAATGCCAAAGGCTGGGCAAGATCGGCCTCGCGGCAGACGAGCAGCCAGCTTTTGTACCAGATGGCCTCGAGATCGCGCTGGTAAGCCTCGCTATCCCAATAGGCCGATGACGGTAGCGTCGGTTCGGCCCGGCTCAGGCCGTTATAGGGGTCGCGCTCGCTCGGGTTGGGATGCATGGCTGGCTTCCTATGAAGCGTCAGCCGACACCCCGGCAAATCGTTTGTCAATCAGAGTGCCGCATTGCCGGTTGCAGGCGCGGCGCATAATCATGTCGTGGACATGGGACATTCGGAAATTGGGGGGATTCGGACGTGGCCGCACGACAGATGTCGCTTACGCCGGAGCTGGTCGCGCGCTGCTGGCGCGAGATCAGGGACCCCGGGCCGGATCCGGACGCGATGCATCTCGATGAAGCCGACTATGACGCGCTGCTGGATGAATTGCAGGTCGAACTCCCGGACAGCGAACCGCTATGGCTGTTCGGCTATGGATCGCTGATCTGGAAACCGGAAATAGATTATGTCGAGGACCGCGTTGCGCTGGCGCGCGGCTGGCATCGGTCCTTTTGCATGAACATGACGCGCTGGCGCGGCACCAAGGACAGCCCCGGCCTGATGATGGCGCTGGACCGTGGCGGACAATGCAAGGGCGTCGCCTTTCGGCTGACCGACAATAACCGGCGCGAGCAGTTGGGCCGGCTTTTCCGGCGCGAAGTCACGCTGAAGCCGACAAGCTACCGGCCGCGCATGCTCAAGCTTGCAAGCGAGGCCGGACCGCTCAGGGCATTGGCCTTCGTCATCAACCGCAACGGCCTGACCTATTCAGGACCGCTCGACGAGGGCAAGGTCGTCGAAAGGCTGGCAACGTCCTGCGGGCACTGGGGGTCGGGCGCCGACTATCTCTACAACACGGTGAAAAACCTTGAAGAGCGCGGCATTCACGATCGCCATCTGTGGCGGCTGCAGCGGCTGGTTGCCGAGCGGATCACCGCGTTGAAGCCGTAACGCCGCATGGCGCATTCGCGCTGTTGGCCGGCGGAATTTGGTTTGCCGGATGCGACCGTTTCAGCCTATAGTCATGCATGTCGTCGGTTCCGTTAGGGACCAAGAGGGAATGCGGTGAGGGCTGACTTGTTGCCCAATGCCGTGGCTGCCCCCGCAACTGTGTGCGGTAGTCCTCTCCAAGCCACTGGGGATTTTTTCTTCGGGAAGGTGGGGAAGGGCGCTGATCCGCGAGCCAGGAGACCTGCCGGCGACAGGGAACTGACTTCGATGCCCTCGGGTGGAGGGCGAAAGGACAAGATATGAATACCGCTTCCGTCTCCCTCGGCGCTTCCGTCTCCTCGCAGTCGCGCTTCATGCAGCTCGTGCTTAGCGCGTTTCTGGGCATTTTCGTCGTCGGCGTTGTCGGTTTCTCGCACATCGATGCGGTCCACAATGCGGCGCACGACTATCGCCATTCGATGGCGTTTCCCTGCCACTGACGAGGATCTGACATCATGAACCTGTTTCGCAACGTCGTGTTCATCGCGGCGATCGCAGGGCTCGTGGCCGGTGTCGCTCTCGCCTGCATGCAGGCCTACGCCACCGTGCCGCTGATCCTCAAGGCGGAGGTCTACGAAAAGGCTGGTGGCGGCCATGAGCATCAGCATGCCGCGGCGCCCGCCGCCAACGCTGCGGACACCGATGCCATGAGCACCGCCGCGCCGGCGGAAAATGCGGTGAGCAGCGCAGCACCGGCTGAAGCAGCCGCGCCGGCGGAGGACGAAGGCTGGGCGCCGGCCGACGGCTTCGAGCGTTTCGCCTTCAGTGTCGTCGCCAATATCGTCACCGGCATCGGCTTCGCGCTGGTCCTGGTGGCGGTTTCCGAGTTCGCCGGCGGCATCGGCAGCTGGCGCCAGGGCGTGTTCTGGGGTCTGGCGGGCTTTGCCGTGTTCACGCTGGCGCCGGGACTCGGCCTGCCGCCGGAACTGCCGGCAATGCCGGCGGCCGATCTCATACAGCGCCAGATCTGGTGGTGGGCAACGGTGATGGCAACCGCGATCGGCCTTGCCCTTATTACCTTCCGCACGTCGGCGCCCCTGACCGTGCTCGCCGTCCTCCTGATCGTCGCCCCGCATATTGTCGGCGCGCCGCAGCCTGACAGTTTCGTAACGCCGATCCCGGAGGGCCTGCATCATCAGTTCGTGGTGGCGGTGACGCTGACCAATCTGGTGTTCTGGCTGGTGCTCGGCGCAGTTGTCGGCATAGTGCACTCGCGCTTCACCGGCACCGCGACCAGCCTGCGCGACAGCTTTGCCTGATCGCAGTTTGACCTTCATCATCGGCGGTGCGCGCTCCGGCAAGAGCGCGCATGCCGAAACTTTGGCGACGGCGTTGCCGCCGCCATGGGCCTATATCGCCACCGCGCAAGCCTATGACGGCGAAATGCGCGAGCGCATCGCGCAGCACCGCTCGCGCCGCGGCGAGGGATGGGCGACCATCGATGCCCCGCTTGATCTTGCAGGCGCGCTCGAAGCTTTGCCGGACAACCAGCCGGTGCTTGTCGACTGCCTGACGCTGTGGCTGACCAATCATATGCTGGCCGATCATGATCTGGAGGGGGAGTGCCGGCGGCTGGCCGATGTGCTTTCGCGGCCGCGCGGACCGTGGTTCGTGGTCTCCAACGAAGTCGGACAAGGCATTGTGCCCGACAATGCGCTGGCACGCCGGTTCCGCGATGCCGCCGGCCGGCTCAACCAGCAGATCGCGGTGGTAGCTGATATGGTGCTTCTGATGGTGGCGGGGCTGCCGCTCAAGGTGAAATAATGACTGACATCGACGCAAAAGACGAAGAGCGCCATCGCGCCAAGATGGCCAAGCGCAAGGCGGTGCAGGACGCCGAGGTCGCGGAAAAGACGGTCGAGAAGGGGCTGCTGATCGTCAACACCGGACCCGGCAAGGGCAAGACCACGGCTGCCTTCGGGCTGGCGCTGCGCATGCTCGGCTATGGCAAGCGCGTCGGAATCGTCCAGTTCATCAAGGGCAAATGGCACACCGGCGAGAAGGATGCCTTCGCGGCGTTTGGCGACCGCGTCGTCTGGCACACGATGGGCGAGGGTTTCACCTGGGAGACGCAGGATCTGAAGCGCGACATTAAGGCGGCCGAAGCCGCCTGGGCCAAGGCGCTGGAACTGATCGCCGATCCCTCGATCAGCCTCGTCGTGCTGGACGAACTGAACATCGCGCTACGCTACGACTATCTCGATCTCGACCGAGTGGTGGCGGCGCTGAAAGCGCGGCGCGAAGGTCTGCATGTCGTCATCACCGGCCGCAACGCCAAGCCGGCGCTGGTCGAGGCGGCGGATCTGGTGACGGAGATGGGCGTGACCAAGCATCATTTTTCGGCCGGCGTGAAGGCACAGCAGGGGATTGAGTTTTGAAGGTCTAACTTCGGGAGATCACCGTTGGAACAAGCCGTGATTGTCTACCTTCTTCTGAGCGGCGGTCAGGTCGGGGCGCCGGAAGAGCGGCAATCGGTCCAAGTTCTGGAGGATCGGTTGGAAAAAGCTGTTTCAAATGCGCATGTCGGCGAATTTGATGGTGACGAGTTTGGTGGGGGCAAATGCACCCTCTATCTGTACGGGCCAGACGCCGAGAAGCTTTTCCTTGTGATTGAGCCTGTGCTGAAATCCTCGGCTGTGGCCGCTGGCGGCTACGCGATCAAAAGATTTGGCGAAGCTGTGGATCCAAACGCGAAGGAAGTCCGTGTCTCTTGGTGAGTCAGGCGGCTTCTTTACTGCGAGACCAAGATTTCCAGATAGATGACGACCGCCGACAGCAATCCGAACAGCCCAATCAGCAGATAATCCGCGACGTGGTAAAGCTTCAGCGCCCGCCTGATGTCCAGGCTCTCCGCCTCGCGGCGGCCGCCTTCGCCCATGAACGCATCCTCGACGACAACGCCGCCGTAGGTACGCGGGCCGGCGAGCGCCAGGCCAAGCGCACCCGCCATCGCCGCTTCCGGCCAGCCGGCATTGGGCGAACGGTGTTTTTTCGCGTCGCGCCGTACCGCTTCCCAAGCATTGCGGGGATCGGCGCCGTCAACAAGAAAGGCAGCGGCAATGATCAGCAGTGCCGTCAGCCGCGAGGCCGGCAGGTTGATCCAGTCGTCGAAAAGTGCTGCCGCGCGGCCAAAAGCCTCGTGGCGCGGGGTGCGGTGGCCGATCATCGAATCGGCGGTGTTGGCGGCCTTGTAGGCGACGCCGCCGGCCAGCCCGCAGACGCCGGTCCAGAAGGCGGGCGCGACAATGCCGTCGGAGAAATTCTCGGCCAGGCTTTCGATCGCGGCGCGGCTGACGCCGGCATGGTCGAGCTTTTCGGGATCGCGGCCGACAATGCGCGCAACCGCAATGCGGCCGAGCGCCAGCCCGCCGGTATCGAGCGCGTCGGCCACCGCTTCGACATGCTCGGTGAGGCTCTTTTGCGACAGCAGCGACGACGCCAGGATGGCGGTGATGATCATGCCGGCGGGAAAGAGCTGCCAGAGCAGGATTTGCACAATGAAGGCAATCGCCGCCGGCGCCAGCACAATGACCAGCAGGGCGTGCACGCCCCGGCGGCGACGCAATGCGTCGGAATCAGTGGCGCGGTTGAGCCTGAGGTCGAGAAAGGCTATCAGCCTGCCGAACCAGGTGACGGGATGGCCGGCGGCACGGAACAGCCAGTCCGGGTACCCCAGGATGCGTTCGATGGCCAGCGACAGGAAAGCGATCAGGACCGACATGAAGCTTTCTGATGGAGCGATTGCTGCGGTGGATCACGGTGGATCCCTTGGCCGGGCGAGCGCGCTCTTCCCTCACGCGCCACAGCCTTTCGTCGATCTTTCGACAGGTATCAATCCGCACTCCTACCCGCTTTTCGAGCTGCCCGCCACCGCCCTGTCACGATTGCCGGAGGCCACGCGCCTGCGTGAGCTGGCCAGGATCGCGGCAGGCGCCTATGGCGCACCTTCGGCCGAGAATGTGGCGGTAGCCCCGGGCACGCAGATCTTGCTGCCGCGCGTCGCCTCGCTGGTGAGCCCCGCCCGCGCGCTGGTGTTGGGACCGACCTATGCCGAGCATGCCAGGGCGGCCGCGATTGCCGGCCATGCGGTGGTGGAGACTGACGATGTCGAGGCGCTTGCCGGGGCCGACCTTGCCATCGTCGTCAATCCCAACAATCCCGACGGGCGCGTCGTGTCGCGGGAAAGGCTGCTTCGGCTTGCCGAGACATTGCGCGCCAAGGGCGGGCTGCTGGTCGTCGACGAGGCCTTCATGGATGTCGGCCCGCACGCGGAAAGCCTTGCCGGCGATGTCGGGCGGGGCGGCATCGTCGTGCTGCGCTCGTTTGGCAAGTTCTTCGGTCTCGCCGGCCTGCGGCTCGGCTTCGCACTTTCCGATGCGGTGACGGTCGAAAGGCTTGAAACGCAATTCGGCCCTTGGGCGGTCGCCGGCCCAGCGCTCGAATACGGCATCCGCGCGCTTGCCGACAGCGGCTGGCAGGCCGACATGCGGCGGCGGCTGGCGCAGGATGCGGCGCGGCTCGATGCGCTGCTTTCGCGCTTTGGCGTTGCTGTCGCCGGCGGCACGACGCTGTTTCGCTATCTCCGGCTTGCCGATGCACCGGGGCTGTTTTCGACGCTCGGTGAGCGCGGCATATTGCTCAGGCATTTTTCCGAGCGTCCCCAGGTGCTCCGCGCGGGGCTGCCTGGAAGTCAGGAGGAATGGCAGCGGCTCGAATCGGCGCTTGCCGACTGGCACGCACGGCGCGACGATGGGTCGAAGGAGATCGCGCCATGATCCATATCTGTTCGCTGGCAAAGCTTGAGGAGACGGTGGCCAAAAGCGGCGCCGAGCGCGTGCTGTCGCTGCTCGCTGCCGGCACCGAGGTGGCGCGGCCGGCCTCAATCGCGAGGGAAAACCACCTGCATCTGGTCATGCACGACATCGCGGTGGCGCAGGACGGCATGACCATGCCCGGCGAAGGCCATGTGCGCAATCTGCTCGATTTCGCCCGGAAATGGGACCGCGCCAAACCCATGGTCGTCCATTGCTATGCCGGCATCAGCCGCTCGACCGCCTCGGCCTATATCATTGCGGCGGCGCTCGCCCCGAAGCGCGACGAAGTCGAACTTGCGCAGACATTGCGGAAGCTTTCGCCCTCGGCGACACCCAATCCACGGTTGATCGCCGTCGCGGATGCTCTTCTCTCACGACAAGGCCGCATGATCGAAGCGATCGAGGCGATCGGACGCGGCGCCGATGCTTTTGAGGGTACGCCTTTCGTGTTGAAGATCGACGGCTAAGGCGGCCCGCTATGCCAGCCAGTCGGCAAGCTTCGCCTTGCGCACATCCTTCAACAGGGTGATGAAGCCGTCGGCCTGATGCTCCGCCGTCAGTCGGCCTTTCTCGGCCGTGGCAATGCTGGCATCGCCGACCACGCCGTTGGGGTTGAGATCCCCAGCGATCCAGGCGAAAGCGTGCGTTCCGGTGTGGCGCAGCAGCGCAAATTCGGTTTCGGCGCGGGCGACCTTGGAGGCGAAATTGTCGGCCTTGGCCATGTCGACTAACTCCGGGCGAAAATGCAGCATCAACGAGGTCTCGACGTCGCCGCCATGGATGCCATGGCGGTCTTCCAGCTCGGTGTACATGCCGGCGGGGCGGCCGAAGCGCTGCCAGCTGGTCTTCACCGCCAGCATCCTCTCACGCACGCGCAGCTCGCGCGTGACGATGCCCATGATCTCTTCATTGCCGCCATGCGAGTTGACGACGATCAGTTTCCTTACGCCTGCGCGGGCAACGGACAGGCCAAGCTCGGTCCAGGCATCGACCAGGGTGGCCGCCGGCAGGGTGAGCGTGCCCGGCGCCTGCAGATGCTCGTTCGACTTGCCGACCGTTTGGACCGGCAGGATGCGGATGTCGAGATCGCCGGGCAGGCGGGCGATGACCGTCTCCAGCATGCCGTTCATGATCGAGGTATCGGTTGATACAGGCAGATGCGGGCCGTGCTGCTCGATCGCCGCCACCGGCAGCACGGCAATCGTCGCCTCCGGATCGATCGCGGCGTATTCGGTGGTCCGGTAGTCGCCCCACCAAACGCGTCTGTTTGCAACGGTCATGTCATGCCTCTTGACTGTGAGGGAGACCTAGCGCGCCAAACGTCGCCTGTCGATCACCCAGCCGCAATCGCCTCGACCTCGACCTTGAACTCCGGCCGCGCAAAGCCTGACACGATCATCAGCGTCGAGGCGGGCGCGGGGCTGGCAAACAAGCGGTCGCGGACGTCCATATAGGGCCGCAGAAAGGCGCGGTCGGTGACGTAGGCGTTTATGCGCACGATGTCGCCTAGCCCCAGCCCGGCTTCAGCCAGAATCGCCGCTATGTTTTGAAAGCAGAGCTCGGCCTGCGCGCCGGCATCCTCGGGGATCTGGTCGTCCGCCGTGATGGCGACCTGACCGGAGCACAGAACCAGCCGCTTGCCTGGCGGCACCTCGACGCCGTGGCTATAGCGGGCGAAAGGCGGCTTGATCGACTTCGGCGCGAGGTATCTGAACATGGCAATCTCCTGTCTGCGAGACCAGCCTAAGACGTGACCGATAGTACGTTCAAGATGTGGTGCATGGCACGAGGGCGATTGTGGACAGGCGTCCAAAAAATAGGCACGATGCCTCCCGCACAGCATGACCCGTCCGGTGTTGGCAGTGACTGCCGCGCAAGCAGGCGGCCCGGGCGGTGGCATGTGTCTTGCTTCTTGGATCAATGGTGTCGAGCCCGGCGCGTGACGCTCCGGAGCCAACAAAGGGTGGTGTCGATGTACGGAAAACAGAAGATTTCAGCGCTTGCGGTCGCGCTGCTTGGAGCCGGCACGTTCGGCGCGGCAGCAAACGAGAAGGTCACCTTCGGCACCAACTGGCTGGCCGAGCCCGAGCATGGCGGCTACTACCAGGCCGTCGCCGACGGCACCTACGCTGCATGTGGCCTCGACGTGACGATTTCGCAGGGAGGTCCGCAGGTCAGCGGGCGGCCGCTGCTGCTGGCCGGCAAGCTCGATTTCTACATGGGCGGCAATCTGCTGTCGGCCTTCGACGCCGTCCAGCAGGGCATCCCGATGCGCGTCGTCGCAGCCGATTTCCAGAAGGACCCTCAAGTCATCATGTCCCACCCGGGGCAGGGGCTGGACAAGTGGGAGGATTTGAAGAACGCCGACCAGTACATTCTCGGCGACGAGGGCGTCCAGACCTTCTTCCAGTGGATGGTCATCGAACTCGGTTTCGATGCCGCCAAGCGCGTGCCGTACACCTACAACACCGCTCCATTCCTGGCCAACAAGAAGTCGATCCAGCAGGGTTACGTCACCTCGGAGCCTTTTGCGGTCAAGAAGGAAGGCGGCTTCGTGCCCAACCAGTTCCTGCTCGCCGACTATGGCTGGGACACCTATTCGACGACGATCGAGGTGATGCAGGACACGATCGACAAGCGGCCGGAGGTGGTCCAGTGCTTCGTCGATGGCTCGGCCAAGGGCTGGTACAACTACCTCTACGGCGACAACAAGGCCGCCAACGAGATGATCAAGAAAGACAACCCCGACATGAGCGACGAGCAGATTGCCTTCTCGATCGAGCAGATGAAGAAGTTCGGCCTGGCCGATTCCGGCGACACCGAAAAGCTCGGCATCGGCGCCATGAACGAAGACCGGATCAAGAGCTTCTATGACAAGATGGTCAAGGCCAAGGTCACGCCCGAGGGCATCGATATCAAGAAGGGCTTCACGCTGGCCTTCATCAACAAAGGTGTCGGGATCGAGCTGAAGAAGTAGTCGTGAAGCTGGAAAAGATGGCGCAGGCGCCCATGACGGCATCGGGTGAAGGCCCGATGCTGCTGACGCTGCGCCATGTCGGCAAGGTGTTTTCCAATGGCGTGACTGCATTGAGCGACGTCGATCTCGCCATCCGCGAGGGCGATTTTGTCAGCCTTCTCGGGCCGTCCGGCTGCGGCAAGTCAACGGCGTTGAGGCTGATCGCGGGCCTGTCGACGCCGACATCCGGTCAGCTCGACTGGGGCGGTTCGATCGACCGCGCCAATATCGGCTTCGTCTTCCAAGAACCGACGCTGCTGCCCTGGGCCAATGTATTCGACAATGTCTGGCTGCCGCTCAGGCTGAAAGGCGTGTCGCGCGCCAAGGCGGCGCCGGCGGTGACGGAGATGCTGGAGCGGGTGCACCTGACCGGCTTCGAGAACGCCGTGCCGCGCGAGCTTTCCGGCGGGATGAAGATGCGCGTCTCGATCGCACGCGCCATGGTGACGAAGCCGCGCATTCTGCTGATGGACGAGCCGTTCGCCGCACTCGACGAGATCACCCGCTTCAAGCTCAACAACGACCTTCTGGAGCTGTGGCAGGACGAGCGCTTCACCGTCGTCTTCGTCACCCACAGCGTCTTCGAAAGCGTGTTCCTGTCCAACCGCGTCGTCGTCATGGCGGCGCGGCCGGGCCGCGTCCATGCCGAGCTTGCCATCGACGCCTCCTATCCGCGAGACGAGGTTTTCCGCACTTCGCCCGATTATGCCGCGCTCTGCCGCCAGGCCTCGGACATCCTGGTCAACGCCATCAACACATCAGCCGGACCGCACCATGACGGCCATTGACCAGAATGCCGCAACGCTCGACGCGGAAGAGGCGGGCCGCGTACGCCAGGAGCGGCTGGAGCGGATCGGCCGGTGGGTCTTGCCTTTGGCGATCATGATCCTGGCGATCTGGCTGTGGGACCGCATTTGCGTGTGGAACGCGATCCCGCAATATATTCTGCCGCGCCCCGGCGTGGTGCTGTGGACGCTCTATAGCGATGCCGGGCTCCTGTTCTCCGCGCTGCTGGTCACGTTGCGCATAACCTTTCTCAGCCTGCTGCTCGCGGTCGTCGGCGGCGTCGGACTGGCGGTGCTGTTTGCGCAATCGAAATGGGTGGAGATGTCGTTCTTTCCCTTCGCCATCGTGCTGCAGGTAACACCGATCGTGGCGGTCTTCCCGCTCATCAACATCTATGTGGACAACCAGACGGTGAAGCTTTTGCTTTGCGCCTGGATCGTCGCGTTCTTCCCGATCCTGTCCAACACCACGCTCGGCCTCAATTCGGTCGACCGCAATCTTCGCGACATGTTCAAGCTCAACGGCGCGACGCGCTGGCAGCAATTGCGCTATCTCAGACTGCCGGCGGCCATGCCGTATTTTCTAGGAGGCTTGAAGATCGCCGGCGGTCTGTCGCTGATCGGCGCCGTGGTGGCCGAGTTCGTCGCCGGCGCGCAGGGACAATCCTCAGGGCTCGCCTCGCGCATCATCGAGGCCGGCTACCGCCTCAACGCGCCAAGGCTTTTCGCGGCGCTGATCCTGATCTCGCTCACCGGCATATTGATCTTCCTGGTGCTGTCGCTGGTGTCGCATCTCATCCTGCGCCGCTGGCACGAGAGCGCGCTGAAGCAGGAGCGGTAGGGTGACGAGGTGAGCGAGACGTTGGCGCGAAGCACCCCCCTCTGGCCTGCCGGCCATCTCCCCCTCAAGAGTGGAGATTGGACGTCATCCGGGATTTCGCCAATTATCGACGTTGGAAGACGGGTGCTGCCGGCAAAGCTGCCAATCTCCCCCCTTGAGGGGGAGATGCCCGGCAGGGCAGAGGGGGGCGGTCCTTGATACCGACCTCTGGCTCGTACCATCTCACCAACGTCCGCCTTCACCGGTCGCTGACATCAGGTCTTGCCACCACTTACGATACTGACGGCTTCGCGCTGGCCGACATCGCCGTCGCCGACGGTAAGCTCTCCAGCATCGCCGCGCACAAGAAATCAAAAGCGCCAGCCACCGCCATCGACCTTGCCGGCCGCATCATCCTGCCGTGCTTCGTCGATTGCCACACCCACATCGACAAGGGCCATATCTGGCCGCGCAAACCCAATCCCGACGGCAGTTTCATGGGCGCGCTCAATGCCACCAGCGCCGACCGTGCAGCGCGCTGGAGCGCCGAGGACGTGGCGCGGCGCATGGATTTCTCTTTGCGCTCGGCCTACGCGCACGGCACCAAGGCCTTGCGCACTCATCTCGACAGCGTGCCGCCACAGGAGGAAATCTCCTGGCCGGTGTTCGAGGCGATGCGGGAGAAATGGCGCGGCCGCATCGAATTGCAGGCAGCCTGCCTGCTCGGCATCGAAGGCGTGCGCGACAGAAAGTGGTTCGAGAGGCTGGCCAAGCGTGTGGCTGCGGCCAAGGGCGTGCTCGGCGTCGTCACCTATATGGTGCCGGATCTCGAAGAGCTTCTCGACAAGGTGTTCGCCGAGGCGAACAAGCACGGGCTCGATCTCGATTTCCACGCCGACGAGACCGACGATATCGCGGCGATCTCGCTGAAGAAGATTGCCGAGGCCGCACTCTGGAACGGTTTTGAGGGCAACATCCTGGTGGGACATTGCTGCTCGCTGGCGCGCCAGCCGGACCTCGACGTGCTCGACACGCTGGACAAGGTCGCCAAGGCCAAACTTGCCGTGGTGTCGCTGCCGATGTGCAATCTCTATCTGCAGGACCGGCGCGCCGACCAGACCACGCCACGCTGGCGCGGCGTGACCTTGCTGCACGAGATGAAGGCGAGGGGCATTGCGGTCGCGGTCGCCTCCGACAACACCCGCGATCCTTTCTATGCCTATGGCGATCTCGACATGCTGGAGGTCTACCGCATGGCGACGCGCATCCTGCATTTCGACCATCCGGTCGGCGACTGGCCGCAGACGGTGGCGGCGACGCCGGCCAAGGTGATGCGGCTCGACGGTGTCGGGACACTGGCAGCCGGTGGCAGCGCCGATTTCATCGTCTTCAAAGGGCGGAGCTGGACGGAATTGCTCTCGCGGCCCGAATCGGATCGCATCGTCGTGCGCGCGGGACGAGCGATCGACAGACAATTGCCCGATTACGCCGAGCTCGACGGACTGATGGTGGAATGATGGATGTTTCGGCGCTCAAACGCGATCTCGACGGGATAAAGCTCGACGACAATCCGGCCATCATCCAGCAGAAGAGCCGCGACTTCTATTGGTACAGCCCGGTGCTGAAGCAGCAGCTCGACCACGTCACCGGCGACCTGATCGTGACGCCCAGGAACGAGGCCGAACTGATCCGCGTGCTTGCCGCTTGCCACCGTCATGGCGTTCCGGTGACGCCGCGCGGCAGCGGCACCGGCAATTACGGTCAGGCGATGCCGCTATCGGGCGGCGTGGTTTTGAACCTTGCCGAGATGAACGAGATCAAGGCCATAGCGCCGGGCCGCGTCGTCACCGGGCCGGGCGCGATCCTCGCCGACATCGACAGAGCGACGCGCGCGCATTCCGGGCAGGAACTGCGGCTGTCGCCGTCGACCTACAACACCGCCTCGATCGGCGGCTTCATCGCTGGCGGCTCGGGCGGCGTCGGCTCGATCAATTTCGGCGGTCTGCGTGATTTCGGCAATGTGCTGCGGCTGCGCGTCGTCACCATGGAAACCGAACCGAAGGCGCTCGAACTCACCGGCGAGGATTTGCACAAAGTCACGCACGCCTATGGCACCAACGGCATCATCACCGAGGTCGAGATGCCGCTGACTGCAGCCTATGAATGGATCGACGTGATCGTCGGCTTCGACGCTTTCATGCCGGCAGCCCGCTACGGCAACGCGCTGGCACGCCAGGACGGCATCCTGACCAAGCTGATCACGCCGATCGCCGCGCCGGTGCCGCAGCTCTATTTCAAGCGACACCAGAAGTTCTTCCGGGACGGGCAAAGCATCTGCGTCGTCATGGTTGCCCGGCATGGGCTAGACGCATTCCTCGCCTTCACCCGCCGCGCCGGCGGCGAGGTCATCTTCAATGCCGCGACGGCAACGGACGAAGAGAAGAAGGGCCTGCCGCCGGGCTTCGAGCTGGCGTGGAACCACACCACGCTCAGGGCACTGCGGGTCGATCCCGCGATCACCTATCTGCAATCGCTCTATCCGTTTCCCAACCAGCTGGCGCTGGTGGAGAAGATGGACGCGATGTTTCCGAACGAGGTCTTTTCGCATCTCGAATTCGTGCGCCTCGACGGCAACATCACCTGCTTCGGCCTGCCGCTGGTGAAATTCACCACCGAGGCGCGGCTCAACGAAATCATCCGGCTGCATGAGGAGAATGGCTGCCCGATCTTCAACCCGCACCGCTACACGCTGGAAGAGGGCGGCATGAAGCAGACGGATGAAATCCAGCTCGCCTTCAAGCGCGAGACCGATCCGCAAGGCCTGCTCAATCCCGGCAAGATGATCGCCTGGGAAAATCCGGATTACGACTATCGCTCCGGCCGGACTTTTTTGTTCAAGGGTTTGCAGAAAGCAGAATGAGCAGAGGTTTGAGCTTGAGCACCCCCCTCTGTCCTGCCGGCACAGGCCCTACGCTGCCGCTTCGGGCGTTCGTTGTTTGGAAAGCCAAGCAATTGGCTTCCCATCGGCCTCGCCGACCACTTCTCACCCCCCGCAAGGGGGGAGATTGGCAGCCTGAACGCCGCAGCCAATCTGACACGCTGACAATTAGTGAAAGCGATGCGGCAGTCCGATCTCCCCCCTTGAGGGGGAGATGCCCGGCAGGGCAGAGGGGGGTGCCTCGCGCCGACCCCAGCAATTTCCCATGAAAGTCCTCGTCCTTTACGCACACCCGGTGGAGACCAGCTTCAATGCCAGCCTGCACCGCACGATCGTCGAGCGGCTGACGGCGGCCGGCCATGAGGTCGACGATTGCGATCTCTATGCCGAGGATTTCGACCCCAGGCTGACGCGCGGGGAGAGGCTGGATTATCACAACCAACGCAGCCCTGCGGACCCGGCCGCGCCCTATGTCGAGCGGCTGCTCAAGGCCGAGGCGCTGGTGCTGTCATATCCCGTCTGGAACTACGGCTTTCCGGCTATCCTGAAAGGCTTTTTCGACCGCGTGTTTCTGCCCGGCGTGTCGTTCAAATTGGTCGACGGCAAGGCGCAGCCTTCGCTCCACAACATCCGCAAGCTGACCGCCGTCACCACCTATGGCGGCAGCCGGTTCCGCGCCATGCTGATGGGCGATCCGCCGCGCCGGCTGGTCAAGCGGATGCTGCGCGCGACGATCAGGCCCGGCGCCTCGGTGTCCTACCTCGCTCATTATTCGATGAACCTGTCGACCGACGAGACGCGGGCAGCCTTCATGGCCAAGGTCGCGGCCGGGATGGATACCTTCTGATGCGCGTGCTGGTGGTCTATTGCCATCCGGTGCCCGAAAGTTTTTGCGCCGCGATCAGAGATACCGCCGTCGACGTGCTGAAGGCGCGGGGTTGGGAGGTACGGCTGCTCGACCTCTATGCCGAAAAATTCGACCCGGTGATGGGTAGCGAGGAGCGGCGCGCCTACAATGAGCGGGCGCCGGAGGATCCGGCCCTAAAACCGCATTTCGAGCATCTCGCCTGGGCTGAGGCGATCCTGTTCATCTATCCGACCTGGTGGTACGGGCTGCCGGCCATGCTGAAGGGCTGGCTCGACCGGGTCTGGGCGACCGATGTCGCCTTCAAGCTGGGCAAGGGGCGCATCATGTCGCTGATGACACATGTCACCAGGGTCGGCGTCATCACCCCCTGCGGCGCGCCGACCTGGTGGAGCGTCGTCGTCGGCCAGCCCGGCCGCAAGACCTTGCTGCGCGGTATGCGCGCGCTGTGCGCCCGCCGCTGCCGGACGTTTTTCCTGGCGCACTACCTGATGGACGCCTCGACGCCAAGGACGAGGGCGGCGTTTCTGGTGAAGGTGCGGGCGAAGCTGGAGCGGTTTTGAGCTTCTTCACCCTCCCCCTTGTGGGGAGGGTCGCGCAGCAAATGCCGCAAGGCGGCTTTTGCGAAGCGGGGTGGGGGGTCTCGTAGGGCGCACCCCCACCCCGTCTCGCAATCGCCGCTTCGCTCCGACTGCGAGCCGACCCTCCCCACAAGGGGGAGGGTAAAAAGGTGCTACATCCTCGTCCGTTCCGCCTTGGGATCGTACATCGGCTTCAGCGATGCTTCCGCCGCAAAACGCTCGCCGGCGATCTCTATCTCGTAGGACGAGGCCAGCACATCCGCCTCGCTCTCGCCCTGGCAGGGCACATAGCCCAGTCCGATCGCGCCGCCGAGATGGTGGCCGTAATTCCCCGATGTGATCGGGCCGACGATCTTGCCGTCGCGCAGGATCGCCTCGTTGTGGAAGAGCAGAGGCTGCGGGTCCTTCAGCCGGAACTGCACCAGCCGGCGCGACAGGCCGGCTTCTTTTTTCTTCAGCACCGCATCGCGGCCGATGAACTCGCCCTTGGCGGTTTTGACCGCAAAGCCGAGGCCGGCCTCCAGCACATTGTCCTCGTCGGTGATGTCGTGGCCGAAATGCCGAAACGCCTTTTCGATGCGACAGGAATCGAGCGTATGCAGGCCGCAAAGTTTCAGGCCGACGTCGGCGCCGGCTTCTTCTATAGCCTCGAAGACGTGGGCGGCCTGATCGGTCGAGACATAAAGCTCCCAGCCGAGTTCGCCGACATAGGTGACGCGGTGGGCGCGGGCGAGGCCCATGCCGATCTCGATCTCCTGGAAGGTGCCGAATGGATTGTTGTCGTTGGAGAAATCGTTGGGGCTGACTTTCTGGATCAGCTTTCGCGTATCCGGACCCATCAGGCAGAGCACGCTTTCTGCCGCCGTCACATCGGTGATGACAACGAATTCCTCGCCGACATGCCGCCGCAGCCAGGCGAGATCGCGTTGCAACGTCGCGCCCGGTACGACGAGGAAATAGGCCGTGTCCGACAGCCGCGACACGGTAAGATCGCTCTCGATGCCGCCGCGCTGGTTGAGCATCTGAGTGTAGACGATCTTGCCCGGCGCCACATCCATGTCGTTGGCGCAGAGCCTTTGCAGGAACGCGCAGGCATCGCGGCCCTCGACACGGATCTTGCCGAACGAGGTCATGTCGAACAGGCCGACCTTGTTGCGGACCGCCAGGTGTTCCTCGCGCTGGTTGTCGAACCAGTTCTGCCGCTTCCAGGAATAGCGGTATTCGCGCTCTTGCCCTTCGCGGGCGAACCAGTTGGCGCGCTCCCAGCCGGCGA
>NZ_JAMYNB010000024.1:0-63498 GCF_040318795.1 Mesorhizobium sp. M1004
AATAGAATTTCGCTGGGCGGCGCGCGTACTTTTTTTTTATTTTTTTTGTTTATTAACCTGCCCCCCCCAGGGGGTCTTGCTGCGCCCTACACCTCTCCCCCGATCGGCGGGGGAGAGGAAAGGCGCGAAGCGATTCCAGCTGGCTCCCTTCCTCTCCCTCCGGAGGGGGGAGAGGTGGCGCCGCGAAGCGGCGATGGAGTGGGGGACGGCGCTCATGAAACCCGCAGTCGCCGCAAGATGGGCACCACTCAACGCGCGCGAACGCTGAGGCAAGGCGGCCACCAGGCGGAAGCATTGCTGTGGCTTGAATTGGAGGCGCACAAGCTAGGGGGCTATCGCTTCACCCGCCAGTTTTCCATCGGACCCTTCTTTGCAGACTTCGCCTGTCGCGAAAAATGGCTTGTCGTGGAAATCGACGGCCATCAACACGCCGACAGCTCCTATGACCGTCGCCGTGACGATTTCATGCGCGCGCAAGGCTATTCGATCCTGCGTCTCTGGAACCATGACGTCCTGAACCATCGCACTTCCGTCTGCAAAACCATCCTTGCCGCGCTTGATGGCAGGTTCCGAGAACGTCGCTGCGGCCGATTCCGCTTTGTTTTCACGCCCCGCCCATTCGATTCAATCTCTTAAAAAACGGACCTATCTCTCATGAAATCTCATGTAAAAGCGGTTGTCATTGGCGGCGGCGTCGTTGGCTGCTCGGTGCTCTATCACCTGGCCAAGGCCGGCTGGACCGACATCATGCTGATCGAGCGGTCCGAGCTCACCTCCGGCTCGTCCTGGCACGCAGCCGGCGGCTTCCACACGCTGAACGGCGATCCAAAC
The DNA here is from genome assembly GCF_040318795.1 of Mesorhizobium sp. M1004. Classification (NCBI taxonomy): domain Bacteria; kingdom Pseudomonadati; phylum Pseudomonadota; class Alphaproteobacteria; order Hyphomicrobiales; family Phyllobacteriaceae; genus Mesorhizobium; species Mesorhizobium sp. M1004. Next base: position 832 of record NZ_JAMYNB010000024.1, read on the forward strand.
GTCGCCAAGCTGCAGGCCTATACGGTGCAGCTCTACAAGGAGATCGAGGAAATCTCCGGCCAGTCCTGCTCGCTGCATCTGACCGGCGGCGTGATGATGGCCGATACGCCCGAGCGCATGGATTTTCTGCGCCTGGCCCACGCCAAGGGCCGCTATCTCGGCATGGATACCGAGCTGATCACGCCCTCCGAAGCCAAGGCGATGTTCCCGCTGATGGACGAGACCAATTTCGTCGGCGCCATGTGGGATCCGGTCGAAGGCCATCTCGATCCCTCCGGCACGACGATCGCCTACTCCAAAGCGGCCAAGAAGCTGGGCGCCGAGATCGTGCTGCGCAACCGCGTCGTCGAACTGACGCAGGAAGTTGACGGCACCTGGAACGTCGTCACCGAACAGGGCACCGTCCACGCGGAGCATGTCGTCAACTGCGGCGGCCTGTGGGCGCGCGAGATCGGCCGCATGGTCGGCGTCGAACTGCCGGTGCTGGCCATGGAGCACATGTACCTGCTCACCGAGCCGATGCCCGAGGTCGAAGAGTTCAACAAATCGACCGGCCGCGAGATGATCGGCGTGCTCGACTTCAAGGGCGAGATCTACACCCGACAAGAGCGCAACGGCATCCTGCTCGGCACCTATGAAAAGGCCTGCAAGCCATGGTCGCCGGTCAACACGCCGTGGGATTTCGGCCATGAACTGCTGCCGCCCGACCTCGACCGCATCGCGCCGTCGCTGGAGATCGGCTTCAAGCATTTCCCCGGCATCGAGAAAGCCGGCATCAAGCAGATCATCAACGGCCCCTTCACCTTCGCGCTCGACGGAAATCCGCTGGTCGGGCCGGTGCAGGGTCTGACCAATTTCTGGTGCGCCTGCGCCGTCATGGCCGGCTTCAGCCAGGGCGGCGGCGTCGGCCTCGCGCTGTCCAACTGGATGGTGCATGGCGATCCCGGCTTCGACGTCTGGGGCATGGATGTCGCCCGCTTCGGCGAGTGGGCCGGCCTGCGCTACACCAACGCAAAGGTGCGCGAAAACTATTCGCGCCGCTTCTCCATCCGCTTCCCCAATGAAGAGCTGCCGGCTGCGCGTCCGGCGCAGACGACGCCGCTCTATGACACGATGCTCGCCAACAACGCCGTCATGGGCGATAGCTGGGGCCTGGAGACCCCGCTGTGGTTCGCGCCGAAGGGCAAGGAGCCGAAGGACGTCGTCTCCTTCCACCGCTCAAACGATTTCGGTCCTATCGGCGAGGAAGTGCGCGCCACGCGCGAACGCGTCGGCGTCACCGAAATCGCCAACTTCGCCAAATACGAAGTGTCGGGACCTGCGGCTGAGGATTTCCTCAACCGGCTGATGACCAACCGCATGCCGAAGATCGGCCGCATCGTGCTGACGCCGATGATCAACGAGTTCGGCAAGCTGATCGGCGACTTCACCATCGCCAAGGCAGGCGACGACAGATTTATGATCTGGGGCTCGTCCGCCGCGCAGAAATACCACATGCGCTGGTTCGAAAAGCACCTGCCGAAGGATGGTTCGGTGCGCATCCACCGCTTCGACCAGACGCTGGTGGGTCTCTCCATCGCCGGGCCGAAGTCGCGTGACCTCTTGCAGAAGCTGGTCGATGTCGACATCTCGACCAAGGCGTTTCGCTTCATGGATTTCCGCGAAATGGCGGTCGGCGGCGCGCCCTGCATGGTCAACCGCATCACCTATACCGGCGATCTCGGCTATGAAATCTGGATGGCGCCGGCCTATGAGCGTCTGGTCTACAAGGCGATCAAGGACGCCGGCGAGGAGTTCGGCCTCGTCGATTTCGGCATGCGCGCTTTGCTCTCCATGCGCCTGGAGAAGAACTTCCCGACCTGGTACCGCGAGCTGCGCCCGATCTACGGCCCGTTCGAAGGCGCGATGGACCGCTTCATCAAGCTGGAGAAGAACGACTTCATCGGCCGCGAAGCCGCCGCCAAGGAACAGGCGGAAGGGCCGAAACTGCGCCGTGTTTCCTTCATCGTCGATGCGGCCGACGCCGATGTCATGGGCGACGAGCCGATCTGGGCCAAGGTCGGCAAGGACTATGGCACGGTGGAAAAGCCGCATGGTTATGGCGCGCCGCGCTTCGACATGGCGGGCAAGGAAGTGCGTGGCTCGAAGGCTGCCGAAGGCGCTTCCGCCGTGCGCGGCATCGTCGACGGCGACTGGCGCGTGGTCGGCTGGGTCACCTCGGGCGGTTATGCGCACTATGTGCAGAAGTCGATGGCGCAGGGCTATGTGCCGGCGGCACTCGCCGAGGACGAAAGTGCCGGACTGTTCGAGATCGAGATCCTCGGCCACCGGCGTCCGGCGCGCATCAGTGTCGAGGCGCCCTTCGACCCCAGCGGCGAGAAGATGCGGACGTAACGACAGGGCTGCTACATTGTGCAGGGCGCGGTTCTCATGTTAGCGGAGCAGGCGGCAACTGGGCCAGCACGGGCAACGAGAATCCCTTGAAGTATCCCATGAGATGGGCCGAATGGCTTGCCGAAAGCAGGATCGGCCCCTTCCCCGCAGCGATCGTGATGGTCGCGGCTTATTTTCTGTTCCAGACGGTCACATTGTCCGTGTTGACCTTTTGGGCGGGAACCGGTGTCGGCATCGATGACGCAGAGCAACTGATCTATCTTCCGCACCTTTGGGCTGGATATGGCGGCTCGCAACCGCCTCTCTACACGTGGATCAATTGGCTAGCCGCGCAAATTCTTGGCACCAGCGTTTTCACCTTGAAGATCGTCAAATATTCCGTGCTGTTCCTCGCCGCTTGCTGCGTGTTTGCCGCCATGCGCCGGCTCGCCTACACGAAGACGACGGCCGTGGCGGCCATGTTCGGCCTTTTCACCATCCCGCAAATTGCCTGGGAATCGCAACGCGCCTTGTCGCACTCCGTCGCCGTCGTCGGCTTCTGCGCACTGCTCCTGCTCGCGATGGTTTACCTCCTTGAGCGGCGAAGCGCGATTGCCTATGCGGTGTTTGGCTTGGCCATGGCTGCAGCAATTCTCGCCAAATACAACGACGTCTTTCTGGTGGCGGCACTTGTTGCGGCAGCGCTGTCGCTGCGCGAATTCCGTGGGACGATCCTCCATCCGAAATTCGCAATCAGCCTTGCCGTGGCGGCATTGGCGCTGACGCCGACGGCATATTGGAGCTTCATGCATTCTGCCGAATCACTGGCGAGAGGCTACAAGTTCGGAATAGACCCGCAACAAGAGCTCATGGCGGCTGCGGCCATTGGCGCTGTCAAGTTCATCATGGGGACTTTCAATTTCGCTGTCATGCCGACGCTCATTTCTGCGTTGGCTTTCGCCGTGGCCGGGTTTCGTTTCTCCGAAAACCATCCCAAAGGCCCAGCCAAGGAATATCTACTGTGGCGTACCTTGGCGTTCGGCCTAGCGATCGTGGCAATACTTGTGCTGGCCAGCGGGGCGACGGAAGTCAAGAGCCGCTGGCTGCTCCCAATCCTGGCCATGTTGCCGCTAGCAATGGCTGCCTACATGGAACGGCTCGCACCGCGCGGCAGGAACGCCCAGCTCTTTGTGATCGCAGCTGGAGCGATCACCGCCGTCCTGCTTGCACCCGCTTCCTGGTACAATCAGATAAGCGGCGGCAACGGTCTCGCGCAGGTACTACGGATGGATTACCCGGCTCTATATCGCGAACTGACCGCTGACGGGCCAATCAAAACTGCAATATCCGACAATTCATGGGTCGGAAATTTGCGGCTGGTCGATCGAAATACAGTTGCGCTTGACGACGAAGTGCCGGATTTCGCCGCATTGCTGCAAGAGCCGGCCGTTCTGCTCTGGCTGGACAACCCAAGCCCGGAGCAGGAAATCTTCGATCGCCTCAATCAGGCAGGTTATGTCTTGGACGGAGAAAGCCGTAGTGTCAGGGTTCCTGAATTCTTCGGTTCGAAGGACGGCCGGGTCGTGACCTTCGTCAAGTTGAAAAAGCGGAACGCAAAATGACCGCCCGGCGATCGACTGACATCCGCCGGAGACATGCGCCACGATCCGGCGCAAGGATCGCAACTTGAGCGAGCAAGGCATCGAGCGACGGTTCGGTCGTCATCGCAAGATCATGCCGTTCGAGCTCGGCTCCGTCGAAGCCTTGCGCGAAACATCGCGCCAGAAGGCGGCGTCGCTGAACCAGCATGTGCTGGGCTATGGCGCGCTGGCTGAAGCCGAATGGCAAGCGGCAGGCATCGCCGCGCCCGATCTTGCCGCGATGCGCAAATACCGGCTCGAGCGCCTCCGCGCCGAACTGAGGCGCCGAAACTACGCCGGCGCGCTGCTCTACGACCCCGTCAACATCCGCTACGCCACCGATTCGACCAACATGCAGCTGTGGGTCGCGCACAATCCGACCCGCCACTGCTTCGTCGCCACTGAGGGACCCGTGGTGCTGTTCGACTATTTCTCCTGCGAGCATCTGTCCGATCATTCCGGCGTCGTCGACGAGGTGCGGCCGGCAGTGTCGTGGATGTATCTCTATGGCGGCGAGCTGACCGAGCACAAAGTCCGCCGCTGGGCGGCCGGCATCGCCGATCTGGTCAAGGAGCATGGCGGCGGCAACAGCCGCATTGCGGTCGACCACATCAACCCGGAAGGCGTCGAGGAACTCGCCCGGCTCGGCATTTCGATCGGCAATGGCGAAGCGGTGATGGAAAATGCGCGGCTGATCAAATCGCCGGACGAGATCCTCGCCATGCGCCGCGCCATCGTCGCCTGCGAGGCGGCGATGGGCGAGATGGAAGCGGCGTTGAAGCCGGGCATTTCCGAAAACGAATTATGGGCGGAACTGCACCGCGGCAACATTGCGCGCGGCGGCGAATGGATCGAGACCCGGCTGTTGGCCTCGGGGCCGCGCACCAATCCGTGGTTCCAGGAATGCTCATCGCGCGTGATCGAAGCAGGCGACCTCGTCGCCTTCGACACCGACCTGATCGGCCCCTACGGCTTCTGCGCCGATCTCTCGCGCACCTGGCTTTGCGGTGACGCCAGGCCGTCGAACGAGCAGCGCGACCTGTTCCGCATTGCCGCCGACCAGATCGCCCACAACACGCAATTGATGCAGCCCGGCATGTCCTTTCGCGACCTGGTCGAACGCTCCGTGGTGCCGCCGGGAGATTGCTTCCCGGCGCGCTACGGCGTGCTCTATCACGGCGTCGGCCTCGCCGACGAGTATCCAACCCTGCCACATGCCAGCGACTGGACGCCGGACACGCCCGATGGCGTGCTGGAGCCGGGAATGGTGCTGTGCGTGGAAAGCTATATCGGCCGTCTCGGCGACCATGAGGGCGTCAAGATCGAGGAACAGATCCTGATCACCGAGACCGGTAACGAGCAGCTTTCAACCTACCCGTTGGATGCGAGGCTGCTCGGCTGATCCGGCAAGCGCCTCGCGCAGAGCCTTGAGCGTCTTTTCCGGCGTCGTCCTGGCGGTGATGTAGGGCAGGCCTTTGCGCCTTGCCGTCCAGCCGACGACCTTCACGGCGTTTGCCGCAGGCTCGAAACGCTGCGCCAGCGCCCAGCACTCACAGTCGATGGCAGCTATATCCGCCTTGCCCTCGGCGACCGCGACGATCGAGCCGCGATGGCCACCGCTCTCGCTGCGCGAGGGAAACATATCCATGCTCTCGCCGGCGGCCTGCAGGTCGCGCGTCAGCGCGATGATGCCCGACATCGAATCGAGGCTGTTGTAGGTAAAACGCTTGCCACGCATCAGATCGAGCGGCAGCAAGGCTTTGCCATCCGCGGGCGAGCGAACTTCCGATCCCTCGCCTGTGCGCATCACCAGCGCGCTGGAATAGAGTTCGCCCTGGCCGCCTTCGTAAGCGTCGTAGCTCGGCTGGCCGACCACCCGCACATGCTTGTTCAGGCCGAGTTCCATCGGCCCCCAGCAGGTCTGCGCGAACAGCAGCGCCGGATGGAGCCAAAGCTGGTGATGGTCGAGTTCGTTCGGCGGCAGTGTCGCCGGATCGGGCGCGATCAGTCTGCCCTCGGCGTCCCGGATACCGCCCGGCACCGGCGGCAGGTCGCCACTGCGGCGCACGATTGTCTGCGGCGCATCGATGCCCTTGTGCCGAAAAGCCTCGCGCAACGCTGCCCATTGCGCGTCGACCTCGCCGCGCACTTCGGGCCAGTCGTACATCGGCAATGCCGCAATCAATTCACTCATGCCGACACTCAATCATCATGGCTCGGGAAAGGATCGCAAAAACGCGGCGTTCAATTAGAATTGGCCGACACCGGGATGTCCGGGGATTATTCCTTCGGCGGCTCGGCCGGAACCGGCGCGCTGCCAAGCCCGCTGATGCTGCGCGCCCTGATGCGGGGCTTGAAAGCCCTGCCCGGCTCGGGCTGGCGGCGCAGCACCGGGTGCACGATCGGCTCCTTGGCCTTGAATGCGTAGGCTTTGATCAGTGCGAAATAGTTCGGATAGGCGTAGCCATTGTTCATCCGCAGCCACTCGTCGCGGCGGTCGGCAAACAGTTTTGGAAGTCTGTACCAGGCAACCGTCGGCGTCTTGTGGTGGACGAAGTGCAGATTGTTGTTGAGGAACAGGAACGACAGCGGCGAGCGCTCGATGATCACCGTGCGTCCTTCAGGGTGCTCGGACCACTGATGTTCGGCGAAAGTCCGGACCGCGATCAGCGACTGGCCGAGCCAGACCGGCACCAGAATGTAGAGCCATACGGGAATGCCGAAGCCGAACTGCACGATCGGCACTACGATGGCGAGGCCGATCGCATGCAGCAGCCATGCCTTGCCGATCACCTTGTCGCCGGCAATCACATGCTTGGCGTCGTCGACGAAGAAACCGATGCAGGACAGCCAGGGGCCGAGGAAGAAACGGCCGGCCATGGTGTTGTTGATCTTGAGCAGGAATTTCATCGTCGGCGGTAGATCGTCATGCATCCACAACGCCTGGTAATAGCTCTCGGGATCGTCGAGCGGATCGGTCAGGCGCTCGTCGGCGTGGTGGCGCAAGTGAAGCGTCTTGAAGCGACGGAACGGCCAGACCAGGCCGATCGGCAGGAAGACGAAGGCTTCGTTGATGAGCGCGCTGCGCGTCGGATGGCCATGCAGCACTTCATGCATGATCGACGACTGCAAGGCCAGGATGAAGCCGAGGAGAAGAAGTGCCAGGACCGGATAAGAGGGCCAGAGCAGGAGCCCGGCAGCGAGCCACATTCCGTAACAGAAGAAAGCGAGGACCACGGTCGGCCACTCGATGGCCGCTGCGTCGCGTCGCTTGATGCGCTTGCCTGTCATGCTGTCGACCACTGTCCCTCAGTCGCCGGAATTGTTCCTGACAGCATAGTGTCAGGAGAAGCGATTCCGCTCAACGAGACAAAGTGTACAAAATGTTGCGATTGCGCATTTTTGGCCGCAGATGTTATACATTGTAAACAACCCTACGGATTCATTTACGCTGGAAGTGCTGATTCGACGGCTCGGGCGCAAATTTTTCCTAAGAGAGTGCGGAGAACGAACAGTGGACAAACGGGACCTTTCGGCAATCTTCCGGGAGCGCCTGAAGCTGCTCCTGACACGGTCCGATCTCAACCAGTCAGCTTTCGCGTCAGCAGTCGGCATCGACCGGTCGGCGCTGTCGCAACTGATGTCCGGCGCCTCGACGCGCCTGCCACGCGCCGAAACGCTGCTCAACATCGCCGCCGAATTCAAGATCTCGCTGGACTGGCTGCTCGGCCTCTCCCAGGACGAAGGCGTCACCGGCGAAATCCGCGAAAGCCTGGAGATCGAAGAGGCGCCCGACGGCTTCGACCGCACGCTGCTCGCCAAATGGTTCGCCGAGGCCGCAGGCACCAAGATCCGCTATGTGCCGGCCGGCATTCCCGATCTCCTGCGCACACGCCAGCTGGTCGACTACGAAGCCAACATCACCAACCGCAGCCGTCTGGCGCAGGCCAGCGAGACGCAGTACCGCATCGAGTACAACCGGCGCCCTGAGACCGACATGGAGGTCTGCATGCCGCGCCATACGCTTGAGATCTTTGCCCGCGGCCTGGGCGTCTGGGACCGCTTTCCCGAGGCTGACCGCCGGCAGCAGCTTGCCCATATGGCGACGCTGCTTGACGATCTCTACCCCACCTTCCGCCTGTTCCTCTATGACGGCCGCATGCGCTATTCCATCCCGCTGACCATCTTCGGCCCTTATCGCGCCGCCATCTATGTCGGCGACATGTATGTCGTGCTGAACGCCACCCAGCCGGTCCAAGCGCTGACCCAGCATTTCGACAATCTGATCCGGGCCGCCGACATCAACCCGCATGAGGCCGCCGCCTACGCGCGCAATCTGGCCGGCGCGTCATTTCCATCGGGTTCTGCCTGATCCCCAACGCCCCGGAAAGGTGCGCCGCGCGGCAATTGCAGGTCGCAAACACATTGACTGGACATAAAGACTTCTTTATATCCTTATTCCATTCAAATATCTGAAAGTCGATCCGATGCCCGCCAACAATCCCATCGATGCTCTGCTGGCCGAAAAGGGCGTGCTGCTCGCCGATGGCGCCACCGGCACCAATCTGTTCGCCATGGGTCTGGAGGCCGGCGAAGCGCCGGAGTTGCTGAACGAGGCAGCGCCCGACACCATCACCAGCCTGCACCAGAATTTCGTCGACGCCGGCGCCGATATCATCCTCACCAACTCGTTCGGCGGCACCCGCCACCGGCTGAAGCTGCATCATGCGCAGGACCGCGTGCATGCGCTGAACAAGCGCGCCGCCGAGATTGCCCGCGCGGTCGCCGACAAGGCCGACAGGAAAGTCATCGTCGCCGGCTCGGTCGGTCCGACCGGCGAGTTGCTGGTGCCGCTCGGCGCCATGACCTATGACGAGGCGGTCGAGGCCTTCGCCGAACAGATCGAAGGCTTGAAGGAAGGCGGCGCCGAAGTCGCCTGGATCGAGACCATGTCGGCGCCGGACGAGATCCGCGCCGCGGCGCAAGCCGCCATCCGCGTCGGCCTGCCCTACACCTATACCGGCTCCTTCGACACTGCCGGCCGCACCATGATGGGCCTGCTGCCCAGGGATATCCACGGCGTCGCCGACGGACTTTCAGAGACGCCGCTCGGTGTCGGCGCCAATTGCGGTGTCGGCGCCTCCGACATCCTGGCCTCGCTGCTCGACATGACCGAGGCGAAGCCGGAAGCGACGGTGATCGTCAAGGGCAATTGCGGCATTCCCGAATTTCGTGGCACCGAGATCCATTATTCCGGCACGCCGGAGCTGATGGCCGACTATGTCCGGCTGGCGGTGGATGGCGGCGCGAAGATCATCGGCGGCTGCTGCGGCACCTCGTTCCAGCACCTTGCCGCCATGCGCAAGGCGCTCGACGCGCACACCAAATCCGAACGCCCGACCGTCGCGGGGATCGTCGAGCGCATCGGTCCGATGCGCAACAAGGTGGCGACGGAAAACACCGCCGAGACCAGCGAAGCCCGCCGCGAACGCCGCCGCAGCCGGGCCTGATATCGAACTTATTCGCTGTTTTCAGCGTAACGCGATAGCGCCGTCGTGAAATCCAGGGCGGTGCTGTCGGCGCTTTCATTCATCGTCACTAGGTCACCCGACGACTGCGGATTGCCGATCTGCTCCAGCATGACGCGAAAGCGGTCATTGGTCAGCGCCGACTTTGCGGTATTCCGGGCTGCGTCGACGTCATCCATGATGCGCCTGGATTCTGGCGACAGCGTTCCCGACGCCTGCGTGTGTCTCACCGCCGGCGTCGTGTTTCCAATGTTCATGATCTGCAATTCCCGGCTCCCCAAGCCCAGTCCCTAACCATGGGATAACATTCGGAGCATTGCGATGACGTTCCGGAAAAGCCACACAATTTAATGATCGGCCGGACATCGCCAGTACCCGGAAAAAAGGCCGGCAGGGTTTCCCCCGCCGGCCTGCCTCACCCGCCCGTAGCCGGTTCCCCGTATCAGAACGACCCCCGTCTGAAAGGAACCGGCGTTATTGCCACTACCGGTTACCGCCCAGCGCCGAGGCAAGGCGCACAAGCGAAAGGAACTCGGACCTGTACCCAAACGGGTCGGCTCCTCGGGCGGCGGTGGCAATCTCCATGATCTTGTCGTAGCCGAACTTCGCGGTCGCATCCTCGTCGCGCAGCTTCTGGCCGAAGGCGGCGACAGCGACGGAGAAACGCTGGTCGGTGCTGGCCTGGTCGAAGGACGCGACCTCGTTGGCCGAGGTCACCGGCGTGGTGATCAGCTTCGAGACGTCGTCGTTCGGCAGCTTGTAGCGGATTTTCACGAAGGCATATTCGTCGGCATTGGCGACACCGCCATTGTTGACCGTCGCCTGGCCGTAGCGCAGCGGATCCATCTGCTCGCCGCCACTGCCCTTCGGCGTGATCTCGTAGATGGCGGTCACCGAATGACCGGAGCCGATATCGCCGGCATCGACGCGGTCATTGTTGAAGTCCTCGCGGTTCAAGGCACGGGTTTCATAGCCGATCAGCCGGTACTCCGAGACCTTGTCCGGATTGAACTCGACCTGGATCTTGACGTCCTTGGCGATGGTGAACAGCGTCGAGGAGGCATCCTCGACCAGAACCTTCTCGGCCTCGGCCAGCGTGTCGATATAGGCGGCGGTGCCGTTGCCGTTCTGGGCGATGGTCTGCATCATCTGGTCGTTCAGATTGCCGCGGCCGAAGCCGAATACCGACAGGAACACGCCGGTCTTGCGCTCCTGCTCGATCAGCCGCTTCAGATCGTCGTCATCGGTCTGGCCGACATTGAAGTCGCCGTCCGTGGCCAGCATCACACGGTTGATGCCGTCCTTGACGAAGGACTGCTGGGCAAGCCTGTAGGCTTCCTTGATGCCCGCCTCGCCGGCCGTCGAGCCTCCGGGCGACAGATTGTCGATGGCGTTGAGGATCTTGTCCTTCTCGGTAACCTTGGTCGGCATCAGCACGGTGCCGGCGTCACCGGCATAGGTGACGATCGAGATGGTGTCGTCCGCCTTGAGCTTGCTGACCAGCAGCCGGAAAGCCGACTTGAGCAGCGGCAGCTTGTCAGGCTCGTCCATCGAACCCGAGACGTCGATCAGGAACACCAGATTGGCCTTGGGCTGCTCGACCGGCTTGATGTCGAAGCCCTTGATGGCGACGTGCATCAGCTTGGTGTGCCCGTTCCACGGCGTCGGCATGACGCTGACGGTCGAGTTGAACGGCGTCGAAGCCGAGTCCGGACCCTTCCAGTCATAGGGGAAGTAATTGACCATCTCCTCGACGCGGACCGTATCGGCCTGCGGCAGGTAGCCCTGCTTCAGCGAGCCGCGGACGAAGGAATAGGAAGCCGTGTCGACGTCGATCGAGAAGGTCGAGACCGGATCCTGAAGGGCTGCATGCACCGGATTGGTCTTGAAATCCTCGACGCGGTCGCGGTTAGGCTCCTGCGGCGCAATCTGGTCGGCCGGCATCGTCGAAGGCTGTGCCAAGTACTTCGATTCGGTCGCGCCGGCCATGCGGTCGACCCGCGCGCCGACGGCCGGGGCAGCGGTGCCGTCAAGCGAAAACTCGCGGCTCTCAACTGGCGCAGGCTCGGCCAACACGCCGCGCCCAAGCGCATCCTGCTGCGCCGGGGCGACAGCAACGGTCGATTCGGGCTTCGGCGGCGCGGGTGGCGTAAGCGGCGTAGTGGTGTCGCGGTTTCGCACATCGGCGTCGGCCTTCTTGTCGCCTTCAGGCGCCTGCTTTTCTTTTACCGGCGCGTTGATCGCCGGCTTGTCGGCCAGCGTTTCGGTGATCTTCTCGTCGCCGCCGAACGGCAACGGCTGTTCCCTCAGCATGTGGAAGGTGGCGTATCCGGCGATCGGCAGGGCGACGAGCCCGGCAATGGCTGGCGTGGCGATGAGTTTCTTTTGCATGATCTCGCTCCAGAGCTTTTGTGCTCGCTCTGTGAGACGAAGCCCGCCGACCGATCCTTGGGTGACGGCAGAAATATTTTCCTGATCATAGGCGCGCATGGCGGCTTCGAAGGCGCGTGTCTTCGCGCTCTCGCCCGGCGCAGGTACTGCTGCATCGCGCAGCCTGTTGAGTTCGTTGTCGTCGACCATGGTCACACTTCCCCGGCTGAACGAATCAACGTCTTCAGCCGTTTCTTCGCTTCATGGATGTGCCAGGAAACCGTCGTCTCCGAGATTGCCATCGCCTCGGCGGCGGCCGCATGGCTCAAACCTTCGCCATAGACCAGAAGTACTGCATCGCGCTGCTTGTCCGGCAATTGCCGCACCGCTGCCCAGAGCGCCTCAGTCGGATCTTCGGGCTCGGCGGATGCCTCTCCCGATATCATGCTGTAGGCGCCGAAAGCCTCGGTCTTGACGTTTTCGCGCGTCGTCTTGCGCATCATGTCGCGCGCCGCGTTCAGCGTCACGGAATAGAGCCATGTCGTAAACGCGCCGCCGCCGCGGTAGTCGCGGATCGCCTTGCCGAGACGGACACAGACCTCCTGGGCGATGTCTTCGGCATCGGCCTTCTTTCCGCACCAGCGATAGGCGGCGCGATAGACGAAGTCGTAGTGCCGCTCCAGCAATTTGCCGAAGGCACCCCTGTCTCCGCCCTTCGCCCGCCCGATCAATTCGGCGTCGGAGGCTTCGCTTTCATCCAGCATCATCGCCATCATTTGCCTGTTGGACGAAGGCTAATGGCCAATCCTTGGGGTTATGGAAAGATTTTTTTCCGAGGCGACGGATGCACGCGCAACAGGTGCGCTGAGATTCAGGTGAGGCCGAGCCGAAAACGATGGATTTCGAGAACCGGAGCGGAGCGTACTTTTGGTACGCGAGCACCGGAAGCACAGAAAGCCGTCGTTTGCAGGCCGGCCTCACCTGAATATCAGCACACCTGGCCCGAGGCCCAGCCGGACGACCAAGCCCACTGAAAATTATAGCCGCCCAGCCAGCCCGTGACATCGACGACTTCGCCGATGAAAAACAGCCCCGGCACGGATTTCGCCTGCATCGTCTTCTGATCGAGCCCGTTGGTATCGACACCGCCAAGCGTCACTTCCGCCGTGCGGTAACCCTCGGAGCCGGCCGGCTTGATGCGCCAGTCGTTGACGGCGGCTTCGACGGTTTTCATTTGCAGGTCTGTCAAATCAGCGAGATTGCCATCGATCCCACTGCGCTCGGCGACTGCTTGCGCAAGGCGCTTCGGCAAATGGTTTGCAAGCACCGTCTGCACCGCTTGCCTGCCGTTGACGCGCCGGGCGGCGCGAAGCAGTTCCGCCACATCCCTCCCCGGCAGCATGGCGATGCGGATCTCGTCGCCCTCGCGCCAATAGGACGATATTTGCAGGATGGAAGGCCCGCTCAAGCCGCGATGCGTAAACAGCATCGCTTCTGAAAACCGCGTCTTGCCGCAGGCGACTTCGGCATCGACGGCATTGCCGGCCAAAGGCGCCAGCCGCTCCAGCGTTCTTGCGTCGAAGGTAAGCGGCACCAGCGCCGGCCGTGTTTCCACCACCGCAAGGCCGAATTGCGCCGCAAGCTCGTAGCCGAAACCGGACGCGCCCATTTTGGGGATCGACTTGCCCCCGCAAGCCACGACTAACGAGCTGCAAGCGACGCTGCCAGCGGAGAGCGTCAGCACAAACCCGTCCGCGGTCTTGCTGACGTTCCTCACCTCGGTCGACAACGCCAGTTCCACACCCCAATCCTGCATGTCGGAAACCAGCATGTCGATGACCTGGCGCGCCGAGCCGTCGCAAAACAGCTGTCCCAGCGTCTTCTCGTTATAGGCAATGCCATGGCGTTCGACGAGCGCGATGAAGTCGCCTTGCGTGTAGCGGCTGAGCGCCGAAATGCAGAAATGCGGATTGCCGGAGATGAAATTCTTCGGGCTGGTGTGGATGTTGGTGAAATTGCAGCGGCCACCGCCGGAGATGCGGATCTTCTCGCCGGGCTTTGCCGCGTGATCGAGCACCAGGACCGAGCGGCCGCGCTTGCCCGCCTCGATGGCGCACATCATTCCGGCCGCACCGGCGCCGATCACCACGACATCATAGGATTGCATCAGGCTGTTCGTTCCCGCTCGACTGGCGCTGTTTTAACAGGCCGCGCCAATCGTGCAGTCTCTACCCGTTCGTTGCGACTTCAGGCAACGCCTCGTTAGATCAGCGTCTCGGCGAACAGCGTCGTCAGTCGCTTCCAATGACGTTCGGCGCCGGCCGCGTTGAAGACGCTGTGGTCCGACACGCACCAGCCATGCGCCATGCCGGCATAGTTTTCGATGGCGTGGTCGACCTCCGCCACGCGCAGCGCCTCGACCAGCCGCGCCGACTGCTCCGGCGGAAAGCTGCGGTCGACGCCCGATGTCCCGACATAGACGCGCGCCTTGATCATTGCGGCCTTGCGGTGCGGGCTGTCGGCGGCATCGCTGGCCAGATTGCCGCCATGGAAGCTCGCCGCCGCCACGATGCGATCGGGATAGGTTGCAGCCGCATTCAAAGCCCGCGCCCCGCCCATGCAGTAACCGACGACACCGACCGGTCCGGTGACACCTTCAGCGGTAAGCGTGTCGAGGAACGCCCTGCTGTCGCGGATGGTCATGTCCTGTGTCGTGCCGTGGACCAACGCCGTCAGCGCGACCTTGGTCTCCTCGACGACGAAAGCGGTCTTGGGCTCGAACGGCCCGTAGGGTGCTTTGCGATAGAAAAGATCCGGCACCAGCACGGCATAGCCCTCGCCTGCCAGCCGTTCCGCCATTGCGTCGAGCGCCGGTCGCGGACCGAAAGCGTCCATATAGAGAATGATGCCGGCCCTGGACGAGGAAGCGGTCGCCGAGCGGAACAGCCCGGCTTTCGCCACGCCGTCCCCGGTCTTGATCTCAATGTCCTGCTTCGCCATGGCCCGCTCCGTTAAATGTCGTGCGATACATATAAGCAGGCACCGTCAGGGCAAGCCGTTCCCTGACAATCCCGTTCAACACTTTGTGCGGGCTTTCGACCCGGCTACAGGCCGGCAAACGCCGTCATGTGAAAGGCCTGAACCTCAGGCGGATAGCGATGGGCCGTGCCATACGGACAGGCGTTGCGGTCGAGGCAGCCGCCGCCGCGGCATGGTTCGCCCTTCGATCCCCGCACATGCGCCAGGCAAGCCTGATGAGCGAAACCATCCGCGGAATAGGCGTCAACCGGACAGGATTTCAGGCAAGGTTTTGCAACACAGGCGTCGCAAAGGTGAATCGCTTCGCGACGTTCAGGAAGCGCGATCTCATCCTCGAACAGCAACGCGCCGCGATAGGCATGCCAGAGCCCGTACTGCGGATGCATCAGGATGCCCAGCGGCGACGGTCTCAGCCCCTCCGCTCGCATCGCCCATTGCTGGAACGGCAGATAAGGTCTGTCCGAAGGCGAAACGGCGCGCGCGCCGAATTTCTCCGCCACCGCACCGATCACTGCGCGCGACCATGTGTCGAGCGGATTAGCAATGGTTTGCGGTTGCCGGTCGCGCCAGCGCAGGAAATGCGGCCAGGGTGCCGCTCCCGCCTGCCCCACCAACAGCACGGATTTGGCGGGGGCAACTGAAGGGCCATGCGGCGGCGTTTCGCTTGTTGCGAAATTGAAGCCGCCGCGCAGCATGAGGCCGTCGGCGGAAAGCGCGGCCGCTATCTCGTCAGCCCGGCGCCGCGCAATCATCCCTTCTTGTCCGGGTCGGAGAAAGCGCTCCGCCAGACTTCCTTGTGGATGATGTTGGCGACTTTAGCCCCGCCTGACTCGGGCTCCTTTCAGGTGAAGGCGTCAGCCATCGACGCCTTCTTCGTCGCGATGTAGTCCTTCAGCCCGTCGTCGATGCCCGGATCGAGATACGGCGCCTCATAGGTCTCCAGCCAGCGGCGGGCGAGTTCGTTGGCGCGCTGCGGCGCTGTCTTCTCGCCCTCGGCCAGCCACTGCTCGTAGGAATTGTTGTCGGCGATGCTGGAGCGGTAGAAGGCGGTCTGGAAATTGGCCTGGGTGTGGTCGCAGCCGAGATAGTGGCTGCCCGGGCCGACCTGGCGGATGGCGTCCATCGCCTGGCCGTTTTCCGAGAGGTCGACGCCTTCGGAAAACTTTTGCGTCATGCCGAGCTGATCGATGTCCATCATGAATTTTTCGTAGCAGGACGCCAGTCCGCCTTCGAGCCAGCCGGCCGAATGCAGGACGAAATTGGTGCCGGCAAGAATGGTCGAGTTGAGCGTGTTGGCGCTCTCGTAGGCGGCCTGCGCATCCGGAACCTTGGAGGCGCAGAGCGAGCCGCCGGTGCGGAACGGCAGACCGAGCCGGCGGGCAAGCTGTGCGGCGCCGTAGGAAACCAGCGACGGCTCCGGTGTGCCGAAGGTCGGCGCACCAGACTGCATGGAGATCGACGAGGCGAAGGTGCCGAACAGCACCGGCGCGCCGGGACGGATCAACTGCGTGAAAGAGGCGCCGGCCAGCACCTCTGCCAGAACCTGCGTCAGCGTGCCGGCCACCGTGACCGGGCTCATCGCGCCGGCAAGGATGAACGGCGTGACGATGCAAGCCTGGTTGTGACGCGAATAAACCTTCAGCGCGCCCAGCATGGTTTCGTCGAACACCATCGGCGAATTGGCGTTGATCAGGCTGGTCAGCACGGTGTTGTTTTCGACGAAATCGTCGCCGAACACGATCTTGGCCATGGCGACGGTGTCTTCGGCCCGCTCTGGCGCCGTCACCGAACCCATGAACGGTTTGTCCGAATATTTGATGTGGCTGTAGATCATGTCGAGATGGCGTTTGTTGACCGGCACGTCGACCGGCTCGCAAACCGTGCCGCCCGAATGGTGAATCGACGGCGCCATATAGGCGAGCTTCACGAAATTCCGGAAATCCTCGATCGTCGCGTAGCGCCTGACACCGTCGAGATCGCGCACGAAGGGCGGACCATAGACCGGCGCGAAGACCGTGGCGTTGCCGCCGATCTGCACCGAACGTTCGGCGTTGCGCGCATGCTGGGTGTAGATGGGCGGCGCGGTCTTCAGCAGCGAGCGGCAGAGGCCCTTGGGAAAATGCACGCGCTCGCCCTTGACGTCGGCGCCCGCCTCTTTCCAAAGCTGCAGCGCCTCGGCGTCGTCGCGAAAGATGATGCCGATCTCTTCCAGCACCGTATCGGTGTTGTTTTCGATAATCGCCAGGCCTTCCTCGTTGAGGACCTCATAGATGTTGATCTTGCGCTTGATATAGGTGAGCTGGGTGCCCGGTCCGCCGCCCGAGCGCGCCGCCCGCCTTGCAGCCGCGCCGCCGCTGGCAGCACGTCCACGTCGCGCATTGGACGCTTCCTGGTCGACTGACGCGTTTTCACTCATGATCGTTTTTCCCTAAAAACCGTTTGCGGCCGCGTATGGCGGCTTCTCGCCCGGATCGTAGCCATGCACCCTATTCGAAACGGCCCGCCAGCGCCAACGCCTGTCGCAAAATCGACAAGAATTCCAATAGATTTGCGGTCGCTTTCCTTTTGCGGGAAGTCGCAAATCAGCTATGGATACCTGCCCCCGCCGGGTTAGGTATTGACGCGATTATTTTAAGCCGCCGTGAATCATCCGCGCGGCAAGGAGCCCGAGAAAAATGGCCGACGACGAGATCATCCTCTCCGAGCTTTCCGACGACGAGTTGGTGCAGCAGATGCACGACGATCTCTATGACGGGCTGAAGGAAGAGATCGAGGAAGGCACCAACATCCTGCTCGAGCGCGGCTGGGTGCCCTACAAGGTGCTGACCGAAGCTCTGGTCGAAGGCATGCGCATCGTCGGCGAGGACTTTCGCGACGGCATCCTGTTCGTTCCCGAGGTGCTGCTGTCGGCCAACGCCATGAAGGCCGGCATGTTCATCCTGCGCCCGCTGCTGGCCGCCACCGGCGCGCCGAAGCAGGGCAAGATGGTGATCGGCACCGTCAAGGGCGACATCCACGACATCGGCAAGAACCTCGTCGGCATGATGATGGAAGGTGCCGGCTTCGACGTCATCGATCTCGGCATCAACAATGCGGTGGAAAAATACCTCGACGCCATCGAGCAGCACCAGCCCGACATTATCGGCATGTCGGCGCTTTTGACCACGACCATGCCCTACATGAAGGTCGTCATCGACACGATGAAGGAAAAGGGCATCCGCGACGACTATGTCGTCCTGGTCGGCGGCGCGCCGCTCAACGAGGAATTCGGCAAGGCAGTCGGCGCCGATGCCTATTGCCGCGACGCGGCTGTGGCGGTCGAGACCGCCAAGGACTTCATGAAGCGCAAGCATAACGTGCGCGCTTCAGCCTGATCTGTTCCGCAAGGCGTCTGGCCCACAATAGAAAGCCGCGCCTTGCAGCGCGGCTTTTTTGTTCCAGCTATTGGAACGGATGGCTGCGTCAGGGTTTGGTGACGGTGTCGTCGACGGCTTTCGCAGTCGATTTGATATCCCGGCCGACGCCACGGACGGTGTTGGCACAGGCCGTAAGCGCCAGGATGCAGGCAAGGATTGCAATCGGCGCAACGCGTAACAGTTTCATGGACGGTTGATCCCTCTCTCGATAGATTCGCCCCACAGCAACGAAGGCCGCTTCGACCGGGTTCCATGGCCAGAATGCAAAAAACGAAACCGAATCAAGACGACAGGCTGCTGGTCATCGCCTGTGGAATGATTGCGCGCGAAGTTTTGGCCGTCAAGGAGCAGCTCAAGCTCGACCATCTCGACCTGACCTGCCTGCCGGCGGAGTTCCATTTCTACCCCGACCGCATCGCACCGGCGATGGACAAGGCGATCGAAAAGGCCAAGGCGGAAGGCTATAGCAACATCTTCGTCGGCTATGCCGATTGCGGTACCGGCGGCATGCTCGACCGGGTCCTGGAGAAGCACGGCGTCGAGCGCATGGCCGGGCCGCACTGCTTTGCCTTCTACCAGGGCATGGACGCCTATGCGAAGGTCGCCGACGACGACATGATGTCGTTCTACATGACCGATTTCCTGTGCCGCCAGTTCGACGCCTTCTTCATGAAGCCGCTCGGCCTCGACAAGCACCCGGAGCTGATCAAGGACTATTTCGGCAACTACCAGAAGCTGATCTACATCGCCCAGACCGACGATCCGGAACTCGACAAGGTCGCCGAGAAGGCCGCGAAGATGCTTGGCCTCGCCTATGAGCGCCGCTCGACCGGCTATGGCGACCTGACGGCTGAATTGGCGCGGGTGGCGGCACATCCAGAAGAATTGCGTTAGGCGCCCGACTTCGGATTATTTGCTCTCCGGTTGCGGATCCGACACGAAATTGACAACGCGGCCGTTGTCTAACCGGATCGGCCCTCTTGCAGTTGGATCCTTGCGCAAAGCCTCTGCAAGCAGAGCGTCGACTGTGTCGAGATTGACCTGCAGAATTGTGCGGTCGCCCAGTTCCCAGTACTCGCCTTCATCGAAGACGTCGAACTTGTCGAAAAAAGGAGCAACTTTGCGAAGCAACTCGATGATCTCGATATGCGCCTCCGACCCCGCAAACTGGGTCTTGCAATATTGCTGCATGAAGAGGTCCCTGTCGAACTCGAACCTTAGGCGATCCGACTTGGGATGCGGCAGGCATTCTATCCCCATGACCGGGCCGATATAGTCAACGCTGCGTTCGTCGATGACCCGGTTGAGAACCATTTCGGCCTCGTCTATCGGCCGAAATCGCCAGTCTCGAGCGATGGCAAGCGCTTCAACTTCCTGCAACAGCGCAAGATATTGTTCCTCTCCGCGCAGTTGTCCCTCAAAATGGATTGTAACCCCCACGCGCACCTCCCGCGGAACATACCGCTGTTTAAGCACGGATGACAGGCCGCCGCGAATGGGTAAGTGTGCACTGGAAGATAGAATCGGCTGCTCCAGCCGCGCCAACATGGATACCACCGATGACCCCTCGCGTCCTGCTCGCCGCCCTTGGCCTCCTCTGCCTCGTCTTGCCCGCTCGCGCCGACGGCGAGGTGCAGAAGATCATCACGCCTGCCGACAAGGTTCGCCTCGACAAATATGGCGAGACCCGCAAGGCGGCGCTGGCCGAGGCAAAAGCGGGAGACCCGGCTGAGGTCAGCCAACTCGACGCGCTGCTGGCAAAGCCGATAGTGGCCTTTTCCGACAAGGACCTGAGCGGCAACTGGCAATGCCGAACCATCAAGGTGGGCCTGACCGGCCCGCTGGTCATCTATGGCTGGTTCAAGTGCAAGGTCACGGACGATGGCTCCGGCTGGCAGCTGGAAAAGGTCAGCGGCTCGCAACGCACCAAGGGCCGTTTCTTCGACGATAGCGAAAAACGCGCGATCTATCTCGGCTCCGGCTATGTCAATGACAACAAGCCAAAACCCTATGGCAGCGGCCCGGAAAGCGACCAGGTCGGCTATGCCTTCCGCACCAGCGCCAATGAATGGCGCATCGAATTCCCGGCGCCCTACTACGAATCGAAACTTGACATCATCGAGTTCAAGCGCTGATCCGTTGGTCTCTCGCTGGCCGGGCGGTCATCAAGATTTAACCTCGCCCGGCACAGAATTGAGCCGGGCAGCGCACGGCAAATGGTTGCGCGCCGGCAAGAAAGCGCGCCATGGCATCAGCGGTTGAAAAAAGTGCTGCGATCGTCATCGTCACCGAAGGCGGGCCGCACATCTGGGCCATCGTCAACGCCATCGCCGACCAGTTCGGTCCTGTCAGCGTCATCCTCGAAAGCCCTGAATCCAAAAAACAATTGCTGCTCGGCCGGGCGCGCCGCCAAGGCTTGTTTTCGGCCATCGGCCAGCTTGGCACGATGGTGCTGACCAGGCTCGGCAAACGCTTCTTCGCCGGGCACGCGGAGCGGCTGATCGCAGCGCAAAAACTGCAGACAGAGCCGAGGCCGGGACAAAAGATCATCCACGTCTCCTCCGCCGACGGGCCCGATTGCCTGCAGGCGGTCGCCGACATCCGCCCGGGCGTGGTGCTGCTCGCCGGCTGCCGGATTTTGTCCCGGCAGACGCTGGCGCAAATGCCCTGCCCGGTGCTCAACTACCACGGCGGCATCGCGCCCAAATACCGCGGCATGAATGGCGGCTACTGGGCGCTGGCCTCCGGCGATCTCCAGAATTTCGGCACCACCGTGCATCTGGTCGACGCCCGCGGCGCCACCGGCGGCGTGTTGAAACAGGCGCGCGGCAAGCCGGAGCCCGGCGACACGATTTCGAGCTATGCGTTGCGCCAGGCGGCGTTCTCGCGCGACATCTGCGTCGAGGCGGTCCGCGACGCCTTGGACGGAAAGTTGGCCACGATCAAGCCGGACCTGCCCTCGAAACAATGGTACCACCCGACGATCTGGTTCTATCTCTGGACCGGCCTGACCAAGCGGGTTTGGTAGCCAGCCTTCCCTCGGAATCTCGCCTTTCTTTTTGCGACTCTCAATAGCGTCGCTTTTGAATGCGCGCGCGTCGTCCCATAACAAGCAGCCCCACTGCGCATCCGGCAATGCTCGCACCTGCTGGACAAAGTGGTGGAGCGTCGTTTCCCGCATGGACGCACGGCGCTCTACAGGGAGTGAGAGAATTCATGGCCGATCTGATCGTCGTCTATTGGCGCGACATCCCCGCCCAGGTCATCGTCAAGAAGGGCCGGCAGAACGCCAAGCGCGAACTGCCGCTGCGCTTCACCGAGGCGATCGATATGTGCGCCATGCGCACCGGCGCCGGCGGCACCGACGATTACCTCGCCGAATGGCGCAAGGCCGATCCGATCCCGGTCGGCGACGACCTCGAAGCCGAGGTCGAGAAGGCATTCAGCGACATCGACGCGAAATACGACCGCGAGCGGCTGGTCGCTCTGGTCAAGGCGGGCGGGAAAGAAAATGTCTGAAACCACTCCTGCCAAAGAGGGGCCAAGGGTTACCCAGCCGGTTACCCAGGCCACTCAGGTCAAGAAAGCAGCGCCGAAATCCGACTACAAGCCGGCCGACGTGTCGCCGCAGCGGCGCGTGCAGCGGTCGTTTGCCATCAGGCTGTGGTCCATTCGGCACTCGCGATTGCTCGAATGGTTCTACTCCAGGTTCGCCGACATGTTCCTGCTTCTTCATCCGCTTTGGAAAGGCCTCGGCTATGGGCGCGTCGAGGCGCCGATCAAGTTTGTCGAAAGGCGCGTCAAGGGCTTCATGTTCGACTGCCGCATGTGCGGCCAGTGCATCCTGTCCTCGACCGGCATGTCGTGCCCGATGAACTGCCCCAAGCAGCTGCGCAACGGCCCTTGCGGCGGTGTGCGCGCCAACGGCAATTGCGAGGTCGAGCCCGATATGCCTTGCGTCTGGGTTAAGGCCTGGGAAGGCTCGCAGAACATGGAGCATGGCGACAGGATCCTGACCGTGCAGAAGCCGGTCGACCAGTCGCTGCGCGAAACCTCGGCCTGGCTGCGGGTGACGGCGCAGTCGGCAGCGGCCCGTGAAGCCGCTGCCAAAGCCAATACCGGAGCGGGCGCGTGATCGGCCGTCAGCGCGATGAAAACCCGGCCGGCATCCATCTGCCGCTAGATCCCCTGCCCGGCCACTCCTCGCGTGGCCGACTGGAGCGCGTGCTGCGACGCGGCGAATTCGCCGTCACCACCGAGCTCAACCCGCCCGACAGCGCCGATCCCGAAGACGTCTACAACAGGGCGAAAATCTTCGACGGCTGGGTCGACGCCATCAATGCCGTCGATGCCTCCGGCGCCAACTGCCACATGTCGTCGGTCGGCATCTGCGCGCTTTTGACCCGCATGGGTTACGCGCCGATCATGCAGATTGCCTGCCGCGACAGGAACCGCATCGCCATCCAGGGCGACGTGCTGGGCGGTGCCGCCATGGGCGTCGCCAACATGCTGTGCCTCACCGGCGACGGCGTCCAGGCCGGCGACCAGCCCGGCGCCAAGCCTGTCTTCGACCTCGATTCCATGTCGTTGCTGGAAACCTGCCGCATCATGCGCGACAACGGCAAGTTCCTGTCCGGCCGCAAGTTGACGACGCCGCCGCAAATTTTCCTCGGCGCCGCCGTCAACCCCTTCGCGCCACCCTTCGATTTCCGCCCGATCCATCTCGGCAAGAAGATCGCCGCCGGCGCGCAGTTCGTGCAGACGCAATACTGCTTCGACGTGCCGATGTTCAGAACCTTCATGCAGAGGGCGCGGGACTTGGGGCATACGGAAAAAGTTTTCATCCTGTGCGGCGTCGGCCCGCTGGCTTCGGCCAAGACGGCCAAATGGATCCGCTCCAACGTGCCGGGCATTCATATTCCCGACGCCATCATCAAGCGGCTGGAAGGTGCGCAGGACCAGAAGAAGGAAGGCAAGCAGCTCTGCACCGACATCATCAACGAGGTGAAGGAAATTCCTGGTGTCTCCGGCATCCATGTGATGGCCTACCGCCAGGAGGAATATGTCGCCGAGATCGTCGATGAATCGGGTGTGCTGAAAGGCCGCCAGCCATGGAAACGTGAGATCCGCCACGACGATCAGATGGTCGCCGACCGGCTCGAGAGCATACTGCACGACGACATTACCGAAACGCAGGTGGATATGGTGAAGACCGCGCACTGACAGCGCGGACGGCCAGCCATTCGCTTGAATGAAACCAGACAACGATATAAAGAAATCTTTATATCAGGCGGAGAGACTTCATGACCCGGACCATCGTCGCCTCGGCGACACGAGAGATCATCATCGGCTTCGACCAGCCTTTCTGCGTCATCGGCGAGCGCATCAACCCGACCGGCCGCAAGAAGCTGGCCGCCGAGATGATCGCCGGCAATTTCGAGACCGTCATCAAGGATGCGCTGGAACAGGCCGCCTGCGGCGCCACCATGCTCGACGTCAATGCCGGCGTCACCTCCGTTAATCCGAACGAAACCGAACCCGGCCTGCTCGTGCAGACGCTGGAGATCGTCCAGGGCCTTGTCGACCTGCCGTTGTCGATCGACTCGTCGGTGACCGCCGCCATCGAGGCAGCGCTCAAGGTCGCCAAGGGCCGGCCGCTGGTCAACTCCGTGACCGGCGAAGAGGAAAAGCTCGAAGCCATCCTGCCGCTGGTCAAGAAGTACAACGTTCCGGTCGTCGCCATCTCCAACGACGAGACCGGCATTTCGATGGATCCGGATGTGCGCTTCGCCGTCGCCAAGAAGATCGTGCAGCGCTGCGCCGATTTCGGCATTCCGGCGCATGACGTCGTCGTTGACCCGCTGGTGATGCCGATCGGCGCGCTCGGCGATGCCGGCCGCCAGGTCTTCGCGTTGCTGCGCCGTCTGCGCGAAGAGCTCAAGGTCAACACCACTTGCGGCCTGTCCAACATTTCGTTCGGCCTGCCGCACCGCCACGGCATCAACGCCGCCTTCATCCCGATGGTGATCGGCGCCGGCATGACTAGCGCTATCATGAACCCGGTTCGCCCGCAGGAAATGGAAGCCGTGCGCGGCGCCAATGTGCTCAACGGCACCGACGAGAACTGCACCAACTGGATCCGCACCTACAAGGATTACAAACCGGCCGAAGGCGGCCAGGCGGTCGCAGCGCCCACCGCCGTTAACGCTCCGGGCGAAGGCGGCGGCAATGGCGGTCGCCGGCGCGGCGGCCGTGAAGCCCGCATGGCCAGGGGATAAGCGCGCAATCGTGAACTCGCCTGCAAACATTACCGATCCGCTCGTGCTGTTCATGCCGTCAGGCAAGCGCGGGCGGTTTCCCGTCGGCACACCGGTGCTCGATGCCGCGCGTCAGCTCGGCGTCTATGTCGAGAGCGTCTGCGGTGGCCGCGCCACCTGCGGTCGCTGCCAGATCGAAGTGCAGGAAGGCAATTTCGCCAAGCACAAGATCGTCTCGTCCAACGACCACATCTCGCCCAAGGGCGCCAAGGAAGAGCGCTATGAGCGCGTCCGCGGCCTGCCCGAGCGGCGCCGCCTGTCCTGCTCGGCGCAGATTCTCGGCGACCTCGTCATCGACGTGCCGCAGGACACGGTCATCAACGCCCAGACCATCCGCAAGGATGCCGACACGCGCGTCATCGCCCGCGATGCGGCAATCCGCATGTGCTATGTCGAGATCGAAGAGCCCGACATGCACAAGCCGCTGGGCGATCTCGACCGCCTCAAGATCGCCTTGATGAAGGATTGGGGCTTTAAAAACCTCGAATTCGATTTCTACCTGATGCCGCAGGTGCAAAGCATACTGCGCAAGGGTAACTGGACCGCGACCGCGGCCATCCACAAGGATGCCGAAAGCGACATCGCCCGCGTCATAGCACTCTGGCCCGGCCTCAAGAACGAGGCCTATGGACTGGCCTGCGACATCGGCTCGACCACCATCGCCATGCATCTGGTGTCGTTGCTGTCGGGCCGCGTCGCCGCTTCGTCGGGCACCTCCAACCCGCAGATCCGCTTCGGCGAGGATCTGATGAGCCGCGTCTCCTATGTGATGATGAACCCGGACGGCCGCGAAGGCATGACGGTCGCCGTGCGCGAGGCGATCTCGGGCCTGGTCGACAAGGTCTGCGCGGAAGGCAATGTCCAGCGCAACGACATCCTGGATTCCGTCTTTGTCGGCAATCCGATCATGCACCATCTGTTCCTCGGCATCGATCCGACCGAACTCGGCGGCGCGCCCTTCGCACTCGCCGTCTCGGGCGCGGTGCGCATCAAGGCCTCCGATATCGGCCTGAAGCTCAACCAGGGCGCCCGCCTCTATATGCTGCCTTGTATTGCCGGCCATGTCGGCGCCGACGCCGCAGCCGTGACGCTGTCGGAAGGCCCGCATCGCCAGGACGAGATGATGCTGATCGTCGACGTCGGCACCAATGCCGAGATCGTGCTTGGCAACCGCAAGCGGGTGGTCGCAGCCTCCTCGCCCACCGGTCCCGCCTTCGAGGGCGCGGAAATCTCCGGCGGCCAGCGCGCTGCCCCCGGCGCAATCGAGCGCGTGCGCATCGACCCCGATACGCTGGAGCCGAAATACCGCGTCATCGGCTCTGAACTCTGGTCCGACGACCCCGGCTTCCTGGATAGCGTGCAGGCGACCGGCGTCACCGGCATTTGCGGCTCCGGCATCATCGAGATCGTGGCCGAAATGTACCTCGCCGGCATCATCTCCGAGGATGGAGTGATCGACGGGTCGCTGGCCGAGCGGTCGCCGCGCGTCACGGTCAACGGCCGCACCTTCTCTTATGTCTTGAAGGAAGGCGAACCCAAGATCACCATCACCCAGACCGACGTGCGCGCCATCCAGCTTGCCAAGGCGGCGCTCTATGCCGGCACCAAGCTTCTGATGGAAAAGCAGAACACCGAACACGTCGACCGCATCCATTTCGCCGGCGCCTTCGGCTCGTTCATCGATCCGAAATACGCCATGGTGCTTGGGCTGATCCCGGATTGCGACCTCGACAAGGTCTCGGCCGTCGGCAACGCCGCCGGTGCCGGCGCGCGGATGGCGCTGCTCAACCGCGGCTATCGCCGCGAGATCGAGGACACGGTCAGCCACATCGAGAAGATCGAGACCGCACTGGAGCCGAAATTCCAGGAGCATTTCGTCTACGCCATGGCGCTTCCCAACAAGGTCGATCCGTTCCCGAAACTGTCGGCGGCGGTGAAATTGCCGCCACGCAAGACCGTCAGCGAGGATGGCGTCGCCGGCGACGCCGCCCCGCGCCGGCGTTCGCGCGAAGGCCATGCCGCCAGGCGCAGCCGGGAATAAGCCGCCTTACGAAGGCCGCCAATTCGCCCAATTTCATTTGTATGCAAATGTTTCCAGATCGCACCGATCTGGAAACCGAAACGCTGTTTTGGCGCAATCCGTCCGATACAGACGTGAAGCATTTAACGGACATCGAATGGCGGACCGGACTATTCCGCCGCCACAACGCTCCAAAGGAGAATAGAGATGTTCGAGACCCTGGGCCGTTTTCGTGCGGCCATGAAGAATGCACAGGCCGTGCGCGCCATGAACAACCTGCCACCCGAAATCCAGAAGGACATCGGCTGGCCCGTGTCGCCGCGCATCGACGCCCAGACCAACCTGTCGCGTCTGATCCTGGGCTCGGGCCGCTGATGACCTTCGCCGACAAGTGCAAATTGCTGACCAAGCGCCAGGGCCGCCGCATGGTCCCGGCTGCGACCGACATCAAGCTGCGCGCCGCGCTGCTGCCCGGCGCTGAGCCGCGCTGCGCAAAACAGCGGACCTGGCTGATCAAACAACCGTGTTGGCTTGGGCCAGAATCTTGACATTTCGGCTGGAGGTACGATCTTCGAGACAGTGGGGGAATTCTCTTAGTCGGCTGCGGCCGAGCTTGTGTACGCGAATGCCCAGTTTCAAAAGCCACCTCGTTTCCTTCATCCTCCGGCACAGCCGCAAGAAGGCATTTGCCAGCCCGGAAAACCTGCAGCGCTGGATCGCCTATGCCCGCAAGACCGAGGATCATCATCCCCCGGCATTGCTGCGGGAGCAGCTCGATATCACCGAGCGCAGCGTCGATGGCTTCCCTGTCTACGAGATCGCGCCGAAGGCCGGCGAACGCAGGCGCATCCTCTACATGCATGGCGGCGCCTATGTCTTCCAGATCACATCCTATCATTGGGGGTTGATCGCCGAGATGGCCGAGCGCTTGGGTTTCGGAATCACCGTGCCGATCTATCCCATCGCGCCGGAGCATGATTTCCACGCCATGTTCGGCATGGTCGGCGACGTCTACCGGCAGATGCTGGATGAGACCGACGCTGAAGACATCGTCTTCATGGGTGATTCCGCGGGCGGCAACATGGCCGTCGTGCTGACCATGATGGCGGCTGAGGAAGGCCTGCCCTTGCCGTCGCGCCACGTGCTGATTTCACCCGGCCTCGACATGTCGCTGTCCAACCCCGAAGTGTTCGAGGCGGAACGCAACGATCCGTGGCTCGGCATTTCCGGCGGGCTGGAAGCGATCCGCATGTACAGTGCCGGCATCGATCGCAGCGACTGGCACATCAGCCCGCTCTATGGCGACCTCTCGGTGCTGCCGAAGACCCTGCTTCTGACCGGCTCGCACGACCTGCTCAGCCCCGACAATCTGATCTTCGCCAAAAAGGCGCGCGCTGCCGGCGTCGACGTCGAGGTCGTCTACGAGGAAGGCATGTTCCACGTCTGGCCGCTGATCGAGATGCCGGAGGCGCGTCGCGCCAGGGACAGCATCGTCACCTTCCTTGAAGGTGAGCCCACCAAGCGGCGCGCAACTGCGCGGCGCACGGCGCGACCCGCTCTCGCGGCGCGCCCCGCCCAAGCAGCGGAATAGCAGAGCAATTCCAGGAAAAGTGTAAAACGGTTTTCCCGGGAAAAGCGTGTAGCGCTTTCCCTTGGGAATTGCGTCAAAACAAGGAGTTAAAGCGGCTCGCGTTTCCGTGAAACGGTGAACCGCTCTAGAACTTGCCGGTTTCGCGGAAAAGCTCGAACGTCGCGCGGATATGGTCGGCGACGGCCTTGACAGGCGCGCTGGCGTCCGGCGACACCACCATCGCCAGATTGTAGGTGCCGATATCGGGCATGCCGTCCTTCGGGCAAAGCTCGACCATGTCGTTGCCGAGGAACGACTTCGGCAGCGGCGCAACCGCGAGGTCGGACATGATGGCGGCGCGCTGGCCGGCCGTGTGGGCGCTCATATAGGCGATGCGGTAATTGCGGCCTTCACGGCTCAGCGCATCGAGCGCGCCGGCCCGCCAGGCGCAGCCCTCTTCCCACAGCGACACCGGCAAAGGCTCGCGCAGATGCGCGCTGCCGCCCTTGGCGCCGGCCCAGACGATCGGCTCGGTGAGCAGCACCTCGGCGCCGAGCGCGCTGGTCTTGTAGGAATTGGTCAGCAGCGTGATGTCGAGCGCCCGGTCGTCCATGCGACGGCGCAGATTGCTGCTCTGGTCGATGGTGACGTCGACGGCGATCGACGGATGCGACTGCGCGAAACGCTTCAGCACATGCGGCAACACGCGCTCGCCATAGTCGTCCGGCGAGCCGAGCCGCACCACGCCGACGATCTCGGGGATGATGAACTTCGACACCACCTCGCGGTTGATCGACAACAGCCGGCGGGCATAACCGAGCAGCATCTCGCCATCGGTGGTCAGCGTCACCGAGCGCGCATCGCGCGCGAAGACTGAGCGCCCGAGAATGTCCTCGAGCTTCTTGATCTGCATGGAGACCGCCGACGGCGTGCGGAACACCGCATTGGCCGCCGTGGTGAAACTGCCGGTCTCGGCAATGGCCACGAAGGTGCGCAAAACGTCGAGATCGAGCAGCGGCAGCGGATGATTGAGTGGGGCGTTCATCGGGATCGACCTTCAATTTTTCTGATGTGAAGCATCATTCCATTTCGTTTGATTGAACATCAGATTGGGAGGATAGTCAACTCCATCGAAGGCAGGACGTGCCATGGCTCCAACGCTCCTGACGCGAATTGCACTCGATGCGGAATATCCAGGCGACGGAACGCGTTCATGCGGGACGTGCCACAACCAAAGGAGAATGAAATGTCTATCCTGTCATCCATCGGTCGGTTTGCGACCGAATTGAGCGCGGCCCGCGCCCGCTTCCAGACCGAACGTGCGATCCGCTCGCTGCCGATCGAACTGCAGAAGGATATCGGCTGGCCTGAAGCTGCCGACACCAAGACCGGTGCACGCCACGGCGTCGGATCCTGGGCTGGAGCAAAGTAAACCATTGTGTACCTTGTGCTGAAGGCCTGCCGCGCAGACCAGCCCGGCAGGCCTTCTCTATTCGCCCTGCAGGCTTTCTCCAACTTATTTGCACTCAAATGATTTTCAGAGCCGTGTCACCGCTGCATGGCGCATATGCGTCACTTGCATGGCGCCTCAATGTCGCCGGTAACACACTGTAAGTAATCGTAAATTTTGGGCACCATGCCCAATAATGTCGCAAACGATGTCGCATTTCCATTCAAGCGCTTCGCATTTGCGATTTAGTTTCTGCTCACGCAGGCCTATATCACCGTCAGCAAACGAGCTGCCCCACTCCATCAAGCGAAGGCGACCCGTCTGAGCAACCGATAGGAGATGATGATGAAGCTTTTTGCCCGCCTCTTTGCCCGCCGCGAAATGAACCTGACGACCGCTCTCGAGCGCCAGCGCCTTGCCAATACCATGCCCGGCCAGACCGGTGCCATGAATGCGGTGCGCCTCGGTTTCGTTGCCTGAGATAACGGCTAGCGCTCAGCGCTTCCCTGCCGCTGCCGATAGTCGATAACAGCGCCGCTTCGGCTTGACCGAAGCGGCGTTTCTCATTTTTGGCACCTATGCCGCCGCCACCATGCCCAATCCGTCGGCAGCCCGTGCCTGTCATCCCGGACGATTGCTCATTTGCGACCCATGTCGCAAATATAGTTTCCGCTTAGCCGCCTAGCCAATTGACAGGAATGGTTTTTCCTGATGTCGCTGTGCTGTTCGCGACATCCTGTTCGCGCCATGGCCGCGTGAGGTTCCCTTGAACGCCGTAAAGCATCCGATCAAGCGATCGTTTGTATTCTTCCTTGTCCCGGACTTCACCATGATCGCCTTTGCGACGGCGCTCGACCCGCTGCGCTCGGCCAACCGCATGCTTGGCTATGAGGCCTATCGCTGGCGCCTCGCCAGCATCGACGGCAAGCCGGTGCGCGCCTCCAACGGCGTCGAATGCGCCGTCAACACCTCGCTCGAGGAAGAGCGCAAGAAGATGGCCGGACCGGATCGGCCGAACATGGCCATCGTCTGCAGCGGCATGAATGTCGAGCGCTACCAGAATAGGTCTGCCTTCGCCTGGCTGCGCGAGGAATACAACAGAGGCGTCGCCGTCGGCGGCCTGTGCACCGGCGCGCATATCCTTGCCGCCGCGGGCCTGCTCTCCAACAAGCGCTGCGCCATCCATTGGGAAAACCTGCCGGGCTTTTCCGAAGCTTTTCCGAAGGCCAATGTCTTTGCCGACCTCTTCGAGATCGACCAGAACATCTACACCTGCGCCGGCGGCACCGCCGCCCTCGACATGATGCTGAAGCTGATCGGCGACGATTTCGACGACAATCTCGTCAACCGCGTCTGCGAGCAGGTGCTGACCGACCGCGTGCGCAGCCCGACCGACCGCCAGCGCCTGCCGCTGCGCGCGCGCCTGGGCGTCCAGAATTCCAAGGTGCTGACCATCATAGAACTGATGGAAGGCAACCTCTCCGAGCCGCTGTCGCTGATCGAGATCGCCGACCACGTCGACCTGTCGCGCCGCCAGATCGAGCGCCTGTTCCGCACCGAGATGGGCAGATCCCCAGCCCGCTACTATCTCGAGATCCGCCTCGACCGTGCCCGGCATCTGCTGATCCAGTCATCGATGCCGGTGGTCGAGGTAGCGGTCGCCTGCGGCTTCGTCTCGGCCTCGCATTTCTCCAAATGCTACCGCGAACTCTACGCCCGCTCGCCGCAGCAGGAGCGTGTCGACCGCAAGCAATTGCTGGCGGCCTGATCCGAAAACGCACTCAGGCTTCGGCGGGCTGCGCCTGTACTGTGCGCATCGCCTCGACGCGGATATCCTCGGTCAGCCGCGCCTTGAGCGCCGAGAACTCCCGGCTGGTCTTCAGCGTATAGTGACGCGGATGCGGCAGGTCGATGGCGACATCCGACTTGATGCGGCCTGGCCGCGCGCTCATCACGATCACCCGCGAAGCCATGAAGATCGCCTCCTCGATGTCGTGGGTGACGAACAGCACTGTCTTCTTGCGCCGCTCCCAGATGCCGAGCAGCAGTTCCTGCATCAGTCCGCGCGTCTGGTTGTCGAGCGCACCGAACGGCTCGTCCAGCAACAGGATTTCGGGGTCGTTGGCCAGCGCCCGGGCGATCGCCGTGCGCTGCTGCATGCCGCCGGACAGCTGCTTTGGCCAATGGTTCTCGAAGCCCTTGAGCCCGACGAGGTCGACATAGGAAGCGACGATCCCGTCTCGCTCCTTTTCGGCCATGCCACGTTCGCGCAGGCCGAAGGCGATATTCTGCGCCACCGTTAGCCACGGAAACAGCGTGTAGGACTGGAACACCATGCCGCGATCCGGTCCCGGCCGCGTCACCGCCTTGCCGTCGAGCAGCACACGGCCTTCGCTCGGCGCTTCCAGGCCGGCAACGATCCTGAGCAGCGTCGACTTCCCGCAGCCGGACGGCCCCAGAATGGTGATGAAGTCGTTGGCCGCGACCGCAAGGTCGACCGGCATCAGCGCCTTGACCGGCTGCCCGCCGCGCACGCCGGCGAAGGTTCGCGAGACGCCTTCGATAAGCAACTTGCTCATGCCAGGCTCCAGGGAAAGAGCCAGCGATTGAACGCCTTGAAGGCGAAGTCGGACAACAGTCCGATCAGCCCGATGACGATGATGCCGAAGATGATCTGCCCTGTCGCCAGCCGCGACTGGCTGTTGATGATCATGTAGCCGATGCCTGAGGACGAACCGATCAGCTCGGCGACGATGACATAGGTCCAAGCCCAGCCGAGCACCAGCCGCAGCGTCTCGGCAATCTCGGGCGCATTGGCCGGCATGATGACCCGTTTGACGATACCGCTGTTGGTCGAGCCCAGCGTATAGGCCGCCTCGACCAGGTCGCGCCGCGTCGAGCCCACCTTGACCGCGACGATCAGGATGATCTGGAACACCGAGCCGACGAAGATGACCAGCAGCTTTTCCAGCTCGCCAATGCCGGCCCACAGGATGAGCAGCGGAATGAAGGCCGAAGCCGGGAGGTAGCGGGCGAAGGAGACGAACGGCTCCAGAAAAGCCTCTATTGGTTTCCAGGCGCCCATGGCGATGCCCATCGGCACGGCGACGATCGACGCCAGCAGGAACCCGCCGAAGACCCGCCAGATGGTGATCAATATGTCGAGCCAGAAGCGGTCCTCGACCAGCAGCCGCCAACCATCCCGCAGCATTGACAGCGGGTCGGCGAGGAAGATGCGGTTGACGTGGCCGCCAAGCGTGATCCACGCCCAGAAGGCGACGAACAGCACGAAGAAGGAAATGCCAAGCACGGTTCGAATGCCCGGCGACACCGGATGCAAGGGGCGCATCTTCAGATCGTCCGCATCGTCAAATCATCACTTGTCCAGGAGAGAGCGACGGCCTAGGCGCCGCCGCACAATGGTCAAAGGCGAGGCCTGTCAGTTCGCCACCGCGCTGGTGTCGGCCAGCGTGGCAACATCTGGCGCTTCCTTGATCAACCCCATCTGCAGCAGAAGCTCGCCGGCGGTCTTGGAAAAGTCCTGGAATTCCTTGGTGAAGAACTGCTTGTTCTCCGCCTTGTCGGCCCATTTCAGGTATTTCGCCGAATCCTCGAATTCTTTCGCAGACTGCTTCACGTCGGCGCCCATGATCTCGTAGGATCTCTGCGGATCGCTCTTGATCAGGTCGAGCGCTTCGAAATAGCTGTCGGCCAGCGCCTTGGCGGCGTCGGGATTGGCGGTGAGGAATTCAGGCGTGCAGCCGACCGTGTCGAGCACCATCGGGTAGTCGAGCGTGGTCGCCAATATGTGGCCCTGATCGGACTTGTCGCGCACCGCCGAGATGAACGGCTCATAGGTGACCGCCGCATCGTTCTGGCCGGCGAGGAAGGCTTGCGCCGCCGCATCCGGTTCCAGGTTGACGACGGTCACATCCTTGGTCGACAGGCCGTTCTTGTTCAGCACCCAGGCCAGCATGAAATAGGGCGACGTGCCCGGCGCCGAGGACGCGACATTCTTGCCCTTGAGGTCGGCGACGGTCTTGATGTCGTTGCGCACGACAATGCCGTCGGCGCCATAGGATTTGTCGAGCTGGAAGATCTGCTTGGTGGTCACCCCTGAGGCGTTCCACACCAGCCAGGTCTCGACCGTGGTGGCGGCGCATTGCAGATCGCCGCTGGCGATGGCGAGCGGCCGGCTGGCCTGCGGCACCTTCTTCAGGGTCACGTCGAGGCCATGCTTCTCGAAGATGCCGGCCTGCTTGGCGAGCGTCAGCGGCGCAAAGCCGGTCCATCCGCTGATGCCGATGGTGACCGATGTGGCAGCCTCGGCCGGCACGGATATTGCAGCCGCAAGCGCCAATACCGCGGCAGCGACGATGGTCTTGTTCATGTCGGTTCCCCTTGTTTTTCGGATGCCGAATTGTGTCACAGACGCCCATGGGCTTGTCAATGAAACCGGCCCTTCACGGCAGCGTGATGATGCGCACGCTAACGCGCATCGAACATCCAGCTGCGGTCGCGCCACATCTTTTCGCCGACCTGGCAGTCGGTCGGTCGGTCCTGCGCCAGCACCACCGGCGGACGCCCGGCCTCCTCGCGCGCCCGTTGCGGCGAAGCGGCGCCGGCCAGTTCCAGCACCAGCTTGCGGCGGATGGCTTCGGGAAACTGCGTCCAGTCATTGACCGGGATCATGAAGGATCCGGGACCGCCGACGACGCAGTCGCTGTAGTAGCGGTCGAGATTGTTGACGTCATAGGCGCCGCCGAACCCGCCGCGCGTCATCAGCGGCAGGCCGTTGATGATGATGCCTTGCTTGACCACCGCGTCGCGGGTGATGTCGACGGGCGCGCCCTGGTTGTTGGGCCCGTCGCCGGAAATATCGATGACGCGCTTTGTCCCCTGAAAACCGCTTTCGGCGAACAGATCGCTGCCGAATTCCAGCGCGCCGGAAATCGAGGTGCGCCGGGCGCTGGCCGGCGGATGGGCGGAAAGCTGCGCGGCCACCCGCTCGGCATCGGCCCGGCTGGCGATCACCGTCCACGGCACGACGACCTGCTGCGTGGTCGCTCCCGCCCATTCGACATAGGTGACGGCGACCTTGCCGTAGGCGCCATCGGCGATGGCCTGCAGAACATTGTCGTGCGTCAGCGCAGCAGCATAGCCGTGACGCTGGATTTCAAGTTCGCCCGGCGACATCGACAGCGACACGTCGACGGCCAGCACCAGCTCGACGTCGACCGGCTCGGCGGCTTGAACCGGCGGCACCAGCCAGAGCCCCAGCGCCAGCGCGGCGCTGCCTGAAAGGAAATGTCGTGCGCAAGAAAAAGCAGACATACCCGAAGGTAAGCGAAAACCGGCTGCTGACAAAGCAAAAAGCCCGGCGAGGTGCCGGCTTTTCGATATGTTGGTTGGAACCGATGAAGCTCAACTCCTCGGCTTCAGATTCTCTGGATCGTAGAGCGGCTTGTAGCCGACGGCAGCCACCTCGACCGGGTAGGTCTCGCCGAAATATTCGATGGCAAACTTGCGGCCCTCCTGGGCATGGGCCCAGGGCAGATAGGCGAGGCCGATGTTCTTGCCGATGGTCGGGCCGTAGGCCATCGATGTGGTGAAGGAGCGGCGGCCGAGTTCGTCGACCAGCGTCTCGCCGGTCTTCGGATCCATCACCGGCATGGTGCCGACGGGATAGCGGGCAACACCCTTCGAATCGACGTTTTCCGTCATCACCAGCGTGCACAGGATCGCCGGCTGGTGCTCGCGGGCGCGGTATTCGACATGTTTTGCCTTGCCGCAGAAATCGTTCTCCTTGACCTTCGGTCGGGCAAGGTCGGCCTCGAGCAGATTGTACTCGGTCAACAGGTCGGCGTTCTGCAGGCGCAGGCTCTTTTCCATGCGCCGGGTGTTGGCATAGGTCTCGACGCCGAACGGCATGACCCCGGTCGAGCGCAGCGCGTCCCAAACGGTCAGGCCGTCTTCGTAACGCATATGCAGTTCCCAGCCCTGCTCGCCGACATAAGAGATGCGGAAGGCGGTGACGTCCTTGCCGCCGATCCTGACCGGCTTGATCGCCGCGAAGGGGAAGTTCTCGAGCGAGAGACCATCCGGATTTTCGACCACTTTCTGCAGCGTCGCCCGCGCGTTCGGTCCCCAGATGCCGATGGTGACATATTTTTCCGTCACGTCGGTGATGGTGACGTCAAAGCCTTTGTCCTGCGCGGTGCGCTGCATGTAGCGGAAGTCGCGCGGGCCGGCGTCGGCGCCGTCGATCAGGCGGCAGCGGTCGGCCATGCGGATGACGGTGAAGTCGGCGCGCACCATGCCTTCCTCGTCGAGGAAGTGGGTGTAGATACCCTTGCCGATGTTGTTGTCGCCACCGATCTTGGCCGCGCACAGCCACTCCAGCAGCGCGACATGATCCGGCCCTTCGATGTCGTACATCGAGAAATGCGAGAGGTTGACGATGCCGCAATCCTCGCTCATCGCCAGGTGCTCGGCATTGGACACCCGCCAGAAATGGCGATTGTCCCACTCGTTCTCACGTATGGGAACCCGGTTGCCATACTTCTCCAGCAGATGCTCGTTGGCGGCATAGCCATGCGCGCGCTCCCAACCGCCCAGCTCCATGAAGTAACCGCCAAGCTCCTTCTCGCGCTCCCAGAATGGCGAGCGGCGGATGTTGCGGCCTTTGGAGAACGGCTCGCGCGGATGCACCGCCGGATTGTAGACCTTCATCGCCGTCTCGGTGCAGCGATCCCAGATGAACTGCTCTTTCGTCTGGTGCGGATAGAAGCGCGCATAGTCGATGGCGTGATGGTCGATTTCCGTGCGGCCGTCCGTCATCCAGTCGGCGATCAGCTTGCCCATGCCGGGGCCGTCCTTGACCCAGATGGCGACGGCGTACCAGAGGCCCCTCACCTTCTGGCTCTCGCCCATGGACGGGCCGCCATCGGCGGTCACCTGCAACAGGCCGTTGAAGGAATGGCTTTCGTTGTAGCCGAGTTCGCCCAGGATCGGCGTCAGTTCCATGGCGCGCTCCAGCGGCGCCAGGATCTGCTCCATGTCGAGATCGCGCTGCGACGGCGACAGCCGCGCCTGATCCTTTTCCAGCAAATCGCGCGGATGGCAAAGACGCGGATTGGTCTCTTCGTAGTAACCCCATTCGATCTGGCCGCCTTCGGCGGTCTTGGGATCGCCGGTGTCGCGCATATAGGCCGAATTGCCTTGGTCGCGCAGCAGCGGCCAGCCGATCTCCTTGCCGGTGCCGGCGAATTGATTGTAAGGCCCGAAGAAGGTCAGCGGATGGTCGATCGGCATGACCGGCAGGTCCTCGCCGACCATCTCGGCGATCAGCCGGCCCCAGATGCCGGCGCAGACGATGACATAATCGGCCATGATCGTGCCGCGGTCGGTGACGACGCCCTTGATGCGGCCTTCCTCGACGATGAGAGATTTGGCGGGCGTGTTGGCGAAGGATTTGAGTTTCCCCGTAGCTTCCGCCTGGTCGACCAGCTTGCCGGCGACGGTCTGCGAGCGCGGGATGACCAGGCCGGCGTCCGGATCCCACAGGCCGCCCTGCACCATGGACTCTTCGATCAGCGGGAATTTTTCCTTGATCTCGGCCGGTTCGATCAGCCGGGCGCGGGTGCCGAAGGATTTGGCCGAGGCGATCTTGCGCTTGATCTCGTCCATGCGGCTGTCGTCGCCGACGCGCGCCACTTCGAGGCCGCCGATGCGGGCATAATGGCCCATCTTTTCGTAGAAATCGATCGAGTAGAGCGTCGTCCAGCACGACAAGAAGTCGTGGCTGGTGGTGTAGCAGAAGTCCGAGGCATGCGCCGTCGAGCCGATGTCGGTCGGGATGCCCGACTTGTCGATGCCGACAATGTCGGTCCAGCCGCGTTCGATCATATGATGGGCGATCGAGGCGCCGACAATGCCACCCAGGCCGACGATGACGACCTTCGCCTGTTTCGGAAACTCTGCCATTGCCCGCGACTCCAAGGGATAAAGCGGGCGTGTCCGCGCCCGTTCGAATGGCGCACAATATGCAGAGGACGTGGATGGAGCTACCGCCTGTTTGCGACACGTCGCAGATGCGACGCGACCCGGCGCGCCGGCGTGCCGCCAGTGGCGATCTATCTCAGGCGAAGGCCCAGATGTCCTCGGCCTGGAAGCCGACCTGGTAGCCTGATGTCTTGAGCTTGACCACGACCTCGCCGATTTCAGCCGCCGGCAGCGCGCCGACCTCGACCTTGATCATGCCGGGGCGGTAACGCTTGAGGTCGAGCTGTTCGAAGACGATCCAGTCGGCGCCCTCGCAATCGACCAGGAAGGCGTCGATATGCGTGATGCCGTTGCGGTCGAGCAGCGTCTGCAGCGTTTCCGACGGCACCTCGATATCCCTGAGGTGCGGCGCGAACTTGTTGAAATTGGCGTCGGCCTCGCCCCAGGCATTCTTGCCCGACATCAGATTGGTGTTGGTGACCGATGAGCAGCCGATGAACTCGATCGGCAGCGTGCCGGCCTCGAGTGCCGCGGCATCGAAAGTGTGGACGGTGATCGTGCCTTTGGTTTTTGTCACCGCGACCGGCTCGATGACGAAGCGTTCCGTGTCGGGATAGTTGGCGCGCAACCGCTTCTGGTTGTACGGGATCGGCTCGACCAGCACGGCCCGCGCCCGCGGAATGCGGTGCAGCCACGGCGTGACGTCGTCGAACAGCGCGCCGTCGCAAGCGCCGACATTGACCATCTGGAAGGCTTGCCCACCGCCAAACCGCGCGTTCAGCGCCGCCTTGGCCAGGAATTTCGTGCCACGCAACGCCGGCCCGCGATCGAGCAGGCCGGCGGGCAGGCCGAGCGAAAGGGCGATGCGCGCCAGGCCGGAAATGGAACTCATGGCTTATCTCCAGGTATGGCCTGCAAGGCGATGGGCCGCCTTCCATTCAGGCTTGCCGACGCCCACAGCGCCATGATCGGGCCGACGAGCAAAAGGTAGGGCGGCAGAAGGTTCGGGAAGTAGATGCGGGTGTCGTGGATCGGAAAGACGGTGAATTTCGCCAGCACGCCGAGCACCAGCGCTGCAAGCAGGATGCCGGCGCGACGATCGAGCCGGAAGCCGGCGCGGCCGAGCGCAAGCCACCCGGCCAGCGCCAGAACCGAGACGCCGACCCAGCTGTTGATGCTGATAGCGCGAATGAAGGATGCGGCAAACGCCTTGAGATAGGCGCCAACCGAGAACGGCGGCTCGAAGCCATCCATATTGTAGTGCTGCTCGATGCTGGAGAACCACAGATGCGGCCACCAGCCGGGATGCTGCGCCCAATGCGAAATCGCGAAATAGGCGACGAAGGACGCGGCAAAGCCGGCCAGCGCGCCCCACGCCCGCTGCCGGAAGACCAGCAGCAGCACGGCGAAAATGGCCAGGAACACGATGTTGTCCGGCCGCGCCATGAAGGCCAGGAAAAGCAGGACAGCGGTCGCTGCCTCGCGGCCGCGCACATAGGCAAACAGCCCGCCGAGGAACAGGGCCGAGCACATCAGATCCGGAGTCGAGGCGCGCGCCGCGTCGCCGAAATCGGCCATGATCAGTACCGCGCCGGCCACCGGCGCCAGCGCCAGCGCGCCTTCGGTTCGCAGCCACAGCAGCGTGATCATCCCGAACAGGAGCACCGAGACCACCTGCAGCACCCGCATCGCCTCGACAGGCGACATCACCGAATTCATCGTCGAAAGAATCTCGGCGTAGAGGAACTTGATCCGGTACATGCCAAGCAGCGAGTGAAAGTCGGCGGCATTTTGCGCCATATGGCTGCGGAAACCGCCACCATCGTCGGTCAGCGTCTTGTAGTCGCCGGCCGACACGCCGGCCTGGACCGTGCTGTAGGCATAGTCATGCAATGCCTGCGCATCGGGATAAGCGCCCTCCTCGGCGATGGCGAGATAGGGCAGCATGTCCCAATTGGCGTCGGGCATCGTCAAGGCCATGAACGCCGTCAGCAGGATATAGAGCGAAAACGCGATCGCGCCGACCGGAGCCGCCCATCGCGCATAAGTCCCCTCGCCCCACGCGAGAGCGGCCGCAGTCAGCCGGTCGAGTGTGTTTTGCGGGGCGGGAGACTTGCTCAGCATTGTCGGACTCAGGACTTCGCTCAACGGACTTCTTTTAACGGACTTGGCTTTTGACGAAATCCTTGACGATTCCCACGATGCCGCGCGACAGCAGGCTGTCGAAGGCATCGACGAAACGGTCGACATGCTCGCGCTGGCAGATCAGCGGCGGCTCGAGACGGATAACGTTGCGATTGTATTCGGTGAAGGCGACGAGCACGTCATAGTCGCGCAGCAACAGCGCGCCGACGAAGCCCGACAGCGAGCCCTTCAGCTTGTCGTCGAGGACGCTGACGATCGGACGTAGCACCATCGGCAAGGTCTGCGAGAAGTCGTGGAACTCGAGCCCGACCATAAAGCCTTTGCCGCGCACATCCTTGATGATCTTCGGGTACTTCTCCTTCAGCGCCTGCAGGCGCTGCAGCAGATAGTCGCCGGTAGTGGCGGCGTTGTCGATCAGCCCCTCATCATAGAGCACGTTGATGCCCTCGATCGCGGTGACGCAGGCCTCGCCCATGCCGCCAAAGGTGGCCATGGCATGGATCATCGCCGTCTTCGGCGTGCCATAGGCCTTCATATAGACCTCGCGCCGGGCGACCATCGCGCCGACCGCCGCCTTGCCTGCGCCGAGCGACTTGGCCAGCGCCGTCACATCGGGCACGACGCCATAATGTTCGAAGGCGTAGAAGCGGCCGGACCGGCCATAGCCGCACTGCACTTCATCAGCCACCCACAGCACCCCATAGTGGTCGCAGAGCGCTCGCAATTTCTGCCAGTATTCGGCCTCGGCCTGGATGATGCCGCCGCC
This sequence comes from Mesorhizobium sp. M1004, assembly GCF_040318795.1. NCBI lineage: Bacteria > Pseudomonadati > Pseudomonadota > Alphaproteobacteria > Hyphomicrobiales > Phyllobacteriaceae > Mesorhizobium > Mesorhizobium sp. M1004. Next base: position 41,470 of record NZ_JAMYNB010000024.1, read on the forward strand.
GCCCTGGATGGTCTCGAGTACGATGACGCCGACCTCCGGGTCGGAGCGGAACAGCCGCTCGACCGCTTCGATATCGGCGAACGGAATGCGCACGGTGTTCTCAGCCATCTTGAAGTCCGCGCGGTAGAGCTGGCCGTCGGTGATGCCGAGCACGCCCTTGGTCTTGCCGTGGAAGGAATTCTCGGCATAGACGATTTTTGGCCTCTTCGGCCCGGCGGCGCGCTCGGCGAGCTTCACCGCCGCTTCCATCGCTTCCGAACCCGACGAGCCCAGAAACACCATGTCGAGATCGCCGGGCGAGCATTTGGCGATGTTGTGCGCAAGGGCCGATGCATATTGCGACATGAAGGCGATGGCGATTTCCTGGCGCTTCTCCTCCTGGAATTTGCGCCGGGCCTCCAGGATGCGCGGATGGTTGTGGCCGAAGGCCAGCGAACCGAAGCCGCCGAAGAAGTCGAGAATCTTGCGGCCGTTCTGGTCGATGTAGAACATGCCTTCGGCACGCTCGATCTTGATCTTGTGGAAGCCGAGCAGCTTCATGAAATGCAGCTGGCCCGGATTGAGATGCGCCTTGAACAGGTCGGTCATGCGCGCGACATCCATCGCCTTCGCCTGCTCGACGCTGATCAGGTCGGGCTTGGCGATGGCGGTAGGCGACAACGCCGGCGCGCCGACCATGGTGCGCGCGTTCGTCTGCTCAGGCTTGGCCATGACGGTCATTTCGGAGTTCTCCTGGTCGTCCCACTTATTCGGCGGGGGCATGATTGGCGGTGACGGCAAGCCCGTCTTTCTTGGCGCGGTATTCGCTGTAGGCGGCGATCAGCATGTCTTCGTCGCGATATTGCGGCACCCAGCCGAGCTGGCGCTCGGCCTTGGATACGTCGAGCACGCACTCCTCATCGGCGATCAGATATTGTTCGGGATCCATGATCGGCATGTTCATGAGATCGAGCAGGTCGAGGGTGCGCTTGACCGCCCAGCCCGGCGTCGGGATCAGCAGCGATTTCGAGCCGGCATGCTTGATCAGGTCGCCCAGCAATTTCTTCACCGGCGGCGGATTGAGGGAGCCCAGATTATAGGCCTGATTGGGCACGCCTGCCTTCCAGGCCGCGCGGGCAGCTTCCGCGCAATCGAACACCGAGATGAACTGATAGGGGTTCTTGCCCGAGCCGATCATCGGCACAGGAAAATTCCAGTCGATCAGTTTGAACAGCTTTTCCAGGATCCCGAGCCGGCCGGGACCGATGATCAGACGCGGGCGAAACAGCGAGATCGACATGCCGCGCTTGCGCCATTGAGCGGCGAGCTCCTCGGTCTTCTGCTTCGACCAGCCATATTCGCCGAGCGGCGCGACCGGGTGCTCCTCGGTCATCGGCTGGGTGACCGTGTGGCCGTAGATCATGTCGGTGGTGTAGTGGACGAGCTTGGACGCGCCGGCCTTGTCCATCGCCTGCATGATGTGTTCGGTGCCGTGGAAATTCACCGGAAAGAAGAAGTCGTGACGCTTGGCCCGCACCTGGATCGGCGACAGCATTTTGGCCGACAGGTTGTAGACCATGTCGTCGGCCTTCAATCCGATGTTGGCCACCGAGGCCGTATCCGTGACATCGCAGGTGACGAAGCGAACGTTGCGATAGTGCGTCAGGTCGCTCTTGACGATGTCGGCAACGACAACCTCTTCACTATCGGCCACAAGCTTCGGGGCAAGATGACGGCCGACGAAGCCGTCGCCGCCGAAAATAACATGTCTCATCGAACGATCTCGCTGGTCTTGTCGGGGATGATGGAAGCGGTTTGGTCGTCATGCCCGCTCCCGCCCAAGTCTCGACCGCTTTGCGCGATCAGCACGGTGCCGATGCAGATGAAGGCGATGCCGGCAATGCGCCAGGCATTGAGGTCCTCGCGGAAGATGAAATAGGCGAAGATCGCAACCGCGACATAGGCAAGGCTGAGGAACGGATACGCAAAGCTGAGCTCGACCTTGGACAGCACATAGAGATGCGAAGCCATCGAGATGACGAAGGTGCACAGACCGAGAAACACCCATGGGCTGAAAACGACCTGCAACAGCCTCAACAGCGGATTGGTGCCTTCGAACGAAATCGGCCCGAGTGACATCATGCCTTGCTTCAGCATCAGCTGCGCGGCGGCATTGGTCATGACCGTGAACAGAATGAAGACGATGTATTTCATACTTTGCACCCGCCACTCGCAACGGTCCTATTACGAACCTGCAAACATTTCATGAAGTCACGACAATGCTTTGAGTAAACCACGGAACTTACGATCTATTCACCATGACTTATTCGGATTGTACCTATTCAGCTGCCTCGACACGCCCTGGCCGGACGTTGAGCTTTTTCGCCGTCCGCAGCCAGAAACTGGACACGAACGCCGGGTCGCGCAGCGCTTCAAGCCGCTGCCAATTCGGGAAGGAGGCCGCGAAAGTATCAGCGCCCATGCGCGCATCCTTGTACGGGTTGACCGCGCCGCCGGCCGCGACCGTGATGCGGTCGAGTTCGCTGAGCAGGGCCAGCGTCCTGTCGCCGCGATTGGGGAAATCCAGCGTCAACGTGAAGCCTGGCCGCGGAAAGGACAGCAGCCCCGGCGAGCGGATCGAGCCGAAGCGCTTCAACACCGTGAGGAAAGAGCCCTGCCCGGCCCGACGCGCCTCGTCGAGCAGCGCCGGCACGGTCTCACGCGCGACATTTTCCGGCACCACGCTCTGGTGCTGGTAGAGACCTTTCGGACCATACAGCCGATTCCAGTCGCCGACACCATCAAGCGGAAAGAAAAAGCCCTGGTAGCCGGTTTGGCTCGGCCCCGGCGAGCTCCCCTTCTTCCACCGATAGGCGGCGTTGAAGGCGGTGAGGAACGGCCGGTTGAGCACATTGAACGGCGGCTGGAACGGCACTGAAAAACGGGAGCCGGCGCGAGACGCCGCATGCGAGCCATACTCGGCATGATTGCCTGTCAACAACAGGCCGCGCCCGCGGCCATGGCCCCCGGCAAGCTGGTCGATCCAGGCGACGGCATATTCATTGGCCTGGTCGGCGGCCTCGGCCAGTTCGAAGAATTCGCTAAGATCGGCAAACCGCGTTACCTTCTCGGCGATATCGAGCGAATGCACCCGCATCAGCCGGATCGAGGCCGACAGGATCAGGCCGGTCAGCCCCATGCCGCCGATCGTCGCCGCAAACAGCCTTGCATTGTCGGTTGCCGAGCAGGTGTAGGTCCGCCCATCCGAGCGCAGCAGCGTGAACGACTCGACATGGCAGCCAAAGGTGCCGCGCCGGTGATGGTTCTTGCCATGGACGTCATTGGCGATCGCGCCGCCAAGGGTGACGAACTGGGTGCCTGGGACCACAGTCGGAAAGAAGCCGTAAGGTGCCGTGTGCGCAATGATATCGGAGAGGAACACGCCGGCCTCCGCCTCGAGCAGGCCGGTCTCGGCATTGAAGGCGCCGATGCGGTTCAGCGGCCGCATGTCCACGACCGCACCTGGCTCGTTCTGGCAGGAATCACCGTAGGAGCGGCCATTGCCATAGGCGAGCAGAGCGTTCTTTGTCGCCTTGCCGCTTCGCATCAGCGCGATGGCATCGTCGGCCGCGATGGCTCGCTTTGCGGCCGGCGTGGCGAGGCCAAAACTCCGGTACCGTTCGCCGGCCATGCCCTACCAGCCTCCCGCGACCAGAAGGGCGGCGCCGATCACCACGACGATCTGGCTTCGCCAGTCGCGAATGATGAAGATGACCGGATCGTCATTCATCTCGTTGCGGCGCGCCAGGATCCAGACCCGCATGGTCAAATACAGCACGATCGGCGCCAGCGGCCAGACCAGCCAGGGATGCGGATAGAGTTCGCGTACCGCGACGCTGTCCATGTAGAGCGCCAGCACCAGCGCCGAGGAGAAGGCCGACGCCATTCCTGCCTGGGCGACGATCTCCTGATCTTCGATGCGGTAGCCGCGACCGGCAATGCGCTCGCCCACCGGAATGGCTGTGGTGCGCAGTTCGACATAGCGCTTCACCAGCGCCAGCGACAGGAAGAAGAAAATCGAGAAGGCGAGCAGCCAGAACGAGACTTCGACCCCGGTCGCCGCAGCACCTGCCAGCACACGCACCGTGTAGAGCCCGGCCAGCGTCAGTACGTCGGCCAGGAGCATGCGCTTGAACGACAGCGAATAGGCTGTGGTCACCACCAGATAGCCGGCTAGCACGCCCAGGAACTCGATCGGCAACAGAAGCCCGGCGGCGATGCCGATCGTCAGCAGAGCGGCCATCGCGCCGAGACCGAACGGTATCGACAGCGCGCCGCTGGCGAAAGGCCGGTTGCGTTTGGTCGGGTGCTTGCGGTCAAGCGCAAGGTCGAAGAAATCGTTGAGGATGTAGATGGCGGAAGCCACGGCGCTGAAGGAGACGAACGCCAGCAGGCATTGCCAGATCATGTTGATGTTGAAGTATTCATGCGACAGAACCATCGGCACCGCTATCAGCGAATTCTTCAGCCACTGATGCACGCGCAGCATCTTGACGAATGTCTTCAATGTCCTTTTCGGCGCCGGCATCCTTTCGGCGCTATGCGCGGCCTGCCAGCGCCTCGCATGGCGGTCGGGCGCCACGACGATGGCGTTGCGTGCGGCTCCGAAAACTTTGAGGTCGCGCCGGCTGTTGCCGGCATAGTCGAAACCGCCGTCGCCATAGGCGGCGATGAGCGCGTCGCGCTTGCGGCCCGAGGTCATGTTGTGGGGACCGTCGGTCGCCAGCACATAGTCGAAGACGCCCAGATGCGCGGCGATCGTCTCGGCGAACTTGCGTGGCGTACCGGTCGCCAGCACGATCTTGCGTCCGTCGCGATGGTCGGCGCGCAGCCGCTGCAGCAGCGCTTCGCGATAGGGCAGCGAGGCCGGATCGATGTCGATGCGGTCGGCGATGGCTTGTTTCAGCCGCGCCGGGCCGGCGGCCAGCCAGTACGGAACCAGGAAAACATAGAGCGGATTCTTCTTGAGCAGGATGAACAGGCCTTCCCAAAGAAGATCGGTCGCAATCAGCGTGCCGTCGAGGTCGACCGCAAGCGGGATTGCGTTCTTGTCCGACCGCGCATCCATATCTTTCCTGCCCAGCTCAAAAACCCGTCGCGCCACGTTTCGGCGTCTGGATATCCGGCATAGCGAGCAACGGCGCAACGAACGTTAAAACGTCTGGTTGCAACGGATATGCGCCGGGGTATTTCCCTCGTCATCGTTAAGCAACCGTTGCCGTAGACGAGAAAAGGCCGGGCATTGCCCGGCCTCTGCAAGAGCTGCTTGCCGACTTTACTTGATGCGGGCAACGCCACCCGAGATTTCGACCGTTTCCGAGCCGGTCAGGGCCTCGAGGTCACCATTGGGCAAGGTGACGAAACAGCCGTTCGGGCAGAATTCCACGGTTTCGCCGGCGGCCAACGCCAGCTCCGTCTTGCCGCCGCCTTCCGTCACGATCAGCGTACGGGTCTCAGCATCCTTGTTGACCGCGCTGGCGGCAAAGGCCGAGCCACTCGCTGCGGTAAGAGCGATGGCGACGACGAGCGACTTCCACATTTTGCAATATCGGTGTTTCCACACCGCCTCTGTTGCATTTCGCAAGGCATTCTCGCCTTTGCATGTGAGCTTATATGAGATGCAAGCTGAACCGCAACTGAATGCCGCATTCATGCCGCAATTGGTTTGGGAGGAGCTTGGGGCCTTAGCTGGGATCGGGTTTGCGGGCCTTGCGACCAGTTTTGGCCAGCCGCTTCGCCTCGGCGGCGGCTCTGGCCTCCGCCTGCTCCTTCTCGGCGAACTCGACCTCGATCTTGTCGTCGTCGATCGGCCATGCGTCGGTCTTCTTGACCTTGACCTCGGCGCGCGGCGTCGAGGGGATTTCTATGTGCTCGGCGTCAAAAGCATCGAGAACGGCAAAGCGGATATCGTTCTGAACGATGGCGCCGTTCAGCACATCGGCCAGGAACACGCGAATCTCGAACTCGAGTGCTGCCGGCCCGAAATTGGTGAACAGCACGAAGGGTTCCGGGTTCTTCAGCACCAGCGCATGGCCGCGCGCAATCTCAAGCAGAACCGCGTGTACCCGCTTGACGTCGCTGCCATAGGCGACCCCGACCTTGATCTCCACACGTCCGAGCTTGTTGCGGTGCGTCCAGTTGCCGACGGCGTTGTTGATGAGGTTCGAATTGGGCAGGATCACCGATTGCCGCTGGAAGGTCTCGATTTCGGTGGCGCGCACGCTGATCTTCTTGACCGTGCCTGATGTGTCGCCGGCGACGATCCAGTCGCCGACCTTGAACGGCCGCTCGGCGAGAAGGATCAGGCCCGACACGAAGTTGGACACGACATTCTGCAGGCCAAAGCCGATACCCAGCGAGAGTGCGCCGGCAACGAGCGCCAAATTGGAAAGATCGATGCCCGCCGCCGAGATGCCGACGAGGCCGGCGAGCGCGACGCCGGCATAGCCGACCGCCAGCCGGATCGAGTTGCGCACGCCGGTATCGACCTTGCCGCGCGCCATTACCGAGCCGTCGAGCCAGCCCTGGAACCAGCGGGTCAGGAAATAGCCGATGATGAAGACGACGATGCCGGTGAGGATGCCGGTGACCGAAATCGTCACCGAACCGACGGTGACGCCTGTCGCCAATTTATAGCCCCAGGCCTGGATATCGCCGGGCTGGAAGCCCCACATCAACAGGATCAGCGGCAGGAACACCAGCACGATCATCAGGTTGATGGCGACGCTGACGACGAGGCCGAGTTGGTCGAGCGCGGTGTCCTCATAGCTGGAATTGGTCTTCAGCCAGCGCCCGATGGACGTGCCGGCGAAACCACCCTCCTCGCCGATCTCGCGCGCCGACAGGAAGCCGATATAGGCGGTGAGCAGGATGGTGCCGGTGACCACGACCTGCAACGAGACGAAGATGGCAAGACCGATATAGCCGAACAGCGCCGCCGCAATCGTGAACAGGCCGAGCGCGACACAGGTGTAGCGCAGCCAGGCCGGCCAGGGGCGCCAGCGCCCGTCGGCGTCCTTGTAAGGCTTCAGCAGCGCCATCAGGATCAGGATGACGCCCACGATGACGGTGGCGACAAAACTCCTGGCCACCGTCAGCGACAGAGGCGAGCCCATCTTGTCGTTGACGATCGACAGGAAATTGTTGATGCCGATGACGACTGCCATGGCCGTCGTCAGTCGCACCAGCCAACGCGCCGGGCCGGTCTCGACCTGGATCAGGCGCCAGTTCGGCATCCTGGGCGACAGCGCCGCATTGGTCAGGCGGTTGACACAGAACACTATGGCGATGACGGCTGCCAGAGCGTTGAGGAACACGCCTATGTCGCCGCGCAGCACATTGTAATAATTGTACAGGAACACCGTCGAGGCGAGGAAGGCGCTGACCGCCAGCGTCGGCAGCAAGGTCGACCAGAACGCCACCGACAGGCGACTGAGATACGTCGGATCTTCAACCGACGCGTCGGGCTCGAAGATGCGCCCAAACAGACGGCGCCCACCGACCAGAAGCACCACGGCCAACGCAAGCGCCATGAGGGTCGCCGCGAGCATCGCCTGGAACTTGAACTTGAAGGCAAAGCTCAGCCACGACGACACCGCCCTGTAAAAATTGGCGTATTCGTCCCTTGCGTCGGAAAACACCTGCGGGCTCAGTGCATCGGACAGCACATAGCGCTTGGTTAGGCCGCTGCGAAACAGCTCGCTGCGCATATTACCGATCTTCTCGATCAGCGAATTGATGCGAATCGACAGGTTCTGCGCCCCGGCGATGACGGCGTTGATCTCCGCCTTTTCCGACGCCAGCGCCTGGCGCTCGCCGGTCACGATGTCCGGTTCAGGGGGCTGTCCGGCAGCCGGCGGGGCGCCAAGCTGCTCGAGCCTCGAATTGATCTCTCCCAGCCGCGAACGAAACGCCAGCGCGCTGTTCAGCGCAGCGCGCGACAGCTCTTCCAACTGCAGGCGGATCTCGACAAGGGTGGTGTCGTCGACGCCGTCCTCCTGGACCTTCTTCTCCAGAGCGTCGGTTTTCGTCGTCAAACCCTGCAGGATTTTCTGCTGGTCGGCGACCAGCCCGGCAGGCGCCTGGCCAAGCCCCTGCGCCATCGCGCCGAACGAATGCGGCGCCAAGGCAACGAGCGCGAGGACCAAGATCAGGCGAAAGAAGCGAAAAGACATAATGGTGGCGACTCAAAGGGCGGCAAAGGCCGCTTCTAAAGCGGTCCTTGATAGAGACGCTCATCCCGTGGGGCAAGTCGTGGCGAAGTCATGACAGTTGGGCGCCTTGCGGGAGTCGGCCAGTCGAAAAGCCATGGCGCAATCTTGGCTTTGCGCACGCCGCCTGCTCTATAGTCTGCCGCATCGCACCCGAGCCGGATGGCTTCAGGTCTGTTGGACATGAAATCATCCGGCTCTAAAAATCAAAGATATAGAGCATGATGTCGTCCGAAAACCGCTTCACACTTTTCGGCATCATGCTCTAGGGATGACATGAAGAATGGCGGAATATTCAGCCCTTTCGCTTCTCACGAACGCGCTCAAGGGAAACAAGGACTGGAAGCCGGCCTGGCGCAAGCCCGACCCCAAGGCTTCCTATGACGTCATCATCATCGGTGGCGGCGGCCACGGCCTGTCGACGGCCTACTATCTGGCCAAGGAGCACGGCATCACCAATGTCGCGGTGCTGGAAAAGGGCTGGCTGGGTTCCGGCAATGTCGGCCGTAACACCACGGCGGTGCGCTCCAACTACCTTTTGCCGTCCAACACCCGCTTCTACGAACATTCGATGAAGATGTGGGAGAACCTTTCGCACGACCTCAACTACAACGTCATGTTCTCGCAGCGCGGCTGCCTGAATCTGGCTCACACGCCGGGCCAGTTCGACGACCTGGCAAGGCGCGGCAACGCCATGCGCCATCTCGGCGTCGATGCCGAGCTGATGAGCACCGCCGAGATCGCGCGCCTGGTCCCGGCGCTGGACATGTCGGCCTCCGCGCGCTTTCCCATCGTCGGCGGCCTGATGCAGCCGCGCGCCGGCACCGCCCGTCACGATGCGGTTGCCTGGGGCTATGCCCGCGGCGCCGACCGACGCGGCGTCGACATCGTCGAGAATTGCGAGGTCACCGGCTTCCTGCGCGACGGCGACCGCATCACCGGCGTGCAGACGACGCGCGGAGAGATCCGCGGCAAGAAAGTCGCCGTGGCCGTTGCCGGCAGCACCGGACGGGTGATGCAGCTTGCCGGCATCGACAGGATGCCGATCGAGAGCCATGTGCTGCAGGCCTTCGTCACCGAATCGCTGAAACCTTTCGTCGACACGGTGCTGACCTTCGGCATGGGTCATTTCTACATGTCGCAGTCCGACAAGGGCGGCCTCGTCTACGGCGGTGACATCGACGGCTACAACAGCTACGCTCAGCGCGGCAACCTGCCCATCGTCGATGAGGTGATGAGCGAGATGCTGGCGCTGTTTCCCGGCCTTGCGCGTGTACGCATGCTGCGCTCCTGGGGCGGCGTCTGCGACATGTCAATGGACGGTTCGCCGATCATCACCACCGGCCCGCTGCCCGGCATGTATCTCAACTGCGGCTGGTGCTATGGCGGCTTCAAGGCGACGCCGGCCTCGGGCTGGTGCTTCGCATACACCATCGCCAAGGACGAACCGCACGCGTTCAACGCGCCGTTCACGCTCGACCGTTTTTATCGCGGCCTAGTGATTGACGACAAGGGCCAGGGCGCAACGCCCCGGCTGCATTAGGGTTCAAACAAATGCTTATCACTTGTCCCTATTGCGGCCCGCGCGACGTCATCGAGTTCACCTATCAGGGCGACGGCAACCGCGAGCGCCCGCAGCCCAACTCGCAGGACCTCGACGCCTGGAACGCCTATGTCTACGATCGGCTGAACCCGGCCGGCGACCACAATGAGATCTGGCAGCATTCGGGCGGCTGCCGCACCCATCTGAGGATGGTGCGCAACACGGTCACGCATGAGATTTCCAGCACCGGTTTCGCCCGCGGCGACCACAATGCCGCCGCCCGGCACAAAGCCGGAGGCAAGTCGTGAGCCCGCGCCGCACCGAGACTGGCGGCCGCGTCGACCGGCTGCGCACCATCCGCTTCACCTTCGACGGCACGCCCTACACCGGCCATGCCGGCGACACGCTGGCCTCGGCGCTGCTTGCTAACGGCGTCACGCTTTTCGGCCGCTCATTCAAATACCACCGCCCGCGCGGCCTGCTCTCGGCCGGCGTCGAGGAACCGAACGCGCTGGTGACGGTGCTGCGCGGCGAAGTGCGCGAGCCCAACATCGCCGCAACCATGGTCGAGATCTATGACGGGCTGGTGGCCGTCAGCCAGAACCGCTTTCCCTCGCTCGCCTGGGACGTCAACGCCATCAACCAGCTCGGCGGCAAGCTCCTGGCCGCCGGCTTCTACTACAAGACCTTCATGGGTCCGGTCTTCGGCCCGCTGAAGGGCACCAGATTCTGGATGTTCTGCGAGCATTTCATCCGCCGCGCCGCCGGCCTGGGCCGCGCCGGTATTGCCGCCGACACCTCGCGCTACGAGCGCATGAACGCGTTTTGCGACGTGCTGGTGGTCGGCTCCGGCCCGGCCGGCCTGTCAGCCGCCAAGGCCGCTGCCGACCAGGGCGCGCGCGTCATCCTGGCCGAACTCGAGCCGCGTTTCGGCGGCTCGGCCAACTGGTCCGGCGAGGCCATCGACGGCGCGCCGGCCGCCGACTGGGCGGCGCGCGCCGTCAGCCAGCTCGAAGGACATGACACGGTCCGCCTGCTGCCGCGCACCACGGTGTGGGGCTATTACGACGGCAACACGCTAGCCGCGCTCGAGCGCGTCACCGACCACAAGGAAACGCCCGGCAAGGGCGAGCCGCGCCATCGCTACTGGGCGATCCGCGCCAAGACGGTGGTGCTGGCCACCGGCTCTTTCGAGCGGCCGCTTGTGTTCCCCGGCAATGACCGGCCGGGCGTCATGCTGGCGCATGCCGCCGAGCGCTATGCTAACGATTATGGCGTGCTGCCCGGCGACAGGATCGCGCTGTTCACCAACAATGACAGCGCCTATCGCTCGGCGCTGGCGCTGAGGAAGGCCGGGGCGGCTATTGTCGCCATCGTCGATGTGCGCCCCGAGCTTTCGGCCGAAATGCGCAGCCTCGCCACCGAGGCCGAAGCCGAAATCCTCTCCGGCCATGCCGTGGTCGCCACCGAAGGCGGCAAGGCGCTCTCCGGCCTCAAGGTGCAGCGCTTCGACATGACCTCGGGCGCGCTCAGCGGTGACGCCCGCAGCATCCACGCCGATAGCCTGCTGATGTCGGGCGGCTGGTCGCCGACCATCCACCTCGCCAGCCAGGCTGGCGCGAGAGCCGAGTGGAATCCTGCGCGCCAGGCCTTCCTGCCGCCAAAGCAAACGCAACAGCGCTGGCCAAATCAGCAATGGATTGGTGCGGGTGCTTTCAACGGAAGCTTCTCGACCATCGAAGCAATCACTGAGGGCCGCGCAGCCGGCTTGTCCGCAGCGGGCGGAGCGGCTGCGCCGGCAGCCTTGCCGGATGTCGAAGCAGCCCCGGGAAACCCAGATCCGGCTCCGGTGTTCGAGATCAAGGTGAAAGGCAAAAGCTTCGTCGACTTCCAGCATGATGTCACCGCCGAAGACGTGCGGCTGGCGCATCGCGAAGGCTTCGTCTCGGTCGAGCACCTGAAGCGCTACACCACGCTCGGCATGGCGACCGACCAGGGCAAGAACTCCAACGTTCCGGGTCTCGCCATCATGGCCGAGGCGTTGGGCAAGCCGATCCCCGAAGTCGGCACGACCCGCTTCCGCCCGCCCTACTCCGCGGTGTCGATTGGCTCGCTCGCTGCCGAGCGTTTCGGCGATCTGAAGCCGGAGCGGCTGACGCCGATGCATGACTGGCACCTCGCCAATGGCGCGACGATGTATTCCGCTGGCCTCTGGTATCGACCAATGATCTACGGCCTTGCCGGGGAGACGGTCGAGCAGGCTTATGTCCGTGAAGCCAGGGCGACGCGCGAAAGCGCCGGCATCGTCGACGTCTCGACGCTGGGCAAGATCGCCGTTCAGGGGCCGGATGCGGGCGAATTCCTCGACCGCGTCTACACCAACATGTTTTCCACCCTCCCCGTCGGCAAGGCCCGCTACGGCCTGATGCTGCGTGAGGACGGGCTGGCCTTCGACGACGGCACCACCTGGCGGCTTGGCGAACAGGATTTCCTGATGACGACCACCACGGCCAACGCCAGCAAGGTGATGCAGCATCTGGAATATTTCCTCGACGTCATCTGGCCGGAACTCAAAGTGCATGTCACCTCGGTAACCGACGAATGGGCGGGCGCGGCCATCGGCGGGCCGAAGGCGCGGGCCATCCTCGCCGCCTGCGTCACCGGCACCGCCGTCGACAACACAGCCCTGCCCTTCATGGGCATCGTGCGCGGCGAGATATCAGGCGTGCCGGTGATGATTTGCCGGCTGTCCTTCTCCGGAGAAATGGCCTTCGAGGTCTATTGCGGCGCCGGCTACGGCACCCATGTCTGGGAAACGCTTGTCGAAGCCGGCAAGCCGTTCGGCCTGGTCACCTACGGGCTGGAGGCGTTGGGCACGATGCGCATCGAAAAGGGCCATGTCACCGGCGCGGAGATCGACGGGCGCACTACGGCGCGCGACCTGCATCTCGACTGGATGCTGTCGAAGAAGAAGCCGTTCATCGGCTCGGCGATGATGGACCGCGAAGGCCTGATCGCGCCCGAGCGGCTGCAGCTGGTCGGCCTAGTCTCGCTCGACAATCGGCCGTTCAATGGCGGAGCCCACCTCGTCGAGGAACTGGACGAAGCCAATCCGCACGACTCCATCGGCCATATCACCGCCTGCTGCTACTCGCCGGCGCTGGGCAAGCACATCGCGCTGGCTTTGGTCGAGGGCGGCAAGGCGCGCCATGGCACCCGGGCATTCGTCTCCGATCCGCTGCGCAAGCGGTTCGGGCCGGTCGAGATCGTCTCCAACCATTTCTACGACCCGGACGGGAGCCGCATGCATGGCTGAGCGCCAATCACCCGAACGCCAATCACCCGAGCGCCTCTCGCCGCTCGAGCCGGTGTCCCATCCGGGTTCGCACGGCAATTTCGAGCATGGCGTCGATGTCATCCTGACCGAGACCCGGCCGGGCTCGATCCTGCAGCTGGCCGCGTGGCCGGGCGCGGAAAAGCAACTGATCGACGTGATCGGCAAGGTCACCGGCCTCGATTTGCCCGATGGCGCCGGCGGCGGTCTCGCCAAGGACGGCAAGGCCGTGTTCGGTTTCGCGCCTGGAAAATTCACAGTCGTCGACGAGGCCGAGGGCCTGGCGGCGAGTTTTGCTGGGGACGTAACCCCGGCAATCGGCACGATCACCGACCTGTCGCATGGCCGCACCGCTATCCGCATCGCCGGCCCTAAGGCCGAATGGGTGCTGGCGAAATTCTTCGCCATCGACTTCGCCCTGCCCGCCTTCCCCACAGGCTCCGGCCGTTCGACCACCCATCACGACGTCTTTGCGCAGATCCAGCGCACCGGCGCCGACCAGTTCGACATCTATGTCTTCCGCTCCTTCGCCCGATCGTTCTGGAAGGCGCTCTGCCATGCCAGCGAGGAGGTCGGCTACGAGGTTCAGTAGGGCCAAAAGCCGTTCTGGCCTCAAGGCCAGCCGGTTCTGCCGCTAGAGAATGCTCCAATGGAAGCCCATGGTGGGGAACGTGGCCCAACCGGCCCAGGGGATTAAAAAGATCCCGTCTCAGAGTCGGCATCGTCGTTTGGTTCGAACATCCCCATGACCGCAGAACTATCCGCCGGCGCCACGGATTGCGCCGATGTGTCGGCCAGAGCCTTGCTCCTGCTGCCGCTCACGGTCGCCTGCGGCGTGTTCATGACCAGCCTCGACCAGAATGTCGTGGTCACCGCCCTGCCCGGCATCAGCGACAGCCTCGGCCGGCCGCCGAGCCAGCTCGGCCTGTTGATCACCGTCTATGTCGCCAGCCTGATCATCTCGATGCCGCTCGGCGGCTGGGCCGCCGACCGCTTCGGCCTGCGCAACGTTTACTGCTTCGCCTTGCTGGTGTTCGCCGCGTCATCGGCGCTGTGCGGATTGTCCAACGACATCTGGACGCTGGTCGGCGCCCGCGCGCTGCAAGGCTTCGGCGGCGCCTTGATGGGGACGCTCGGCCAGGTCGTCATCCTGTCGACCTTCCCGCGCAGCCGCACGCTGAAGATCAACATGTATATTTCGCTGGCCGGCCAGTCCGGACCGCTGGTCGGCCCGCTGGTCGGCGGCGCGCTGACGACTTATATCTCCTGGCGCTGGATCTTCTTCATCAACGTGCCGTTCGCGCTGGCGGCGGCCGTTCTTGCCGCCTCGCTGTTTCCGACTGTTACCAAACCGGTGCGCACGCCGTTCGATTTCCCGGGCTTCCTGCTGGTCGGCGGCGGCATGGTCCTGCTGGTCTTCGGCATGGATTCGCTTGCGGCGAAAGACGCCGCCGGCAGCATGATCGCGGCCGAGCTGGCGCTGGCGATCGTCATCCTGACGCTTGCTTCCTTCTACTGCCTGCGCGCCCGCAACCCCTTGCTGGACCTGAAACTCCTGCGCATCCGCACCTTTCGCATCTCCTTCCTCACCGGTGGTGGGCTGGACACGATCGGCCTGAGCTCGGTCGTTTTTCTTTTGCCGCTGATGTTCCAGCTCGGCTTCGGCATGAGCGCGGTGCAGGCGGGATCGCTGACTTTCGTTGCCGCAATCGGCTCGCTGATCATGCGTGTCTTCATGCCGCGCCTGCTCAACCGCTTCGGCTTTCGCCGCGTGCTGGTCGTCAACACGCCGATCGTTGCTGCCATGGTAGCGGGCTTCGCCTTGATAGAGGCAACCACGCCGGTCTGGATCGTGCTTGCCTATATCTTTGCCTTCGGTGTCCTGCGCTCGGCGCAGTGGGCGTCGACCGGCAATCTCGCCTATTCCGACATCGCGCCCGACCAGCTCGCCCGCTTCAGCGCGCTCTACTACATACTGTGGCAGCTAGGGGTGGCGATCAGCGTCGGCCTGGCGGCGGCGCTGCTGTCGTTCCTGGCCGGCGGCGGGCCGGCGGTGACCAACGATTTCCGCATCCTGTTCGTGGTCGAGGGCGTCATCACGCTCTGCGCGCTGATCGCCTATCTCAGACTGACACCGCAGGACGGCGCCCATGTCAGCGGCCATGGCGCGCAGATGAACGTGGAATAAGGCGCCGTTAGCCGAGCCCTATTCGCTGAACGTCACCCACTCTTCCAGCGGCACGCGGTCGGTGCGGAAGTCGTTTTCGGGCTTGGAGGTGTCCTCGAGGCCTAGCGCCATGCCGCAGACGACGATCTCCTCGTCGGGAATGTTGAGCACCGGCCGGATCTGCCGGTGATAGGGCGCGAAGGCGGCCTGCGGGCAGGTGTGCAGGCCCCTGCCTCGCGCCGCCACCATGATGTTCTGCAGGAACATTCCGTAGTCGATCCACGAGCCTTGGTTCAGCCGCCGGTCTATGGTGAAGATCATGCCGACCGGCGCGTCGAAGAAGACGAAGTTGCGGTCGTGCTGGGCGCGCATCTTGTCGACCTCGCGGCGACCGATGCCGAGTGCCCCGTAGAGCCCGAAACCGTTGGCGCGGCGGCGGGTGAGATACGGCTCGAAGAACTGGGTGGGGTAATAGCGATACTCGTCCCAATCGGCCTTTTCGGCGCGGATACCGGAATTCAGGATGGCATCGGTGATCTGCTGCTTGACCTCGCCCTTGACGACATAGACCCGCCAGGGCTGCATATTGGTGCCCGAAGGCGCGCGCGCGGCGACGCCAAGAATGGCTCGGATCGTCTCGTCATCGACCATGTCGGGCAGGAAGGCGCGCACTGAACGGCGCGAGATGATCGCCTCGTCGACAACAGCCGCGTTATGCGCTGCCAGGCCGTTTTTTTCCAGCATGGGCCGTCCCTTTGCGCACACTTCGAAAGCCGAACCGGCTATCGGAGAAGACCTTGCGCAGATTTCAATCCTTGGTCGCCGACCCGCATTCCCACACCCGCCGCTCGTGCCAGAGCCTTTGCATGAACCGCCAAAATGGCGCAAGCAAATCTTGTGTGCCCATGAAAATCCGCTTGATTTTTTCACGGACATGAGCTCTCATGAAATTCATTTCCAGATTTTCATCAAGTGAGCGTTTTGGCCCCAGCTATTCCCAAAACATTGCAGGGACCTGACGAGCGCCTGCTGGCGAGCGACATCCGTGCGCTGCGCAAGGCGCGCGGGCTGACGCTGGCTGAGATCGCGCTGAAGCTTGGCCGCTCTGTCGGCTGGGTCAGCCAGGTCGAGCGCGGCCTGTCTATCCCTTCACTTGGCGACCTCAGGGCTTTCGCAGACCTGTTCGGCGTGCCGCTCAGCCTGTTCTTCAGCCACGACGTGCCGATCGAAAAGGAGCGCGGCTTTGTCGTGCGCGCCGGCAGCCGGCGCACGCTTGGCACAAGCGAATCTGGCCTGGTGGAGGAGCTTCTGTCGCCCGATCTCGGCGGTAGTTTCGAGATGGTGCGTTCGATCTTCGCGCCGGGCGCCGAGATGAAGAGCGAGCAGCTGCGGCCGACCGAGGAAGCCGGCTACATCGCCTCTGGCATTTTCGAGATCGAGATCGCCGGCGTCTGGCACCGTCTTGTCGAAGGCGATTCCTTCCGCTTCGAGCGCAAGCCATACCGCTGGCGCAATCCCGGCAGCGAGCCGGCCGTAATCATCTGGGTGGTTTCGCCGCCTGTTTATTGAATGCATGTCGCCCAAAAGTGTGCAGCGGTTTTGGGACAACGACATGCATCAAGCAAAAAATAGAAGCGCAGCGCGCTTCAGGTTTGGGAGAAGAATATGGCCGATTTGCCGACCACGGCACGCGTGGTGATCATCGGAGGCGGTGTCGTCGGCACCTCCTCGCTCTACCACCTTTGCAAGGCGGGCTGGACCGATTGCGTGCTGCTTGAAAAGAACGAGCTGACATCGGGCTCGACCTGGCATGCCGCCGGCAATGTGCCGACCTTCTCGTCGTCCTGGTCGCTGATGAACATGCAGCGCTATTCGACCGAGCTCTATCGCGGCTTGGCTGATGCCGTCGACTATCCCATGAACTACCACGTTACCGGCTCGCTCCGCCTCGCCCACACGAAGGAGCGCATGCAGGAGTTCCAGCGCGCCAAGGGCATGGGCCGCTACCAGGGCATGGACATCGACATCGTCGGCCCCGACGAGATCAAGCGCCGCTATCCCTTCATCGAGACGCATGAATTGAAAGGCGCGCTCTACGATCCGAACGACGGCGACATCGACCCCGCGCAGCTGACGCAGGCACTTGCCAAGGGTGCGCGCGACATGGGGGCAAAGATCATCCGCTTCTGCCCAACCACGGGCGTGCGCCGCGAGAACGACGAATGGGTTGTCGAGACGCCGCAAGGCGAGATCCGTTGCGAGATCGTCGTCAACGCCGCCGGCTACCGAGCCGCGGAAGTCGGCAAAATGTTCGGCCGCGACGTCCCGATGATGGTGATGAGCCATCAGTACATCTTGTTCGAGGAAATCCCCGAACTGGTGGCCTGGTCGAAGGAGCAGGGCAAGAAACTGCCGCTGCTGCGCGACGTCGACACCTCCTACTATCTGCGCCAGGAAAAGAACGGCATGAATCTCGGCCCCTATGAGCGCAATTGCCGCGCGCATTGGGCGACCCACAACGACCCGATGCCGGAGGATTTTTCCTTCCAGCTATTCCCCGACGATCTCGACCGTCTCGAGCACTACCTTGCCGATGCCGTCGCCCGCGTGCCGATCCTGGGCACTGCCGGCCTGTCCAAGGTGATCAACGGGCCGATCCCTTACGCGCCGGACGGCAATCCGCTGATCGGTCCGATGCCCGGCGTTCCCAACGCGTTCGAGGCCTGTGTCTTCACCTTCGGCATCGCCCAGGGCGGCGGCGCCGGCAAGGTGCTGGCCGAATGGGTTACGCAGGGCCAGACCGAATGGGACATGTGGTCTTGCGATCCGCGCCGCTTCACCTCATTTGCGGCCGCCCCCGACTATAGCGTCGCCAAGGGTATGGAGATCTACGGCAACGAATACGCCATCCAGTTTCCGCGCCATGCCTGGCCGGCCGGGCGCGACCGCAAGCTGTCGCCGATCCACGATCGCATCAAGGCACTCGGCGCCCAGTTCGACGCCTATAATGGCTGGGAGCGTGCCACCTGGTATGCGCAACCCGGTGACGACACGTCGGAAGAAGCAACACTCACCTTCCGCCGCGACGGGCCGTGGCAGCACCGCGTCCGCGAAGAATGCCTGGCGGTGCGCGACGCCGCCGGCATTCTGGACCTGCCCGGCTTCTCGCGCTTCAACCTCGAAGGTCCTGGTGCAGCCGAATGGCTGGCGCTGCAGGTCACCGGCCTGGTGCCCAAGCCCGGCCGAATCGGCCTCGCCTATTTCGCCGACGACAAAGGCCGCATCGTCACCGAGATGTCGGTGGTGCGCCATGGCGAAGAGCAGATGACTCTGATCACCGCGGCGGTAGCGCAGTGGCACGATTTCGAATGGCTGAAGTCGCGCCTGCCGAAGGACGCGGCTTTCACCCTCACCGACAGGACCGAAGACTATTCGACGCAAATCCTCGCGGGCCCCAATTCGCGCAAGATCCTGGCCGATGTCTGTGGCGCGGATCTCTCGCTGCCCTGGCTGACGCATCAGGAAACCACCATAGCCGGCCGCTGGGCGAAGCTGGTGCGGGTATCCTTCGCCGGCGAACTCGGCTGGGAAATCCACACCAAGGTGGGAGACACCGCCGCCATCTTCGACGCCATCTGGGCGGCGGGACAAAAACACGGTCTGAAACCGTTCGGCATGTATGCGCTGGATTCGCTGCGCCTCGAAAAGGGCTACCGGACCTGGAAGGGCGACCTGTCGACCGACTATACGGTCCTGCAGGGCGGGCTCGAGCGCTTCGTCAAATGGGACAAGCCCGACTTCCGCGGCAAGGCAGCCCTGCAGAACGAAAAGCAGCAAGGCGTGAAGAAGCGCTTCGTCACGCTGGTGGTCGAAAACCCAGGCGATTGCGACGCGCCGTCCGTGTCGACGCTCTGGCATGACGGCAAGATCGTCGGCGAGACGACGTCCGGCGGCTGGGGGCATCGCATCGACAAATCGATCGCGCTCGGCATGCTGCGCGCCGACCTGGCTGAACCCGATACCGCGATCGAGATTGAAATTTTTGGCGATCGTTTCAGGGCGGTCGTGCAGAAAGACGAGCCGCTGTGGGATCCGAAAAACGAAAGACTGAGAGCATGAAGAAAGTCATTCTCACCGATGGCGGCATGGGCCAGGAACTGGTCCGCCGCAGCAGCTCCGAGCCGACGCCGCTCTGGTCGGCCAGGGTGCTGATCGACGAGCCGGATCTGGTGCGTGACCTGCATGCCGAATTCATCCGGGCCGGCGCTCGCGTCATCACCATCAACACCTATTCGGCAACGCCGGAGCGGCTCGCGCGGGAAGGAGCAGAAGACCTCTTCAAGCCCTTGCAGAAGCGCGGCATCGAATTGGCAAGACAGGCACGCGACGAGGCAGG
The DNA here is from genome assembly GCF_040318795.1 of Mesorhizobium sp. M1004. Lineage (NCBI taxonomy): Bacteria > Pseudomonadati > Pseudomonadota > Alphaproteobacteria > Hyphomicrobiales > Phyllobacteriaceae > Mesorhizobium > Mesorhizobium sp. M1004. The sequence goes on from NZ_JAMYNB010000024.1 coordinate 61,159, forward strand.
CGATGCAGCGATCGCCGGCTGCCTGTCACCGCTGTTCGGCAGCTATGCGCCGGCGCTGACCATATCGTTCGAGGAGACGCTGGACATCTATCGCCGCATCGTCGCCGAGCAGGCCGATGGCGTCGACCTGTTCCTGTGCGAGACCATGGCCTCAGCCGAGGAAGGCCGTGCGGCCGTTACCGCTGCGTCGGAAAGCGGCAAACCTGTCTGGGTGTCTTGGACGCTCGCAGATCACGGCGCGCCGCGGCTGCGCAGCGGCGAAACAATAGCGGCAGCGGCGGACGCCCTCGACGGCCTGACGGTTGCAGCGCGCCTGGTGAATTGCTGCCGGCCAGAAGCTATCGCGGCGGCACTGCCCGAATTGATTGCTCTCGGCGGCCCGGTCGGCGCCTATGCCAATGGCTTCACCTCTGTCGAAGCGCTCAAGCATGGCGGAACGGTGGAAGTGCTGCACGCACGCCACGACCTTGATCCGGATGCCTATGCCGACCAGGCGCTCGGCTGGGTCGCCGCTGGCGCCACCATCGTCGGCGGCTGCTGCGAAGTCGGCCCTGCCCACATCGCCGCGTTGCGCGACCAGCTGGAACAGGCCGGCTACGAAATCTCGGGAGTATCCTGATGCCCAGACCGTCATCGCGCATTTCCGGCATCGTGCCTTCGGGCAAGGATGGCTGGGAGGTCCACACCGAGGCCTGGGCCCGCAAAGAGGCCGGCCAGGACATCATCATGCTGTCGGTCGGCGACCATGATTTCGATACGCCGAGCCAGACGATCGAAGCCTGCGTGACGGCGGTTCGCGGCAGCAACCATCACTACACCCCGCTGTCCGGCGTTCCGCGCCTGCGCAGGGCGATGGCGGCGGCCTCGACCGCTTGCACCGGGGTCGAGACGGCACCTGACCAAGTCATCGCCACGCCCGGCGGCCAGGCTGCCCTTTACGCGGCCGTGCAGGCCGTTCTCGACCAGGGCGACCACGCCATCGTGGTGGCGCCCTACTACGCGACTTATCCCAACACGTTCAGCGCCGCCGGCGCCAGCTTCACCGTCGTCGAGACGCCGGCCGAAGACGGTTTCCAGCCGCACGCCGAGATGATCCGCGCGGCGCTCAAGCCCAACACGCGCGCCATTTTGATCAACACGCCGAACAACCCGACCGGCGCCGTCTATTCGCGTGAGCGTCTGGAAGAGCTGGCCGAGATCTGCCGCGAGCACGATCTCTGGCTGCTGTCGGACGAGGTCTACTGGACGCTCGGCGGCGGCGAGCACATCTCGCCGCGCGGCCTGCCCGGCATGGCCGAGCGCACGCTGGTCATCAATTCGATGTCAAAGAGCCACGGCATGACCGGCTGGCGCATGGGCTGGCTGACCGGCCCGACGCAGATGATCACGCTGTTGACCAATCTCAATCTGGTGACGACCTACGGCCTGCCGGCCTTCATCTCGATCGCCTGCGCCGAGGCGCTGGAGAACCGCTATGGCGTCAAGGAAATCGCCGAGCGCTATGCGGCGCGCCGCACCGTCCTGCTCGACGCCGTGCGCGGCATGAACAATATCAGCGTGCACGGCTCGGAGGGCGGCATGTATGTCATGCTCGACATCTCCGCCGTCGAGCCCGACGACGAGAAATTCGCCTGGGCCTTTCTCGACCAGGAGAGTGTCGGCGTAATGCCGGGTTCCAGCTTCGGCAAGGCCGCTGCCGGCCACATTCGCATCAGCCTCTGCCAACCGGAGCCGGTGCTTCAGGAAGCCGCAAAACGCCTGCGCCGCTTCGCATCCGGCTATCGCCGCGAGGCCGCATGACCAGAAGCATTCCCACCAAGGCCCGCGCGGTTATTATCGGCGGCGGTGTCTCCGGCTGTTCGGTCGCCTACCACCTGGCCAAGCTCGGCTGGACCGACATCGTGCTGCTGGAACGCAAGCAGCTGACCTCGGGGACGACCTGGCACGCCGCCGGCCTGATCGGCCAGCTGCGCGGCTCGCAGAACATGACGCGGCTGGCGAAATATTCGGCCGACCTCTACGTCAAGCTGGAGGCCGAAACCGAAGTCGGCACCGGCATGCGTCAGGTCGGCTCGATCACCGTGGCGCTGACCGAGGAGCGCAAGCACGAGATTTACCGGCAGGCCTCGCTCGCCCGCGCCTTCGATGTCGATGTGCGCGAGATTTCGCCTGGTGAAGTCAAGGAGATGTACCCGCATCTCAACGTGTCCGATGTGGTCGGCGCCGTGCATCTGCCACTCGACGGCCAGTGCGATCCCGCCAACATCGCCATGGCGCTGGCCAAGGGCGCCCGCCAGCGCGGCGCCACAGTCGTCGAGAATGTGAAGGTCACCAAGGTCC
>NZ_JAMYNB010000025.1:0-55759 GCF_040318795.1 Mesorhizobium sp. M1004
GGCAGTAGGCAGTAGGCAGTAGGCAGTAGGCAGTAGGCAGTAGGCAGTAGGCAGTAGGCAGTAGGCAGTAGGCAGTAGGCAGTATAAGGTAGCGCCTCACGAGCGCTACCCCATTCCCTACTGCCCAGTCCCCAATCCCTATTCCTAACTACCGGCTCCTGCGCCGCTCTGAAGCTGGCTGGAACGCCACCCTTGCGTGGTACTTGCAGTAAGGTCCGGTTTCAGCCGCCTCGTTGCCGCAGAAGTTGAAGTCTTCCGACAGCGGGTCGCCATTCGGCCATTTGCAGGTGCGCTCGGTGAGATCGGTGAGCTGCAGATGCCGCGAGATCGGCACGACGACGTTTTCGACCGGGCGGATGTAGTGGCGCGCCACTGGCTCGGCGTCGAACTGCGCCTGCAGCGCGTTCGCCCCGATCGACGTCGTGACATGGCGCTGCGTGGTTGCGGCGCGAGGCACCGATTTCTGGATCGAAGATCCCTGCGTTGTCTTCTTCTGACGCGCCGGCGTCGCGGTCGAGCGTCCGCGGCCCGACAGCTTCAGCCGGTGCACCTTGCCGATGACCGCGTTGCGGCTGACCCCGCCGAGTTGTGCGGCGATCTGGCTTGCGCTCAAGCCCTCCGACCACAGTTTCCTGAGAAGTTCGACCCGCTCGTCAGTCCAGTTCATGAGACCGCGCTCCTGCTATGTGTGCGGCAGCCGGAATCCGTTCCCGACCCGGCAATCTTTGCCGGGGCAGACACCACATATATTAGGTGATTAGGTCCGCCGCACGAAATCTAGTTATTTCCCGACTACAATTACCTCATGTGTTGACTCGGTGACAAGAGTCCCAGGTGCAACACGAATCGGTTTTTTAGGTTTTCCCCAACTTGCCCGGTCGCTTATGAGCCGGCGTCTCGTCGGGAGCTTGCCGCGCGCCTCTGCGCGACGTTTTCGTTGACTTCATGGCCGAAAAACACGATAAGCCGCAAAGGCCGCCGCTTTGGCGGCTTTTTTGATTTTTCCGGTACCGGAGACGCATATAATGAGCGGTTCGGCGCTTTACGAGACCTTTGCCCGCGCCCCTTTGGCCTTCGACCATGGCGAAGGCACCTGGCTGGTTACCGACAAGGGCGAGCGATATCTCGATTTCGCTGGCGGCATCGCGGTCAATTCGTTGGGCCACAGCCATCCGCATCTGGTCTCGGCGCTGACCGAACAGGCGGCCAAGCTCTGGCACGTCTCCAATCTCTACGAGATCCCGGGGCAGGCCCGGCTCGGCGAGCGGCTGGCTGACGCCACCTTCGCCGACAAGGTGTTCTTCACCAATTCCGGCGCCGAGGCGCTCGAATGCGCGATCAAGACGGCGCGCCGCCACCAGTTCGTCAAGGGCCATCCCGAGCGCTTCCGGGTCATCACCTTCGAAGGCGCCTTCCACGGCCGCACGCTGGCGACCATCGCCGCCGGCGGCCAGTACAAATATCTCGAAGGTTTTGGGCCCAAGGTCGAAGGCTTCGACCAGGTCGGCTTCGACGACATCGACGCCGCCGAAAAGGCGATCACACCAGAGACCGCCGCGATCCTGATCGAACCGGTGCAAGGCGAGGGCGGCATCCGCCCGGTGCCGACGCAATCCTTGAAACGGCTGCGGCAGCTCTGCGACCAGCACGGCCTGCTGCTGATCTTCGATGAGGTCCAGTGCGGTATCGGTCGCACCGGAAAGCTGTTCGCGCATGAATGGACCGGCGTGACGCCCGACATCATGGCGATTGCCAAGGGTATTGGCGGCGGCTTTCCGATGGGCGCGTGCCTCGCCACCGACGACGCTGTCGTCGGCATGACGGCAGGCGTGCATGGCACCACTTTCGGCGGCAATCCGCTGGCCATGGCGGTCGGCAACGCTGTGCTCGACGTCGTGCTGGAAGACGGCTTCCTCGAAGACGTCCAGCGCAAGGCATTGCTGATGAAGCAGGGCCTGGCGGCGGTCGCCGACGAATTTCCTGATGTCATCGAAGGCATCAGGGGCAGCGGCCTGATGCTTGGCCTGAAATGCGCCATGCCCAACACCAAGGTCAACATGGCGCTGCGCGACCAGCATCTGCTGGCGGTGCCGGCAGGCGACAACGTCATTCGTCTGCTGCCGCCGCTGACCGTCACCGACGCCGAGATCGGCGAAGCGCTCGATCGCATCCGCGCCGGCGCCAAGGGCCTGACCGACGCCATCGCCGCGGCCGCCGCGAAGTAATCCCGAGAACCATTCCCGATGAGCCTTCGCCATTTCACCGATCTTTCCGCCGTTTCCGAAGGCGATCTGCGCCTGATGCTGGACGATGCGGTGGTGCGCAAGGCGCGCCTCAAGGCCGGCGAACGGACCAAACCGCTCGAAGGCAAGGTGCTGGCCATGATCTTCGACAAGCCGTCGACGCGCACGCGCGTGTCCTTCGACGTCGGCATGCGACAGCTCGGCGGCGAGACCATCATGCTGACCGGCACCGAAATGCAGCTCGGCCGCTCCGAGACCATTGCCGACACCGCCAAGGTGCTGTCGCGCTATGTGGACGCCATCATGATCCGCACCACGTCGCATGAGCGGCTGCTCGAGCTGACCGAGAATGCCACGATTCCGGTCATCAACGGGCTGACCGACGACACCCATCCCTGTCAGCTGATGGCCGACATCATGACCTTCGAGGAGCATCGCGGTCCGGTTGCCGGCAAGACCATCGCCTGGACCGGCGACGGCAACAACGTGCTGCATTCGCTGCTCGAGGCCTCGGCGCGGTTCCGCTTCAACCTCAATGTCGCCGTACCGGAAGGCAGCGAGCCGGCGCAGAAGCACATCGACTGGTCGAAGACCAATGGCGGCAAGCTGCACTTCACCCGCTCGCCCGAAGAGGCCGTCGACCAGGCCGACTGCATCGTCACCGACTGCTGGGTGTCGATGGGCCAGGAACACCGCGCCCGCGGCCATAATGTCTTCTCGCCCTATCAGGTCAATGCGGCGCTGATGGCCAGGGCCAAGCCCGACGCCCTGTTCATGCACTGCCTGCCGGCCCATCGTGGCGAGGAAGTGACCGACGAGGTCATCGACGGTCCGCATTCGGTGGTCTTCGACGAAGCCGAGAACCGGCTCCACGCCCAGAAGGCGGTTTTGGCCTGGTGTCTGGGCGCTTGATCTCCAGGCGCTTGATCTCCAAGCGCTTGATCCGGGGCGGCGCGATGCCTATTTGCGCCCCATCACGCAAATCAAGCGCGTTTGGACGCATGCACCCCTCCGGGCCGCATGGCCGCGCCCTGGAGCTTTGTCATGTTGGAAACGCATCAAGTGACTGAACATCACCCCAAACTCGGCGAGTTCGGCTATGCCGGCGACGATCATGTCGTGCCCTTCGAGGTAGGCCCGCTCGATGTGCGCGGCCGCACCGTGCAGCTCGGGCCGATGCTCGACGCCATCCTCAACCGTCATGACTATCCCGAGCCGGTCGCCCGCCTGCTGGCGGAAGCCTGTGTGCTGACGGTGCTGCTCGGCACTTCGCTCAAATTTGAAGGCAAGTTCATCCTGCAGACCCGCACCGACGGGCCTGTCGACATGCTGGTTGCGGATTTCTCCACGCCTTCGGCATTGCGCGCCTATGCGCGCTTCGATGCCGACCGGCTGGAGGCCCTGGTGGCCGCAGGCCAGACCTCGCAGCAGACGCTGCTGGGCAGCGGCGTTTTGGCGCTGACCATCGACCAGGGCGCGCACACGCAGCGCTATCAGGGCATCGTCCAGCTCGACGGCGAGACGCTGGAAGACGCCGCGCGCACCTATTTCCGCCAGTCGGAGCAGATCCCGACCGACCTCCGGCTGTCGGTGGCCAAGCTGCTGACGCCCGGCCCCGGCGGTGCGCGCGAGCAGTGGCGCGCCGGCGGTATCCTGGCGCAGTTCCTGCCGCAGTCACCCGAGCGCATGCGCGTGCCGGACATTTCGGGCGGCGACGGCGATCCGCGTGACGTGACGCAGGAGCCGGCCGACAATTCGTGGCGCGAGCTGGTGGCGCTGCTCGGCACCATCGAGCCGACCGAGCTGATCGACCCGACCATCGGCGCCGAGCGGCTGCTCTACAGGCTGTTCCACGAACATGGCGTGCGCGTCTTCGGCGGCGTGCCGGTTGCCGACCAATGTTCCTGCTCAAGGGACAAGATACGCGGCATCCTCGAGGGGTTTTCCGCGCAGGAAATCAAGGACAGCACCGAAGATGGCGGCATCCACGTCGCCTGCGAGTTCTGCTCGAAGCAGTACGACTTCGACCCGGCGGAGTTTGCAGCTCAGTAGCATCTCTTCCTTCTCCCCGTTCACGGGGAGAAGGTACCCGAAGGGCGGATGAGGGGCAGCGCGAACTTTGGTGAATGGCCGCGCATAGCCTAGGTCATGTGCGTGGAAGATAACCTCATGAGTCCGGCGGCGCCCCTCATTGCCCTGCCGGGCATTTCTCTGGGGAGAAAACCCCTAATTCACCGTCCGCCGCGTCCCCGGCAGATCCAGCGAAAACGCGGGAATAGCGACGTCGAACGTCTCGCCCTTTTTGTTGCGCATGGTGTAGTGGCCGACCATGAAGCCGGACGGCGTCGAGAGCGGGCAGCCTGACGTGTATTGATAGCTGTCGCCGGGATTGAGCTCAGGCTGGTCGCCGACCACGCCGGCGCCACGCACTTCCTCGACCCGGCCGCTGCCGTCGGTGATGTGCCAGTAACGCGCCATAAGCTGCACGAAATCGTCCGACTGGTTGTCGATCGTCACCTGGTAGCCCCAGACATAACGGTTCTCCGCCGGGTCCGAGCGGTCCTCCAGGTAGAACGGTCTGACCTGCACTTCGATGTTGCGCGTGACGGCGCGGTACATGGGCTGCTCCGGTTGCGCGGCAGGGAACATTTGTCGCGCCATGCGGTTTGATACGCGCAGAGCGGCATGTCCTGCCAGCCTCAAAGCGCAGGTGCCGACAAACAATGTCATTTAAGTGACACATGACAATGTTGGTGTGCGCAAACCTTGCCGGCGACTCAAGGCCCATCTGTCGACTGACAAAGCAGCCGCGAGCGGCCTTTCCGGAGTGACCAGATCTCGATGGAACCAGCTCTCACAGCCGCCTTCGCTTCCTCCGCTTTGCTTCTTTCCAATCTCGCCAGCATCCTGCTTGCATCGTCGAAGCTGAAAGCGCGCCGTCTCATCCCTCCGCCGTCCAACGAGCAGCCACCGGTCTCGATCGTCGTGCCGTCGCGCGGCGTGGAGCCGTTCACACAAGAGACGCTGCAGCGAGCCTTCTCGCTCGACTGGCCGCGCTACGAATTGATCTTCTGCGTCGCTCACGCCGACGATCCCGTCGTCAAACTGATAAACAGGGCGATCGTCCTGTTTCCCAACGTGCCGGCCCGGCTGCTGATCGGCGACGACCGCGTCAGCAGCAACCCGAAGCTCAACAACTGCGTCAAGGGCTGGGAAGCGGCGCTCTATCATTGGGTTATTCTCGCGGATTCCAACGTGCTGATGCCTAGGGATTACGTCCAGCACATGATGGCGGCTTGGCGGACCAATACCGGGCTTATCTGCTCGACGCCGATCGGCTCTCGGCCGGATGGCTTTTGGGCCGAGGTCGAATGCGCGTTCCTCAACACGCTGCAGGCGCGCTGGCAATATGCCGGCGAGGCGCTCGGTCTCGGCTTTGCCCAAGGCAAGAGCATGCTGTGGAACAAGCCGATGCTCGATACCAGTGGCGGTATCCGCGCGCTGGCCGCCGAGATCGCCGAGGATGCTGCTGCAACCAAGCTGGTCAACGGACTGGGCCTGCGCGTCAATCTCGTTGCCTCGCCTTTCGAGCAACCACTGGGGCAGCGCCGACTTGCCGACATCTGGTCGCGCCAGGCGCGCTGGGCGCGGTTGCGCCGCGTCACCTTCCCGCTGTTTTTCGCACCCGAGATCCTGACCGGCGTCGCCGTGCCGTTGGCGTTGGCGCTGGTGGCGGCCGCAAGTGCCGGCATCAGCCTGCCGGCCACGGTGTTGGCCGTGCTGACGGCGGCCTACATTCCCGAATGCGCGCTGGCCGCGGCCAAGGGCTGGCATCTGTCGCTGCGCATGGTCCCGGCGATGATGGTCCGCGACATGATGCTTCCCGCCATCTGGGCGCGCGGCTGGCTGAGCGGCGCCGTCGACTGGCGCGGCAACACCATGACCATCGGCACCAAGACGGCCGAACTGGAAGAGGTTTCGTCGGGAGCGTGACGCCTCGCGGCCTACCCGGCTGCCTTCAGCGCCTGCGCAACGTCCTCCAGCAGATCGTCCGTATCCTCAAGACCGACCGACAGCCTGAGCGTTCCCGGCCCGATGCCAAGTTCGGCGCGAGCTTCGTCGCTGAGGTTCTTGTGCGTGGTGGTCGCCGGATGGGTGATCAGGCTCTTGGCGTCGCCGAGATTGTTGGAGATCAGCACGATGTCGAGCGCGTTCTGCAAGGCGAAGGCCGCCTGCTTGCCGCCCTTGACGTCGAGGCAGATCAGCGTCGATCCGCCCGTCATCTGCTTCTTGACGATGTCGGCCTGCGGGTGGTCGGCGCGGCCGGGATAGATGACGCGGGCGATTTCCGGCCGTCCTGCCAGGAAATCCGCGATCTTGGCCGCGCTTTCCGTCTGCTGGCGCACCCGAACCGGCAGCGTCTCCAGGCCCTTGAGCAGCGTCCAGGCGTTGAACGGCGACAGGCTCGGGCCGGTGTGGCGGAAATAGTCGTGCAAATTCTCGTCGATCCATTTCTTGTCCGACAGGATGATGCCGCCGAGACAGCGTCCCTGGCCGTCAATGTGCTTGGTCGCGGAGTAGACGACGATATGGGCGCCGAGCTGCAAGGGCTTCTGCTGCAAGGGCGTGGCAAAGACATTGTCGACGATCAGCCTGGCGCCGATCGAGGTGGCGAGCGCCGCCACCGCTGCGATGTCGACCACTTCCAGCGTCGGATTGGTCGGGCTTTCCAGGAAGAACAGTTTCGTGTTCGGCCGCACCGCCTTTTCCCAGTTGGCGATGTCGGTGCCGTCGACCAGCGTTGCCTCGATGCCGTATTTCGGCGCCAGCGTCTCCACCACCCAGCGGCAGGAGCCGAACAGCGCGCGCGCCGCAACGATATGGTCGCCGGCCTTGGCGCTGCACAGGAGCGCTGCCGTCACCGCCGCCATGCCGGACGCCGTGGCGCGCGCATCTTCGGCACCCTCCAGCGCGCACATGCGCTTTTCGAACATGTCGACGGTAGGGTTGGCATAGCGCGAATAGATGAAGCCCGGCTCCTCGCCCTTGAAACGGGCCTCGGCAGCCTGCGCCGTCTCGTAGACATAGCCTTGGGTGAGGTACATCGCTTCGGACGTCTCGCCGAACTGGGAACGCAGCGTTCCCCCGTGCACGAGTGCGGTCTGAGGTTTCCAGTTACGCTTCTTGGTGCTCATCGTTTTTGTTCCAGACACAAAAAAACCGGCCGCGAAAGTCGCAACCGGTCCATATGGCCTTGCGGCCCGACGGTCCTTTAGCGACTTGTTTAACGTGGCTGCAAGCCGACCGGCCAAATCACCACGGGATAACGACCCTTTAGACCTCACCTGCGCTTGCGTCAATTGCCGGCTTCATTAAGAGGTTTGTACCAGGCAGGTTCCGCAATAATATCCAGCGGTTTTGCGGCAAGAACCTGCCACAAAGAGACCGACCTTGGAGCGGAGCCAGCCTTTTGCGGCAGACAGGCATTCTTCCCGATCAGGACATTTCCGCGCTGTTTCAGTCCGGCGCGCTGAAGTCGCCGCGCGCGCTCGATGTCGACCAGGTGCAGCCGGCGAGCCTCGATCTCAGGCTCGGCGACAAGGCTTTTCGCGTGCGCGCCTCCTTCCTGCCGGGTCCCGATCATCTGGTGGCCGACAAGCTTCACCGGCTGAAATTGCATGAGTTCAGTCTCGCCGAGGGCGCGGTGCTGGAAACCGGCTGCGTCTACATCGTGCCGCTGCTCGAAAGCCTGGCGCTGCCCGCAAATGTGTCGGCCTCGGCCAACCCGAAGAGCTCGACCGGCCGGCTCGACATCTTCACCCGGGTGATGACCGATCGCGGCCATGAGTTCGACAAGATCGCCCCCGGCTATCACGGGCCGCTTTATCTCGAAGTCAGTCCGCGCACCTTCCCGATCGTCGTACGCGCCGGATCGAGGCTGTCGCAGATCCGCTTTCGCACCGGCAACGCGCTGTTGTCGGAGGCAGAACTGAACGAATTGCACCGCGCCGAGATGCTGGTGGCGACCGAGCCGCCCAACATTTCCGGCGGCGGCATTGCGCTGTCGATCGATCTTGACGGCGACCAGAACGGCCTGGTCGGCTATCGCGGCAAGCATCACACCGGCTTGGTCGATGTCGACAAGCGCGCCGCCCAGGATGCCGTCGATTTCTGGGAGCCGCTCTATAAGAGCGGCGCCGGCGAACTGGTGCTCGACCCGGACGAGTTCTACATCCTGGTCAGCCGCGAAGCCGTGCACGTGCCGCCGCTCTACGCCGCCGAGATGACGCCCTTCGATCCGCTGGTTGGCGAATTCCGTGTTCACTATGCCGGCTTCTTCGATCCGGGCTTCGGCCATTCGGCCTCAGGCGGCACCGGCAGCCGGGCGGTGCTCGAAGTGCGCAGCCACGAAGTGCCGTTCATCCTCGACCACGGCCAGATCGTCGGCCGGCTGGTCTACGAACACATGCTGAAGCGGCCGCAGGCGCTTTACGGCACCGATCTCGGCTCGAATTACCAGGCGCAAGGCCTCAAGCTCTCCAAGCATTTCCGCCCCGCCGGCTGAACCTTCGATCACCGTCAGGCAAAATACTTGCCTGCGCTGCCTCACCATGCTTGGCTGCCTTTCGGTGGCCGGCAAGAGAACGGCGCGCAAGGGGAACCAAAATGCAGATTTCAAGATGGATCATATCGGCAGCGGGCGCTGCCATGCTGGTGATATCGGCCGGCTCGCTGGCTGAGGCGCAGGAGAAATTGAAGATCGGCACCGAGGGCGCTTATCCGCCCTTCAACACCATCACCGCGGACGGCAAGATCGAGGGCTTCGACATCGACATCGCCAATGCGCTGTGTGCGCAGATGAAGGTCGAGTGCGAGATCGTCACCCAGGACTGGGACGGCATCATCCCGGCGCTGCAGGCGAAAAAGTTCGACGCCATCATCGCCTCGATGAGCATCACCGAGGAGCGCAAGAAACAGGTCGCCTTCACCAACAAATACTACACGACGCCGCTGGCGCTGGTGGCGCCCAAGGACAGCGACCTCACTTCCACCGAACCGGCAGCCCTTGCCGGCAAGACGGTGGGCGCGCAGGCCTCGACCACCCAGGCCGACTATGCGCAGGACGCCTATGGCAAGGCCGGCGCCGAGGCGAAACTCTACCCCACCCAGGAAGAGGCGATCACCGACTTGCAGAACGGCCGTCTCGACGCCGTCATCTCCGACAAATTCGTTCTGATGGACTGGCTGAAGAAGGCGAGCGACGGCTGCTGCAAGCTTGTCGGTGACGTCAAGGGCACCGAGACGCAAGCCGGCATCGCTGTCCGCCTGGAGGACACGGCACTTCGCGACAAGCTCAACGCGGCGATAGACGCCATCGTCGCCGACGGCACTTACAAGAAGATCCAGGCCAAGTATTTCGATTTCGATATCTATTGAGTCCCGTCCGCCGGCGTCAGCCGCGAAAGAGATACGATTTCGCGGCGCCAAGGCAGGCATGAAAATGGCCGATAAACAGCAGTTCGCGTGCGGCCAAACGTTTCCTGCCCCAAAAGCCTTCGGTCAGTTTGACCTCGTCGAGCGAAGCGTTTGAGCCGCGCTTCAACGGGAACAACTGCTTGTCGAGGCAACCGAGGACATGGGCCTTGGCGGAGTCGATGCCGCAGACCTTGCCATTGTTGTTCAGCCTGTCGCTGCGAAGCGCTGATGTCATGTGATCCGTGTTGCGCATCAGAAAGCTCACCTGGGCTTTCGAATAGCCGGTTGCCAGAAGACGGCTCGTCATCGCCAAACGGGCTTCACGATAGGACTTCGGGCTGCACTGGCCGGCGCTAAAGGCCACCGACGGTTGGGTCAGGAACAGGGCCACGCCCGTGAACACAATGACAAGCCGCATTCCGTTCATTTCCGGCTCCCAAATTGTGATGCTGCCTCAAAGCGCCTTCACCGCCACCTTAACCGGCTGCTCAATCTCCAGCGGGTTGCGCAGCGGCAGGCCGAAATCCCCGGCCTCGATCTCGAACACGTCGCCAGCCTGAGTCTTGATGCCGTCGGCAAAGGACAGCGTCGCCGTGCCGAACATGTGCACATGCACGTCGCCCGGCTGGCGGAAGGCCGAATATTTGAAGTGATGATGTTCGAGATTGGCGATTGTGTGCGACATGTTCGCTTCGCCCGACAGGAACGGCTTTTCCCACAGCAAATTGCTGTCGCGATAGATTCGCGATGAGCCCCTGACGTCGGCCGGCAGGTCGCCGATCAGGATTTCCGGCCCGAACGAGGCGTTGCGCAGTTTGGAATGTGCCAGGAACAGATAGTTCACCCGCTCGGTAACATGATCGGAAAACTCGTTCGACAGCGTGAAGCCGACGCGGAACGGCGCGCCGTCGTCGCCGATGACATAGATGCCGGCGATTTCCGGCTCCTCGCCGGCGTCCTGCGCAAAGGCCGGCGACATCAGTGCGGCGCCCGGCGCCACCGCCATGGTGCCGTTGCCCTTGTAGAACCATTCCGGCTGCACGCCGGTCTGGCCCTTGGCCGGCTTGCCGCCTTCGAGCCCCATGCGGAACATCTTCATGGAATCGGTAAGCTGCTCCTCGCCGCCATCGCTGAGCTTCTTGTGCATGGAATCGCGCGTCGCCGCCGAGCCGAGATGGGTCAGGCCGGTGCCGGTCAGATGCAGATGCGCAGGATCGGGATGGTTGATCGGCGACACCAGCCGGCCCTTCTTGTAGACGGCGTCGAGGTCTATCGCTTCACCGAACCCCTTGCGCTCGATCAGCGCGGCGAGGCCCGTTCCGGTGCGCGCGGCTTCCATGGCCAGCGAATAGACGCTGCGGGCGCCGTTGATGATCCTGGTCTTGCCGCCGCCATTGCGGGCGACGACGCGGATGGTCTCGGCGTCGTCGAGGATCTGGGAGATTAGCATGATGAAATCCTCTCTCATGTGCCTTGGCCGGGTTGCCCCTTGGCAAACCTTGACCTGCGCGGCTCGGACCTCGCCGCGCCACGGGTTGAACTCTTCGTCCGGATTGCGCTCGCGAGCTCCATCCCTCGGGGGACTTCTTATGCCGACAACTTGCCGGCTGCGCCGCGACCGTATGCCTCCTGCTTGCCTCGCTGAAGCTTGTCAGGCCTTGTTCTTGTTGTAGACGTCGAAGATCACGGCGCCGAGCAGCACCAGGCCTTTGACCACCTGCTGCCAGTCGACATTGACGCCCATGATCGACATGCCGTTGTTCATCACGCCCATGATGAAGCCGCCGACGACCGCCCCGATAACCTGGCCGACGCCGCCCATCGCCGAGGCGCCGCCGATGAACACTGCGGCGATGACATCGAGCTCCGAGCCGAGACCCGCCGCCGGCACCGCCTGGCCGAGACGAGCCGCGATGATCAGGCCGCCAAGCGCCGACAGCACGCCCATATTGATGAACACCATCAGCGTCAGCCGCTCGGTGTTGATGCCCGACAGCTGCGCCGCCTTGGGATTGCCGCCCATGGCGTAGATGCGCCTCCCGATGGTCATGCGCTTGGTGACGAAGACGAACAGCGTGATCAGCACGCCCATGACCAGCAGCACCACGGGCAGGCCGCGGTAGCTGGCAAACTCATAGACCAGGAACAGCGCCAGCGCGCTGGCGACCAGCGTCTTGACGACGAACAGGGTGAAGGGCTCGGCCTCATAACCATGGCGTTCTCGTTTGCGCCGGGTGCGGACCCCGAAATAGGCATAGGCGAGCACGGCGATCAGCCCCAGCACGACCGTCGTCATGTGCAGGGTCACGCCGCTGCCCATGATGGTCTTGCCGGCTGCGTTCACGACCGGCGGGACGAGCGTCAGTGGGCCGATCACATCCGGGATGAAGCCGGAGCTGAGCATCTTGAAGTCGTCGGGAAGCGGACCCACCGACGAGCCGCCGCCAAGCAACGCCTGGCAAATGCCGCGGAAGATCAGCATGCCGGCCAGCGTGACAATGAAGCTCGGTATCCGGTGATAGGCGATCCAATACCCTTGCGCGGCGCCGATCAGGCCACCCGCGACCAGGCAGACGATCGAAACCACCAGCGGATTGCTCAGCGGTCCGAGTTGCCAGATGACCATCATGTTTGCCGCCAGCGCGCCAATGAAACCGGCGACCGATCCGACGCTGAGGTCGATATAGCCCGATACGATCACCAGCAGCATTCCCAGCGCCATCACGATGATGAAGGAGTTCTGCTGCACCAGATTGCTGAGGTTGACCGGCTTGAACAACGTCCCCGACGTGGTGAACTGGAAGAACAGCATGATGACGATCAGCGCTATGATCAGCCCGTATTCGCGCAAATTCGTCGCCAGCGCCGAGACGGCGATGCGCGGGCGCTGTTCGTCGGCGACGTTGCCCTGCGGGGCGGGGGCGCTTTCGGTGCTCATGCTGCTTTTCCTTCTCCCCGGACGATGGCGCGCATTATCTTTTCCTGGCTTGCTTCCGCCGCCGGCATTTCGCCCACCATGCGCCCTTCGTTCATGACGTAGATGCGGTCGGTAATCCCCAGCAATTCCGGCATTTCCGACGAGATGACCACGATCGCCTTACCCTCCGAGGCAAGGCGCGCGATGATCGTGTAGATTTCATATTTGGCGCCGACATCGATGCCGCGTGTCGGCTCGTCGAGGATCAGCACGTCAGGGTCGGCAAACAACCATTTCGACAGCACCACCTTCTGCTGGTTGCCGCCGGAAAGATTGCCGGTCATCTGATAGACGCTTGACGCACGGATATTGGTCTTCTTGCGATAGTCGTTGGCGACCGCAAGCTCGCGCATGTCGTCGATCACGCTGTGGCGCGACACGCCGTCGAGATTGGCCAGCGTAATGTTATGCTTGATATGGTCGATAAGGTTGAGGCCGTAGGTTTTGCGGTCCTCGGTGACATAGGCGATGCCGTGTTGGACCGCCTTGCTTACCGAGGAGACATCGACCGGCTTGCCCTTGAGCAGCACTTCGCCGGTGATGCGGCGGCCATAGGAGCGGCCGAACAGGCTCATGGCGAATTCGGTGCGGCCGGCGCCCATCAGCCCGGCGATGCCGACCACCTCGCCCTTGCGCACATTGATGTCGATGCCCTTGATCACCTGTCGCTCGGCATGGAGCGGGTGATAGACCGACCAGTTCTTCACCTCGAACACGACTTCGCCGATCTTGGGCTCGCGCGGCGGATAGCGGTCGTCTAGCGAACGGCCGACCATCGAGGTGATGATGCGGTCTTCGGAGATATCCTTCTTGGCCAGCGTCTCGATGGTGCGCCCGTCACGGATGACGGTTACCTTGTCGGCGACCCGGTTGATCTCGTTGAGCTTGTGCGAGATCAGGATCGAGGTCATGCCTTGGCGCTTGAATTCGAGCAGAAGATCGAGCAGCGCCTGGCTGTCTTTCTCGCTGAGCGATGCGGTCGGCTCGTCGAGGATCAAAAGCTTGACGTCCTTGCTCAGCGCCTTGGCGATCTCGACCAGCTGCTGCTTGCCGACGCCGATATTGGTGATCAGTGTCTTGGGGTCCTCCTTGAGGCCCACCTTCTTCAACAGGGCAGCGGTGCGCGCCTCGTTGGCATCCCAGTCGATGACGCCGTATCGGGCGTTTTCGTTGCCGAGGAAGATATTTTCGGTGATCGACAGCATCGGCACCAGCGCTAGCTCCTGGTGGATGATGACGATGCCCTTGTGTTCGCTGTCATGGATTCCTTTGAACTGGCATTCCTGACCCTGAAAAATGATCTGGCCGTCATAGGTGCCGGCGGGATAGACGCCCGACAGGACCTTCATCAGCGTCGACTTGCCGGCGCCGTTCTCGCCAACCACGGCGTGGATCTCGCCTTCTTCGACGCTGAGGTTGACGTTCGACAGCGCCTTCACGCCGGGGAACGTCTTGGTGATGTCGCGCATCTCCAAAATCGTCGTCATCAGGGCAAGCTCCTCCTGTTGCATGTCGCTCCAAAGTGCTTGCGGTTTGAGGCAACGACATGCACGCAAACTAAGTCCGGTAGAAACAATACCGGGGTCGCTTGTGAACGGAAAGGGTCCTGCGTCGCGCAGGACCCCTGTCTTTATAAACGGATTACTTCAGTTCGTCGGCCTTGATGTAGCCGGAGTCGACGACCAGTGCCTGGTAGTTCGACTTGTCGACCTCATGCGGCGTCAAAAGGATCGAGGGGACGACCTTGACGTCGTTATTGTAGGTCTTTTCATCGAGGCCGTCCGGCTTGCCGCCCGAGAGCACCTTGTCGACGAGTTCGACGGTGGCCTTGGCCAGTTCGCGGGTGTCCTTGAACACGGTCGAGTATTGCTCGCCCGTGATGATCAGCTTGACCGAAGCGGTCTCGGCGTCCTGGCCGGTCACGATCGGCCACGGCTGGGCGTCGGTGCCGTAACCGACGGCGCGCAGCGAAGCGGTGATGCCGCGCGACAGGCCGTCATAGGGCGAAAGAACGCCATCGACGCGGCTGCCGTCCGAGTAGTTGGCCGACAGCAGGTTGTCCATGCGCGCCTGGGCGGTGGCGGCGAGCCAGCGCAGCGTGCCGACCTTGTCCATGCCGGTCTGGCCGGACTTGATCTTGATCGAGCCGTCATCGATCAGCGGCTGCAGCACCGAGATTGCGCCGTTGTAGAAGAAGAAGGCGTTGTTGTCGTCCGGCGAGCCGCCGAACAGTTCGACGTTCCACGGCTTGGTGTTCGGGAAGCGCTCCTTGAGGCCCTTGACCAGCGAGTTCGCCTGGATCACGCCGACGCCGAAATTGTCGAAGGTGGTGTAGTAATCGACATTGGCGGTCTTCTTGATCAGGCGGTCATAGGCGACGACGACGACGCCGGCGTCAGCGGCCTTCTGCAGCGCGTCCGACAGGGTCGTGCCGTCGATCGAAGCGATGATCAGCGCCTTCGGGCCCTTGGTGATTTCGTTTTCCAGCTGGCTGAGCTGGTTGGGGATGTCGTCCTGCGCGTACTGCAGGTCGACCGTGTAGCCGAGAGCTTCGAGCTGGGACTTGACGGCATCGCCGTCATTGATCCAGCGCTGCGAGGTCTTGGTCGGCATCAGCACGCCGACAAGACCCTTGTCGGCTGCGTGCGCCGAGTAGGTCATGGCAGCGATGCCAAGGGCCGCGACGGCGGCCAGTGTCTTGATGATTTTCACGTAAAACTCTCCCTGGTTGATGGACGCGACACCTCGGGGCTTCGCGGGCCGCGCAGTCGGGCGGATGCACCAAAGCGCCGCCGCCGTCATAATCGATCTCCGGTATCCTCCCAATCGGCCCTCAGTCTTGATTTAAATCGATACGATTTTGCTCGTCATCGACCGTCAAGTCTTGAGGACGCGCGAAAGTGTGACCCTTTGCCATAACTGTCAAATGCGATCTTCGGTGGTTGCTATACCAAAACCGGTATATGACTAAACCGGGCTGGAACAGTGGCGGAAGCGGGAAAAGGCATGGCGGCTTTACGAGGTCCTCAGGGAATTTCAAGCGGTTACGATGAATTGCCGGGCGATGGCGAGACACTTCTGCGTAGCGGCTTGAGCCTGCGTCACATGCGCATGATCGCAGCACTCGACGATCACGGTCGGGTGAGTGCTGCCGCCCAGGTGATGAACATCTCGCAGCCGGCGGCCTCGCGCATGATTTCCGAGATGGAAGCGGTGCTCGAGGTGAAGCTCTGCGAAAGGCTGCCGCGCGGCATCACACTCACCCCTTACGGCAAGGCGCTGGCCCGGCGCGCGCGCTCGATCCTGCTCGAAATGCGCGAGGCCGACCGCGAAATATCGGAGCTCAAGGCCGGCAAGGGCGGCTCGGTGTTCCTTGGCGCGGTGACGGCGCCGGCGATCGAACTGGCGGTCCCGGCGATCCGCGAGATACGCCGCCTCTATCCGCGCATCGAGATTACCATGCAGGTCGAGACGTCGAATGTGCTGGCGCGCGAACTGATCGCCACGCGCCATGATTTCATCATCGCCCGTGTTCCCGAAGACCTCAATCCGCGCCTGTTCGAATCCCGTGTCATCGGCGTCGAGAAGGCCTGCCTGATCGTGCGTCGCGGCCACCCGCTGAGCAATGGCCATCCTCTTAACAATGGGAGGGCGGTGCGGCTGGAGGACACCGCCGCCTTCGACTGGGTGTTCCAGTCGGGCGGGTCGCCGCTGCGCCAGGCGATGGAGAGCAATTTCCTGAACCGCAACATCGCCCTGCCGGACCGCATCCTCAACACCTCGTCGCTGCTGCTCACACTGGTCATGGTGGCGCAGTCCGACGCCATCGCCCCGGTGTCGATCCAGGTGGCAAAATTCATCCAGAACCCCGACGGTCTCGCCGGCGCCATCGATGTCGTCCAGACCGAGTTTGACATCGAGGTCCGCCCCTACAGCCTGATCACGGTGAAGAACCGCGTCCTGTCGCCGGCAGCCAAGATGCTGCACGATTTTATCTTGCGGGAGGTGGGATAGGAACTGGAGCGGGTAGAGGGAATCGAACCCTCGCGTTCAGCTTGGGAAGCTGACAAGCTACCATTACATCATACCCGCGTCGGCCTCTCGATATCATGATGGGCATGCTTCGGGCAATCGCCCTTGGACAGCTCTTCGGAAACGGCTGTTGGAAACCCGACCGATTGCGCCGGTCCGCCTGCCTTGATGCGGGCGCAGCAAGTGCGTATTCGTGGGTTTGTACCCCGAATCCGGGCACACCAATCTGGAGGCAGGCCCTTGTCCACAGTGACGCGCTTTCTCGGTGACTCGCCCGTCAGGGTGATCATCAAGCTGCTGGTCGTGTCGTTCCTCGTCGGCCTGGTCATGAATGCGTTCGGCTGGACGCCGATGGACGTCTTCTACCGCATCCAGGGTTTCTTCATCGATCTGTGGAATCTTGGCTTCAACGCGGTCTATCGCTTCTTGGGCTATATCCTGCTCGGCGCCGCGATCGTCGTGCCGGTGTTCATCCTGCTCAGGGTCGCGAACTACCGCAAGTGAAGCGGAGCATGATCCCGAAAAGTGGCACCGGTTTTCGGAAAAGATCATGCTCAAACCAAGGCCACTCAGGCAAAGTACGACGCCACCTCGAACAGGATGGCGTGGCGCGCGGCGAGCGCTGCGACATCGGTCGAATAGCCGCCGCCGATGACACCGCAGACCGGGATGCCCAGCGCGCGGAAATGACCGATCACCATGGCGTCGCGGGCACGCACGCCGTCATCGCTGAGCGACAGCCGGCCGAGCCGGTCCTCGGCATGCACGTCGACACCGGCATTGTAGAAGACGATGTCCCAGTGCGCCTTGGCCGAGAGCTCCGGCAGGTGGACACCCAGCCGTTCGAGATAGGCGCCATCGCCGGTGCCGTCCGGCAGGGCAACGTCGAGATCGGAGGCAATCTTGCGCACCGGATAATTGCGCTCGCCATGCATGGAAAAGGTGAACGCGCGTGGCTCGTCTTTCAGGATGTCCGCGGTGCCGTCGCCCTGATGCACATCGAGATCGATGATCAGGATGTTTTTCACCGCGTCTTCGGCTAGCAGCACCAGCGAAGCGACGGCAACATCGTTGAAGGTGCAGAAGCCCGCGCCTTGCGCGCGCCGCGCATGGTGGCTGCCGCCGGCGCTGTTGCAGGCAATGCCATTGATAAGCGCCAGTCGCGCCGCCAGCACCGTGCCGCCGGCGGCGAGTTGCGCCCTGAGCGAAACGCGCGGTCCCACGGGAAAGCCGATCTCGCGCTCGATCTTTTCAGGCACTGAACACGTGATGACCTGGTCGACATAATCAGCCGCATGGGCGAGCTTCAGCCAGGAGGCCGGCGCCGGCTCGGGCATCGACAGCGCCCCCGCATGGATCAGACCCCTGATATGCAAGGCCTGCATCAGCAGCGGATATTTGCTCATCGGAAAGCGATGATTGACGGCGAAGCCGGCATCGTAGTCGGGATGATGGACGATCTGCAGGGGCATGGCTAAAGCAATTCCAGGAAAAGTGTGCAGCGGTTTTCCCGGGAGAAGCGCGTAGCGCTTCCCCTTGGGAATTGCTTAAAACCAGTACTCGGATCCGGCGGGCTCGCGCCAGAAGAACATTTCGGTTGGCCGTCACGGCAAGAGTGATTGCGCGGTGGCCGGAAAATGGGGCACATCGGCTGTTCGATCAAGCCGCAATCAGCAAGGCAGCAGTCCCCTGGACACGGGTGCAATCCCAGCCGACGCGAGACCCTTCGCCGTCACCAACCGTTCGGTGCTCGCCATCGCCGTGCCGATGACGCTCGCCTATCTGACGACGCCGCTGCTCGGCATCGTCGACACGGCGGTGGTCGGGCAGTTCGGCGATGCCGCCCTGCTCGGCGGCCTGGCGGCCGGGGCGCTGGTCTTCGACGTGGTCTTCAGCACCTTCAATTTCCTGCGCTCCGGTACCACCGGCCTCGTCGCCCAGGCGTTTGGGCGCGGCGACGAACTGGAGGAGCAGGCGGTGTTCTGGCGCGCCGTGCTGATCGCGGTCGCCGCCGGCATCGTGCTTGTCGTCCTTGCGCCGCTGATTGCCATCGCCGGCCAGAAATTCATCGGCGGCGAAGCGCGCGTCGGCGAGGCGATGGGCGTCTATATCCACATCAGAATGCTCGCCGCCCCCTTCACGCTGATCAACTACGCCATCCTCGGCTATGTCCTTGGACGCGGCGAGGGCGGGCTTGGGCTGATGCTGCAGGCGGTGCTCAACGGCATCAACATCGTGCTTTGCATCCTGCTCGGCCTGAAGCTTGGCTGGGGCGTCGCCGGCGTGGCCTGGGCGACCGTCACCGGCGAATGTCTGGCCATGCTGCTGGGTCTCGCCATCGTTGTCTGGCGCTTCCGGGCCGCACCCCGCCTGCCGCGGCATCGCCTGCTCGACATGCCCGCTTTCCTGCGCATGCTGTCGCTCAACCGCGATATCATGATCCGCTCGTTCTCGCTGCTCGCCGCTTTCGCGCTGTTCACCCGCCAGGGCGCGCAGTTCGGCACGCTGACGCTGGCCGCCAATGCCGTGCTGATGAACTTCTTCCTCGTCGCCGGCTATTTTCTCGACGGTTTCGCGACCGCGGCCGAACAGTTGGCGGGACGCGCGATCGGCGCACGTGCCGAGACGGCGTTCCGCCGGGCGGTACGTCTGACCTTATTCTGGGGGTTCGGCCTCGCCGGAACCGCCACGCTGATCTTCTGGCTCGGCGGCGCCGGCCTGATTTCGTTGATCACCACGTCGCCGGATGTTCGTGCTGTTGCCGACATCTATCTGCCGTGGGCGGCACTGACACCGCTGAGCGGCGTGCTGGCCTTCCAGATGGACGGCGTCTTCATCGGCGCTACCTGGTCGCGCGACATGCGCAACATGATGCTGGTGTCGTTCCTGGCCTTCAGCGCCGCATTGTTCAGCTTGGCGCCGTCTCTCGGCAATCACGGCCTGTGGGCGGCGCTGCACGTTTTCCTGCTGGTGCGCGGCTTCAGCCTGCTGGCCATCCTGCGGCTCCGGTTGCGCACGGCGTTTTAGAGCGGCCTGGCAGCCCACTGATCGAGCCGGCTGTCGCGCAGTTCGCGCAATGATTTCAGCCGCTCCTTGTCGGCAAATCGCACCATCCCGGCAAGGATGCGCCCCGGCAGCGCCGGCCCGGCATAGATCATGCCGGTGTAGAGCTGGACGAGATCGGCGCCGGCGCGGATTTTCTCCAGCGCGTTCTCGGCCGAATCGACGCCGCCGACGCCGATAATGGCGCGCTCCGGCCCGAGCAATTTGCGCATCTTGGCCAGCACGATGGTCGAACGCTCGAACAGCGGTTTGCCGGAGAGCCCGCCGGTCTCGCTGGTGGCGCTACGCAATCCGGTTCGCGCCAGCGTCGTGTTGGAGACGATGACGCCGTCAATCTGCTTCTCGCTGACTTCGGCGGCGATGTCTTCAAGCTCGGCCTCGACCAGATCGGGCGCGATCTTGAGGAAGAGGGGCGGCTGCGCCGAAGCTGCTGCACGCACCGACATGACCCGAGACAACAGTTCGCCGAGCTGTTCGCGCGCCTGCATGGTGCGCAGGCCGGGCGTGTTGGGCGACGAGATGTTGACGGTGAGATAGCTGGCGTATTTCGCAAAACGGGAAACGCCCAACTCATAGTCACGGACACGATCGGCGCTGTCCTTGTTGGCGCCGATGTTGACGCCGACAATGCCGCCGCGTCCCTGGCGCGCGGCAAGGCGTTTTTCCGCCGCCTCGTGGCCCTCATTGTTGAAGCCCAGGCGGTTGATCACCGCATCATCCTCAGTCAGCCGGAAAATGCGCGGCTTCGGATTGCCGGCCTGCGGCAGCGGCGTCACGGTGCCGACTTCGGCAAAGCCGAAGCCGAGGCCAAGCAGCGCGTCGGGCACCTCGGCGTTCTTGTCGTAGCCTGCGGCCATGCCGAGCGGATTGGGGAAGGCGATGCCACAGAGGCTGAGCTTCAACCTGTCGTCGCGCACCGTCCGCGCGCCGACCGGCAGACCGCATCGCAGCGCCGCGATCGACATGCCATGCGCCGTTTCCGGATCGAAGGTGAACAGCAGTTTCTGGCCGATGCGATCGAACACGATCATTCGGCCTCCAGCGCCGGGAATTGATGGGCGCCGTCGGCCCCGAGCGGCAGTGGCCGCACCCACAGCACGGCGCTCATATCGAGCACGCCATAGAGATGCGGGAACAGCGCGCCGCCCCGTGAGACCTCGTATTTCAGCGCGTCACCGAGCAGCGCCCCGTCGATGGCGATCAGCAGCAAATCCATCTGGCCGGCGAAATGCTTCGCCGCCGTCTCCCTGACCTGATCAGCGGTGGAGAAATGGATGAAGCCGTCGGCGATATCGATCGGAGCGCCGGTGAAACGGCCGTTTTTCTCGGCCTCGCGCCAAAGCGCTTCGGGCGCGATCTTGTAGATAATCTGAGACATGGTTGCGCTATAATCCGAACCGATCATGCGGGGAAGGGCAACTCGTCCGCATTTACGGCGCAAAGCTGTGATAGGTTGCGCATACTGGCTCGTGGAGGATGGAACATGCGTCTGCAGCACATACTGATCCCCGCCGCACTGGTCTCGCTGGTTGCGGCATCGGCCTGGTCCGAAGAGACCGACCGCTACCGGCTGGAAAAATCGGCCAACGGCTATGTCCGCATGGACACCCGGACCGGCGCCATGTCGATCTGCGAGGAGCGCTCCGGCCAGCTCGTCTGCAAGATGGCGGCCGACGAACGCGCCGCCTTCCAGGACGAGGTCGAGCGTTTGCAGGCCTCGATGAAGGCCATGGACGAACGCGTCGCCAGGTTGGAGAATTCGCTGTCGGCCCGTCTCGAGTCGAAATTGCCGAGCGAAGAGGATTTCGACAAGACGATGAGCTATATGGAGCGCATGCTGCGTGGCTTCATGGGCATCGTCAAGGAGATGGACAAGGATGACGGCGCCAATCTCAATTCGAAAAAGACCTGAACTGCCCGGCGGGGAAATGCCCCGTCCGGCCATTGCCGCTTGAAACAAAGCGCTTCGCCGCATAATCGTCCGGTCCCGTAAAAGCCGATAATCAATAAGGGATTTGGGGAGGAACATTTGCCGTCGGGCTACACCTTCGTCATTGCCGACGACCATCCGCTGTTCCGCGGCGCCTTGAAAGAGGCGCTTGCCGGCGTCGGCGATGTCGCCGCCATTCACGAGGCCGGCGATTTCGAAAGCGCCAAGGCGCTGGTCGTGGCCCATGAGGATGTCGACCTCGTGCTGCTCGATCTGTCGATGCCGGGCGCCAGCGGCCTGTCCGGCTTGATCGCGCTGCGCGGCATCCACCCGGCGGTGCCCCTTGTGGTGGTGTCGGCGCATGACGACCCGGTGACCATCCGGCGTGCGCTCGATCTCGGCGCATCCGGCTTCATCTCCAAATCGGCCAGCATGGAGGAAATCCGCAGCGCTGTGCAATCGGTGCTGGTAGGCGATATCGCAGCCCCCGTCGGCATCGACCTCGGCGTCGAGCGCGACCCGGAAATATCCGACCTGATCAAGCGGCTGCAGGCGCTGACACCGCAGCAGACGCGTGTCCTCGGCATGCTGGCCGAAGGCCTGCTCAACAAGCAGATCGCCTACGAGCTCAGCGTCTCCGAAGCGACGGTCAAGGCGCATGTTTCGGCCATCCTGCAGAAGCTCGGCGTCGACAGCCGCACCCAGGCGGTGATCCAGCTGTCCAAGATCGGCAGCGATCCGTTGCAGCCAGCAGGCTAAAGCGCATCGCGCTGAACGGATTCATGCGACCCGCTTTAGCTCTTGTTCGATGCATGTCGTGGTCCCAGAACCGGGGCACACTTCTGGGCGACATGCATTGAACCCTACTCGGCCGCCGATGCCAGCGGCCTGACCCTTGCCATCATGGAACGCAGCACGGCCGGCTTCAGCGGCTTGTTGATCACCGGCACGTCCAGGGCGGCGGCAGCGGCACGGACCTCGGTGGAGCGGTCGGCGGTGACCAGCACGGCCGGCAGGTCCGAACCATGGATGTCACGCAGGCGGGCGATGATGTCGAGGCCGCTTCTGCCATCGAGATGATAGTCGGCAAGCACGATGTCGGGACGATCGGCCCTGCCAAAATCCTCCGAACCCGAAAACGTGCCGATGCTGCAGCCCCAGCCCTCGAGCAGAAGCCGCATGCCGTCGAGGATGCGGGCGTCGTTGTCGATGCACATGACGCGCAGGCCGGCCAGCGAATTCGCGGTGCGGGCAGGCGCCTTCGGCTCGACCTCGCGCCGCGGCGCCTCAACCGCCGCAACCGGCAGGATAACGGAAAAGCGCGTACCCTTGCCCGGGTTGGAAAAGATCTGGATCTCGAGCCGCAGCACCCGCGCGATGCGGTCGACGATGGACAGGCCAAGGCCGAGACCTTCGGCCTCGCGCACGCCTTCGTCCAGCCGGGTGAACTCGTTGAAGACCGTGTTCAGCTTGTCGCCGGCAATGCCGATGCCAGTGTCGATCACCTGGATTTCGGCGAGTTCGCCGCGCCGTCGCACGCCGACCAGGATGCGGCCATGGGGGGTGTATTTGATGGCGTTGGAGACCAGATTCTGGATCAGCCGGCGCAGCAGGTTGCGGTCCGTCAACACGCTGAGTGACGAGGCTATGATCGTCAGATCGAGTTTCTTTTCGGCGGCGAGCGGCTGAAAATCATTGCCGATCTGGCGCAGCAGCCCGTCCAGGCGGAAGGCGCTGTCATCGGGTTTCATCGCGCCGGCGTCGAGGCGGGAAATGTCGAGCACGGCGCCCAGGATCGTCTCGACCGATTCCAGCGAGGATTCGATGTTGATAGCAGCCTTCCCGGCCGGGCCCTTGCCGGCCTTTTCGATCAGCGACGAGCAGTAGAGACGGGCGGCGTTCAGCGGCTGCAGGATGTCGTGGCCAGCGGCGGCGAGGAAGCGCGTCTTGCCCAGATTGGCCTCCTCGGCCAGCATCTGCGCCTGCGCCAGCTCCTCATTGACCCGGGTCAACTCCTCGTTAACCCTAGTCAGTTCGATGGTCCGCGTCTTGACCCGCTGCTCCAGCGATTCATTGGCCCGCTTCAGCGCCAAATCCTGTTCGACGCGTCCTGATATGTCGGCATAGGTGGCGACGATTCCGCCGTCCGGCATCGGGTTGGAGCGCAGTTCGAGGATACGGCCACTGGTCTTCAACTCCATCTGCCATGGGCTGACGAAGCTGGTCAGCCGGTTGAGCATCGCTACGCGCTGGTCGGCCGGAATATCGCCGCGCTCGGCAAGGTGGCGCAGGATGCGGTCGAGCGAGACGCCGACCTGGCCCATCTCGTCGGGCAGGTCGAACAGCGCGCGATATTGTCTGTTCCAGCAGATCAGACGAAAATCGCGGTCGAATACGGTGATGCCCTGCTCCATCTGGTCGAGCGCGATCTGCAGCAGGTCGCGATTGTGCTGCAGCGCTTCGGTGGCGTCGTCGAGCAGGCGAAAGGCGTCCTTGGACTCGCGGTCGTTGCGGCGAAACAGCAGCGACAGGATCAGCCGCGCCGAAGACGAGCCGACCGCGCTCGCCAGCAGCTGCTCGGAAAAGCGGATGACATCCATGCTGGCCTGCTCATTGCCGTGCAGCGAGACGCCATTGCTTTTCTCGAAGGATTGGAAGGAGCGCTCGGTGCGCTCGACGCCGAGGTAGCGCGAGATGGTGTCCTTCAGCACGTTGACGGTGATGGCGGTGCGGAAGCGGCGCAGGCTGGGCATCGGGCCGGATTCGCGCGGCACGAAGATCGACGCCTGGATCCGCTCCAGCGGCACTGACGCGCGCGACAGCGAGCCGAGCACGAAGAACAGCGTGTTGACCGACAGGCTCCAGAGCACGCCGTGGTTCAACGGTTCGGCGACGGTGCCGAACAGAGCCTGCGGCCGCAGCGCCTCGAAACCGAACAACCCCTGCACGACGATGTCCGCGTCGGCTGCCGAGAGCGACGGCAAAAGCAGCGTATAGCCCCAGACGAGGATGCCGGCGACCATGCCAAGGGCCGCGCCGCGGCCATTGGCGCCGCGCCAGATCAGCCCGCCGATCAGCGCCGGCGCGAATTGGGCGATTGCCGCGAACGACATCAGGCCGATCGACGACAGCCGCGCCGAGTTGGTGCTTTCGCGGTAGTAGAGGAAGGCAATGAACAACAGGATGAAGATGGCGCCGCGCCGCACGTTGAGGATCAGCGTCGACCAATCCTCATTCTCAGAGGTCGTGGTCTTGAGCAGGCGGCGCACGAACAGCGGGATGACGAGGTCGTTGGAGATCATGATCGACAGCGCCACGCTTTCGACGATCACCATGGCGGTCGCCGCCGATAGCCCACCGATGAAGGCGGCCATGGCGAGGAAGTCATGGCCGCCGAACAAGGGCAGCGCCAGCACATAGAGGTCACTGGTGGTTTTGGTGCCGACCAGCGCCAGGCCGGCGAAGGCGATCGGCAGCACGAACAGGTTTATCGCCACGAGATAGAGCGGAAACACCCAGGTCGCGGTGCGCAGTTCGGCCTCGCCGCGGTTCTCGACGATGGTGACGTAGAACTGGCGCGGCAGCATGATGATGGCAAAGCCGCTCAGGCAAGTCAGCACCAGCCAGGTGGCGAGCGAGGTGTTGTAGCCCATGGCTTGCCGCACCTGGCTGTTTTCGGCCAGCTTGTCGATCATGTCGCCCGGGCCACCGAAGATCAGGAAGGTGACCATCAGGCCGATCGCCAGGAAGGCGGCGAGCTTGACCACGGTTTCGACCGCCACCGCCAGCACCAGCCCGTCCTGGTGCTCGGTGGCGTCGGCATGGCGGGTGCCGAACAGCACCGCAAACAGCGCCAAGAGCATGGCCACCACCAGCGAGATGTCGCTGACGAAGGGATCGAAGGAGGGCGGCGATCCCGTATAATGCTCGACCATCAGGCCGACCGAACCGGAGATCGCCTTCAATTGCAGTGCGATATAGGGCACCGCGCCGATGGTGGCGATCAGCGTGGCGATCGCCGAGACGGCAAAGCTCTTGCCATAGCGGGCGCCGAGGAAGTCGGCGATCGAGGTGATCTTCTCGCTCTTGGCCAGCCGCACGATGCGATTGAGCAGCGGAAAGCCGAACACGAACACCAGCACCGGGCCGGTATAGATGCCGAGAAATTCGAGGCCGCGCTCGGAGGACAGGCCGACCGAGCCGAAGAAGGTCCAGGAGGTGCAGTAGATGGCGAGGCTGAGTGCATAGATGAAGGGCCGGGCGTGGCCGGGTCCCGACGCCGTCGACCGCCGGTCGCCAAGGCTAGCGATGGCGAACAGCAGCGTCACATAGGCGACGGCAATGATGACGATGAACCAGCCCTGCACGGCCCGAAAATCCTCCTCGGCCAGCTTTCACCCCGGCCTGCCCAGAGGCAATCACAGCTCTAAGGTCAAGTCCATCGCGGCTTTCGGCGCATGGTCGCGACGCCGCCCTGTCGAACCGTGAACCAAGGTAAGGAGAAAGCGGTGTTTTCCAGCTTTTGCTTCTGTTGCAACCGCAGGTTTTTGTTATGGTGCGCACGGGCCGACGCCGGAGGGACGGCGGCAGCGCGGTCCGTCATGACAAGGAGGGTCGAATGCTGAAAGAATTCCAGGAATTCATTTCCAAAGGAAATGTGATGGACCTTGCGGTCGGCGTCATCATCGGCGCGGCCTTCAGCAAGATCGTCGATTCTCTTGTCAATGACATCATCATGCCTTTCATCGGCGCACTTGGTGGCGTCGACTTTTCCAACTACTTCATAGGCCTCTCATCAACAGTGCATTCGACCAATCTTGCCGACGCGCGTAAGGAAGGCGCGGTGTTCGCCTACGGCAATTTTATCACCGTGGCGCTGAATTTCGTCATCCTGGCTTTCATCATCTTCCTGATGGTCAAGGCCGTGAACAACATGCGCAAGCGGCTCGAGCGGGAGAAGCCGGCCGCACCTGCGGCTCCGCCGCCGGCTGACGTCGCACTGCTCACCGAAATTCGCGATCTCCTCGCCAGGAAATAGACAAGGCCAGATTTCTGGACCAAAACCCCGGTCGTTCGCGGCCGGGGTTTTCTGTTGCCGCATCTGCTAAGAGCATCCGCCAATGCATGTCGCCCATAAGTGCGCAGCGGTTCTGGATAATGACATGCATCAAAGCAGACATCAAAACGGACCTGTCATGACCCTGATCGATAGCTTGCGCGCCGAAGCGGTGGCCGCCCCCGAAAGCGGCATTGTCGCCGTCGTCAATTACGGCCGTACGCGCGAGGGCATGATCCCGCTCTGGGCCGGTGAAGGCGATTTGCCGACGCCTGCCTTCATTTCGGAAGCCGCCGCCAAGGGGCTCGCCAATGGCGAGACCTTCTATACCTGGCAGAAAGGCATTCCGGAGCTGAGGCAAGCGCTTTCCCGCTACTATGCCAGGCATTTCGGCAAGAGCTTCGCCGAAGAGGAATTCATCGCCACCGGTTCCGGCATGCATGCCATTCAGTTGGCATTAGCAGCGGTCGCCGGCAGCGGCGACGAGGTGGTCTATCTCTCCCCGGCTTGGCCGAATTTCGCCGCCGCCGCCGGTATTTCCGGCGCTACCCCGGTTGCGGTCACGCTCGACCAGTCCGGCAATGGCTGGTCCTGCGATGTCGACAAGATTGCAGCTGCGGTGACGCCGCGCACCAAGGCGCTGTTCGTCAACACGCCATCGAACCCGACCGGCTGGACGGCCGATAAGGAAACGCTGCAGGCGATCCTGAATCTCGCCCGCCAAAAGGGTCTGTGGATCATCGCCGACGAGATCTATTCGCTGTTCCACTACGGCCACGGCCGTGCGCCGTCCTTCCTCGACATTTCGACCGCGGAAGACCGCATCCTGTTCGTCAACTCCTTTTCCAAGAACTGGGCGATGACCGGCTGGCGCGTCGGCTGGATCAAGACCCATCCCGAGCTGCAGCAGGTGTTCGAGAACCTGATCCAGTATTCGACCTCAGGCGTCGCCCAGTTCATGCAGCGCGGCGCCGTCGCGGCGCTGGACCACGGTGATGCCTTCATCGTCGAGCAGGTGGAGCGCGCCAGGAAAGCGCGCGACCTGGTCTGCGATATTCTCGGCGCAACCGGCAAAGCGCGCTTCACCGTGCCGCAAGGCGCGTTCTATTTGTTTTTCACGGTCGACGGCATCACCGATCCGCGCCGGGCTGCTTTCGACATCGTCGACAAGGCCAATGTCGGCCTGGCGCCGGGCACCGCCTTCGGCCCTGGCGGAGAGGCGTTTTTGCGCCTGTGCTTCCACCGCCGCCTCGACCAGCTCGAGGAAGCGGCACATCGCTTGGCGGGATGGATGAGGACGGTTTGAGGTGATGGGCGGCGGCTTCAGCCGCCCGACTTCGGCACAAGCAGCGGCACAATCCGGTCGCTCTTGGCGACAGTGGGCCGTCCGGCGGAGCCGTAGGGAATGCCCAGCGCATCCCATGTCTCGACCAGCGCGTCCTGCAGTCCCGCAATCAGGGCATCGGTATGGAACGGCGTCGGCGTGATGCGCAGCCGCTCGGTGCCGCGCGGCACGGTCGGATAGTTGATCGGCTGGATGTAGATGCCGTGCACGCCGAGCAGACGGTCGCTGGCCATCTTGCAGAGTTCGGGGTCACCGACCAGCACCGGCACGATGTGTGTCGGCGATTCCATCACCGGCAGGCCGGCTGCAGACAGAATCTCCTTGGTCCGCGACGCCTGGCGCTGTTGCGCATCGCGCTCGGCCTGCGAGCGCTTGAGGTGGCGGATGGACGTGGTGGCGGCGGCGGCGACGGCCGGCGGCAGCGCCGTGGTGAAGATGAAGCCCGGAGCATAGGAGCGCACCGCGTCGATGACGGCGCTGTTGCCGGCGATATAGCCGCCCAGCGTGCCGAACGCCTTGGCCAGCGTGCCTTCGATGATGTCGATGCGGTCGGCCAGCCCCTCGCGCTCGGTGATGCCGCCGCCGCGCGGTCCGTACATGCCGACGGCATGGACCTCGTCAATATAGGTCATGGCGTTGTAGCGTTCGGCGAGCTCGACGATCTGCTTGATCGGCGCGATGTCGCCATCCATCGAATAGACGCTCTCGAACACGATCAGCTTGGCGCGTTCGCGGCCTGCGACCTGCAGCAGGCTTTCGAGATGCGCGACGTCGTTGTGGCGGAAAATCTTCTTTTCGGCGCCCGAGCGCCGTACGCCTTCGATCATCGAGGCATGGTTGAGCTCGTCCGAAATGATCAGGCAATTGGGCAAAAGCCGCGCAATGGTTGAGATCGAGGCCTCGTTGGAGACGAAGCCGGAGGTGAAGACGAGCGCGGCTTCCTTGTCGTGCAGGTCGGCCAGTTCCAGCTCGAGTTCGACCAACGGGTTCGAGGTGCCGGAAATGTTGCGGGTGCCGCCGGCGCCCGAACCCATCTTGCCGGCCGCGTTCTGGAAAGCGGCAATGACATCGGGGTTCTGGCCCATGCCGAGATAGTCGTTGGAGCACCAGACGGTGATTTCCTCGGCGCGGCCGTTTGAACGCCAGATGGCGCGCGGAAACTTGCCGACAATGCGCTCGAGATCGGCGAAAACCCGGTAGCGCCGCTCGGCGTGGAGCTGGTCGATCGCTTCCTCGAAGAACCGCTGATAGTTCATGTCGCCTTCCCAGTTTTGCGCGGGATCATAATCGTTGGCCCATTCGTCGTCCACCGGGCCGTTTTGGTCAAAATGCCACGCCCCAAGCCTGTTCCTAACGATGCCAGATCGTGGCCTATTCCCTTGATGTGGATCAATTTTGTGTCCGTACGATGCCACAGGCCGGTGAGACTGTTACGGATTTAACATTCAGGCGTTTCTAATGGCCTTGCCGCAGGCTTTCCAGTAAGGCGGTGATTGAGACAGTTTCCGACAAATTACGAGTAAAAGAGGACGCGGATGACGGTTTTGGTAACGGGCGGCGCCGGCTATATCGGCAGCCACATGGTCTGGGAACTGCTGGATGCCGGCGAGAGCGTCGTCGTTCTCGACCGCCTTTCCACGGGCTTCGAATGGGCGGTAGCGCCGGAAGCCAAGCTTGTCGTCGGCGATGTCGCCGATAGGGAATTGGTCGGCCAGATCATCCGGGATAACAAGGTCGACGCGATCATCCACTTCGCCGGTTCCATCGTGGTGCCGGAATCGGTTGCCGATCCGCTCGCCTATTACGAGAACAACACCTCCAAGACCCGTACGCTGATCGAAACCGCGGTGCGCGAGGGCGTGCCGCATTTCATCTTCTCCTCGACCGCCGCCGTCTATGGCGGCGCCGGCCTGGAGCCGGTGCGCGAGGATGCCCGCCTGGCGCCGGAATCGCCCTACGGCCTGTCCAAGCTGATGAGCGAATGGATGCTGCGCGATGCAGCGCTTGCGCATCCCTTGCGCTACACGGCGCTGCGCTACTTCAACGTCGCCGGCGCCGATCCCAGCGGCCGGACGGGGCAGTCGACGCCTGGCGCCACGCATCTGATCAAGGTCGCCTGCGAGACCGCGCTCGGCAAACGCCCCTTCATGCAGGTGTTCGGCACCGATTATCCGACGCCGGACGGCACCTGCATGCGCGATTATATCCATGTCAGCGACCTGGCTGCGGCGCACCGGCTGGCGCTGCAGCGGCTGCGCGCCGGCGGCGGCAGCCTCGTCGCCAATTGCGGCTACAGCCACGGCTATTCGGTGCTCGAGGTCATCGACAGCGTGCGGCGCGCCTTCGGCCGGGATTTCGAGGTCAAGATGGGCGACCGGCGCCCCGGCGACGCCGCCGCCGTGGTTGCCAATTCGGACCTTGCACGCGCCGAACTCGGCTGGACCCCGCAACGCGACGACCTCGACCAGATCGTCGCCGATGCGCTCGCCTGGGAGCGTATCCTCACCGGCAAGAACTCCGCGCGGGGCTGAGCCGGGCACTTCCGAGGGCTCGCAAGGCGCGCGGCGAAGCGCTATTGAAGGCATTGGCGATGCGGCGTGGAGGCGCTGCGCCGCGAAGAGCTTTGGGGGGTGGCATGAAGATAACGGTGCTTGGAGCCGGTGTTGTCGGCACCGCGGCCGCGTATTATCTGGCCGCCGACGGCCATGAGGTCACCGTTATCGAGCGCCATCCGGCGCCGGCGCGCGGCACCAGCCAGTCCAATGCCGGTCTGGTGTCGCCGGGCGACGCCACCGCCTGGGCCTCGCCAGCGGCGCTGAAGACCTTCCTGCGCGCGCTCTGGAACCATGATCTCGGCATCAAGGTCAGGCTGCGCTTCGATCCTTATTTCCTCGCCTGGAGCCTGCGCTTCCTGCGCCAGTGCACGGTGGCGCGCCTGCGCGCCAACAGCCAGGTCAAACTGCGCCTGGCGCTCTATTCGCGCGACTGCATCAACGCGCTCTCCGACGCCACCGGCATCCACTATGACGAGCGCAAGAAGGGCATTCTTTATTTCTTCCGCTCGCAGCACAGCCTCGACACCGGCACCGACAACTACCAGTTTCTCGCGAAGCATGGCCTGCCGATCGAGATCGTCGGCCGCGACCGGCTGGTCGAACTGGAACCCGGCCTTGCCGGCGTCAAGGAAAAAATTGCCGGCGGCGTTTATTCGCCAATCGACCAGACCGGGGATTCCAGAATATTCGTCGACGGGCTCGCCGCCTATGCCGCCGAAAAGCTCGGCGTCAGATTCCTGTTCGACACCACGGTCGAGGGGCTCGACATAGAGGGCGACTGGGTGCGTGCGGTCATGACATCGGCCGGCCCGGTGACGGGCGACGCCGTCGTCATCGCCATGGGCCCCGAGAGCGGCCTGATCGGTCGCCGCTACGGTATCGACCTGCCCGTCTATCCGGTTAAAGGCTATAGCGCGACCATCCCGCTGGAGGACGAGAGCAAGGGACCGACCATGGGCGGCGCCGACGAGGACCGGCTGGTTGGTTACTCCAGGCTCGGAAACCGCCTGCGCATGTCCTCGACAGCCGAGTTCACCGGCTTCGACCGCAGCTTCAAGCCCAGCGACTTCAAGTCCATGCTGAGCACCGGCAAAGACCTTTTCCCCGGCGCTTTCGACGAGAAGAAGGCGCTGCTTTGGGCGGGCCTGCGACCAATGATGCCGAACTCGGTGCCGGTCATCGGTCAGGCCAAATATCGCAACCTCTATCTCGACACTGGGCATGGCCATGTCGGCTGGACGATGGCCTGCGGCTCGGGCAAGTTCCTGGCCGACCTCGTCGCCGGCCGCAAGCCGGAGATCGACCCCCAAGGGCTGGTCTACGGGAGCTGAGCGATGTCGGGACCGCAAGTCGCTATCGACCTTGGCCGCATCGAGCGCAACGCCCGCACCATCGTCGAACGCTGCGCATTGTCTGATATCAAGGTATTCGGTGTCACCAAGGGCACATGCGGCATGCCGCAGGTGGCGCGGGCCATGCTGCGCGGCGGTGTTGCCGGCATCGCGGAATCGCGTTTTGAGAACATTCGGCGGCTGCGCGACAGCGGCATCAATGCGCCGGTCATGCTGCTGCGCAGCCCGCCCATGGCGCGCGTCGAGGAGGTCGTGCGCACCGTCGACATCAGCCTGCAGTCGGAACTGACCACCATCCGCGAGATATCGCGCATTGCCGAGCGCATGGGCCGCGTCCACGACATCATGCTGATGATCGATCTCGGCGATCTCCGCGAAGGCATCTGGCCAAGCGACCTGATCCCCACGGTCGAGCAGATCCTGGAATTCAAGGGCGTGCGCATCGCCGGCATCGGCACGAATCTCGGCTGCTTCGGCGCCATAATGCCGACCCCGGAGAACCTTGGCCAACTCGTCGCCCATGCCTACAAGACTGAGCGCCTGTCCGGCAAAAGCCTCGACTTCATTTCCGGCGGCGCCTCGTCATCGCTGACGCTGCTGCTCGAAGGCAAGCTGCCGCCCGGCATCAACAATCTGCGCGTGGGTGAGGCGATCCTGCAAGGTGGCGTCGAAACTTTCCGAGACGTGCCATGGCCGGAACTCGAACCCGATGCCTGCCGGCTGACCAGCGACGTCATCGAGGTCAAGCTCAAGCCGTCGCGGCCGATCGGCACGTCCGGCTACGACGCCTTCGGCAACCAGCCGGTCTTCGCCGACGAGGGCGACCGGCTGCGCGCCATCGCCAATATAGGCCGCGAGGACGTGCTGGTGGAAGGGCTGACGCCGATCGCCAAAGGGGTGAGGGTGCTCGGCGCTTCCAGCGACCACCTGCTGCTCGATGTGCAGGATGCCGATCCGCGACCTACCGTCGGCGACCGTGTCGCCTTCCGCATGAATTATGGCGCCATGCTTCTGGCGATGACCTCGGAATATGTCGAGAAGGCGCCGATGCACGACGTCGCGGATTTCTCCGGCCGCAAGATGGTGTCGATCTCGGCCGAACCGGAAGCCGGCGGGATTATCGCCCGCGAGGGAACCGGCGCGCGTCTGGAGGCGATGAATTTCGACGTGGTCGAACTCGCCGACGTCGAGCGGCCGCCCTCGGGCTTGATCCGGCTCGCTGCCGGCGCCGATCGCCGTATCGCCCACAAGGCGCTGACCGCAACGGCGCGCGCGACGCATTCCTTCGGCCTGATCTGGATCGATTCCATCGCCGCCCTGATGCCCGAGGACGAGGAGGCCAAAGACATGCCTGAAGTCTCGGTGCTGGCCCGCGCGCTCGGTCTCGATCACAAGCCCTGCGCACTGCAGCCGCAGCTGTCGCCGGAAAATGTCGTCATCGTCGGCCTGCGCCATGCCGATCCGGCGGAGGCAAGGGTGCTCAAGGATTCGCGTGTCTCGGCCTTCACCATGACCGACATCGACGCCATGGGCATGCGCGACCTCATGCACGAGGCGATCCGCATCGCCACCTCGGGCACGCAAGGCTTCCATCTCAGCTATTCGCCGACGGCGACCGAATTCGCCGGCTGGGCTGCGGGCTCCGGCGGGCTGACGGTGCGCGAGACGCATCAGGCGATGGAGGCGATCGCGCTGTCCGGCGGTCTGCTGTCGATGGACGTTTCCGGACTGACCGCCGGTCTGGAGCCGCGGATCGGCGCCGACGCCATCAACTTCGTCATGTCGGCCTTTGGCAAGCGGATTTTGTGATCAGCCTTGCGCGTCGGCTGCCGCGCGCCACGCGGTGACATAGGCCGCCCAGACCGGGTCGGTCTGCGGTTCAGTTCTCTCGCCCTTGCCGTGTGGCACGGACTGATCCGTTGCCAGCAGCGCCGCGCCGATGCTGGTGCCGGTGGCGGCCTCGGAGGCGATGACGATTCGCGCGGTCGCTGCCGCCAGCATGCCGACAAAGAGGCGGTTCCGGGCAAACGGTCCTTCCACGGTGGTCGGGCCGTCGGCGCCGATCAGCTCAAGGCAGGTCGCCGTCATCAGCGCCAGATAGAAGGAGATGGCGGCGAACCGCTCGCCTTTGCTGATGCCCTCGGCACCAAGCCATGCCGCGGCATGGTGCGGGAACGGTCCTGATCCCTGCTGGGTAGAAGGCAAAAGCAGCATCTTTTTTGTCAGAACGGCCAGCACCTCGCTGCCGCTGCAGTCCTGCGGCTTGTCCTTGGTCAGCTGGGAAAACTCACGGCCACCCATGAAACGCGCCGAGGGCACGGGGTCGCCCAGCGCGCTGACATTGACCAGCGTGTCGCGCGCAGCATCGAGCGCAATCTCTCTGCCGCCGACCACCATCGATACCACCCAGGTGCCGGTTGAGACGACCGAGAAGGGCGGCTCGTCGGACAGAAGATGCGGCAATAGGGAGGCGTTGGAATCGTGCAGTCCGCAGAAAACCGGGGTCTGCGGATCGAGCCTGGTGCGCGCGGCAAGCGCCGGCAGGATCGGGCCGAGCTGGTCCCTGGCCGGCCGCACCGATGCCATCAGCCTGCGCCAATCCAGCCTGTCGACCATCGAGGAAAAGTCCGCCTCCCAAGGGCTCCACAGATCGGTGTGGCAGCCGAGCGAGGTCACCTCGTTGGCGGCAACGCCGGTCAGGCGCAGCGCCCAGTATTGCGGATACATCAGCATCGCGGCGGCCCTGGCGAATTCGGTGGGAAACCGCTTCTCAAGCCAGAAGAATTGCGCACCGAGATTGAGGCCGAGCGGCAGGCGCGGCGTCCCGGTCTCAATGAAGGGCGGACGGATCGCACTATACTCTGTAGCCAGCCTGTCGGGGCCGTCGAACTCATAGTCGAGGACAGGCAGCACCAGTTCGCCCGCGGCGTCGACCAGCACGCCGGTCGCACCATGCGTGGTGATCGAAATCGCGTCGATACGCTGATCGCGGTTGAGGCTGGCAAGGCTGTTGAGGATAAACGTCCACAGCGCCTCGACATCGTGATGCGGATAGGGCGCTTGCCGCAGCGGCCCGTTCGCCATGCGGCGCAACCCCACTTCGCTCAACGTGACGAGATCGACCAGCGCGACCTTGGCGTTGGTCTTGCCGATGTCGATGACGGCGATATGGCGCAGCCCACTCATGCCAAATGGAACATTGTTTCCAGGGGGATGGCCACCGGTTGGTTGTCCGGCCTAGTCTCCATGATGTCGGCCATGTGCGCCCACCAGCGCTGCATCACCGGGTGCTTCGGCAGGTCGGCCATGCCATGGTCGTCCCGCCGCCACAGCACGCCGAACAGGATGTTGGTGTCTTCATCGAGATGGATCGAATAATCGGCGACGCCGGCCTCTCTCAGCAGCGCCACCAGCGACGGCCAGATCTCATCGTGGCGCTTTTTGTACTCGGCTTTCATGCCGGGTTTGAGCTGCATCTTGAAGGCGTATTTCTCAGGCATCAGCTGTTACCACGCAGCTGTCGCCAGACGATCGGCAGCGCGATGACGAAGATCAAGAGCAGGCCGATGAAGATCGACATGACGATGCCGGGCACGTTGAGCAGGCCGAGGCCGAAGGTCACCAGCCCCATGATAAAGGCGGCGAGCACGACGCCAACAATGCTGCCGGAGCCGCCCAGAATGCTGACGCCGCCCAGCACCACCATGGTGATGACCTCAAGCTCATAGCCCTGCGCGATTGACGGCCGCGTCGAGCCGAGCCGCGAGGTGATCAGCACCGAGGCGATGCCCGCCATCAGTCCGGTCATGCAAAACAGGATGAATTTGATGCGGCCGACGCGAACGCCGGAAAACTGTGCCGCGACCGGATTGTTGCCGATGGCAAAGACACGGCGGCCGAAGCTGGTGCGATGCAGCAGGAACCAGTAGGCGACGGCCGCGAGGAGGAAGAGCACCAGTTCGAACGACACCACCCACCAGACGTAACCCTGGCCCAAGAAAGCAAAACTCTCGGGATAGCCTTTGTAGGCCTGGTCACCGAGGATGATGAAGGCAATGCCGCGAAACAGGCTCATAGTGCCGATGGTAACGACGATGGACGGCAGGCCGAGCCTCGTCACCAACAGCCCGTTGAAGGCGCCGCAACCGAGCCCGACGACGATGCCGATAGCCACCAGCACCGGCGTGTCGGCGCCGGCCTGCACAGCCATGCCCATCATGGTCGAGGCGAGCGCTATGATGGCGGCGACCGACAGGTCGATCTCGCCCGAAATGATCAGCAGCGCCATCGCGAAGGCGATCAGGCCTTTCTCGGTGAAATTGAAAGTCAGATCCGACAGGGAGTAGGCATCTAGGAAATAGGGTGAGGCGAAACTGTTGATGGCGAAGATGGCGACGGCCACGACGACCAGCAGCGCTTCCCAGGAAAAGATCGCTGAAGAGAGCGGCTTGTCGAGCCGGTCGGGAATGTGGCGCGGGGCGGGGGTGTCGGTCATGCCGCTTCCGCCTTCCTCAGAATGATCCGCCCCTGCTGGCGTTCGCCGCGCGCGTTGAGCACGACGGCCAGGATGATGGCGCTCCCTGAAATCGCCATCTGCCAGAAGGGGGAGATGTTGATTACCGGCAGTGCGTTGGAGATGATGCCGAGGAACAGCGCCCCTAACACCGCGCCCCCGACCGAGCCGATGCCGCCGGCAATCGAAATGCCGCCGATGACGCAGGCGGCGATGATATTGAGTTCATAGCCGTTGGCGACCTCGACCGAGGCGATGACATAACGAGAAATCCAGAGATAACCGGCGAGCCCGCCGATCATACCGGAAATGCAGAAGACGATGAATTTGGTTCGGCCGACATCGATGCCGGCATAGACCGACGCCGTCGGGTTGACGCCGATGGCATAGATCGAACGGCCAAGCGCGGTTCGCGTCATCACCACGAAGAACAGCGCGATGACCAGTATGGCGATCCAGGACAGAACCGGAATGCCCAGGAAAGCTGCGCGCTGGAAGCCGATGAACTCAGGGCTCATCTTGTCGGCATTGACCCATGCGCCGCCGGACAGGACGAAGGTGGCGCCGCGATAGATGGTGAGCGTGCCCAGCGTCACCACGATCGACGGAATGTTCAGCCGCCACACCAGCAGCCCGTTGATGGCGCCGAGCACCAGTCCGACGGCCAGCGCAATGACGATCAGCAGCGGGATAGGGATCGCCGGATGCGCGGCGTTCAGCATCGCCACCACCATGCCGGTGAAGCACAGGTTGGAGGCCATCGACAGGTCGATCGAGCGGGTCAGGATGACGACCATCTGTCCCAGCGCCAGGATCATCAGGATCGAGGTGTCGTTGAACACCTGGGCGAGATTGCCGGGGTCGGCAAAGGCCGGGAAGCGCGTCGAGATCAGAGCAATCAAAACGACGATCACCGCTGCCAGCCAGATCTCGCGGAATTTCAGGAGAGCCTTCATGCCGCGATCCCCGCTGCCGTCCGGACCAGCGTTTCGGCGTCCAGCCCCTTATTATCGTAGACCGCCGCAACCAGCCCTTCGCGCATGACGACGACGCGGTCGGACATGCCCAGAATCTCCGGCAGTTCCGACGACACCATGATCACCGACAGGCCCTGCGCGACGAGCTCCGCCATGAAGCCGTGCACGGCGGCCTTGGAGCCGATGTCGATGCCCTTGGTCGGCTCGTCCAGTATGATCACCTTGGGCGCTGTCGCCAGCCATTTGGCGATGACGATCTTCTGCTGGTTGCCGCCCGACAGCGTGCCGACATCCTGGCTCAGCGACGAGGCGCGCAGGTCTAGCCGCTCGGTGTAGGAGCGGGCGAGCGCGAATTCGTCCGACAATCGCAGCAGGCCGGATTTGGAGGTGCGCTTGAGCGAGGGAAGCGAGACGTTTTGGAAGATCGGCAGGCCGATCACCACGCCCTGCTTGCCGCGTTCCTCCGGCACGTAGACGATGCCGGCTTCGATGGAATCCGCCGCCGATTTCGGCGTGATCGTCTTGCCTTCCAGCGTGATCGTTCCACCCGATATGCGGGTGATGCCCGATATCGCCTGCATCACCTCTGACCGCCCGGCGCCGACAAGGCCGTAGAAACCGAGGATCTCGCCCTTGTGCAGTTCGAAGCCGATGTCGTTGAATTCGGTCGGGTGCGAAAGGCCAGCGACCGACAGCACCGGCGCGCCGATCTCGGCCTTGCGTGGCGGAAAGATGTGATCGACCGAGCGGCCGACCATCATGCGCACGATCTGGCTCTGGCCGGTATCCTTGATAAGGCCCTCGCCAACCATCTCGCCGTCGCGGAACACGGTGTAGCGATCGGCGATCCGATAGATCTCGTCGAACTTGTGGCTGATGAACAGGATCGCCTTGCCTTCCTCCTTGAGGAATTCGATCAGCAGGAAAAGCTCCTCGATCTCCTTCATCGAAAGGGCTGCGGTCGGCTCATCCATGATGACGATCTGCGCATCGATCGACATCGCGCGAGCAACCGC
The DNA here is from genome assembly GCF_040318795.1 of Mesorhizobium sp. M1004. NCBI lineage: Bacteria > Pseudomonadati > Pseudomonadota > Alphaproteobacteria > Hyphomicrobiales > Phyllobacteriaceae > Mesorhizobium > Mesorhizobium sp. M1004. Next base: position 38,536 of record NZ_JAMYNB010000025.1, read on the forward strand.
TACCAGATGCTTGTTGGCGATGCCGAGGTCTTTCAGCCGCGCATCGGCGTCGATATGGCCGGCATGCATGGTGTCGAGCACTTCGCGCGCGTGTTTTCGCATGGTGCGCCAGTCGATGGTGCCTAGCCGCGTGCGCGGCGCATGGCCGAGAAAAATGTTTTCGGCGACGCTCAGATCGTCGAACAGCACGGTTTCCTGATGAATGGCGGTGACGCCGTGGCCGAAGGCGGCATGCGCGCTGGGCAGGGTGACGGCCTGGCCGTCAATGCTGATCGTGCCGGCGTCGGGCTGGTAGATGCCGGTCATGATCTTGACCAGCGTCGACTTGCCGGCACCGTTTTCACCGATCAGCGCCGTAACCTGGCCGGGGTAAAGCGACAGGCTGACATTGTGCAGCGCGCGCACGCCGGGAAAGCTTTTGGAGACGCCGGACAGCGTCAGGCGCGGGGCAGGACCCGTGGGCTCCTCCTTCGCAATGCCGTGCTGGGCTGTCGTGTCCATATCCGTATCAAGCCCTGAAACAAGGTCCGTTTAAAGTCGCGGCGGGATTTTGGTCCCGCCGCGCTTGGTCCGAGACGTCCGAGATCAATAGATCTTGGAGAACTTTTCGATGTTGGACTTGTCGAACTGGAAGGGCGGAGCCATCGCAGCCGAGTTGCTGTCATCGAGCGTGACCTTGCCGACGCGGCCGATCGACAGCGTTGCGCCCGGCTTTGCCTCTTCCTTCTTCACCGCCAGATCATGAGCGAGGTAGACGGCGGAGTAGCCGAGGTCGATCGGATTCCAGAGGGCAACCGCCTGGCTGGAACCGTTGTCGATGAACTTCTTGAACTCCGACGGCAGCGCGAGACCGGTGACATTGACCTTGCCGATCAGGTTCGCGTCGGTGACGACCTGGGCAGCGGCAACGACGCCGACGGTGGTCGGCGCGATGATCGCCTTGAGGTTCGGATAGGATTTCAGCAGGCCCTTGGCTTCGTCGGTGCTCTTGGCCGAATCGTCATCGCCGTAGACGGTGGCGACGAGTTTGATCTTGGGGAATTTTTCCGGCAGGATTTTCTTGGCCGCGTCGATCCAGGCGTTCTGGTTGGTCGCGGTCGACGAAGCCGACAGAATGGCGACTTCGCCGCCTTCCGGCAGATAGTCGGCGGCAAGCTTGATGATGGTCTCGCCGATCAGGCCGGTGTCGGACGGGTTGAGGTGCAGCTGGCGGCCTTCCTTGGCGACGCCCGAATCCCACGAGATGACGGTGATGCCGCGCTCCATCGCCTTCTTCAGCACCGGCACCAGCGCGTCGGCGTCATTGGCCGAAATCGCAATGGCGTTGACCTTCTGCGCGATCAGCGAATTGACCACTTCGATCTGCGCTTCGGCGGTCGCCTTGGTCGGGCCGGTGTAGATGATGTCGACATCGCCGAGTTCCTTGGCCGCCTCTTCGGCACCCTTGTTGGCGGCGTCGAAGAAGCCGTTGCCGAGCGACTTCACCACCAGCGCGATCTTGACGTTCTCGGCATAGGCGGCATTCACGAACATGGCGGCCGAGAACGCGGCCGTCACCATCAATTTCTTCAGAAAGCTCATCGTATTTCCTCCCTTGAGCGTTGCATTCCATCGTCGCTGCGGTTGGCCTCAGGCCTGCAGCGAGGATTCTTCCTTTGCCGACTTGCGGGCGACGATCAGCGTCACACCCGCGGCCTCCAGCATGTTGGCTTCGCGATCCTCGATGCCGTCATCGGTGATGACGGTGGCGATGCGCTTGAGCCCGCACAGGATCAGGCTCGAGCGCTGGCGGAATTTCGATGAGTCGACCAGCACCACCAGTTCGTCGGCCTGGTCGATCAGTTTCTGCTCCGCCTGGATCAGCAGCGGGTCGCCTTCCATCAGGCCAAGCGGCCCCAGCCCTTGAGCGCCCATGAACATGCGGCGCGCGTAGAAATTGCGCGTCACGTCATTGTCGAAGGGCGAGAGGATGATGTTCTGCTCGCGGTAGATGGTGCCGCCCGACAGCATGACGGTGTTCTTCGAATGCTTGAGCAGATGCTCGGCGATGGGGAACGAATTGGTGAAGATCGGCATGCGGCGTCCGGTCAGGAAATGCACCATCTGGAAGGTGGTGGTGCCGCCATTGATGATGATCGGCTCGCCGTCCTTGCACAGCTCCACCGCTTCGCGCGCAATCGCGCGCTTCTGCGAAGCATTAAGCGTTTCGTTGACGGAAAAGGGCCGGCCGGCGAGGCCGATGAACTGCGGTGGCGAGATCGCTTCGGCGCCGCCGCGCACGCGGCGCAGGCGCTTTTGCACATGAAGAGCCGCGATATCGCGCCGGATCGTTGCCTCGGAGGAGTCCGTCAGGTCGACCATCTCCTGCACCGTCACCACAGGCTTTTCCTGGACGGCGGACAGAATGATCCTGTGGCGCTCTTTTTCGTGCATGGTTCCTCCCTGCATGGTCATGAGGCACTAGAAAACCACCAGTGTCAATCATTTTCGCTCATATAATTTCATTGTGCAGTGCAATATGATCGATCTTGATCGTTTATGATTGACAACCGAGATGCTTGCGTAGACATTTCCGGCAAAATGGACCGCGCCTTTTGCGTCCCAGGGAGGATAATCATGCTCGACAAGCGCTCCGGCTCGCGCCTTGCCAACCTTTGGGACGATGCGAAAGCCAAGGGGCTGAGCGAGCCTGAGCTTCTGGTCTATCGCTCCAACACGCTCGGCTCCGACAAGCGTGTCACCAATTATGGCGGCGGCAACACTTCGTCCAAGATCCGGCAGAAGGACCCGCTCTCCGGCGCCGAAGTCGAAGTGCTATGGGTCAAGGGCTCGGGCGGCGACAGCGCCTCGATCAAGCTGGACGGTTTCGCCACGCTCTACATGGACAAACTGCAGGCGCTGAAAGGCCTCTATCGTGGCGTCGCGCATGAGGACGAGATGGTGGGCTATCTTCCCCACTGCACCTTCAACCTCAACCCGCGCGCGGCCTCGATCGACACGCCGCTGCACGCCTATGTGCCGAAGCCGTTCGTCGATCACATGCATCCCGATGCCATTATCGCGATTGCCGCGGCCAAGGATTCCAAGGCGTTGACCAAGGAGATATTCGGTGACGCCATCGGCTGGCTGCCGTGGAAGCGGCCGGGCTTCGAACTTGGCCTCTGGTTGGAGAAATTCTGCGTCGAACACCCCGAGGCCAAGGGCGTCATCCTCGAAAGCCACGGCTTGTTCACCTGGGGCGACACACCCAAGGAGTGCTATGAGACGACGATCTCGGTCATCAACCAGGCGATCGAATGGTTCGAGCGCCGCTCCGAGGGTCTCGCCATCTTCGGCGGCGAAGTCGTCAAATCGCTAGACGCCGCTGAGCGCCGCGCCATCGCGGCGAGACTGATGCCGAGGATCCGCGGCCTGATTTCGGAGAAGAGCCACAAGCTCGGCCATTTCGACGATTCCGCCGCTGTGCTCGAATTCGTCAACTCCAGGGATTTGCGCCCGCTGGCGGCACTCGGTACCTCATGCCCGGATCATTTCCTCCGCACAAAAATCCGCCCGCTGGTTATCGAGTTCGACCCAGCGAAGCCCGACGTCGAAGCCGTGATTGCGCGCCTCGCCGACGATATTGCTGAGTACCGTGTCGGCTACCAGGCCTATTACGACAGCTGCAAGCATCCGGACTCGCCCCCGATCCGCGACCCCAATGCCGTGGTCTACCTGATGCCCGGCGTCGGCATGTTCACCTTCGCCGGCGACAAGGCCACCGCCCGCATCTCTGGCGAATTCTACGTCAACGCCATCAATGTCATGCGCGGGGCCTCGACCGTTTCGTCCTATGTCGGCCTGCCGGCGCAGGAGGCCTTCGACATCGAATACTGGCTGCTCGAGGATTTGAAGCTGCAGCGCATGCCGAAGCCGAAGTCGCTCGCCGGCCAGATCGCGCTGGTCACCGGCGGCGCCGGCGGCATCGGCCGCGCCACCGCCAATCGCCTGCTGCGCGAAGGCGCCTGCGTCGTGCTGGCCGATATCGACGAGACCGCACTTGCCAGCGCCAACGACGAACTGGCGAAAGCCTATGGCAAGGACTTCGTCCGGCCGGTGCTGATCAACGTCACCGCGGAGGAGCAGGTGATTTCCGGCTTCGCCCAGACAGCCGTCGAGTTCGGCGGCATTGATATTCTCGTCTCCAACGCAGGCCTCGCCTCCTCGGCGCCGATCGAGGAGACAACGCTGGCGCTGTGGAACAAGAACATGGACATATTGTCGACCGGCTATTTCCTGGTCTCGCGCGAAGCCTTCCGGCTGTTTCGCGCCCAGAAGATCGGCGGCAATGTCGTCTTCGTCGCCTCCAAGAACGGCCTTGCCGCGTCACCCAACGCCGCCGCCTATTGCACCGCCAAGGCCGCCGAAATCCATCTCGCCCGCTGCCTCGCGCTGGAAGGCGCGGAAGCCCAGATCCGGGTCAATGTCGTGAATCCGGACGCCGTGCTGCGCGGTTCGAAGATCTGGACCGGCGAGTGGAAGGAACAGCGCGCCGCCGCCTACAAGATGTCGACCGACGATCTGGAAGAACACTACCGCTCGCGCTCGATGCTGAAGCGCTCGGTGTTTCCGGAAGACATTGCCGAAGCGATTTATTTCCTGGCGTCCGACATGTCGGCCAAATCCACCGGCAACATCATCAACGTCGACGCCGGCAACGCGCAGAGCTTTACGCGCTGAGTTAAGGGCGGAGCGCTTCTCTTCTCCCCGTCACTATACGGGGAGAAGGTGGCCCGAAGGGCCGGATGAGGGGCAGCGCTGACTGAACGCATTGGGAGGAATAGCACTTGTCCGAAACCATCATCGCCGCCGATCTCGTCTCCAGCCACAACGCCCAGCGCAAACCCGACCTCGAACGCGACTACGCCTCGCTCGGGGAACGCCTCGACCGTCGCGGCATCGCCATCGACGCCATCCGCGGCAAGGTCGAGAAATTCGCCGTCGCCATTCCGTCCTGGGGCGTCGGCACCGGCGGCACACGCTTTGCCCGCTTTCCCGGCGCCGGCGAGCCGCGCGACATTTTCGACAAGATCGAGGACTGCGCCGTCATCAGCCAACTGACGCAGGCGACACCGACCGTCTCGTTGCACATCCCGTGGGACAAGGCCGATCCGAACCGGCTGAAGCAGGCCGCCTCGCGCTTCGGCCTCGGCTTCGACGCCATGAACTCCAACACCTTTTCGGATGCCAGGGATCAGACGCTCTCCTACAAATTCGGCTCGCTTTCGCATGCCGATGCCGGCACGCGCCGCCAGGCCGTCGAGCATAATCTCGAATGCATCGAGATCGGCAAGACGCTGGGGTCCAGGGCGCTGACAGTGTGGATCGGCGACGGCTCGAATTTCCCCGGCCAGGTCAATTTCGCCAAAGCCTTCGAGCGCTATCTCGACGCCATGAAGGAGATCTATGCCGGACTGCCCGCCGACTGGAAACTGTTCACCGAACACAAAATGTACGAGCCGGCTTTCTACTCCACGGTCGTGCAGGACTGGGGCACTAACTACCTCATATCCAAGGAGCTGGGCGACAAGGCCTACTGCCTGGTCGACCTCGGCCACCATGCGCCCAACGTAAACATCGAGATGATCGTGTCGCGGCTGATCCAGTTCAAGAAACTCGGCGGCTTCCACTTCAACGATTCCAAATATGGCGACGACGACCTCGATGCCGGCTCGATCGATCCCTACCGGCTGTTCCTGGTCTTCAACGAACTGGTCGATGCCGAGCTGTCCGGCGCCGAGGGTTTCGATCCCGCCCACATGCTCGACCAGAGCCACAACGTCACCGACCCGATCGAAAGCCTGATGCTGTCGGCAGTCGAGGTGCAGCGCGCCTATGCGCAGGCGCTGCTGGTCGACCGCAAGGCGCTCGAGGGTTTCCAAGACGGCAATGATGCGCTGATGGCGACGCAGACTCTGAAAGCTGCCTACCGCACCGATGTCGAGCCGATCCTTGCCATGGCGCGGCTGAACACAGGCGGCGCCATCGATCCAGTCGCCGCATATCGCGCGGCGGGCTACCGGGCGAAGGTCGCGGCGGAACGGCCGGCGGTTGTGGGCGGTTCAGGCGGGATTGTTTGAGATTGGCTAATCTCCACCACAGGGGGGAGATCAGCTTGCCTCTGCCGGCAGGCGAACACCAATATGTGTTCGCTCATATTGATGATGGACTCGGCCGCTCCATGTAGCTCTTCTAGGCACACCGCACTTGGAGCACCGCCATGCCCTTGACCCGCCGGACGCTGATTGGCGTCACCCTTTCGCTCGCAATTGCGCTCGCGCCATCCGGCGCGCTCCATGCCGCCTCGCCTCAACCGGCGAAGGGCGAGCACGGCATGGTCGTCACTGCCCAGCATCTGGCGTCGGAAGCCGGCGTCGAGGTGCTGAAGAAGGGCGGCAATGCCGTCGATGCGGCGGTCGCCGTCGGCTATGCGCTCGCCGTCGTCTACCCTAATGCCGGCAATATCGGCGGTGGCGGGTTCATGACCATCCGCTTCAAGGACGGCAAATCGACCTTCCTCGATTTCCGCGAGCGCGCGCCGCTGGCGGCAACCAAGATCATGTATCTCGACAAGGACGGCAATCCGGTGAAGGGCGCCAGCCTTGATGGCTACCTTGCGGTCGGCGTACCGGGTTCCGTGGCAGGGTTCGAGATGGCTCGTGAAAAATATGGCACGCTGCCACGCCAGGATTTGATGGCGCCGGCAATTGCCTATGCCAAGGATGGCTTCATCCTCGACCAGGGCGACGCTGCTTCATTCGCAAGCAATGCCGCACGGCTGGCGAAGGACCCTGCCGCCGCCGCCATCTTCCTGAAGCCGGACGGCAAACCCTATGGCGCCGGCGAGCGTCTCCTCCAGCCCGATCTTGCAGCCTCGCTCGCCGCCATCTCCGAAAAAGGCGCCGACGCCTTCTACAAAGGCGCCATCGCCGGCGCCATCGTCAAGGCGAGCGGCGCCAGGGGCGGCATTCTGGCCAAGGCAGACTTCGAGCAATATAAGGTACGCGAGCTGCAACCGGTGAGCTGCACCTATCGCGGCTATGAGATCACGTCCTCGCCGCCGCCAAGCTCCGGCGGCGTTATCATCTGCGAAATCCTCAACGTGCTGGAGGGCTACCCGCTGTCCTATCTCGGCGCCGGCTCGGCCGAGACGGTGCATGTCATGGTCGAGGCGATGCGTTACGCCTATGTGGACCGCAACTCGGCGCTCGGCGATCCAGATTTCGTCGACAATCCGGTCTCGAAACTGCTCGACAAGGGTTACGCCAAGGAGATCCGCGACAAGATCGACCCGTTCCGCGCCGGCGTCTCGCAGGATTTGATGCCGAAGGGCTTCGGCGAGTCGAAGGAAACGACGCACTATTCGATCATCGACGATGACGGCAATGCGGTCGCGGTCACTTATACGCTGAACGGCTCGTTCGGCGCCGGCGTGGTCGCGGACGGCACCGGCATCCTGCTCAACAACGAGATGGATGATTTCACCCAGAAGCCTGGCGTGCCCAACCTCTACGGTCTCGTGCAGGGAGAGGCCAATGCTATCCAGCCGAAGAAGACGCCGCTGTCATCGATGAGCCCGACTATCGTCGCCAAGGACGGCAAGCCGTTCATGGTTATCGGCAGCCCCGGCGGCTCGCGCATCATCACCATCACGCTGGAAGCCATCGTCAACGTCATCGACCACGGCATGAACATCCAGGAGGCGATCGACGCATCGCGCATCCACCATCAATGGCTGCCCGACACGATCTATGTCGAACCCTTCGGCCTGTCGCCCGACACTGAAAAACTGCTGGCCGGCATGGGCTACCACCTCGATCTCGCGGATTCTACTTGGGGGCAGGCGGCCGGCATTCTTGTCGGCGGCAAGAGCCTGGCGGAAATCGAGAAGGGCGGCGGCTCCCGCTACAACGGCGCCATCGACAGCCGCGCCGCATCCGGCGAGGCGATTGGCTACTGATCAAAACAAGAGATTGATCAGAGGACGAGCGTAAGCGTCGACCCGACGAGCATCAGCGCGGCGATCACGACGAACGCCGCGTAGATGCGGGGACGGTCGAGGAGCAGCGCATTGCCCGATATCCAGGCCGCGGTTGCGCCGCCAAGCGCAAACAGGAAGCCGTTCCGGTGACCAAAGGTCATGGAAGCGGCCATCAGCCCGCCAATGATCAGCGCGCCGAAGACGATGATCACGGCAACGGCGTATTTCTCGAAGTCGTTGCCGCCGCCCATGGCCGGGCCGATCGCGTTCAAATTCGTCAGATCGTCCGGATCGAACGGATTGGTCGATCCATATTCATCTTGACCGACAGGTTCTCGCATCATTCATTCTCCGCTGACCGGCAACAAATCATCAACATCTGCCGAGCGCAACCGGATCGCGCCGTGCCGAAGGCCGCCGATGCGGTCTTCAACACTTTCTGATGCCGACTTGCCACGGTTTTTTTGCGCCGGTTCACAAAATCTACCCTGCTTTCGGGTCCACACGCCTGAATTGCCTGGAAAATGAATTACCTGGAAAAATCGCTGCGCACGATGCCGTGCCGCTGCAGCTTGTCGTAGAAGGTCTTGCGCGGAATGCCGAGCGCTTCGATCGTGCGCCGGACATCGCCGTCATTGCGGCCAAGCGCCTCGCGGATGACATTGGCTTCATAGCGTTCCAGCCGTTCCGGCAGTGAGCTGGCGTCATCCGGCTCCGCCGGGGCGGAAGGTGGCGCTTGCGCCGCTTCCTCGAGTCCCAGCACGAAACGCTCGGCGAAATGCGCGAGTTCACGCACATTGCCCGGCCAGTCGTGCTGGCTCAGATGGCGGTGCACTGAGGCAGGCACGGCTGGCATTTGCCGGCGGAAGCGGGCGGCTGCACGCTCTGCGAAGTAGAAGAACAGCAGGGCGACGTCGTCGCGGCGTTCGCGCAGCGGCGGGATCGAGATCGTCACCACATTGAGCCGGTAGTAGAGATCCTCGCGGAAGGCGCCGCGCCGGCTGGCATCGCCGAGATCGACCTTGGCGGCGGCGACGACGCGCAGGTCGACCGGCCGGATTTCATTGGTGCCGAGCGGCGTCACCTCGCGCATTTCCAGCACCCGCAGCATCTGCACCTGGGTCGAGGCCGGCATGCTTTCGATCTCGTCGAGAAACAGCGTGCCGCCGCTCGAATGCTCGATGCGGCCGATGCGCTTCTTCTGTGCGCCGGTGAACGCGCCGGCCTCATGGCCGAACAGTTCGCTTTCGATCACCGTATCCGGCAGCGTGCCGCAATTCAGCGCCACGAAATTGCCCTTGGCGCGGCGGCTCCAGCGGTGCAGCAGGCTCGCCACCACCTCCTTGCCGGAGCCGGTCTCGCCAGTCACCAGCACGTCGACATCGGTGTCGGCGATCTGCCGCAGCGTGCGGCGCAGCCGCTCCATCGCCGGCGTCTGGCCGATCAGCGGCAGGCCGTCCTGCGCCTGTTCGGCGCTTTCGCGCAGCGCGCGGTTCTCCATCACCAGTCGGCGTTTTTCCGCCGCCCGCGCCACACTTTGCGCCAGCCGGTCGGCGGCGAACGGCTTGGTGATGAAGTCGTAGGCGCCGTCCTTGATCGCCTTGACCGCAACCGCGATGTCGCCATGTCCGGTGACCAGGATTACCGGAATGTCGGCATCAAGCTGCAAGACGCGGTCGAAGAGCTGCAGGCCGTCAATGCCGGGCATGCGGATGTCGGACACCACCACGCCGGGAAAATTGGCGTCGAGCCCGGCCAGCGCCTCGGCCGCCACCGCAAAGGCCGAGACGGAAAAACCAGCGAGTTCCAGCGTCTGCCGCGTGGCCCTCAGCAATTCGCTGTCGTCGTCGATCAATACGACCGGTGCGGTGTCCATCATGCTGCCCTGGCGAGGTGAATGGTAAAGCGCGTGCCGGCCTGGTCGCTCGCCACCTCGATGCGTCCGCCATAATCGGCAACGATGTCCTGCGAGATGACGAGGCCGAGCCCGAGGCCTTTTTCCTTCGAGGTGTTGAACGGCGTGAACAATGACTTGAGGATGGCAGGCGAAATGCCCGGCCCATTGTCGGCGACGGCAAGCGCCACGCCGTCGGCCGTCTCATGGGCCGACACCTGCACCCTGGCGCCGTCGCGACCGTCCAGCGCTTCCAGCGCATTCTGGAACAGGTTGATCAGCACCTGTTCGAGCCGCAGCCGGTTGCCCATCACCTTGAGCGTTACCGGCGGCAGCGTGATATCGAGCGCGTCCAGCCGGCCGGCAAAGCGGCTTCTGAGCAGCACCACGGCGCCCTCGATGACGCCGCGCAGTTCGACCGGTTCGGCTGCCGTGCGCCCCTTGCGGGCAAAGACCTTCAACTCTTCAGTGATGCCGCCGATGCGCTCGGTCAGCGCGGCAATCGCGCCAAGGTTCTCCTCGGCCGAGGCGGTCTGCTTGCGCTCCAGGAACACACGCGCATTGTCGGCATAGGCGCGGATCGTTGCCACCGGCTGGTTGATCTCATGCGCGACGCCGGCGGCAACCTGGCCGAGGGTAGCAAGACGGTTGGCCTGCACCAATTCCTGCTGCATGACCTGCAGCTTGGCTTCGGTGCTGCGGTGATCAGTGATCTCGGCCTGCAGCCGGTCGCGAGCCAGGCTGAGGTCATGCGTACGCTCGACGACGCGGCGCTCGAGTTCGATGCGCGCCGCCTGTTCGGCGGCGATGCGCATCTGCGCCGACTGACGGCGCCACAGGAGATAGCCGGCCAGCGCCAGCAACGGCACCATGACGCCCAGCGCCAGCAGCCGCATCTCACGCACCGCAGCCGCGATCGGCGCGTCGACCGGCACGAGATAATCGAGCCGCCATGGCGTCGATTGGACCAGTGTCGAAAGCCTGAGATATTCGGCATCGCTGCCGCCCGGTGTTATCGCATGCACCATCGACACGTCAGGGCTCAATGCCTCGGGGCGTGTGATCGGCAAGGGGATCAGCGGCGCGTTGCCGAATTGCTGACTGCTCCGGATGGCGGCAGCCACCGGGCCGGTCAGCGGCGCGGTGGTCATGAAGCGCCAGGACGGCACGCTGGTGATCAGCACGACGCCGTGGTCGTCGCTGACATAGGCCGGCCGGTTGGCCTCATGCCAGTCGGCTTCAAGCTGGTCGAATTCCATCTTGACGACGACGACGCCGAGCGGTGCCGCTGCATTGCCGACGCGACGCGAAATATAGAGGCCCGGGCGCTTGCTGATGTTGCCCAGCGCAAAATATTCGGCCGTTCCCGATTGCATGGCGCCGGAGAAATAGGCGCGGAAACCATAGTCGTTGCCGACGAAGCTGGTTGTTTCGCGCCAGTTGCTGGAGGCGATCGCAAACCCGTCGACGCCGGTGACGTAAAGCACCGAAGCCTTGGTGCCGGAGACCAGCCCTTCGAGCTTGCGGTTGAGCACGTCGATCGTGACAGCGCCCTTGTTCTGCAGGGCGTCATGCACCTGCTGGTCCTCGGACAAGAGCAGCGGCAGCGCCCGCGGGCTTTCCAGCACGGCGCGCAGCAACGCAACCTTCAGATTGGCATCGGTGCGGCCTTGCGCCGCCAGTGCCGCGACCTCGGCGCGGCGCGCGTAGAGGCCGGCGCCGGTGAGCGCCGTGGCAACGATCACCAGCGCGATCGCCGCAAACAGCAGCCAGGCGCGACGCGCGCTTTTGCCGAGTTGCTCGGGCGTCGGCGACAGGACCGCGGCAGGGCGTTGCAACATTCCCTATTTGTGCATAATTTCGCACAAAGCACAATTCAATCATGCGGATGTTCGCACTTGCGGTTGAGCGGCATCAGCCTCGATCGGTCGAATACCCAACAAAATCAATGGCTGCGGTAATGCCGCACAGTCTGGCACGGCAGTTGCAATCACCGATACAGCAGTCGCAAGGCTGCGGAAAACAACCGCCCCGGGAGGTCGAGCTTTCGATCGGGGCGCCATGGAGGACGTCATGCAGCCAGCATTCGCTGCCGCCGAACCGCGCGGCAAGCTACCCTTTTACCGTCATCTCTACGTGCAGGTCCTGACGGCGATCGCCGCCGGCGTGCTGCTCGGTCATTTCTATCCCGAACTCGGTGCTTCGCTGAAGCCGCTCGGCGATGCCTTCATCAAGCTGGTCAAGATGGTGATCGCGCCGGTCATCTTCCTGACGGTGACCACCGGCATTGCCGGCGTCTCCGACCTGAAAAAGGTTGGCCGCGTCGCCGGCAAGGCGATGATCTATTTCCTGGTCTTTTCGACCCTGGCGCTGGTCGTCGGCATGGTCGTCTCCAACGTCGTCCAACCGGGCGCCGGCATGCACATCAATGCGGCGACGCTCGACCCCTCGAAGGTCGCCACCTTCACCGAGAAGGCGCATGACACGACCATCGTCGGCTTCCTGCTCAACATCATCCCCGACACCATCACCGGCGCCTTCGCGCAAGGCGACATCCTGCAGGTGCTGTTCTTCTCGGTGCTGTTCGGCATCTCTCTCGCTCTGGTCGGCGAGCGCGGCCGCCCGGTCGTCGATTTCCTGCAGGCGCTGACCTCGCCTATCTTCCGCCTGGTCGCCATCCTGATGAAGGCCGCCCCCATCGGCGCCTTCGGCGCCATGGCCTTCACCGTCGGCAAATACGGCATCGGCGCGATTGCCAACCTCGCCTTTCTGATCGGCACCTTCTACCTGACGTCGCTGCTCTTCGTGCTGGTCGTGCTCGGCGCTGTCGCTTGGTACAACGGCTTCTCGATCCTCGCCTTGATCCGCTACATCAAGGAAGAGCTGCTGCTGGTGCTCGGCACCTCGTCCTCGGAAGCCGCTCTTCCCGGCCTGATGGCCAAGATGGAGCGCGCCGGCTGCAACCGCTCGGTGGTCGGCCTGGTCATCCCGACCGGCTACTCCTTCAACCTCGACGGCACCAACATCTACATGACGCTGGCGGCGCTGTTCATCGCCCAGGCGACCGACACGCCGCTCACCTATGGCGACCAGATCCTGCTGCTGCTGGTTGCCATGCTGAGCTCCAAGGGTGCCGCCGGCATCACCGGCGCCGGCTTTATCACGCTGGCCGCCACGCTCTCGGTGGTGCCTACGGTGCCGGTCGCCGGCATGGCACTGATCCTCGGCGTCGACCGCTTCATGTCGGAATGCCGAGCGCTGACCAATTTCGTCGGCAATGCAGTGGCGACGATCGTTGTGGCGCGCTGGGAAGGCGAACTCGACCAGACCAAGTTCGCCGCCGCCATGGCCGGCACATTGTCCGAGGAAGCCGACCTGGCGCTGTCGGGCGATCTGCAGCCCGCCTGACCGCTCCGGGCACTGACGTTTGAGCACAAGGCCGCAGCCGATTCGGTTGCGGCCTTTCCTTTTCCGCCTGCACGCGGCTGGCGCTGGCCGGGCCCTCCCGGGTAGGGTGCGGACGTAAAACCGAAAGGCCGGCGCATGAGCAATCCGTACCCCGAAATCTACCTCGTCCGTCACGGCGAGACGGAGTGGAGCGCTTCGGGAAAACACACCGGCCGCACCGACATACCGTTGACGCCAAAGGGCGAGGCGGCGGCTCGCGGCGTGGCGGACCGGCTCAAGGATCTGTCCTTCCAGGCGGTGTGGTCGAGCCCGTCGCAGCGCGCCTTCAGCACCTGCACGCTTGCCGGCTTCGGCGCTGCTGCCGTCAAGAAGGACGACCTGCAGGAATGGGACTATGGCGCCTATGAGGGCGTTAAGACCAAGGAGATTGTTGTGCAGCGCCCCGGCTGGCAATTGTTCCGTGACGGCTGTCCCGACGGCGAGTCGGTAGCGGATGTTGGCGCCAGGGCCGACAGGATCATCGCCGGGCTGCGGGCAATCGAGGGCAATGTGCTGGTGTTTTCAAGCTCGCATTTCCTGCGCGTGCTGGCCGCGCGCTGGCTCGGTCTGCCACCCGAAGGCGGTGCGCACTTCGTACTTGATACCGCGAGCCTCAGCATCCTCGGCTATGAGCACGATCTGAGCGAGCCGGTGATACGCAGGTGGAACCAGAAGTAGGGTTTCGCGGCAAGCCTGCCTCTTAACGCGCGAGCACCGCCAATTCCTCCGATGTCAGATGCCGCGCCTTGCCCTTGGCGAGCTCGCCGAGCTGCAAACCGCCGATCGCCACCCGAACCAGCCTCAGCATCTCGATATCGAATGCCCCGAGCAGGCGGCGGATCTGGCGGTTGCGGCCCTCGTCGAGCACGATTTCCAGCCAGGCAGTGCGGCCGCCGCTGCGCAGCAGTTCGATCGAACTTGCGGTCAGCAGTTCGCCGTCGACGATCGCTCCGTCGCGAAAGCGCGCCAGCATCGCTTCGTCGGGCGCGGTGCCGATCTGGACATGATAGGTCTTGGCGACATGCGAGGCCGGATCGAGCAGGCGGTTGGCCCAGCGCGTGTCGTTGGTCATCAGCAACAGGCCTTCGCTGGCCTTGTCGAGGCGGCCGACCGGCGACACGAAAGGCAACTCCAGTTCCACCAGGCAGTCATAGACGGTGCCACGATCCTGCGGGTCATCGCGCGTGGTGACCTGTCCGCGCGGCTTATTGATCATCAGGTAGACTTTTGCCTCGCCGACGATCTGCTCGCCGTCGACAGCGATGCGGTCGCGGCCGAGATCGACACGCAGCGACGGATCGCGCACCACCTTGCCGCCAACCCGCACGCGCCCTTCGGCTATCAGCAGCTCGGCCTGCTTGCGCGAACACAGGCCGAGTTTGGAAAGCGCCCGGTTCAGGCTAACGCCTGCCTTGGCGGCCTGGTGTCGGGCGATGTCTGGTGGCCGTGCCATGTCCTGCTTGCCATCCCAATGATCGGCATCGACAAATGCCACGCCCCGCATTGGCTTCGCAACCTGCCGCGGCATCAACATCACGGGTCGCGGGAGCGGGGCTGTTCTCAAATACGATGTGTCAGGGGGGTCGGGCTCAACAGCCCGCCATGGAACGCTGCCCCGCGACGGACGTTGTTGCCGACGAGCGATTTGTCGCGAAAGGCACCGCCATGAAGAAAATCTACCAAAAGCCGACGCTCATGAAGCGAGGCAGGCTCACCAGCCTGACGGCTCAGATCGTCGCTTCTGGGGTCATTCTGGGGGAATGATCCCCCAGATAACGGAAGGGATAAATCGATGAGCGAGCGCGGCGTTGATTTCCTGCAGGGCTGGATCCACGAGCACCTGCCGGGCGAACTGCCTGCCGACAAGGCAACGGCTCGAACCCTAACCACGCGAGCTGCCCTGGATGCTCGGCATTTAGGCCTTGAGGTCAGCGAGATCGAAGAGGATCTCGGTCCGCTGGAACGGGTGATTTTCGAGGCGCTGGATCAGCCCGATATCTGAGCCCCCGATATGAGCCCATTGCAGGCGATATTGGCCCATCGCCATCCTGGCGGGGGCTTTTCCGTGATGGCATCCGTGGGTGCGCAGCCCTAGGCAGCCCGCGCAGCTGACGCTCCCCGTGCCGGCGGCAATTCGAACACAGTGGCGCCGTTCTCTCGGCCGCGTTCGACATAACCGATGACACGGAACCATTTGCCGACGTCGGCCCGCTGCAGCCAGCTGCGCGAGTGGATGGGAAGGTTGCCGGCCAGCGCCTGAATGTGGCGGATGTGGCGCCTGCAGAAGCGGACCGTCGCGGCGCTGAAGAAACCCTCCTGCGCGGCAAACAGCGTGTCGGCGGCGTCGCTGTTCTCGTGCCAGGCGACGATCGCCACCGTCTTGTCGCCCTCGACCAGCGCGTGCGCTCGGCCTTCCTTCAAATTCATCATCAGATTGTCGTAGGCGACCTTGCTGTCCTTGCCGGCGGCCACATACTCGTCCGACATCCGCGTGGACAGATCACGGAAGACACTTTCGAGATCGCCGATCGTAGCTGCGCGTGCTCGCATTTCTCCTCCTGCAGCCCCGGCAGGCAGTTTGCCCTAGGTGGAGGGGATCACCAAGCAAAGCGAATCCGCCATTTGGCCGATGGGCGCAAAGTGATTTCAGAAGGCGGGTTTATTGCGTTGGCAAATCGCTCCCGTGGAACCGAACTTGCCTCCCCCGAATTGACTCGCGATCGCGTTCGGGAGGGGAAGCATGCAAGATCAGCATTTCGATGAGCCGGTTCGCGTGGCGCTCGGCAGGTCCAGAAACACGATCTACAAGGTGGAGCGTGTTCGCGCAGGCCGCTGACATCCTCATGAACCGATGGCCCGTGAAGACAGGCGGCTATCACGTCGCCGCCCGTAAAGCCTGCCTTGGCGTTCTGGAAGGCCTTCAAGAGGCGCGCTATGCCCGCGCGGCCTTCGTCAATGCGGCGATCGAGGCCGATATACTGGTCGAGCGCGACCGCGAGGGTTGAACGGCCACGGCTTTCCATCGCCTCTTTGTTTGCGTAACGTAAACTGGCAGACCGGTCGGGAGCCTTCCATGTGCAACGACTATGAGCAGCATATTCTCTGGGCTGAATATTGCCGGATGCTGGAGTCGCTGGCACTCGAGATCCCGACCCATCAGACGGAACTTGACCTGCCGCAGGTTGATGACATCCACATCAATGATCCGGCCCCGATCATGCGCGCCGCCGGCGATACCGGCGCTGTCGAACTGACGTCGATGACGTTCGGATTTCCACCGGCCGGACCGAAAGGCGGACCAGTGTTCAACTTCCGCTCCGAAGGCAGGCAATTCGCCGGCAGCAAACGCTGCCTCGTACCGGCATCCGCCTTCTTCGAGTTCACGGGCACGAAGTATCCGAAGGCAAAGCATCGCTTCACGCTCAACGGTTCGCCGTTCATGGCCATCGCAGGCTTTGGCGTGAAGCCGCCGGCAACAAGCCGCCCAGCTTCACCATGCTGACGACCGATCCTGGACCCGATATTGCGCCCTATCACAATCGGCAGGTCGTGGTCCTTCAACCTGAGAATTGGTCCGCCTGGCTCAATCTGACGAAGTCCGAAGCCGAACTGCTACAGCCGCTGCCGGCCGGCTCGCTGGGCGTGGAGACCGTGCGCCCCGAAAGTTCATAACTCGGTTGCGAGGCTTGCCGGCACAGCCGGCAGGCCGAAATCAGGAATCCGTCGGTGCGGCGCCAGGAAGTCAAGCCCTTGATGTTCAGTGCCCTTCCCGAGAGATGGGTGACAGTTCATTCCGGAGACATGGGTTACACTTTCGGCCCTTTGCAAGGAGAGCAAGGTGCCTTGGAAGGAGTGTAACGTCA
>NZ_JAMYNB010000026.1:0-53802 GCF_040318795.1 Mesorhizobium sp. M1004
AACCGTTTGGTTGAATATTTTTTGGGGAGACGGAAAAGGCCGGCTAACGGCGATGGTTGGCGAAGCCGAAGAGGCGCGCAATCTCCCCCCTCGTGGGGGAGATGTCCGGCAGGACAGAGGGGGGCGCGAAGGATCGCTACGTTCGACAAGTCGTGTCGGCTAGGACCGACTTCGGCCCAAGCCGTTGCCAAACAATCGACAGGCCGGCGGGACAGCGCCCCCCTCTGTCCTGCCGGCCATCTCCCCCACAAGGGGGGAGATCAGCAGCTTCAATCTCACCCCGCCATGGCCAGCGGCACCGCGCTCTTGTTGGGGATCTGGATGTCGATCTCCAGCGTCGACATGGTCTCGCCGCGGTCCATCGAAACTTGCAGATAATCCTGGTCGATCTGCACATGCTTGGCGATCACCGCCATGATCTCTTCGCGCAGGATGGAGACGAGATCGGGCTGGCTGCGGTTGCGGCGCTCATAGGCGAGAAGCACTTGCAGCCGTTCGCGCGCCACCGGCGCGCTGGTGCGCCGCTTGAAGATGTCGAGCAGGTTCATGCCGCCCTCCTTCCCAAAAGACGATCGAGAAAGCCCTTGCGCTCGAAGGGCACGATGACCGGCAGCTGTTCGCCCTCGAGCCGCTTGGCCGCGTCGATGTAAGCCTTGGCAGCGGCGTTCAGCGGCTCCGACAGCGTCACCGGCGAACCGAGGTTGGAGGCGCGCAGCACATCCTGGCTCTCGGGGATAATGCCGAGCAGCGGCACCGACAGGATCTCCAGCACATCGTCGATCGACAGCATTTCGCCGCGCGCGGCGCGTCCCGCATCGTAGCGCGTGACCAGCACATGCTTGGCGATCTGCTCGCCCTCCTCGGCCCGCAAGGTGCGGGAATCGAGCAGGCCGATGATGCGATCGGAATCGCGCACCGACGACACTTCCGGATTGGTGACGATGACGGCCTCGTCGGCAAAGCGCATCGCAAGCTGAGCGCCGCGCTCGATGCCGGCCGGGCTGTCGCAGAAGACGTAGTCGAACACCGAGCGCAGCTTGCCGATGACCTCGGCCACGCCCTCCTCGGTCAGCGCATCCTTGTCGCGCGTCTGCGAGGCCGGCAGCAGGAACAAAGTCTCGACCCGCTTGTCGCGGATCAGCGCCTGCGACAGCTTTGCCGAGCCCTGGATGACGTTGACGAGGTCGAACACCACGCGCCGTTCGGCGCCCATGATCAAATCGAGGTTGCGCAGTCCGACATCGAAATCGACCAGCGCCACCTTCTTGCCGGTCTTGGCGACCGCCGCCCCCAGAGCCGCGGTAGAGGTCGTCTTGCCGACGCCCCCCTTGCCCGAGGTGACCACCACTACCTTGCCCATCAATAAAGCCTCCGTTGTTGTTCGTTATGTCGTTGTCGGGCGAGACGCATTAGCTGAAAGGGGCGATGCGCAGCATGCCGTTGTCGAGAAATGCCTGCACAGGCTTGCCCCGGACTGACGGGTCCATCTCCTCGGCCGTGCAATACCAGCCATCGACCGAGAGAAGTTCGGCCTCGTTCCTGCGGCAGAAGACACGCGCCGCCGTGTTGCCTTGAGCGCCTGCCGAAGCGCGGCCGCGCAGCGTGCCATAGACGTGGATCGAGCCGGTGGCGACGATCTCGGAGCCGGAGGCGACGGAGCCCAGCACGATGACATCGCCATGCGGGTGGAAGATCAGCTGCCCTGAACGGATCGGCGAGCGGATCATCAGCGTGCTGGCGTCGGGTGCGGCGATTTTGGCGTCTTTCGGCTGTGCCTTGGCATCGCTCGCCGGTTTCAAATCGCCCGCCTTCAAATCGCCGGCCTCTGCCTTGATGTCACCGGCCGCCTTCATGTCGCTTACCGCAGTGTCCTCCTCCGCCCTGCCCGCCTTGCGGCTGGGCTGCAGCAGACCGTCGGTGGTCGCCTCCTTGGCGCCGACCAGCACCGGCGGCAGATGCGTGCCAAGCTCGGCGCCACCATCGAGTTCCATGGCATAGATGCGGATTCCGCGCTGGCCGAGCAGATCGACCAGCGCTTCGATGGCCACGACATCGGGCTTCAGCACGTTCAGGTCGAGCACCACCGGGCGCCCCGCAAAATATCCCGGCGAGTTGCCGACCCAGCGATCGAGGCTCTCCAGCCAAACATCCAAAGGCGCCTCCGGCGTCAGCGTGAAAGCCACGAAGGAGCGGGCGCGAAAGCGAATGGATTTGGCCTCGAGGGGAGCGGCAAAGGTCACAGCGGGCGATTCCTTACTGAGAGGTAAACGCTAGCCGTGGTATGGTTAATGAAAGGTTAACGGGAGGGGGTATTCGCGGGCTTTGGGAGCGCCTTTCCTGACAACCCGTGCCAGGCATCCCTGCCTCCCTTGCAAAGGCGCTAATCGACACGCCGGCGGTAGGGCAAGCTGCAATCGCGACGACTGCGGCGCGACAAGTGTCGGCGCAGATTGTTGGAAATAATCATGTATTGCCGAGCGCCGAATACTTGCGCACCGCCACGCACCGCGTAATGTCGGCGTGGGACGGGTTTTATTTGGGGGGATTATGAAACGTAGTGTTTTGACACCATCGCTGCTGGCTGGCCTCGCGGGTGCGCCACGCCGCCTGACAAGATTGCCGGCGTTCCAAATTCCGGCCCCTGCATGCCGGCCGACAGACAGCGCCTTGCCGTCATATTGAACCAGCAGAACAAGGCGTCGACTGGAGACGCCCTGGGTGTCCTCCTAATCGGCGTGCCGGTGGCGTCCATGTCGGGAGGCGACCACGAGGCCGAGATCGCGATTCTTAAGGGACGCTGCGGCTCGCCCAAGACGTAATCCAGGCCCGGTCGCTACTATCTTCTTCCGATTCCCGCCCTCTTGGCGTGGCCGGCAGCGCATTTTAGATACCAAACAAACGATCGTCATTTAGGAAGGATCTACTGTGAAAAGGCGCCTTTTTATCGGAGTGTTGGGCAATCGGAATTCAGGCAAATCGACGACTTGGAACACCTTATTCGGAGCAACGGTTCGGACCGGTCGCCACACGCGAACCTTGGCGCTCTATGGCGGTGAATGCGTTGAAGTGTTTTTGGTCAGTGGTTCTCCCGAAGAGCGTCAGCTCTATGCCGGAGACATCCTCGACGATCAGGATTGCCGCATTGTACTATGCTCGATTCAATATATCGAGACTGGACGCAGAACGCTCGACTACGCAGCGGAAGGCGACTTCGATATCTTCGTCCAATGGCTCAACCCCGGTCGTTCGGATGCTGGAGAGAACTACGACCGATTAGGTCTAGTTCCTTGGCTTGTTGGCCACGGGGCGACTGTGTCGATGCGCAATGGGAAGGAACCACCTCGGGAAAGGACCGAGCAAATCCGTCAATTCATTTACGGCTGGGCAAAATCTCGGCAACTGACCTTTGCGTGCCCATAGCTACTCAAAATCAACGAGGCTCCCCGTTACTGTGGTCAAACGCATCCTATGGACACAGAGCCCAGACAGCAGATTCAAATACAACGGTGATACAGACAGACGAGGGATGTGATGGCCGACATCATCGAGGTCGCGGCTGACAACGAAAAGGCGTCGAAGATCTTTGAGTCATACATCCAGTCAGGCAATCTCAATTTCCTGATTGGATCTGGCGCCTCATTTCCGGCCATAGCGACAGCCGGAAACATTGAAACTGAAATCGACACACTGTTAGCCGCGGGCAACGAGAACGAAGCGAGCCGGCGTTGCCTCGAATTCGTGGAGCAGATCGACGCCGTTCATGGCCAGATTTCCGCCGCCGCAATGAGCGATGCTGTTCTTAGTGTCGTTGACAATTACAGAATTTTTCTCTCGCTCATCGATCGCATATTGTTCACCCGAAAGAACATCCTTCTTCCCCGCCAAGCGACGGTTTTTACAACCAACTACGACATGTTCTTGGAACATGCGTCCAGCCTGGTTCCAAGCGTAATCTTGAACGACGGGTTCGATCGGTCTTCGAGCCTCAGTCCGGAATTCATGTTCACGCCTGAGCGTTTCTTTGACCGGACCTATAGATCAGGCCCCATTTATGGGCACCAGATCGAGATCCCCACGATCAACTTGGTCAAGCTGCATGGGTCTCTGTCATGGCGTCGCAGCAAGGATTCCGTCGTATTCGACCCCACGGCGATTCCAAAGCTAACCGACGATCAGAAGGCCGATATCACGCATGTAACCGCCTATCTGGAAAAGCACTTTCTCATTCTGCCGAACTTGAGGAAATTCCATACGACGCTAATGGAACGCGTTTACTACGACCTACTCCGACTGTTCTCGAAGGCGATGGACTACGAAAACTCCGTGCTCATCGCATTCGGGTTTTCGTTTGCCGACGAGCACATCCTTGACCTGACGCGTCGCGCCCTCCGAAATCCGACATCGCAACTCATCATTCTGTCCTACAATACCGCATCGGCAGCGACCTATCAGGCCAAGTTTACCAAGCAGCGGAACGTGACAGTGCTCGCGCCATCGGCAGGCACCGTGATCGATTTCAAGCGCCTCAACGACCTGCTCGTCTCCATTCTGCCAGGACAACCCGATGCCCATTGAACCGGATCGCTTGGCCACCGAGGCCGCCTTGCGCGTGGGCGAAGTTTCAGCTGTTACCGGTCGCAAGGTATTCATCTCTGTGGACAGGGATAAGAACCTTTCCGAACTGTTCTTCAATGGCGACGTGCTGCGCAACATCGCCGTGGGAAGCTACGTGGATATTCGAAAGGGCTTTCTCAGCCTGATCGGCAAAGTCGAAGGGGAGAACGCACAGGCCGAAGACCGCAAGCCGAGCGCACTAGCCTATCTCAATGGCAAGCGCATACTGACGGTCTCGCTAGTTGGATTTCTAGATCACAAGGGTCGATTTTTCGGCGGCACGAAGGAACTACCCTTGGTGGGCAACGAGGCGTTCCTACTAACGAAGGAGAAGGTTCATCAGGTCCATAATCTGATCAGCCAGAACGGCGTTGGGCTCGATGTAGCCCAATCTGAGTATGAGGGCTATGATATTGCTTTGCCGGTTGACGGCCTCATGAACAGCCACATAGCGATCTTTGGCAACACCGGCAGTGGCAAATCGAACACCTTGGCGATGATCTATCAGGAGTTCATCGCCAGAATGCGCGAACGCAATGCCGTTGCCTTTGCGCACAACTGCCGAATCTTACTGTTCGATTTTAACAACGAGTATGTCGGGGACAACTGCCTGACTGCGCACAAGACAGTACTCGCTCTGTCCACGAGGAACGACAACGGGGGAAAGATTCCCCTCGGAGCGGGCGGCTTCAGCGACATCGAAATCATCAGCATACTAGCCGATGCGACAGAGAAGACGCAGAAGCCGTTCTTAAAACGAGTTCTTGCGCTGCAGCATCGCATTCTCAGTGGGGACGATCCTACTGGCCATATCCGGAACACCCTGCGCCAGCAGATCACTCAGATTCTGCAAATGTCGGACAAGGTCAGGGTAGATCTGCTTATGGATTATTTGCGGCAAGTGCTGCCTGAGACAGATGATGCAGATGAGCCAGTCGAACTGGCAGCCGACCTTGAATGGCACAATCAAAGCAACGAGTTCAGGCGTCAGGGCATCTTCTTGAAAGCGAACCCGGCCCAGATTCACAACACGATCGTCTACGGACACGTTGACAATTTCAATTTTGCCAACGACACGATCTCCGATTTGATCACGTTTGCCTACGTGCAACTCATCTACGACGTGCTCTCTAATCGGGCGCAGAATGAGCACATTGCTCCCGCGATAAATAAGCTGCGGAGCAAACAGGCGGACATTCGCAAAGTGTTCAACCCGAATCCCGCAGCCGAGCTATTCGCGTCCAATGTGGTTGTGATAGCCCTTGGAGACGTCAATCTTGAGATGAAGAAGACCATACCGCTTCTAGTTTCAAAAAAAGTCTACGAAGACCACAAACAGCTTGGACCGGGCCACTCACTGACAATCATTATCGATGAAGCGCACAACATTCTCTCGCGGGAGTCCTTCCGCGAATCTGAAAGTTGGAAAGATTATCGCTTGGAAACTTTCGAGGAGATCGTCAAAGAGGGTCGGAAATTCGGTGTGTTTGTAACCATTTCGAGCCAGAGGCCCAATGACATTTCGCCCACCATCACATCGCAGGCCCACAATTATTTCATACATCGGCTCATAAACCAAAAAGACCTCCAATCCATCGCGAGCGCAGTGTCCTACATCGACAAGTTGACCGAGGAATCGATCCCAACGCTGCCGACAGGAACGTGCATTTTTAGCGGAGTCGCGGGGCAGATGCCGCTGAAGCTCGCCATCCGCCCACTTGCGGAGCAGTTGCAGCCGCGTAGTGCGACGGTCCGCTTTCAGGATATCGTTCCTGCCATTTAGGATTGGAAATCCTCTCAGAGATTGTTTGGAAAAAAATGGTGAAACAAATCGAAGTCTTTCAGGACATGTCCATGGCGGGCCCAATTGCTGCGCGGCCCGCGTTGCGTCTTGCCCTTATCGAAGCTGCGGTTCATCCATGGCGCGTCGATCTCGAAAGATCGGCCGAGGTCGCACGAAGTGCGATGACCTCGGAGGATGTAATTCTATTCCGCCGTACTCCGGGCCGGGACCATCCATCCGCTGGGTTAACTCTTTGGGGAAACAACGAAGGCTACTACGTGCCAAACATTGTCCCACTTGAGAGTGGCAGCTTAACCTTCACTCAATACAATACTATCCTTAAGGACTTCATCGCACGTGTCGCTGCTCCAGTTGTGAACAAATTTGGCTATGAAATTACTACTACTGAAGGTCAGCAGTCACCTGATACCTGGTTGTCGTCCAATACCGCGCTGATGTTGCGTCGTTTTTCAAGCGCGGCTAACAAGTCGACGGGTGCGAGCCACCCATCAGATGAACAGCGATGGTTTGACTTTCTCGTTGCCGTGCATCGCTCCAGAGACAAACTCGGGGCCGACATGCTGGCTCGTTGGCTCCATGAAGCGGACGGCTGGGATATAGATTCCGCCCACAAACTCGCGGGAGACTTTGAGAAATCTCTGGCTCTTTTAGATTTCTACGATGAGCACTGAGCCAGAGGATGGATTTGCACACCATTGAATCAGCAGCTGCCCCGATACTATGCATCGACACATGCTCTATCTTGGACGTCATGCGCGACCCCACGCGCGAGACGGCCAAACCACACGATCGACAGGCCGCAATCGATCTGGTGATCGCAGCGGAAGCTGGCAACCTCGTATTGCTTATGGCCGAACAGGTGGAAATTGAGTTCGCTGAACATGACCAGGCTGTGCAGGATGAGGCCGAACGCAACCTCAAGAAACTGGTTGAGCAGGTCAAACGCTTGGACAAGCTTTCCACCGTTTATGGAGCCCAAGGAGCGGTGAGCCTGAGGCATCTTAGCGATCACGTACCTCGTGCCCGTAAGATTGTAGAACGCTGGCTGGCGCAATTACAAAAGGTGAGAACGAGCCACTTGGCTCCGGGCAAAGCATTTGCGCGAGTGAATGCAGGACTAGCACCGGCCAAGCGTGGTAAAGAATCGTCCAAAGATTGCCTGATCTATGAAACTTACCTGGAAGTGGTAGGGGCCTTGCGGGACGCAGGAGTCAGGGCAAAGATTGTGTTCCTCTCCTCAAACATCCACGAGTATTTGACCGGTGTGCTAAGGCCTGAGATTGCCGATGATTTTGGTAAGCTCAATGTCGTTTACGCATCAAACATGAGTGCCGCCAAACACGCGCTTGGCATATAATTCGTCTGCGCTCGCCCAGTGAATCGAGATGCCCAGCCGATCGCAAGAGCTCTTTTTTGCGAAACGCGGCCCGATCAGGACTTCGCCCGCCTCCCCTCAATCCCCCGCGCCGCCTGCTCAACCGCCGCCCTGTCCGTGCCCAGCCTGTCGATCAGCTCCTGCGCCTCGTCGCCCGATATGCCGGTGCGTAGGGCCAGTTCCTCGACCGCCAGGATGTCGGTGCTGGCGATCTCGCGCGGCAGGGCGTCGTCGGCGGTCAGCGGCAGAGCGGCTTCGCGGTCGATTTCGGCCTCGGCCCGGTGCCAGTGGTGCTCGGGGTCGCCAGTGCCTTCGCGCTCCCAGATCTGGTAGGCGCGCTGCTGTATCTTGTGATGGCGGTCGTCTTCCATGGTGGTTCCTCCCCTGGGCTTTGAGGACGATCCGAACGACCCCAGAAATCGCGCGGTCGCAATCGTTCGCGGCGCCCTTCGCGCTGGCTATTCGCATTGCCGTCTCGGCCCGCCGGAATATGGCTGGTAGCTGTTGTCTTCCGGACGGTAGGAGCGATAGCGGCTGAAGCAGGAGGCGACATGGTCCGGTTCGCCGCCGGCGGCCGCGTAGGCGCCCGCGCCCTCGACATAGCTTGCCTCTCGCGGCGCGGCGCGGTCGGCGGCGAGATAGGGCGATACGCAGGTGCGCTGCTGTCCGCTATAGGACATGTAGCTGTTGTCCTCGGGATCGTAAGAGCGGTAGCGGCTGGCGCACCAGGCGAGATGCGGCGGCGGCAGTTCGGTCCTCGCGATGGCGCCGGTGACTGTGGGATCGGGCTGCTGCCTGGCCGGGTCCTGGGCTGGCTCCCTGGCGGCGATGTCGGCAGGCGCGGACTGCTCGGGCGGCACACGTTCGAAGTCCTGCGCCGTCTTGTCCACCGGCCGCGCTTTCCGGGTCCACAGTTCCGCCACGCTGACGGTCGGCCTTGCCTCCCGCGCTGGCTTGGCGGCAAGCAGCCAGGCTGCGAAAACCAGCCCGCTGCCGAACACCGCGAGGGTCAGCACGAAGCCGCCGACCAGTCCCAAAATCGCTTTCACTCGACACTCCTTGTGTCCCTGCCAATAAAATGCGGGACATCACGGCTTGTTCCAGAAAAGCAGGCGCGAGGGACCTAAGTCTGACCGACCGACAACCGGCAGCTCGCCGAGAACCGGGTGCGGCGCGATTTTTTTCGACGGTGAAAAATCAAGGGAGCGGTCGAGCAGCCATTGGGCCACGTCGCAGCCGCTATTCCGCCGCCTCGGCATAGTGCTGAGGGACATAGTTGAGGATCGGGCCGAGCCAGCGCTCGACATCGGCCAGCGGCATGGCTTTGCGGCGGGCATAGTCCTCGACCTGGTCGCGCTCGACTTTGGCGACGCCGAAATAATAGCTTTCGGGGTGGGCGAGATAGATGCCGGAGACCGAGGAGCCCGGCCACATCGCATAGCTCTCGGTCAGGCTGACGCCGGCATTGCGCTCGCCGTCGAGCAGCCGGAACAAGGTCGCCTTCTCGGTATGATCGGGCTGCGCGGGGTAGCCGGGCGCCGGGCGGATGCCGCGATAGGGCTCGCCGACCAGTTCGTCGGGCGCCAGCTTCTCATCAGCGGCATAGCCCCAGAATTCCTTGCGCACTTTCTCATGCATGCGCTCGGCAAAGGCTTCGGCGAAACGGTCGGCCAGCGCCTTGACCATGATCGAGGAGTAATCGTCATTGGCGCGCTCGAAGCGCTCTGATATCGCCACCTCCTCGATCCCCGCGGTGAGGATGAAGCCGCCGATATAATCCGGCTTGCCTATGTCCTGGGGCGCGACGAAATCCGACAGCGCGACATTAGCCTTGCCGTCGCGCTTGGGCAGTTGCTGGCGCAGCGTGAAGAAGGTTGCCAGTTCCTGCGAGCGTGCCTCATCCGTGAACAACCTGATGTCGTCGCCGACGGTGTTCGCCGGCCAGAAGCCGATGACGGCGCGCGGCGCGAACCATTTTTCCGCGATGATCTTTTTCAGCATCGCCTGCGCGTCCTCGAAAAGCTGGCGCGCGGCGGCTCCCTGCTTCTCGTCGTCGAGGATCTTGGGGTAACGCCCCTTTAGCTCCCAAGTCTGGAAGAACGGCGTCCAGTCGATGTAGCGCGCGAGCTCCGTCAGGTCCCAGTTGCCGAAAACCTTGACGCCGGTGAAGGACGGCTTCGGCGGCTCATAGGCGGACCAGTCGACCTTGTGCGCATTGGCCCTGGCCTTGGCCAGCGGCAGCCGCTGCTTGTCGGCCTCGGAGCGGGCATGCGCGTCGGCGACCTTTTTGTACTCGGCCCGCACTCTGTCGACGTAGCCGCCCTTGGTCTCGTTCGACAGCAAGGACGAGACGACGCCGACCGCCCGGCTGGCGTCGTTGACATAGACCGTCTGTCCCTTGGAATAGCGCGGGTGGATCTTCACCGCCGTGTGCACGCGGCTGGTCGTGGCGCCGCCGATCAGCAGCGGAATGTCGAAGCCTTCACGCTCCATCTCGGCGGCCATGTGCACCATCTCGTCCAGCGACGGGGTGATCAGGCCGGACAGGCCGATGATGTCGACATTTTGCTCACGCGCCGTCTGCAGGATCTTTGCCGCCGGCACCATGACGCCGAGATCGATGATCTCGTAATTGTTGCAGGCCAGAACGACGCCGACGATGTTCTTGCCGATGTCGTGGACATCGCCCTTTACAGTCGCCATCAGGATTTTGCCGGCCGTCTGGCACTCGCCATTGTCGATACCATTGGCCGCATTGGCCAGTTTTTCGGCCTCCATGTGCGGCAGCAATCCGGCCACCGCCTGCTTCATCACGCGCGCCGACTTCACCACTTGCGGCAGAAACATCTTTCCCGCGCCGAACAGATCGCCGACGACATTCATGCCGGCCATCAGCGGGCCTTCGATGACATGCAGCGGCCGCTCGGATGCGAGGCGCGCTTCCTCGGTGTCGGCGTCGATGAATTCGGTGATGCCGTTGACCAGCGCGTGCGAAATCCGCCGCTCGACTGTCCAGTCGCGCCAGGCGAGATCGCGCTCCCTGGCTTCCTTGCCGGCGGTGCCCTTGAAACGCTCGGCGATCTCCAGCATGCGTTCGGTGGCGGTGCCGCCGGCCCTGGGCACGCGGTTGAGCACGACATCCTCGCACGCTTCGCGCAGCCCCGGCTCGATCGTGTCGTAGACGGCAAGCTGGCCGGCATTGACGATGCCCATATCCATGCCGCGCTGGATGGCATGGTAGAGGAACACTGCGTGCATGGCCTCGCGCACCGGCTCGTTGCCGCGGAACGAGAAGGACAGGTTCGAGACGCCGCCCGAGATATGGACATGCGGCAGCGTGGCGGTGATCTCGCCGGTGGCCTCGATGAAGTCGACGCCGTAATTGTCGTGCTCCTCGATGCCGGTGGCGACCGCGAAGACATTGGGGTCGAAGACGATGTCCTCGGGCGGGAAACCGGCCTGTTCGGTGAGCAGCTTGTAGGCGCGGGTGCAGATCTCGACCTTGCGCGCCCTGGTGTCGGCCTGACCGGCCTCGTCGAAGGCCATGACGACCACGGCCGCGCCATAGGCGCGCACCAGCTTCGCGTGATGCAGAAAGGCTTCCTCGCCTTCCTTCATCGAGATGGAGTTGACCAGCGGCTTGCCCTGCACGCATTTCAGCCCGGCCTCGATGATCTCCCATTTCGAGGAGTCCACCATCACCGGGACCCGCGCGATGTCAGGCTCGGCGGCGATCAGGTTTAGATACTCGACCATCGCCTTCTTCGAATCGATCAGGCCTTCATCCATGTTGATGTCGATGATCTGTGCGCCATTGGCGACCTGGTCGCGCGCCACGTCGAGCGCCGGAACATAGTCGCCCGCCGTGATCAGCTTTCGGAACTTGGCCGAGCCGGTGACGTTGGTGCGCTCGCCGACATTGACGAAGGGAATCTCATCGGTCAGCGTGAACGGCTCCAGCCCGGACAGGCGCATCTTGCGCTCGATCTCGGGAATCGCGCGCGGCGGATATTTTTTCACGGCCTCGGCAATGGCGCGGATGTGGTCCGGCGTCGAGCCGCAGCAGCCGCCGACGACATTGACCAGCCCTTCCCGCGCAAAATCCTCGATCTGCGCGGCCATGAAGTCCGGGCTCTCGTCGTACCTGCCGAATTCATTGGGCAGGCCGGCATTCGGATAGGCGCAGACAAAGGTGTCGGCGGCACCCGATATTTCAGCCAGATGCGCGCGCATGGCGTTGGCGCCGAGCGCGCAGTTGAGGCCGATGGTGAAGGGGCTCGCATGGCGCACCGAATGCCAGAACGCCGTCGGCGTCTGGCCCGACAGCGTGCGGCCGGAGAGATCGGTGATGGTGCCGGAAATCATCACCGGCAGGTGCACGCCCTTTTCGAGAAAAATCTCGTTGCAGGCGAAGATCGCCGCCTTGGCGTTCAGCGTGTCGAAGATGGTCTCGATGAGAATGATGTCGGCGCCGCCGTCGATCAGGCCGCGCAGCTGCTCGCCATAGGCCAGGCGCAGATCGTCGAAGGTGACGGCGCGGTAGCCTGGATTGTTGACGTCGGGCGACATCGAGGCGGTGCGGTTGGTCGGCCCGAGCGCGCCGGCGACGAAGCGCCGCTTGCCGTCCTCCTGCTGTGCCCTCGCCGCTGCCCGACGCACCAGCCGCGCGCCGCCGCGGTTCAGCGCGTAGACGGCATCCTCCATGCCGTAATCCGCCTGGGCGATCGAGGTCGAGGAGAAGGTGTTGGTCTCGAGGATATCGGCGCCAGCGATGGCGTATTGATAATGGATCTCCTCGATCGCCTTCGGCTGCGTCAGGATCAAGAGGTCGTTGTTGCCCTGCTGGTGGCAGGCGCAGCCGGCAAAAGCCTCGCCGCGGAAATGCTCCTCGTCGAAACCGAGACCCTGGATCTGCGTGCCCATGGCGCCGTCGAGGATGAGGATGCGTTCGCGTGCCGCCGCGGTGAGCGCCGCAAGCACTTCCGAACCGTCGGGCTTGGCCGCGACGGGGCCGAACAATGCGTCCAGCGATGCAGAATTCTGCGACATTTTTTATCCTTGAGGCGACAACCATCACATAAGGATATCTTTATGTCAACATACGGAATGCAGGCGAACGCGTAGTGGCGAGAGTTTGGTGCGATGGTCATCCCGATCGACAATGTGACGGCGGCGGTCATCGTCGCCGCTGCGCCGTGCCTACACCACCACGTCCCGATATACCCTCACCTCGCCATCCTGGCCGCGGATGCGCCAGTCCTGCCCTTCCCGTCCCTCGACATGGCATGGCCCGAGCGGCACCTTGCCACCGCCTTCCGGCAGGTCCAGCACATAGACGGGATTGCAGATGCCCGACAGGCGGGCGCGCAGCGCGCCGGCCAGCGCCTGTCCCTGCGCAATCGTGGTGCGCCTGTGCGCCATGCCGCGCGCGAGGTCGCCATGGTGCAGGTAATAGGGTTTGACGCCGAGCCGGTACATCAGTTCGCGGCAGAGTTCCTCCAGCACCTCGACCGTATCGTTGACGCCCTTGAGCAGGACGGTCTGGTTGAGCAGCACGAAGCCTGCCTGGCGCATGACGCGACAGGCCAATTCGGTGGCCGGCGTGATCTCCCGCGCATGGTTGAAATGGGTGACGATTGTGACCATCAGCCGGCCCTGCAAGGCGCCAACCAGCCCCGACGTGATGCGCGCCGGCAGCACGACAGGCACGCGCGTGTGGATACGCAGCAGCCTGACATGCGCGATCGCCTCGATGCGGGCGCGGATTTCAGCCAGCGCCTTGTCGGGCAGCGAAAGCGGATCGCCGCCGGTCAGGATCACTTCGCGGATTTCGGTATGGGCTTCGATATAGGCAAAGGCGTCTTCGAGCGCCTCGCGCGTATAGCCGCGGCCGATCGAGGTCAGAGACTCCTTGCGGAAGCAGAAGCGGCAATAGACCGCGCATTGGTAGGTCGCAAACAACAGCACGCGGTCGGCGTGGCGGTGCGTCAGTCGCGGCACCGGACTGAAGGCATGGTCGGCGATCGGATCGTCGAGCTCGCCTTCCGTTTCCGTCAGCTCATCCGGCGATGGAATGATTTGCGCGCGGATCGGGTCGGCGGGATCGTTCCAGTCGATCAGGTCGAGATAGGTTTTGGGGGCACGCACCTTGTGGCGTACGACCGCCTCCTGCGCCGCCGCGCGCTCGGCGGGTGACAGCGGCAGGGAGGCGAGATCGCGGACGCGGCGCACGCCCGCGCGGATGTCGTTTTGCCAGGCGGTGTCGGCATCGCGTTCTTCGTCGGCTGTGGCCGCGTCATCGAAAGTTGAGTCTGGGGTCATTGGGGCCTCGGGGCAATTCTGGCGGTGCTATCGGCCGGATGGATGGTTCGGTCAACAGCAGTGGCTCGGCGCGGATTGTCGCTGCGCTGCGGTCCTTCGCATCCCCCGACTATCGCCGTAATCGACCAGCGCAGCAATTTCAGGCAATCTGACCGATAAGGCGCTCCAAGGGGAGATGGGCGCCGCTTAGGGAGGACCGCGATGAGCAAAATGCCGCGCTATGAGGATGCCGCTCAGCGCTTTCGCATCGAAGATGAGATCGCGCGGTTGTATGGCAACCCTGGAACCGGCATCAATGCCTATGTCGAATGCTGCGGCCGCTACACCGGAGAAGACCGGCTGGCGCTGCGCGCGATCTCGGCCGGCGGCGAGCTTCGCGAATTCAGCTTCGACGATCTCGCCGACATGTCCGGGCGCGCCGCCAATGTGCTCAAGGCCGCCGGCGTCGGTGCCGGCGATGTCGTCGCCGGCATGCTGCCGCGCGTCCCCGAACTGGTGGCGCTGATCCTCGGGACGTGGCGCATCGGCGCGGTCTACCAGCCGCTGTTCACCGCCTTCGGTCCGAAAGCCATCGAGCACCGCCTCGGCTATAGCGGCGCCAAGATCGTGGTGACCAACCCGGCCAATCGCGGCAAGCTCGACGAGGTCGAGACATCAGCGCAAATCGCCACCATTCTTGGCAATGGCGGTGTGCTACCTGCAGGCGACATCGATTTCCGCGCCGCGCTTGCCGCCGCCTCGCCCGAGTGCCAGCCGGTGATGCGCAAGGGCGACGACTTGTTCATGATGATGTCGACGTCGGGAACGACCGGCCTGCCCAAGGGCGTGCCGGTGCCGCTTCGCGCCCTGCTCGCCTTCGGCGCCTATATGCGCGACGCGATCGGCTTGCTGCCCGACGACATCTTCTGGAATATCGCCGATCCCGGCTGGGCCTACGGCCTCTATTACGCCATCACCGGCCCGTTGCAGCTCGGCATCGCCACGACCTTCTATGAAGGCGCCTTCAACGCCAAGAGCACTTACGACATCATCGAGCGGCTCGGCGTCACCAGCCTTGCCGGCTCGCCGACCGCCTATCGCCTGCTGATGGCGGAAGGCGCGGAAGCTGCGGCCCGAGTCAAAGGCAGACTGCGCGTGGTGAGCAGCGCCGGCGAGCCGCTCAACCCGGAAGTCATCCGCTGGTTCGACGCAAATCTCGCCGCGCCCATTCACGACCATTACGGCCAGACCGAGAACGGCATGATGGTCAACAACCATCATGGGCTCTCGCATGTCGTGCGCGCGGGCTCGGCCGGCTTCGCCATGCCCGGATATCGCATGGTGGTACTGGACGAGGCCGGCAACGAGCTCGGCCCCAACCAGCCCGGCATCCTCGCCGTCGACATCGCGAAGTCGCCGCTGCGCTGGTTCGACGGCTATCACCAAGCCGAGACGCCGGCGACCACGGGCGGCTACTACCGCACCGGCGACACGGTGGAGTACGAGCCGGACGGTTCGGTTTCCTTCATCGGCCGCGCCGACGATGTCATCACCTCGGCCGGTTATCGCATCGGCCCGTTCGACGTCGAAAGCGCGCTGATCGAGCATCCGGCGGTCAACGAGGCGGCTGTCGTCGGCGTGCCCGATCCGCAGCGCACCGAGATCGTCAAGGCCTTCGTCGTTCTGGCGCCGGCTTACAAGGGCAATTCGGAGCTCGCCGAAGAGCTGGCCCAGCACGTCAAGAAACGGCTGTCGGCGCACGCCTACCCGCGCGAGGTCGAGTTCATCACGGAACTGCCGAAGACCCCAAGCGGCAAGATCCAGCGCTTCCTGCTGAGGAAGGCGGAGGTGGAGAAGCGCAAGGCGTGATTAGGCGCCAATCTCCCCCCTCGAGGGGGAGATGTCGCCGAAGGCGACAGAGGGGGTCGTTTCGCGGGAAGCGCTAAAGTGGTCTAGCGCGGCAAAAAGAGTAAACCCGTAAACCGCGGCGCCCCCCACTGGCCTGCCGGCCATCTCCCCCTCATGTGGGGAGATCTGCAGCTCCAACGGCGTCTTTTTTCAGCCCAATGTTGTCATGTATCCTTGGAATCGAACGTAGAGCAGGGTTTATATCATGCGGTGGGTCTGGACGTTTCTGTTTGCACTGGTGAGCAGCGTGGCTTTCGCGGCCTCGCCGGAGGACGACTATGTGGCCGCGCGTGACAAGGCGATTGCTGATATCGCAGCGCTGAACAGTGCGAACGCGGCAATCGAGACCATCGACGCTGAGAACGAGAAGGCGCTGGCCGACCTCCAGCAGCGTCTTGCCGGCATTATCGGGCCGCTGGCGGTCAAGGACTTTCCGCCAACCGGCACAATCAATATCGAAAGCCTCAGCGACTCCGATATCGGCTATGGCATGCTCGATGGGCTGCGATACACCAAGGACGACGACGGGCCTAGCCTGGTGGCAACGACGCGAGGGCTGCTGGAGCGCTGGCTCCAGTCCAGAACCGCCGAGACCGACGAAAGTTTCAAACTGCCCGCCGGCATCGATGAGGCGCTTAAGCTGGATGCCTTCTATACCCAGGCGATCAACAGCGACGCCGCCTTCGAGGGAACGCTCGACTTTCCATTGAAGAAACCCGAAGGCGCCGACATCGCCTTCGCACGGCTCGGCGGCTGGACGCAGGACGTCGGGCCGATCTATGAGCAGGAAGTCATCGTTACGCTCGTCAAAGGCAACAGCGTGAGAATTATCGCAGCGCCGGCAGCCCCTGCCGTTCCGAAGATCGCCGCCTGCGACGCCGTGTGGGCTGCTGCGGACGCCGCCGCGCAGAAATTCCAGGAGGCCTACCAGGCATCGGACCTGAAGGACGAAAAAGCGTTCGAGTCCTCCAACGCCGCCTGGGACAAGGGCGACAGCGACTACCGGGCCTGCATGGCGCAGCGCCTGCCGGCTGACCCGGCTTTCCCGGCGCTGCTCGCCCAGGCGCAGGCGCTGGCCGATCAAATGGCTGGGAAGTAAGCCTCCCGCAAGGGCCCGCGCGGCAAGATCAGGCGGCTTGTTGCAATCTGAGGCGAATATGACTTCGCCGCTGGGTTGCAGAACGCTGCAACCTGGCGTCCTACTTTCGGACACTCATTCAGATTTCGGCTGGACCCTGGCAGCCAAAAGCTTACCGTTTGTTCTCGGATTCGTCTCGAAGCTCAAACTTAAGCTTTAGCTACTATGGTCGACCGAAGGACTACTGTCCTGGAAAGGTCTTCGGATCGAGTTGGCAGGTGCAATGCTCAATTCCGGCCGGTTGAAACGGGCCGTTTTTTCTTCCGCCAACTTGCCGGCGGCGATTGCCTTTGTCGTGCTTCTCGTCTGCGCCCTGGTTGCCGACCAGAGGAACAGAGAGGTCTCCGATCAGCTGGCGCGCGCCGACGTCCTGGCGAAGGTCAACATCATACGCGCCAAGCTCGAAGGCAACATAGGCGGCAATCTCCAGCTGGTTCAGGGTCTCGTTTCGACAATCGTTACCGAGCCTTATATGGGCCAGCAAAGATTTGCGGCACTCGCCCGTAATCTGTTCGAGCAAAAATCGCAGTTGCGCGATATTGCCGGCGCCCCCGACCTCGTCATCGCGCTGATGTATCCGCTGGAAGGCAATGAAAAAGCCATCGGGCTGGACTACCGCAAGAGCGATACGCAACGCATGGCCGCGCTTCGCGCCCGTGACCAGCGCGCGCTGGTGCTCGCCGGGCCGGTCAAACTGGCGCAAGGCGGACGTGGCTTCATCGGCCGTATCCCGGTCTTCGTGCCGACGGCGGGTGGCGGCGACCGTTTCTGGGGTATCGTCTCGGCCGTGATCGATGTCGATCGGCTCTACGCTGCCAGCGGACTGACCGACCCTGATCTGGATATCGATGTGGCGCTTATCGGCAAGGATGCGCTCGGCGGCGGCGGGGAACTGTTCTTCGGCGGCGATAATGTCGTGTCCGGCAATCCGGTGATGGCAGAGGTGCAATTGCCTTCAGGCTCCTGGCAAATTTCAGCCATACCGAAGGGCGGCTGGCCGACCGCTCCGAAAAATGAGTGGCTGTTGCGTCTGCTCATGGCGCTTGCCGGCGCGCTGGTGGTGCTGCCGATCCTCGTGGCAGGACGTCTTTTCGGTGAGCGGCAGAAAAGTGACGCCGAGTTGAGGCGCCTGTCCCGGCGGCTGGAGCTGGCGTTGGAAGCCTCTGCTATAGGCGTGTGGGAGCACGATACCGTCAGCAACGAACTCGTATGGGACGACCGCATCAACGAAATCTATGGCAAACCCGGCGGCGGCAAGACCCGTAGCTATGACGACTGGGCGCTGGCGATCCATCCCCAAGACTTCGAACGGGCTAAAGCAGATTTCGATTCGGCTGTTGCAACACAAGGCCCCTACTCTTCGCAGTATCGGCTCCTGCGGCCGGACGGCACCATTCGCCATGTGCGCACCCGCGCCAGTTTCTTCCGGGACATCGACGGCACGCCAAAAATGATCGGCGCCGAATGGGATGTGACAGGCGACGTGCTGCTCAACGAGAATCTCGTGCGTGAACGTCGCCTTTCAGAATCGAAAAATGCCGAACTGAACCTGGCCAAAGCCCGCATCGAGCATGTCGCGATGCATGATTCGCTGACCGGTCTGCCCAACCGTCGGTATCTGGACGAGATGCTTGCCGAAAACCGCGAAGCCGACGGCCGTGCGGCGTTGCTGCATCTCGACCTTGACCGGTTCAAGCAGATCAACGACACGCTCGGCCATGCAGCGGGCGATGCATTGCTGGTGCATGCTTCGAAAGTCATCAAGGCCAGCGTCGGCAGTGCCGATTTCGTTGCGCGCATCGGCGGCGACGAGTTTGTCGTGCTGAGCCATGGACGCGACGACAAGGAACTCGCCGCGCTGGCCGACCACATTATCGATGCGATGCGCCAGCCGGTCGACTATCTGGGTCACCAGTGCCGGTTCGGCGTCAGCATCGGCATTGCGGCCAATAGCGGCGTCGATGCAAGGCAGTTGCTTGTCAATGCCGATCTGGCGCTGTACCGGGCGAAAGGCCGCGGCCGCAACCGCTACGAGTTTTTCAACGAAGAGCTGCAGAGCGAGATCGTGCGGACCAAGCAGACCGCCGACGAGATTCTGGGCGGGCTCGAGCGGAACGAATTCATCGTCTACTATCAGCCGCAGTTCGACGCCAAGACGCTGGAGATCGTCGGCGTCGAGGCGCTGTCGCGTTGGGATCACCCGCAACGCGGCATGCTGACCCCCGACGCCTACATCAAGGTGGCTGAAGAACTCAATGTCGTGGCGCTTATCGACCGCACCGTCCTGGAGCAGGCGCTCGATAATTTCGAGCGTTGGTCGCGCAGCCACCTCAACATCCCGCGCGTCTCGGTCAACGTTTCCGCACGGCGCCTGGAAGACAGGGACCTGATCAAGGGTTTGCGCAAGCTTCCCATCAAGGAAGGGACCGTGTCGTTCGAACTGGTGGAGTCGATTTTCCTCGACGAAAACGACGAGCTGGTCAGCTGGAACATCGAACACATCAAGGGGCTCGGCATCGACGTCGAGATCGACGATTTCGGCACCGGGCATGCCTCGATCGTCTCGCTGTTGAAGTTGCGGCCCCGTCGCCTCAAGATCGACCGCCAACTGGTCACCCCCATCACCAGCTCAACCGCACAGCGGCAGCTTGTGTCGTCCATCATCGACATCGGCAAGTCGCTCGGGATCGAAGTGATCGCCGAGGGCGTCGAGACGATGGAGCACGCGCGCATCCTGAAAGAGCTTGGCTGCGACATCTTGCAAGGCTTCCTGTTCGGCTACCCGATGGACGCCAAAGCCTTCAAGGCCTTCGCGCAGTCGCGCAAATGGCTGGCGGCGAGCTGACAAATCCTGGCTTTGCTCGACGCAAATGCGGACGCAGGACCTGCGTCAGGTCCGCAGCCCCGGCGCCTCGTGCCCGGTCCTCTCCACATATTCGGTATAGCCGCCGCCATAGGTGTGGATGCCTTCGGGCGTCAGTTCCAGCACGCGGTTGGAGAGTGCGGCCAGGAAATGGCGGTCGTGCGAGACGAACAGCATGGTGCCTTCGTACTGCGACAGCGCCGTGATCAGCATCTCCTTCGTCGCGATGTCGAGGTGGTTGGTCGGCTCGTCGAGCACCAGAAGATTGGGCGGGTCGAACAGCATCAACGCCATCACCAGGCGCGCCTTTTCGCCGCCCGACAGCACCCGGCATTTCTTCTCGATCTCGTCGCCGGAAAAGCCGAAGCAGCCGGCGAGTGCCCTGAGCGGCGCCTGGCCGGCTTGCGGAAACGCGTCCTCCAGCGTCTGGAACACGGTGCGTTCGCCCTCCAGCACCTCCATGGCGTGCTGGGCGAAATAGCCCATTTTCACGCTCGGCCCCCGCGCGACCGTGCCGGTGTCGGGATCGGAAGCGCCTGCCACCAGCTTCAGCAGCGTTGACTTGCCGGCGCCGTTGACGCCCATGATGCACCAGCGCTCGCGGCGGCGGACCTGGAAATCCAGCCCCTCATAGATCGAGCGACTGCCATATCCCTTGTGGACGTTCTTCAGCGTCACGACATCCTCGCCGCAGCGCGGCGCCGGCTGAAAATCGAAATTCACGATCTGGCGGCGCTTGGGCGGCTCGACACGATCGATCTTGTCGAGCTTCTTCACCCGGCTCTGCACCTGGGCGGCGTGTGACGCCCGCGCCTTGAAGCGCTCGATAAAAGCGATCTCCTTGGCCAGCATGGCCTGCTGGCGCTCGAACTGCGCCTGCTGCTGCTTGTCGGCGATCGCCCGCTGCTGCTGGTAGAATTCGTAATTGCCGGAATAGGCGGTGAGCGAACCGGCGTCGATCTCGACCACCTTGTTGACGATGCGGTTCATGAACTCGCGGTCGTGCGAGGTCATCAGCAGCGCGCCCTCATAACCCTTCAGGAACTGCTCCAGCCAGATCAGGCTTTCGAGATCGAGATGGTTCGACGGTTCGTCGAGCAGCATGACGTCGGGCCGCATCAACAGGATGCGGGCGAGCGCCACGCGCATCTTCCAGCCGCCGGACAGTTTGCCGACGTCGCCATCCATCATCTCCTGGGAAAAGCCGAGGCCGTCGAGCACTTCGCGGGCGCGGCCATCGAGCGCATAGCCGTCGAGCTCCTCGAAACGATGCTGCGCCTCGCCGTACTTCTCGATGATCTCGTCCATCCGGTCGGCCTGCTCGGGATCGGCCATGGCCGCCTCGAGTTCGGCCATTTCGGCCGCCACGTCGCTGACCGGCCCGGCGCCGTTCATCACTTCGGCCACAGCACTATGGCCCGCCATGTCGCCGACATCCTGGCTGAAATAGCCGATGGTGACGCCGCGATCGACCTGCACCTGGCCCTCGTCGGGCTGCTCCTGGCCGGTGATCATGCGAAACAGCGTCGTCTTGCCGGCGCCGTTCGGCCCGACAAGGCCGACCTTCTCGCCCTTCTGTAGCGAGGCCGAGGCCTCGATGAAGACAAGCTGGCGGCCGTTCTGCTTGCTGATGCTTTCAAGACGGATCATGAGGCGGTCCGGGGGAGTTGGTGCAAAGTTGAGGGATTTGCCCGGGGCCATACGCGAATGAGCGCAAGGAGGAAAGAGGCAGAAGCGCCACAGATGGTGGCGAGGACCCGTCATCGCGCCCGAAACAAAAATCCAGCGATTGTCGAAAACCGCCCTCGCGGAACGACATTGGCACGGCGGCCTGCATGGCCCCCAAACAGCGACACCAACAGGCAGGAATATGACGATGGCCAAGATGCTCGTGATCTACAAAACCCCGGCTGATCCGGAGGCGTTCGACCGGCACTATTTCGAGGTTCATGTGCCGCTGGCCAAGAAGCTTCCCGGACTGCGGCGCTACGAAATCAGCAGGCGGCCCATCATCAAGCGCTCGGCGGGCGAGATTCCGTATCTGGTCGGGACACTCTATTTCGACAGCCTCGCCGATATGCAGAGCGCATTTGCCACCGAAATCGGCATTGCCTGCGCCGCTGACCGGCGTATACTCGCCCCAGGAGACGATGACTTGACGATGCTCCTGTTCGACGTCGACCAAGTGTGAATCTTAGCCGATCTCGGAGTGGAACGAAGGAGCCGCGCCGAAGCGGACGACGTTACTTCGCGTCGTGGAAGATGATTCCCACCGTATGCCGCCGTCCCGAGCGCAGGCGGCTGACGCCGTGCCGGAGATTGACGCGGTAGTGCCCTTTCGTACCTTGCACCGGGCGATTGTGGACAGCAAAGATCACTGCATCGCCCCGGGTCAGCGGCACCACTTCGGCACGGCTTTGCATGCGCGGGCGCTGCTCGGTCAGCACGAATTCGCCGCCGGTGAAATCCTCGCCCGGCTGCGACAATAGGATCGCGACCTGCAGGGGAAAAGCGAGGTCGCCATAGAGATCCTGGTGGAGGCAGTTGAAGTCGCCGGGGCCATATTGGAGGAGAAGCGGCGTCGGCCGCGTTTGGCCGCCTTCGTGGCAAAGCTGGAGGAAGGCGGCGTGGTCATCGGGATAGCGCCGTGCCGCGCCCATGCGATCGTTCCAGTCGTTCGCGACGCCGGCCAGCCTGGGATAGAGCGCGGTGCGCAGGCCACCGACCAGATCCGGCAGCGGATAGCGGAAATAGCGGTACTCGCCCTTGCCGAAGCCATGGCGGGCCATCACCACATGGCTGCGGAAATGGTCCTCATGCGGATAGAGACCGGCGATCTCGGCGCACTCCTCGGGTGCAAGCAACGCCGGCATGACGGTGCTGCCGTGGCTGTTCAGTTCGCCGATCAGAGCACTCCAGTCCTGCGCTGCGACGCGCGCTTCGGCCGAATGGGCTGCGCGTTTGGTGCTTATCGAATGGATGGTCATGGATGCCTCCTTTGATGTGATCAAAGTGGGGCGAACGAGAGGTGCGGGCCACCCGATTCCTGCGGAGGTGGCGGAGCTACCAATCTCCCCCCTCGTGGGGGAGATGCCCGGCAGGGCAGAGGGGGGCGTGAAGGATCACAAATCTCTGCGGCTTGCCCTCTGAATCGGCAAAGGCCTCACTTACACATTAGGGCTGACAGGTCGGCGGGACAGCGCCCCCCCTCTGGCCTGCCGGCCATCTCCCCACGAGGGGGAGATGGCAGCGTCACCGCTGGCGATAAGCCTCCAACTCCGGATCAAGATCAACGCGCACCGCGTTGGTGAACACGCAGGTCGCCACCATGATGCCGGCGAAGGCGACGAGGTTGACCAGCAGCGTGTCGTCATAGCGAGCCTTCAGCGCTGCCCAGATGTCGTTCGGAATGACATTGGCATCGGCGGCGACTGCCTTGCCAAATTCGATCAGCAACGCCTCGTCGGAGGTTGGCTGGATTGCCTCGGGATCAAGGCCACCATCGATCAGCGCGCGGCGGAAGAAGGTAAGCGGTATCTCGGCGCGGCATCTCTCGGAGATCGCCAGCGACAACAGCCAGACAGCGCGGTCGTCGAGTGCGGGCTTGAGCAGATCGCGCAGGGTGAACCATTCGGCATAGATGCGGTGGGCCGCCGGTGAATGCAGCAGGATGCGCTTCATGTTGGTCATGCGTCCGCGCAGGCCAAGCTCCCTGTCGTGCTCGGCGCGGATGTCTTGCGATGCCGAGGCGTAGTCGATCGGCGGGATCATGGCCATGGGACGGTCCTTGGTTGGTGGCAGCGAGGCATTCTGCGACACCCTCACCCAAGCGTCGTATGCAATTGCGGCGCGGCGCGCAGCGTGTTGGACACCGTGCAGATCGCTTCGGCGTCCTCGACGATCCGCTGCTTGGTCGCAGCGTCGAGATCGCCTGAGATGTCGAGCCTGATGTTGAGCCTTTCGACGCGCGACGGCTCGTCCTTGGCCTTCTCGCCGCTGACCTCGGCGCGCACCTCGCCAAGCGCGGCGGCAACCCCGAGGCGGGAGGCGGCGATGCGCGCGCTCAGCACCATGCAGGCGGCGAGCGAGGCGTAGAGCAGGTCGAGCGGATTGAAGCCCGGCGCGCTGACGCCGGTGACGACATCGACTGCACCGCCGGTCGGAGTGGTGATGGAAGGCAAGCCGCCGGGCTGCAGCGTCGCCGTCGCGCCGGTGACGCGGGTTCTGACCTTCAACTCAGCCATCGCAAAAACCTTTCAGCCGGCAGCCCGGCAAAGGGGTGAGGATCGCCCGTGGCGTGTCCTGTCCCGCTATATGGTATGTCCTGGGCCGATACCGCAACCTCTGCAGAAGCGGCACCCTGTCAGCAATCTTCACCACGCCCGTTCCCTCTCCGCCCTGCCCTGCGGTAGGCTCGCGCGATCCGCAACAGGATCGCGAGAGCCATGATCGTCCAGGCCTGCATCAATGGCGCGCGCGCCGCCGATTTTCACCCCACACTGCCGCTCGACTCCGACGCTATGGCGCGCGACGGGGCGGCTTCGATTGCCGCGGGCGCAGCTGAGCTGCATGTCCATGCCCGCAGCGCGGACCGCCGCGAGAGCCTTGCGCCGGCAGCGATGGATCCGACCATCGCAGGGCTGCGCCGTGCCTGCCCCGGTACGCTGATCGGCGTCTCCACCGGCGCCTGGATCGAGAATGACGATACAAGCACGCTGGTCGCCATCGCCGGCTGGCGCGAATTGCCGGACTATGCCTCCGTCAATCTCAGCGAGGCGGCGGCACCCATCGTCATGGAGAGCCTGCGCCAGCGCGGCATCGGCATCGAGGCGGGTCTGGCCTCGGTCGCCGACGCCGAGCGCCTCGTCAGCCTCGACCATGGCGGGCGCGTGCTGCGCGTCCTGATCGAGATTTCCGAGCAGACGCTAGACGAGGCTTTTGCGGTCGCCGGCGGCATCGAACAGGTCCTGGAGCGCGCCGGCATTCTCCGTGCCATCCTGCTGCATGGCGAGAACGCGACGGTGTGGCCGTTCGTGCGCCGTGCCGCGGATCGCAACTGGTCGACGCGCGTCGGGCTGGAGGATGGGAAGCATCTGCCGGATGGCGCGGCGGCATCCGGCAATGCGGCGCTGAAAGCTGCGGCGGTAGCGATGTTCCAGTCGATTCGATCAGCGTAGCAACAAACTCACCTCTTGCTGTTATTATAAATATCTCGTAGGCTATTTTCATATCAGGAAGAAATTCCACCACATTTTTCTCCTTTATGAAAGCCTTGCCTTTTGCGTGAGCATCTCGATCAAACCGATCGACGGCTGGTAAAGCTGTTGTCGCAAGATGCCCAGCCCGGCATCAACCGGCTCGCCGAGACGATGGCGATCTCGGTGCCGACGGTGCGCTCAAGGTTGCGCAATCTGCTCGACCGCAACCTCTTGAAGATCGTCGGGCTGCTCAATCTGACCGAACGCCCCGAGTTGATCTCGGCCATTGTCGGCATCAACGCTCAGGGACGTGGCCGCGCCCGGGAACTGGCGCAGCGCATTGCCGAACTGCCTTTCGTCAACTCGGCCTCGGTGGTTACCGGGCGCTTCGACATCATCGTCGACGTGACCGTCGCCGGCGATGTCGCCGACCTCTACCGCATCACCAGCGAGCTGATTCCGGGCGCCG
Organism: Mesorhizobium sp. M1004; assembly: GCF_040318795.1. NCBI lineage: Bacteria > Pseudomonadati > Pseudomonadota > Alphaproteobacteria > Hyphomicrobiales > Phyllobacteriaceae > Mesorhizobium > Mesorhizobium sp. M1004. The sequence continues at coordinate 25,670 of NZ_JAMYNB010000026.1, forward strand.
GCATTCCCGGGGAAGTCGTGCGCAGCGAAACCTTCGTCGTCATGGCTTCATGCAACAAATGGGTCAGCCTTCCCGAAGGCTGCTGGTCGGAAGAAACACCGTCACGCAAGGAGCCGGCATGAGAATAGCTGTTCTCGGCGGCCTCGGCCTGCAGGGACGGGCGGCCATCGCCGATCTCGTCGCCAGCGCCGGTGTCGAGGAAGTCGTCTGCGTCGATACGTCGGCTGACGGCCCTGCCCGGCTTGCCGGGCTGACCGACCTTTCCCGCGTGCGTTTCGTCATGCCCGAGGGCGCGATCGGTCCGGCGCTTGCCACCGTGCTGGCGGATGTCGACGCCGCCATCGATCTGTTGCCGCAGCCATTGATGCGCGAGGCGGTGCAGGCCGCGATCGCAACGCGCACGCCGCTGGTCACTACCAATTACGGCAAGGCGATTGCCGATCTGGCGCCGGAGGCTGAACAGGCCGGCGTTTCGATCATGACCGAATGTGGGCTCGATCCCGGCATCGACCTCGTGCTCTATGCGCGCGCCGCAAAGCAGTTCTCTACGATCTCCTCGATCGATTCCTATTGCGGCGGCATCCCCGAACCGAAGGCGATGGCGAAGCCGCTTTGCTACAAGGTAAGCTGGAATTTCGACATGGTTCTGGTCAGCCAGAACCGCGACAGCGTGATGATCGAGCATGGCAAGCGCGTCGAAGTGCCGGCCGGCCGACAGCACGACAATGCCTTCATCCACGAGATCGAGGTCGCGGGCCTCGGCCGGCTGGAAGCTTTCCCCAATGGCGACGCTCTGCACTATGTCGAGATGCTGGCAGCCGCCAAGGGATTGCAACGCTCGGGCCGCTATACGCTGCGCTGGCCGGGATGGTCGGCGTTCTGGGCGCCACTGAAGGAACTCGGCTTCCTCTCCGAAGACAAGGTGCCCGGCACCGGCGCCAGCCCACGCGAATTTCTCGGCCGTCTGCTCGGCCCGCAACTGCAATATGGCGCCGACGAGAAGGACCTTTGCGTGATGCGCAATGTCTTTTCCGGTCTCGAAGGCGGCCGCGCCAAAACGGTGACGTCGGACCTGATCATCGAACGCGACCTGGCATCAGGCCTGTTCGGCATGAGCCTTGGCGTCGGCTATCCCGCCAGCATCGTGGCGCAGATGCTGGCGCGGCGCGAGATCGCCACACCAGGGCTTTTGAACCCGCTGCTGCATGTGCCGGACGGGCCGTTCTTCGACGAGCTGGCCAGGCGTGGCATCAAGGTTGCCGAGACGGTGGCCTGGGACTGAGGATTTTCGAACGGTGGCTGCCGCCGGCAAACGGTGCCGCCGCTCAAAAAACACCCAAAAGGGTGGAATAACAAAGTGGAACAACAACGATAACAGGAGGAATGCCAAATGAAGATTGCCAAGCTTTTCATCGCCGGACTTGCGCTTGCGGGCCTGACCGCTGCTGCCAGTGCCGGAACGCTCGACGAGATCACCAAGCGCGGCGAACTGCGCGTCGCGGTACAGACGCAAGGACCTCCCTTCTCGCTGGTCGGCGCGGCCGGCGAGCGCACCGGCAGTTCGGTCGAACTCGCCGAACTGATGGCCAAGGAAATGGGCGTCAAGATCACCTTCCTCGACTATGATTGGGACGGGCTGATCCCGGCGCTGCTTTCGGGCAAGGCCGACCTGCTCGTCGCCGACATGACGCCGACGCTGGCGCGCGGCATGAAGGTCGCCTTCACCACACCTTACATGTATACGGGCAGCACCGTCTTCACCAAGGCCGACAGCAAGTTCAAGACAACCGAGGACTGCAAGGCCAAGGGCACCAAGATCGCCGTGCTGTTAGGCGCCACCGGCGAAAAGGAAGCCAAGAACGCCTTCCCGGATGCCGACATCAAGAGCTACAAGGGCGGCGGCCCGCTGCTGCTCGACGCGGTCAACAACGGCCAAGCCGATTGCGGCGTCAACGACGTCTCGGCGGTCAAGGGTCAGTCGACAGCCTATCCCGCCGGCACCTTCACCATCATGCCGGACCTGTTGTCGAAGGAGCCGCTTGCCTTCGCCACCCGCTACGACGAGCCGGACCTGTTGATCTGGATGAACCTGTTCCTCAACCAGGTCAGCATCGACGGCCGCTTGCAGAAGAACCTCGACTACTGGGTCAATTCCGACGCCTGGAAGAAGGATCACTAAGCAGAGGTAAGCAGGGAGTAGTGAGTAGGAAGTAGTGAATGGTGAATGGTGAATGGTGAACGGCCATTCCGGACGCCCTTCACTGCTCACCACTCACTACTCACTACTGCCCATTCACCATTCACAATTCACCGCCATGCTCGAAAATTTCAGCTTCCGCACCATCGTCGAATATCTGCCGCTGTTCGGGCAGGGTCTGATCACGACCGTGTGGCTGTCGGCGCTGTCTTTTGCGGGCGCGCTGGCCGTCGGCATCGTGCTCGCCGCCATGAACCTGCAGCGCGGCCAGCTGTTTCGCGTGCTGGCCAAGGGCTATATCGATGCCGTGCGCGCCACGCCGTTGCTGGCGCAGCTCTACTTCCTCTATTTCGGCCTGCCGCGTCTCGGCTTCGTCCTGCCCGAGCTCGTCGTCGGCATCATCGCTTTGTCGCTGAACAGCGGCGCCTATGTCGCGGAAATCATCCGCGCCGGCATCCTGTCGATCCCGCGCGGCCAGGTCGAGGCCGGGGTTGCCTCGGGAATGACCTATGTCCAGCGCATGCGCCTGGTCATCCTGCCGCAAGCCTTCAAGGTGACGATCCCGCCGCTGCTCGGCCAGGCGATCGTGCTGGTCAAGGATTCCGCGCTTTTGTCGCTGATCTCGGTTTCCGAACTGACGCGCGCCGGCCAGTTGCTGGCGTCCGACCGCTTCATGCCGGCGGAAGGCTTTCTCACCATCGCCGCTTTCTATCTGCTGCTCTATTACTGCCTCAAAGGACTGGCGGGGCTGTCCAGTCGGTGGCTCGGTCTGGAGCCGGCAAGGAGCAGCACATGATCTGGCAACAGCTGCAAAGCCTGGCCGGCAGCTACCCCCTCGCCTTGCGCGGCCTTGGCATGACCGTGATGCTGTCGGCGATCAGCCTGGTGCTGGGCACGCTGCTTGGCTTCGGCCTCGGCATATTGCGCACCGGCGGCAACCGGCTGATCTCGAGCGTGATCGGCGCCTGGGTCGACCTGATCCGCGGCACGCCGTTCCTGGTGCAGATCTTCCTGATCTTCTTCATCCTGCCGGAATTCGGCATCGAGCTCGATGCCTTCACGGCCGGCATCATCGCGCTCACCAACCTCGCCGCGTGCTTCATCTGCGAGATCGTCGCCGCCGGCATCCGCTCGGTGCCGACCGGCCAGGTTGAGGCAGCTCTGGCGTCTGGCCTGTCGCGCTGGCAACGCATGCGCCAGGTGGTGCTGCCGCAGGCGATGCGCATCGTGCTGCCGCCGCTGGTCGGGCAATATGTACTGTTGATCAAGGATTCCTCCGTCGTCTCGGCGATCGGGCTGACCGACCTCACCCGCGTCGGCTGGCTTGTGGTGCAGCGTGTGCCCAACGGCCTGCTGGTCTTCTTCCTGGTCGGCGTCGGCTATTTCGTCGTCTGCTATCCGCTGATCATGCTCGCCCGCCGGCTGGAGCGCCGCATGGGCGCGGCGCATGGCGAGGTGCAGCTGTGACATCGAACCCAAAGGGCTGACCGCCATGACCAATCCAAGCCCGACCAAGACAAACCTGACCAAAACGGGCATGATCGACTTTCGCGGCGTCAACAAATGGTTCGGCTCGCTCAATGTGCTGAAGGACATCACGCTCAGCGTCGAGCCGCGCGAAGTGGTCGTCGTCTGCGGCCCAAGTGGTTCGGGCAAGTCGACGCTGATCCGCTGCATCAACGGCCTGGAAGCGATCAAGGATGGCGACCTCGTCGTCGACGGCCAGCGCCTCGGCGACCCCGCCACCAACATGACGCAGCTGCGCACCGAGATCGGCTTCGTCTTCCAGTCGTTCAACCTCTACCCGCACAAGACGGCGCTGGAAAACGTCACGCTGGCGCCGATCCATGTGCGCAAGATCCCCCGCGCCGAGGCCGAGCAGGCCGGGCGCGACTTGCTGGCCAAGGTCGGCCTCGCCGACAAGGTCAACGCCTACCCGTCACAGCTGTCCGGCGGCCAGCAGCAGCGTGTGGCCATCGCGCGCTGCCTCGGCATGCGCCCCAAGATCATGCTGTTTGACGAACCGACCTCGGCGCTCGATCCCGAGATGATTTCCGAAGTGCTCGACGTCATGGTCGCGGTGGCCGAGGAAGGCATGACCATGATGGTGGTAACGCACGAAATGGGCTTTGCCCGCAAGGTGGCGCAGCGCTTGGTGTTCATGGACGCCGGCGCCATCGTCGAAAGCGGCACGCCGGAAGCGTTTTTCTCCGACCCGAAGACCGACCGCAGCCGGGCTTTTCTAAGCAAGATTCTAAGGCATTAGAGTTTAGCCAAAGCCGGTCGTCCGAAAGGCCGCGGGGCAGGAACTGTCGACGCACAGCGCCAAACAACGAGCCGCCGGTAGAGTGGATCGGCTACGTTTAGGTCTCCGGCTACGCCTCTGGGACCTTCCACGTGCCGTCCAGAACCTTCGCGCGTGGTCGATAGAGCCGTACCATCCAGTTCCAGCCGGGCCACCGTCGGCTGTACGGTCAAGCCACCGGCGCCGCGCCGCGCCGCTCGAGCGCTGTCCTGCGGATGATTTCCGCAATTTCCGGGCTGCTGCTGCACAGCATCTGGAAATCCGCCGCGTGCAGCGACAGGAGTGAGACAGAAGTTGCGGCAGTGACGGTCGCCATACGCGGTTCGCCGCTGATCAGCGCCATCTCGCCGAAGAAGGCGCCAGGGCCAAGCTCCACCGGGTTCGGCGTCGCGACGCTGACGCGGCCCTCCACGACGAAGAACATCCGATCGCCGGTCTCGCCGCTGCGGCAGATCACGGCGCCCGCCGGCACCGTGCGGGGTCTTAACGCGCGCACGATCTCGACCAGCGTGGCCGGGCCAAGCTTCTGAAACAACGGAACGCCGGCAATCAATTGCCAATTGCGGACGAAATCCTCGCGACGGACTTCTTGATAAAAGCCGGAGGCAAGAATGCCGGCCCAGAGCCCGAAGATGCCGATGCCACACATCATGACAGCCCCGGCAAGGACGCGGCCGGCGAAGCTTTGCGGAATGTCGTCGCCATAGCCGGTAGTGGACAGCGTGACCACCGCCCACCACATTGTCTCGGGGATGCTGCCGAACTTTTCCGGTTGGACGTCGCGCTCGATGACATAGGCCGCGAGTGCGACACCGAACAGAACCAGGCCGAAGACCGTGGTGACGCCGACCAGGTTGCGCGCTTCGTTGGCCAGAACCCTGCCAAGCAGCGGGAAGAAGGTCGAGTCGCGCAGCGGCTTCAGCAGCCAGACAGCACAGTAGAGGCTCCGGTCGGGCGTGCCGTCGAGCAGAAATGCGGCGACTGGAACCAAAACCGCGAGCACATCGATCGCGATTGCCGGCGTCCTGTCCCTGAGGTCTCCCGCCCAGCGCTTGAGCAGGGTCTCGGCCATCTGCAGAAGATAGGCGGCCCAAATTACAGCGAGCACGGCAGCCAGAAGCAGTCTGCTTCGTCCGGACATGTCGGGCATCGTGAGCGCAGCCACCGCCAGAAGCCCAGGCGCAGCCAGCACCGCATTTAGCGGTGCGTAGATTCTCAGAAAAGGCAGTACCGACATTCTATCCCACCAGCGGCCACTGTGCTCCAGAATAGAGGCCTTCCGGGCAAGCGCAAAGGGTGCTTTGCGATCGCAAGATCAGGTCACCCAATGGCTTTCGGGCGCCGCTACCGGCGCTCCACGGTCGCACCGCAGGCGACGGATCAGCTCGGGAGCCGCCACATTCGCACGCGACCCGCACCGCGCAATTCCGTTTCCTCGAGTGGGTCGCAAGCAAATTTCGGTCCAAGCAGTTGGCAAGTTGCATCGGAAATACGGATTTCATCGGGCTCCGCGGACGTTTGAATACGTGAGGCGAGATTAACGGTCTCACCCCACAGGTCATAGGCGAACCGCCTCTTGCCTATGACGCCGGCGACGATCGGTCCTGAGTGAATTCCAATTCTCAGCCTTATCGGTTCTCCTGCGAAGCGTTCCCGCTTGACCGCTTTGCGCAGCTCAATCGCATAGCGCGTGAGGGCCTTTGCATGATCGGATCGCGCCGTGGGCAGGCCGGCGACCACCATCACACAATCGCCAATTGTTTTGATCTTTTCGCAGCCGTATCGCTCAGAGAGCCGATCCGCCGCCTTGAAGAAGTAGTTTAAAATAGCGAGCGTCGTCACCGCTCCGACGCTGCGCGCTCGTTCCGTAAAACCGACGATGTCGGCAAAAAGCACACTCACCTCTGCGTGGTTGTCGGCAATTTTCTTTTGCGCTTTCAATCGCTCCGCGATCGAGGCCGGGAGAATGTTGAGGAGCAGGTTTTCGGCGCGCTGATATTCACGCGCCAATCCCTCCTGGCTCTTCCTCAACGCCTCGTTCGTCGATTGCAATTTTTCGTTGAGTTGACGCTCCCTCTCTTGCAGGAGCGTCATTTCATAGGCCTTCTGTTGAAGCCGCTGCCTGTTGTCTCGTTCGGCAGTGGCGTCCAGAAAAAGCAGCCACACGAACGCATTGTCAGCAAAAAAATGGAGGTCGGCGACACGCCCGCCGGGCAGTTCAACCATATCCATGCGAAACGGAAGCTCCGGGCAAGGCAGCAAACCTTCCATGAATTCAAGCTGCTCCGCAACAGGCTTGCCGATGCGAAGCGATGACAGCCCGTAATGTTCAACATTACCGCCCTTGGCAGCTATGCAAAGCTCAGCGTCGATTTTCAGATAAGCGACAGCGTGCCCGTCGAAGAAGAAATTGAAAAACCAATTTCTGACTTCTTTTGGCAATTCATGCATGGTCTATTTGGTGACCATCAAGGCAAGTTGACGAAAGGCGTCATCGACCTGCTCGCCCGAAAGCGCACTTGTTAGATAGATTTGCCATCCACGTTGCCTCAACTCGTTGATCTCACCATCCGATATCGCCCACCGATCGGCCAGATCGGACTTGTTGAACAGCAATACGAACGGCATGGCGCCGAATTCGGCCTCGACCCGTTCGCGCAGCGTGAGTGCCACGGCAAGAGTAGCAGCGCGGGTTCCATCGACGACTAGCACGAGCCCGGTTGCACCTCGAACATAGCTGACGCGGAATGAGCCGATATCGTCCTCGCCGGCCAAATCCCACAAAATCAGATCCACGGTTTTGTCCGGGAGCGCGACGCTTTTCTTGTCGATTTTCACTCCGACGGTGGTCAAGTAGGTTTCTGAGAAGATGCTCTGCACAAACCTGCGGACCAGACTCGTCTTTCCGACGGCGAAGCCGCCCAGCATGCAGATCTTTTTTTGCAACATGTTGGGCTCCGCTAGTCCAGGTTTACCGTAATCGAAACCCGGCGATTGGTGGAGCTACCGGTTAGACTGTTTTCAGGTACAGCCGGCTCAAAAGTGCCCGCGCCCCGAACCAGCAGCAGTTCGGGAGCAACGCCGCGCTTGTTGAGAAGCGCACGAACTGTCTCGGCGCGGGCGGCGCTGATCGACGCGTTGGCCGTCTCACGGCCCGTGGTGTCCGAATGCCCGGTCAACATGAACCGCGCCGTTACGCCGGAATTGCGGGCACTCTGGGCGAATTCCTTTATTTGATCCGCCAACCTGTCGAGAACCGGCGTCTGCTCCGGTCCCGGCACAACCTTGCCGGAAGAGAAGAAAATATCGGTCGTCTGGATCGCCTGCCTCAAATGATTAAGTTCTGCGAGGTTCAGCTCACGCAGCTGCGAGACATCCAGAACCACTCCGTCCGCCGAAAGTTGTTCAGCGGCGGCCCGCGCGCGGTTGATCCAGCCGGCAGGAGCCTCACCCACGGCCACAATGCGACCCTGGATGATCGAGAGCTGAACGGTTTTCGGCGGGGACAGCGCCGCCGTCAGCCGCTTCACCACAAACTTCGGATCAAGGCTCTGATAGAATTGCCACTGTGCATGAACGCGGGCAGGATCAACGTCCGTTCCGGACAGCAGGGCTTGCGGGTCGGCGGCAAGCGGGTCTCTCAAGCCGGAAATATAGAAATGTCCGCCCCTCGCCGTTTGTTGGGCGACGATGATTCCCGGTTGGGCCTCAAGTCGCGACACATAATACTGCCAGTGCTCCGCCGCGCGTGCTTCGGGGCTCACGTCACGAACCTTGGAGATGTCGAATTCGGGTCCGCCTGCCGAAAGCTGCCGGGCCGCCGCGCGCGCGCGATCGATCCAGGTGTCGGGAGCCTCACCCTCGGCAACGATGCGATCATCGACGATCGAAAGTCGTACTGTTTCCGGCGGATACAGTGACGCCGTCAGCCGCTTCAGCACGAACTCCGGCTCAAGGCTCTGATAGAACTGCCACTGCGCATGAACCCGGGCGGGATCGACCTCTGTTCCCGACAACAGCGACTGCGGATCGGCGCCAAGCGGGTCTCGCAGGCCGGCAATATAGAATTGGCCGTCGCTTATCTTTTGGTCTGCAACGATGATGCCCGGCTGGGTCTCCAGTCGCGACACATAGGCGTGCCAGCGCTCCGCCTCGCGCACTTGGGGGCTTACGTCACGAACCCCCGAGATATCGAAGACCGGCCCGCCTGCCGAAAGCTGCTGGGCCGCCGCGCGCGCCCGGCTGATCCAGGTGTCGGGAGCCTCACCCTCGGCGACGATGCGGCCATCGACAATCGAAAGTCGCACTGAATCCGGCGGAGCCAGCGACGCCGTCAGCCGCTTCAGCACGAACTCCGGCTCAAGGCTCTGATAAAATTGCCATTGCGGATGAACCCCGGCCGGATCGACTCCCGTGCCTGACAACAGCGACTGCGGGTCGACGGCAAGCGGGTCCCTCAGGCCGGCAATATAGAACTGGCCATCGCGTACCTGCTGTTCGGCAACGATGATGCCCGGCTGGGCCTCCACTCGCGACACGTAAGCCTGCCAGCGCGACACATAAGCCTGCCAGCGCTGCGCTGATTGCCAGGAAAGAAAGTACCAACCGCCTGCCAGACTCAAGAGCAACAGGGCAACGGCCGCCACCAGCCACGGAAATCCGTCGTTTGATTCCTCTTGCTTGAGCTCGACGCAGGTCTGCAACTGCGCCTCTACGGAGGCCAGCTGCGAACCGTCGCCGTCGAACTGCTCTAAAGCCTCTGAGGATTGCTCATGGATGCGAAGCAACACATCGCGAACGATTTCATGCAATTCCTCCGGCGGATTTCCCCGGATCACCGAAACCAGTGTCGCAAACGGTCCAACTTCCGACCAGAGACGAAGCTCGCCGAAACGGATTGTGTCCAGGCCGCTCTGCTCTTTCTCGTTAAATGAGTCTTTTACAAAATCCTGAATCGCACTGAGCATCGAAGAAATGAGCTGAGGATCTTCGCTCGTTGCATTGTCGGCCGTTACATGCGCTATCAAAAGGCCGGAATTCCGATGAATGAGAAACGCATGTTCCACACGGTAGACAAGGGAATGCTTCAGAACAACTGCCGAGAAGCTTGCCCCTGTTCTCCAGGCTTCAAGTCTCCACTTGAGCCCGTGCCAGGTGAATATGTGCCTTAGAGTTTCATTCAGCGACTGAAAGGTCTGGTCGATCTTTTCGCCGATCGACTTGCGAATTGCCGGCAGAAACACCGGGTACAATATGTCCGTCAGCGTGCGCGGGCTCTTCTGGATCGACCGTTGCACAGCCCGTTCGACAGCTGGCGCAAGCGCCTCGCCGAGTTGCGCGTAAGGCGCTCGTCCGGCAGCACTGGGAAGAACGTCGCCCACGGCCGCCGCAAGCTGCTCGGGTTCGTCGAGCAGATGCGTAACGCGTGAAAGCTCCGAGATTTCACGGCTGACCAGCAACTGCCGCAGCGTTTCCATGCGCGGATCGGCGGTTGGAACCGCCTCGAACTGCGCACGGTAGTCCGGATCAACGTTCCGGGCAATTTCGATCAAAAGACGAGCCAGAGCCTCGCGATCAATCTCTGTATCGTTCGAGGCTGTTCTTTGCGGAAGGTTGAATGGGTCGACGGTGGACGTCAAGGTCCCATCAACTCACTTTCCAGCTGCGGTCCGAGTTGCTCTTGCTCCCGACGGGATCCTGATTGAGACACTTTGCAACCTCGACAAACAGGCCAGCCAAAAGATTTCGGTCGGTCTTGACGTTGCTGAGGTCGGCAAACATCTTCTCGATCAGCATCTGAACGCCTTCATTCTTCTGCTTGATTTCCTCACGCAGCAAATGATCGTTTCGATTTATCCGGTCCGAAACGTCGCGCTCGAGCGCGCTCAACTGATCCGACAACGTGCGCACCTGCTTTTCAAGAGCCTGGTTTTGCTCGCGAAGATTCCGGTCGATCTCCTTGTCGGCATCGGCTCGTGAATCTTTTTCGCTCCGCAATTGCCCTGCAAGCGAATCGATCTGCTTCTTTGCATTCGACTCGTACATTTCGAGATTGCGCTTGGCCTCGGACTCGACATCCTTGAAGCGCTGCAACACCCGTTCTTCAAGCTTGGAAAAACGGCGGTCATAGTCCTGCATCTGGTTGCCGAAGAGCAGGTCACGGATCTTGTCGACACCGACGGCGTCGCCGGCGGTTCCGTTTTCGCGGGCCTGAACTCCCATGAAGTTCAGCCCGTTTCCTTCTGTGTTACCTATCAGATTTACGTCCGCCTTCTTTTCTGAAGAAGCGGAATTCGAAGATTCCTTAGCCATCCATATACCCCCATTGAACACATGCCGTCAGGTAAGCATGTCAGCAATCGGGCCGCAAGCCGGATTCGTCTTGACTTATGCCTATTCATGGGGCAGCCGAGCGCGGTGGCTAACGGCCCGGCAATGGCAATCAGGGGCGATGCCCTCTTGAAGGCGCGGAGCGTGCGGACGGTTCCGGGTATCCAAAAAGCGGCCTTCAGTCGAACGTCGCCAGCGGCTCGGCATTGATCTCGACCCACTCACAGCGACGGCTTTCGTGGTAAAAAGACTGGAAGGGCGGCGGGAACGACGGGTCGGCGAAGGCGCCGACGGGAATGGCGATCACACCGGGCTGCGTGTCGATGCGATAGTGGACGGCGGCGCCGCACTCCGGACAGAAATTGTAGATGACGCGGCCGCCCTCGTCGCCGGCGCGCGTGAACTGCTTCGCCCGCCCCTCGATCGATACATCAGCTTGCGCAAACCGGACATTGTAGCTGAAGGCGCTGCCGGTGCGGCGCTTGCAGTCGAGGCAATGGCAGACCGAGATGCGCACCGGCTCGCCCGAACAGACGGCTGAAAGCTGGCCGCAGAGACATTGCGCGCGGCGCGTGACCATTGTTTCTTCCTCCCCTTCACATCACTGCGTATCGGCGCTGGCCCTCAGTTCCGTCCGCTTCTGTTCCGAAACCATGGCCAGATCCAGCACCTTCTGCAGTTCGGCGGCATGGTGGAATGAAGGCTCGGCCTGCACGCCGCTGCGAACCGCATCGACGAAGCGCTGGTAATTGGTCGGCACCGTGCCGGCGTCGAGCACCTGCCATTTGGCGTTCTCGATATCCTCGCCGACACACGCCTTCAGTTCCGAACCCTCGAGATTGTGCACGACTTCGATGCCGCCCTTGTCGCCATAGATGCGCAGGCGCAATTCGTTGATGTGGCCGGTCGCCCAGCGGCTGGCGTGAACGACGCCAAAGGCGCCGTTGGAGAAATCCAGCGTCATGGCGAAGCTGTCATTGGCGTCGAGGTCGTATTCGCCGATACGGTTGCCTGGCGCCTTGTCGAAGGTGCGCAGCCGGCAAAACACGTGGTCGACGTCGAGTGCGGCGCCATAGCTGGCGAAATCGAGGATGTGGATGCCGACATCGCCGAGCACGCCGTTGGAGCCGTGGTCGCGCGACAGCCGCCACAGCCATTTCGGGTCAGTGCGCCAGTCGCCCCAGAATTTCGAGACCAGCCAGCTCTGTAGATAGGAGGACTCGACGTGGCGGACGGTGCCGATCTCGCCGGCCAGCACCATCTGCCGCGCCTTCTGCAAGGCAGCGACATTGCGATAGGTGAGATTGACCATGTTGACGATGCCGGCGGCCTCAGCCGCTTTGGCCATCTCGCTTGCCTTGCCGAAGTCTTCGGCCAGCGGCTTTTCGCACAGCACCGGCTTGCCGGCCGCGATCAGCGCCATGGTGGTCGGGTGGTGAATGCGGTCGGGCGTGACGTTGGCGACCGCATCGAACTCGCCCCACGCCAGCGCGTCTTCCAGCGATGTGAATCGCTTCGGTATCTTGAACCCGTCGGCAAATTCGCCAACGCGCTTTTCATCGACGTCGACAGCACCGACGATCTCGACGCCGTCGATACCGCCGAAGCGGCGGGCATGCTCCTGCGCCATCCAGCCGGTACCCAGTATCAAAAGCCGCATTCTCTGCACTCCGAGCGAATTGGTTCGATTCAATCATATGGCGCAGATACGGTCTAGGAAACCCATGCGGAAAACCGCTACGCCTTTTTTCCTGGATTTTGCTTTAGCGGAAGCCGGCCTCGCCCGAAGCGTGCAGCTTGCCGCCGCGCTCGACGATCGGCTCCAGCGCCTTCTCGACCGGCACGTTCGGCGCCTCGAGGATCGCCGACTTGGTGCCCTGCGGATTGTGCGCCCACTTCACCGCATTGCGCAGCACCTTGTGCACATTGGCGTCGTGATAGGTCGGATAGGTCTCGTGGCCCGGGCGGAAGTAGAAGACATTGCCGGCGCCGCGGCGATAGGTCAGCCCAGAACGGAACACCTCGCCGCCCTGGAACCAGGAGATGAAGACGGTCTCCAGAGGTTCGGGCACGGCGAACTGCTCGCCATACATTTCTTCATTCTCGAGCTCGAAATATTCGCCGACGCCCTCGGCGATCGGATGGCTGGGACTGGTCACCCAAAGCCGCTCGCGCTCGCCCGCCTCGCGCCATTTCAGCGTGCAGGGCGTGCCCATCAGCCGCTTGAAGATTTTCGAGAAATGGCCGGAATGGAGAACGATCAGCCCCATCCCCTCCCAAACGCGGCGGGCGACGCGCTCGACGATCTCGTCGGCCACCGCGCCATGATCCTTGTGGCCCCACCAGACCAGCACGTCGGTCTCGGCCAGACGGTCGGCCGGCAGGCCGTGCTCCGGCTGCTCGAGCGTGGCGGTCGAGGCGGAGATCGCCTTGTCGGCATTCAGCGCCTTGGCGATGGTCGTGTGCATGCCCTCGGGATAGAGGGCTGCGACCACCTCATTGGTCCGCTCATGGATGTTCTCGCCCCAAACGACAGCGCGTATTGTCATGGATGTCCTCGTGGTGAAGCCGACCCGCAGGGGTCACTCATAGTCTGCCTGGGGGTGAAAAGGGAATAGGCAGTGGGGAATAGGCAATAGGGGCAGAAAAACAAATCAACAGGCGATGGACGCTCCTGGGCCCTACTGCCTACTGCCTACTGCCTACTGCCTACTGCCTACTGCCTACTGCCTTACGCTCCCCGGCCTTCCTGAGCGACCCGCGTCAGCGGCTTGGTCAGGCGCGGCACGACGACGAGGCGCTTGATCTTGCCCTTCTTGTAGGCGGCAAGGAAGCGGGCGTAGTCCTTGAAGACGACGCAGCCATTGGATTCCGCACGGCCGCCGCGCAGCATGTAGGTGTGGGCGAGCAGGCCGTCGCGGCCGTATTTATTGCCGCCGCTGACGGGAGTGAGACGGAGCGCCTCGACGCCATGGAAGCGGGATTCGCGCAGTCGCAGATCATAGGTGTTGGGCGGCGTCGGGCCGACATTCTTCTTGTGCACGAAGCGCGGCTGGTCGACCATCGAACCCAGCCCCGAATGGGCCTCCAGCCGCGAGCCGTCCGGCATGTAGACGGTCTTGGCCGAGATATCGTAGACGGCGACGCCGCCGCCCATTCCGGGCGTGGCGAACAGATCCTTGAAGGCGCGACCGACACCGCCCGCCGGGACGTCCGGCTTGGCATAGGCCAGCATCTCGCCGGCCTGTGTCTTCGACCGTTTGCCAGGCTTGATCCGGCTTGATCGGATGCTCTGGCTGTCTGGCACGCCAGGCAGTGCGGCAACCTCCGAAGTACTGCGTGGCGACCGCGGCGACGAATTGCCCGGCAACTGGGGTGCGGGGTTCTCGGCCGTCCTGTCGGTCTGTGGCTTGGCTGCCCTGGGCTTGCTGGCTTGCTGCGCCTCGGCAGGCTGAGCGGTTTCGGCGCGTGGACGCCAACCGGGCAACGCAATGTTGTCGGGCAGATCGTCCTGCGGCGGCAGCGAAGCGACCTGGACCTCGGCCTGCTCAGGATCCTGCCCTCCGGCGATTGCTTCAACGGCCGGCGGCGGCGCCAGCATGTCAGCGTCTTCCGGCAAGCTGTTGGCCAGCGCCAGCGCCAGGCGCGATGAGCGTTCGATCTCAGCCACTTCCGGCCCAAAGCGTTCCGAGGCCGGGCCATGCTGATCGGGCAGCCGGACTTCGGCGAAACGGGCAGCGACCGGAAGGCTGGCAAGCATGAAGGGCGCATTCGAGGCCTTGGCGAAGGCGGCAGCCAGCTTTTGCGGCGACAGCCCTGCCTTGGCCACCACGCCGTCGAAGCGCATGCCGCGCGAAGTGGCGAGAGCGACGCTGGTGTTTGGCGCAATGTTTGAGGCGACAATGCTCGGGGCCACAGCGTGCGCGGCCGGCTTCAGCCGCGCCATCTTGCCGTCATGCGCGAAGTTCGCGGCGGCATGCGCGCAGCCGGCGTCGCATTGGCTGAGCAGCGAGGCCTGTGATTTTTGCGCCGAAAGCCGAGGCGCCCACGTATTGGCGAGGCTGCGGCGCGAATCGGCAAGTGCTGCGTTCGGCAGAAGCAGACTGTGCGGAAGGCTGTTGGAGGCTGCGGTGAGCGAGGTACCGAGCGAATAGAGGCCGGCCATGGTTGCCACCGACCACAGCGCCAAGGCCGCGCCGACAACCGGCACCACCACCCAGCGCTGGCCGGATCTCTTCGAAGTCAAACCCCGTTCAGGAGTATCGCCCCGGTCTTTCAAACGCAAAAACGCCATACAACCACTCTCAATCGGCATGCAGGCTTGCGACCCTCGCATCCGTGACATCCACAGTTCGCTGGTGCCCCCTGCACCTTTCGCGTCTGTTGCCGATTGAATCAAAAGATGGACAAAGTTGGTTAACCAATCCCTCCATCAGCCACCGATTATGCGGCGCCTGATACGAAAAAAAGAGCACTCCATGGTCTGCGCCACGGTAGAATGCTCTCCCTCACCCCCGCCTTGCTGCCCGTTTTTGCGATCCAAGTCAAGGAAACGCTGCGTCAGCTTGCTGCAAGCCTGTGCTGATTGCCCGCTGATCGGCCTTCTCAATCAGTTGACCTTCCGGTGGCTGGAAGGTCTATCTGCTCAGAGACGGAGACCTCCGGCGACGGAAATTTACCGATGAGAACCGGCATCACGACCGAAGAATCCGACTGCAGGTCGAACCCCTGCTGCGGCTTGCTGAGCACGGATGGATGGGGCAAGGACATGGCGCCGTGAAAGCGGCGCTGCTGTGGCTGGTCTGTGCCCTTACGATGGGCGCCTCCGTCGGCAGCGGACCGATCGTCGCGGCCCGCCAGGCGTCGATGAAGGAGATGGCGGCGGCTGCGAAAACCATTGCCGGCATGTTCGACCGCAGGCAAGCCTATGACGCGGCAGCCTTCAAGGCGGCAGCGGACACGCTGCGCGCGCGCACCGGCCCTGCCCTGATTGCCGAATTTCCGAGCGGCTCGCTTGGACCGCCTTCGCAGGCCAGGCTGGAGATCGATCAGTCACGGGCGGAATTCGAGGCCCTGGCAAATCATATCGGAACGCTGGCCGACGCTCTGGCCGCCAAGGCCGAAAGCGCGCCGGCCGTCATCACCGATGACATGCGCATGGGCACCGGCCTGGCGATGGGCGGCGGCAGCCTGCTCGGCAAGCGCTCGATTCCAGAGGAAGCCGATCCGACCAAACTGCCGGCGGAGCATATCCTGCATCTCATCCTGCAGGATTGCTCGACCTGTCATTCGAAATTCCGGCAAAAGGTACAGTGAAGCGACATTATCCGGCGGAGCATTTTCTTGCTGGCCTGCGCCACAGTCACTTTGCATACAAGTAAATTCGTTTGTGCTAATATATCGCCGGTCGTGCATATCCATGCATGACGAGCATCGGGAGGATGCAATGAAAACCATGAATCGCAGGTCTGCAATTGCCCTCGGTCTGACGACCGCCGCGGTAGCGCCTTTGTTCACTTTGGCGGCATCGGCAAAAATCAAGAAATACGGCCCGAAAGAGGGCAAGGAGATTGCGCCCGGTGTCAGGGTGGTGGAGGTCGGCACCGGCAATGCAGACATTCCCGCCTACAAGAGCATCGCAATTATCGACGTTGTGTTTCAGCCCGGAGCACATGCTCCTCAAACCGTGATGGACAACGACATGGTGTGCACCATTACCTCAGGTGCATTCACGATCAAGAAAGCGGACAAGGAATTCAAGCTAAAGACGGGTGATATGTACACCTGCTCCAAGGGCAAGACCGATGAAGCGACGAATACAAGCAAGGAGGTCGGCGTGCATCGCATCGCCGTATTGATACCCGCATAGCAGATGGAATTCCGGCCGGACCACGCCGTCGAGAGTCCGGCCGGCCGGACGAGGCGATCTCGTTCCGTCGTCAGCGCGGCCATCTCACGCCAGCCACTCCCTGATCGCCGGGTGGGCGGGAACGGCGCGCATGTGGTCTTCGCGCTATGGCTTTGTTTGGGCATGATCTTTTGGGGAAGCTGGCTTGGTTTCAAAATCCGGCTAGGTCGAATGGCTGATCAATCAGCGCATCCACGTAGCCAATACGGAGATCGAAAACCGCACGAGTTTTGCCGGCCACCAGGCGGTGTTCGAGGCGATCGAGCGCCGCGACCCGGAAGCGGCCGGCCAAGCGATGCGGGCGCATCTGGAAAACGCCCGGCGCAAGTTCAATTCAGGTTCGGGCAGATTGGACTAGCCGGCAGACGCGGCAGCGCTCTGGCGCAAGCAAAAAGCCCGCCGTTCAAAGCCGGCGGGCTCCCTTCAATCATACAGCGCGATCCGGTCGCCGATAACCAGGACGACCGAATTTCGGCCTTCAGCGGCTGGTTGCGCTCAGGGGGCGGGCTTCGACGGGTTTGAAGCGACCAGCGATCCGAGTTTGCCGGCTTTGGCCAGACTCGGCTTTTCGTAAGTTTTCTTCACAGAATCCCTCCTCTAATGGCATCAATTTCCTCTGCCAGGCCTGTTTTGTCAAATCTGGCAGCAGTCCGTCACAGGTCCCGGCGGCAATTCGTGCCGTTACGCCGGCTCGCGCTTGAGCGCCTGCGCCATGCAGTGAATGCCGCCGCCGGTCTTGGAAATCTCGCTCATGTCGACGGCAGCAACCTCGAAGCCGCGTGCCTTGAGCTGGCCGATCAGCGACTGGCTCGACGTCGGCGCGATGACCCTGTCCTTGCCCAGCGACATGAAGTTGCAGCCGAGCGCCATCGTGTCCTGGAAGGGCACGTCGATGATCTCGTGGCCCTTGCCCTTCAGCCAGTCGACGATGCCGGGCTCGGTGCAGGCGAGGCACACCGCGGTGAGCTTCTCGGCGATCGGCACCACCATCAGGTCGATATGGACGTAATATTCGTCGATGAAGGCGAGGCGCGTTTCCCAGCCTTCCTTTTCGAACCAGTCCTGCACCTGGCGGGCGCCCTCTTCCTGAGTGCGGGCGCCGCCGCAGCCGATCAGCACCACGCCCTCCTCGATGACGTTGAAGTCGCCGCCTTCGAAGGTGCCAGCCGTGACCATGTCGTAGATGGGGATGCCGAGCTTTTCATAGGTGCGGATGGCGGCATAGTTCTCGCCGCGCCGCCACCAATTGGCCATGGCGGTGATGAAGGCGCCGTAGGGCGTCATGACGCTGGAGTCTCTGGAATAGACCTGCATCGGCAGTTCCGGCGTCGGCTCGTGCCAGTGGATGTTGACGCCGAAATGCTCATAGGCGGCGACGAGGTCCTTGTGCTGCGCCTGGGCGATCTGAACGTTGCAGGGCGCTTCGCGCAAATGCTTGCGCGACAGCGAGCTGGTCGAGAGGTGGCGCAGGAAGTTTGGCGAGCCGAGCAACACGTCTGTCAGCACGTCGGTCTCGTTGGCAAAGCCCCATGACGTCAGCGGCTTGGTGCCGCCGGCGGGGTTGCGGCGTTGCAGCGAGAACGGCTCGGCGACGATGCGGTCATGGACGGTCATAAGGTTCTCCTCGATTATGCAGCTTGATTGGGTTGGCTGCTCGGAATCCACCAATCGCGCCCGCGCGCGGTGGTGACATATTCCGGCCAGCGGAAATTGATCGGCGGGTCATAGTCGCAAAGCGGCGCGATCCAGTTGGAGCCACCAATGCCGCCGCCGGTGCGGGTGACGAATTCGTCCATGGCCGCATCGCGCGCGGACTTGTCCTCGAGCAGGCGGAGGGCTGCAAGCGCAACCGTCTTGGCGGCGCAAATGACCATCGGGTCAATGGTGGCCGAGATACCGCCCAGCGCGTTCATCGCCCAGGATGGATAGGCATGGCCATTCGCCGAGCGCAGCGCCGGGCGGGCGACATAGAAGCGTGCGGTCGGCGTGTGCCACGACATGTCGGTGTAGTCGTCGGAGGTCGAGTTGATCTGCGACGGAGGCAAATCGCGGCGCAGGATCGCTTCGGCCTCTTGCGGCGCAATCAGCCGCTCCATCTCGTCGATGAAAGGGTTTTCGGTCGAGGTGCCGCCGGCATTGACCTGGACCTTGCGACCGATCGCTTTCGCCGCCTCGTCCCAGTTCGGAGCGCCAACGGTGGACAGCGCCTCATAGGCAATCCCTGCCATGGCGTGATTGGCGAGGCCCGGCCGCGACTTCGACACCCAATGGCGCTCATAGCGACAACCGCTGATCGCCGCGGCCGCGGCCGCATTACGGTCGAGCACCGCGGTGACCTGCTCTGCCATGGCAATGGTCGGCACGCGGATCATGTACTGGATCTCGGCCAGCCCCGCCGGCAGATTGTCGGCGGTCGCCTGCCCGGCGGTGAGGATCGCCTCGCTGATCGACCAGCCGCCCTGGTGGGGTAGCATGGAATCGCGCAGCGCCTTGGAGGCCATGTACATCGTCATCAGCGCGTCATTGGCGCCGGGCGCCCGCACCGCCGAATGCGCCTGCGGGATCGGCGCGCCATCGCTTGCGCGAACCCAGTTTTCGGGTTCGTCGCAGACAAAACGGTAGATCATCGCATAGGCGGCGCCGCAATGCGTGTCCCAGCGCGCCGTGTTGCAGAGCGGCAGCATATAGAAGGGGTGGAAGGAGATCATGCCGGCAAGGCCGTCATAGTAGCCCTTGGCCGCATGGATCGGCTTCGAGCCCCTGACCTTCTCGGCCGGCTCGCCGGTGAAGCGCAACGTCCCCTCGATGCCGTGGCGTTGCATTGCCGCCTTGGTGGCGAGAAGTCCGCCGAGGCCGGCAATGCCTAGTCCGGAATGCGGATCGGTGTGGCCGCCGGCCTCGACGCCGAGGCCCGGCCGCGATCGCTTCACCGTTGCCGCGTCCTGGCAGTTGCCGGGCACCGCGTCGTATTCGCCGTACATGCCGATGGTCGGCCCCGGGCCATTCGTCCAGTGGGCACAAAAGGCGGTCGGCATGCCGGCCGACCCTTCCTCGACCGAAAAGCCCTCATGCTTCAGCCGCGCGACATACCAGGCCGCCGACTGGTATTCGCGCCAGGCTGTTTCGCCGAAATCGAAAATGGTGCGCGTCCACGCCGACAGCGACGGCTGGATGCTATTGAGACAGGCAAGCGCGGTGGCTTGCGCCGAGGTCGTCACCGGTTTCTCCATGCGGCCCAAGAAAGCAGTGAAGCGGCATTGCAAAAAGTGATATGTTTTTCCGGTTCATGCAAATTCGGTTCACCTGAGGCCTCTTGCGAATACCTTCCACACAGGCGCTGCGCGCCCTCGACAGTTTTGCCCGTCACGGCAGCGTCTGGCGCGCAGCCGATGAACTGCATTTGACCCGCAGCGCCGTCAGCCATCAGTTGCGGCTCCTCGAACGCGACCTCGGCTTCGACCTGCTGGAGCGCATCGGCAAGGGCGTGGCGCTGACACCGCGCGGCCAGCGCTATGCCGCCGATGTGAGAAAGGCGCTGACGGTGCTCGGCGATGCGGTGACGCGCCAGGCCGGCACGGGCGTCGGCGGTTCGTTCGCCGTTTCCTGCACGCCGGGCTTCGCCTCTCTGTTCCTGTGCACGCACATCGGCGAGTTCCGGCAGATGTATCCGGACGTGGCGCTGTCGATCCTGACGCCCAGACGGCTGGACGATGTCAGCAATCCGGACGCCGATGCCTTCATTGCCTTCGGCGTCGGCAACTGGCCGAACCGCTCGGTGGAGTTGCTGTGCGAAATCTCGTTCACGCCACTTTGCAGCCCGACACTGCTCAACAAGGTCGGCGGCTTTTCAAAACCGGCCGACGTGCTGCGCGCCAATCTCCTGCATCTCGGCGACACCGAGGACTGGGCGCGCTGGCTGGCGCTGTCCAAGGTGGAAAACCCCGACACCGAAGGCGGCATCTTCTTCTCGGACATGAACCTCGTTTTTTCCGCGGCGATCGCCGGCCAGGGCATCGCCATGGGCGACGAGTTGACCAGCCGCCGGGCGCTGAGCGAAGGCCGTCTGGTGCGCCCCTTCGATATCGCGATCCCCTCGCCGCGCTCGTATTTCCTGGTGTCGGAACATGCCAAGGCCAGCCACCCGGTGCTGGAAGCATTCAATGGGTGGTTGAGGTCGAAGCTGTCGGAGAACCGGATCAGCCCGTACTAGCCTCCCATCCGTGAATCAAATTTGCCGATCAGGCGAAAACTATTCGGTTGCGGTGAGCCGGGGCCCTGCCCTACGCTCAAGCCACGACCAAGGAAGAGGCAGGATGCAGCAACCCGGCCGGGCCGCAGAGATCAAGGCAATCGGGATCGGCAAGAGCTTCGGCTCGTTCCGGGCGCTGGACGACCTGACGCTCAATATCGGCCGCGGCGAGTTTTTGACGCTGCTCGGTCCCTCCGGCTCGGGCAAGACCACATTCCTGATGATCCTCGCCGGCTTCGTGCAACCGACCGCCGGCAAGCTTTTCAGCGACGGCATCGACATCACCGAGCGGCCGGCCGAACAGCGTGCCGCCGGCATGGTCTTCCAGGGCTATGCGCTGTTCCCGCACATGTCGGTCGAGGCCAACATCGCCTTCCCGCTCAAGGTACGCAAGAAATCGGCTTCCGAGATCAAGCGCCGCGTTGCCGAGATGATCGAGCGCGTCGGCCTCAAGGGCCATGAGACGAAACTGCCGGCGCAGCTTTCCGGCGGCCAGCAGCAGCGCGTGGCGTTGGCCCGCGCTTTGGTGTTCGAACCCGGCGTGCTGCTCCTCGACGAGCCGTTCTCGGCGCTCGACAAGAGCCTGCGCGGCCAGATGCAGGCCGAGATGAAGCGGCTGCATCAGGAGACCGGCACCACCTTCGTCTTCGTCACCCACGACCAGAGCGAGGCGCTGGCGCTGTCGTCGCGCGTCGCCATCTTCAACCACGGAAAATTGCTGCAGGTCGGAGCGCCGGACGAGGTCTACGACCGGCCGGACAACCGCTTCGTCGCCGAGTTCCTTGGCGAGATCAACATGCTGCCGTTGAAGGGGGTCAAGCCCGCCGACAATGGCTCGACGGGCCTCTGCGAGGACCGCGCGGTCAACATGCTCTGCAAGGCCGAGAAAGTCCGTGGCGATGCCATATTGGCGATCCGGCCCGAACATATGTCGATCACGCGCGAAGCCGCCGCCGGCGAGAACGGCATTGCCGCCACCGCCATCGGCTCGACCTATCTGGGTGCGGCGACCAAACTCGATCTGACGACACGCCAGGGCGCCAAGGTGACCGTCTCGGTGCCGAACGAGGTCGCGGCGGCTGCACTCAGCAAAGGCAATTCCGTCTGGCTGACATGGCCGGCGGAAAAGGGTTTCCTCCTTCCGGACGGAGGATGACGACGAGAACGGCGAAGTCTTCCAGCAAAGAATCTGGAGCGCGCCATAACCACCGGAACCAAAACGAAAAAGGGGAACTAAAATGACAAACCAAAGCAAAAAACAAGCCATGGACGGGCTGACCGCCCGGGCTGTGCGCGGCGAGATTTCGCGCCGGCAATTCACCCAGCTTGCAGCCCTCGTGCTGGCCGGCACACCGATGCTGCTGCGCCCGACCGGTGCCTTTGCGCAGGCCAAGGAGCTGGTGCTGGTCAACTGGGGTGGCGATGCCCTTACCGCTTATGACGCCGCCTACGGCCAGGCCTTCACCAAGGAAACCGGCATCACCGTCAAGATGGACGGTTCGGGCCCGACCGAAGGCGCGATTGCCGCACAGTTCAAGAGCGGCGCGCCGACCTGGGACCTTGTCGACGTCGACCCGTTCTCGGCCATCACGCTCGGCGCGCAGGGTGCGCTCGAGCCGATCGACTACGCCATCGTCGACAAGAAGAAGATGCGCGAGGGGTTCGGCTGGGAATACGCGGCGTCGACCTATTTCTTCTCCTATGTCATCGCCTATGATTCCGAGAAATACGGCAAGGACGCGCCGACCGGCATGGCCGACTTCTTCGACGTGAAGAAGTTTCCGGGCAAGCGCTCGCTCTACAAATGGGGCGTGTCGAGTTGGGAAGCAGCGCTGCTTGCAGACGGCATCGCGCCGGCCTCGCTCTACCCGCTCGACCTGAAGCGAGCGCATGACAAGATCGCCGCTTTCAAGGAAAACGTCGTGGCTTACTGGGGCGGCGGCGCCGAGAGCCAGAGCGTGCTGCTCAACGGCGAAGCCTCGATGGCGATCGTGTGGTCGACCCGCGCCTCGCTGATCGAGCAGGACTCGGGCGGCAAGATCAAGTTCATCTGGGATCAGGGCCTGATTTCGCCCGGCGCGCTGGCCGTGCTCAAGGGCAACCCCGGCGGCAAGGACGCAGCGATGAAGTTCATCGCCAGCGCCCAGGATCCGCAAAAGCAGCTGGTGATGTTCGACAAGCTCGGACAGGGTCCGGCCAATCCGGCCGCCGATGCGCTGATCCCCGCCGACAAGAAGCGCATCAACCCGGTCGATCCCGAAAACATGAAGAAGCAGATCGCGCTCGACATGGACTGGTACGCCAAGAATTACGGGGCAGCACTCGACGAATACACCAAGATCATCTCGGCCTGACCAGGCCGGGCACGAGCTTCGATGAGAGGCACCCTCTCCGACAGGATGGGCGCGGCGGTGCTGATGGCGCCGCTGCTCCTGTTCCTTGTGCTGGCCTACGCCTGGCCGTTCCTCGGCGTCGTCAAGTGGAGCGTCACCTTGCCGACACCGGGGCTCGGCCAGTATGGCGCGCTCGCCACCGATGCCCTGGTGCAGTCTGTGTTCATCCGCACGCTGCGCATCGCGCTGATCGTCACCGTGGTTTCCGTGGCGGCGGCATACGCCATCACCATGGTGTGGGTGCGCGGCAGCCCGGCACAGCGCATAATCGCTGAATTCTGCATTCTCGTCCCCTTCTGGATCTCGGTGCTGACCCGCGCCTTCGGCTGGGTGGCGCTTTTATCCAACCGCGGCCTGATCAACACCTGGCTGCAATCGATCGACTTCATCTCCGAGCCGCTGGCGCTGGTGCGCAACGAGTTCGGCGTCATCGTCGGCATGACGCATTTCCTCATTCCCTTCGCGGTGTTCCCGCTGGCCTCCGCCATGCGCAGCCTCGACGAGCGCGTGCTGCTCGCGGCGCGCGGGCTCGGCTCCAGCCGCATGCGCACCTTCTGGACCGTGTTCGTGCCGATGACGCGCTCCGGCATCATCGGTTCGGCGATGATCGTGTTCGTCTTCTCGCTCGGCTTCTTCGTCACGCCGGCGATCCTCGGCGGCGGCCGCAGCGTGATGATCGCCGAGCTGATCTATCTGCGCATCTTCCAGAGTCCCGATTGGGGACTGGGCGCGGCGATCAGCGTCGTGCTGGTGCTGTTCGTCGGCGCGCTCATGGCGCTGCTGTTCCGCTATGTCAGACCGAAGCAACTGATCTGATGCCGACCTATCGCCCCGGTCCCGTCTCGCTGATCCTCGCCGTGCTGGTGGCACTGTTCCTGCTGCTGCCGCTGCTGGCGGTCATCCCGGTGTCGCTGACGCCAAGCCGCATGCTGGCTATGCCGACGGGCGAACTGTCGCTGCGCCACTACCGCGCGCTGATCGAGGATCCGCGCTGGCTCGACGCCATCCTGCTGTCGATCCGCATCGGCATCGTCAGCAGCGTCATCTCCACCGTGCTGGCGCTGTGCTTCAGCCTTGGCGTCTGGATGTTCCAGCCGCGCTTCACGGCCACCCTTGTCGGCTTCGTGCTGTTGCCGATGGTGGTGCCGCCGGTGGTCTCGGCGATCACGCTCTACTTCCTGCTGACGTCGATCTCGGGCATGAGCTCGTTCTTTGGCTATGACACATGGCTCGGCGTCGCCATGGCGCATTCGGTGATGACGGTGCCTTTCGCCACGGTGCTGATCCTGGTCTCGCTCAGCCAGCTCGACCGCCGCATCGACCTTGCCGCGCGCGGCCTTGGCGCCGGCGTGTGGGAACGCGCGACGCGCATCATCATGCCCAACATCAAGTTCGGCATCGTCACCGCTGCACTTCTCTCCTTCGTGCTGTCTTGGGAAGAGATCGGCGTGACCCTGTTCATCACCTCGGTCAACGCCATCACGCTGCCGCGGCTGATGTGGATGGGCCTGCGCGACAACATCGACCCGGCGATCGCAGCCCTTTCGGTGATCCTGATCATCATCACCGTGCTGGTCCTGGCGGTGAGGACTGTGGTGGTGAAGATGCGCGGCGGGCACTGAGCCAAGGTGGCCAACAACAATCGGCGATAGCCAAGCCGCTGTGTGAAGGGCGTTACGGACGGTGAGCGCCGGGTGCATTACGCGGCGTCATGGGAAACCTGCCGCTGGTGACATTTGCCTTCGTGTCGGTGCTCGGAATGGCGGTTCCGGGACCGGACGTCGTGCTCGCCATCACCAACGGCTCCCGCTACGGTTTTCGACGCGCGTTTCTCGGCATGGCCGGCGTCGTACTGTCTGATTTCGTTCTTATCAGCATCGTCGCGCTGGGCTTCGGCGCTCTTCTGCTGGCTTCGGAATTCTATCTCTCGGCTCTCAGGATGTTCGGCGCGGGCTATCTGCTTTTCGTCGCCATCGGTACCCTGCGCACCGCGTCCCGACCTTCGTTCAACCCTAACGTTCCCGAAACACGGCATTCAGCCAAGGCACTCATTGGGCGCTGCTTCCTGGTGGCGGTCACAAATCCGGCGGCCTGGCTGCTTTTCCCCGCGATCCTGCCGCATTTTGTCCGCGTGGATGAGCCGATCGCGATCCAGTATGGCATCCTGGCCATTATCGCCGCGCTTGCCGATGTGTTTGTGCTGACGTTTTACGCAGCCCTTGGCGCGCGGGCCGCAAGGCTTCTGGCTGGGCCAAACGCCGTGTGGATCGACCGGTTGTACGGTATCGCCCTGCTTGGTCTTTCGAGCACTTTGATCCTGCAATCCCTCGGGCATCTGAGATAGTCGACACAGGACTACACAGGGCCGGATTTAGCAATCGGCCCGTAGTCAGCTTGCGAAGAATCTCGACAGCCTTGCAGCCGTGTCTTCGGGGTGCTCTTCCGGGAAGAAATGCCCACCCTTGACCGAGCCGCCTCCGACGTTATCAGCCCATTGCCGCCAGATCGCCAACGGGCCGCCCTCCTCCGCATACCAGTTCTCCAACCCGCCCTCGCCGCTCCAGAGCGCAAGCAGCGGGCATCTGATGCGACAGCCATCAGCCTGGTCCTGCGCGTCGTGCTCGCGGTCGATGCCTGCGGCGGCGCGATATTCCTCGCAGATGGCGTGGGCATGGGCGGGATCACGCAGCGCCTCGATATAGGCGGCCCTGACCTCAGCGGGAATAGCATCTGGAGCCGAGCCCCAGCCAGCGATCGCATTGTCGACAACTGCGTCGGGTGCTGCGGACAACAGGCGCTCAGGCAGCGGTTCCGGCTGGGCGAGCAGGCTCCACGGCCAGAAGGCCAGCGCCAACCTGGCATCGGCCCGATCCCAGGCGGAGGCCGTGGGGACGATGTCGAGAACGGCGACTTTCGACACGGTTTCGGGATGGTCGAGCGCCAGCCGGTAGGCGACGCGACCGCCACGGTCGTGGCCGGCAACCATGAAACGGTCGAAACCGAGAACGTCCATAACCTGCACCATGTCGCGCGCCATCGCTCGTTTGGAATAGGCGGCATGATTGGCTCCGGAAGCCGGACAGCCGCTTTGTCCGTAGCCTCTCAGATCGGCGGCGACCACGCTGAAATGCGGCGCCAGGGCCACGGCGATGTCCCGCCACATCACATGCGTTTCGGGAAAGCCATGCAGGAGCAGCAACGGCGGCCCTGAGCCACCGGCCCTGACGAAGATCGATGTCTCCTCCATTTGAACGGTCCTGGCGTCAAAGCCCGCAAACATCAGCTGCCGCCAACCAGTCCGTGGCTGGAACGGATTCGCAGCACCTGGACACCCTTCGGCAATTCGATCAGGAACTCCTTGTCGCGGTCGAGATGGTGGATGCTTTGCGGATCGCCGCCGGTAAAGGCGGCCATCGCCTCGACGCTCTCCCAATAGGAGATGGTGATGAATTCCGAATGCGTCGGCGTGTCCTCGCGAAAAGTCTGCACGCCAAGCGCTTTCTCGATCAGCGGCTTGATACCAGCCTCGTAATTGTAGCGCTCATAGGCGTCGGCCCTGCCGGGCGAGGTCCTGCCGCGCCAGATGCGCGCAATGGTCGGGGTTTTCGGTACCATCTCCTATAACACCCGAAGGCGCGCCGCGTTCCGACTATCCTGACTGGCCGCACAACTGGCTGATAGTCGACGTATGGCAAAGGTTCCGTACAGTAACTTGCACTGGACACGCGGCTATCCTGTCAAGTCCAAACGTGCTCTCTTGTGCTCAACTTGGGAGGGCACAATGAAACTACGTCTAGCTTTCGCTGTATTCACCGCAGGAATTTTCTTCGCATTGTCGGCTGCCTCGGCCGGACAAGGGGAACAGCAAAACATCAACTTCCTGGCTCGGATGTCCGATGCAAGGTTAAATTCGGCCGCCAGAATGGCCGGTGACCTCGTTGGCGTAAGGCAAAGATGTCCGGCGTTGAGGCCAACGGAAGACGGAAAAGCAATTTTCGCCGTCCCGGTCCTTTTGTATGATGGGCGGGACAAACACCTGACCCCAGACCCCCGAAAGTTCAACATGGCCATCCATACCTATGAGAGGGCTTTCGCAATGGCGGCCCAGAGATCGGCAAGTTGCCAAAGCGAGAGGGCCAAATACCCGAAACTTTACCGGTAGATGGCTAACAAGGACGACCTTCAGTCTCCGGCGCCGCGACGCCTCACCTAAGGTATTGAAATTATTGGCAGGATTCGAAGCTGTGACCATCGGTTTAGAAGGCCGGTGCTCTATCCGGCGGAGCTACGGGACCGCTGCCGTCAGCGAACGCGCTCTACCTTCAGGCAGCATGCAGGGTCGGGATGGCGCTAACGTCAACTTCGCGCTCCGCATGCCAGGCATCATACGCGGCCTGCATCCTGAGCCAGATCGCGGCACCATCGCCGAACATCTTGCCAAGGCTGATATCGTAGAGCTGCTGGGCGCGAGATTCCGAGCAGATTGGCGATTTCCACCTTGGTCTTGCCGGCGGCGGGAACGATGTCGTCGAGCAACGCGCCAGGATGGGAAGGGCAGCGCTCGGTCGTTCTGTTTCGTTCGTACACCTTCAGAGTGCTACCCATATGCCAGGTACAAACCGTAACCTATGTGTCCGGAATGGACCCGTGCCCTTCCCGAGAGATGGGTGACAGTTCATTCCGGAGACATGGGTTACACTTTCGGCCCTTTGCAAGGAGAGCAAGGTGCCTTGGAAGGAGTGTAACGTCAT
>NZ_JAMYNB010000027.1:0-47863 GCF_040318795.1 Mesorhizobium sp. M1004
AATGGAAAGAGGCTGGCGCCGATGTCCAGGGTCAGCGTGTGCGCTTGGAGGGCGAGATGGTTATGCATCTCATCTCCAAGGCTCCCTCCCGCTTTGAGATGACGTTTAGATCATGACAGGTTTGGAGCGGATCCCTCAGGATTCGGTATGCAGCACTTTCGCAAAAGTTGTACAGCCATACGAAGGTGAAGAACTATAGTGTTCATCCCGCCTTCCAGATTGATCTGTGGAAATTCCGGCTTGCAGTCTGAATCAACTCCCAAGGCTCCAACCGGAAGCCTGGGTCGGTGCCCCATCGAGGATGGGGTGCCGACCTCCTTTGAAATTAAGCACGAGGTGACCCGCCATGACCGACGACGAGATCATCCTTTCCGAACTCTCCGACGACGAGTTGGTGCAGCAGATGCACGACGATCTCTACGACGGACTGAAGGAGGAGATCGAAACAGGCACCAACATCCTTCTCGATCGCGGCTGGCAGCCCTACGCCGTGCTCACGCAGGCGCTGGTTGAGGGCATGCGCATCGTCGGAGAGGATTTCCGCGACGGCATCCTGTTCGTGCCTGAAGTGCTTCTGTCCGCCAACGCAATGAAGGCCGGCATGTTCATCTTGCGTCCGCTGCTTATCGCCACCGGCGCGCCGAAGCAAGGCAAAATGGTCATCGGCACCGTCAAGGGCGACATCCACGACATCGGCAAGAACCTCGTCGGCATGATGATGGAAGGCGCCGGTTTCGACGTCATCGATCTAGGCATCAACAATGCCGTCGAGAAATATATGGCAGCGATTGAGGAGCATAAGCCGGACATCGTCGGGATGTCGGCGCTGCTCACCACCACCATGCCCTACATGAAGGTGGTCATCGACACCATGAAGGAAAAGGGCATTCGAGACGACTATGTCGTGCTGGTCGGCGGCGCGCCTCTCAATGAAGAATTCGGCAAGGCCGTCGGCGCTGACGCCTATTGCCGTGACGCGGCGGTGGCGGTCGAAACCGCCAAGGACTTCATGGAGCGCAAGCACAACGTGCGCGGTTGATGGAGGCGGCGCCCATCCTGTAAGACGGTGGTGCCAACGCGGCCGCTCGATGTTGATCATCATCAACGAGGATCTATGACCTTATGAATGCGCCATTTTCAGCGGGAGACCGTTCGCGGATCGTGGGATGGAATCCCAGCCGGCAGGTGATCGACACTCAAGACGTGTACCGACTGGTTATCCTTGCACTTCCCGGATTTTCGCTACTCAGCCTTTCATCCTTCGTGGATCCACTTCGCCTCGCGAATTCCATCTCCGGCCGATCCTTCTTCGAGTGGACGATTGCAAGCTTGGATGGCCAGCCGGTTGAATGCGCCAGCGGGTTCATCCTGTCGGTCGACAGCGATTTTGCCAGCACTGGAGGATGCGTTCAGGCCGGCAAAGGGCCAAGCATGGTCATTGTCTGCGCCGGGGAATGGGTCCAAAAGCAGACGTCGACGTCCCTCAGCAAGATTCTTCGGCTTTGCAAGCGACAGGGGGTTCCAATCGCGGCGTTGGGCACCGCGACATGGCTGCTGGCGGAAAGCGGGTTGCTCGACGATAGCGCATGCACAATCCATTGGGACCAAAGGGCCGCTCTCTCTGAAAAATTTGACCGCCTCCAGGTGACCGACCGACTGTTCGTTCGTGATACTCACCTCGTGACTTGCGCAGGAGAGTTCGCCTCCTTCGACCTCGTGATGGAGCTAATCAGCGAACGCCTTGGCAGAGACACCGCATTGGCTGTCTGCCGACATACGACTGCCGGACATTGGCGCCCTGCTTCGGATAGACAACAGACCATCAATGCTGGTGAAACCGGCATCTGCAAGACGATGGAAGAAGTCATTCGGATCATGGAGGAGCATATTGAGGACCCGCTGCCCCTCCGCGACATTGCAAAATGCGTCGGTCGTTCGCAGCGTCAGATCGAGCGGCTCTTCGCACGATCCGTGTCGTCATCGCCAATGCGCTACTACCTGCATTTGAGACTTAGCCGCGCTAAGCGTCTCATTGGGCAAACAGAGTTGCCGATTGTTGAGATCGCGATCGCCTGCGGTTTCGCATCGGCCTCGCATTTTTCGAAATGCTTCCGCGAAGCGTTCGGCGCCAATCCCAGTGCCTGTCGAGGCTGACCTTCGCTCGGCGACTATGAGCATCATAGCGCGAATCTCGGATGAATTGATCTTATGTCGGTCGATTTTTTTTCCGCCTTTAGCAGCTAGCGAATCCAGTCTTAGATCCCTTCCATAGGCCTAAACTACCTGGGAACGCTTCGCATGTCCTCGTTTTCGATCGTGAACAACAAAATTGATCCTACGCGAGGGGCGACAGCGCTGAAGCCGGATGGGAGCATCGATGACAACGATCGAGTGGAAATCGGACCGACCGATGTCGCCTTCGCAGAGTGGGCAGTGCAAGGCCTCACCACACCGAACCTTGAGCGGATGCGCAAGACCCGGCTTAACCGGATTGTTCAGCAACTCCGCCAAAGGGACTATGCTGGCGTGCTGTGCTTCGACCCGCTGAACATACGATACGCTTCAGATTCCTCGAACATGCATATCTGGATCATGCACAATCCGTCCCGAGCTGTGTTCGTTTCAGCCGATGGATATGTCGTTCTCTGGGACTTCCATCGTTGCAGCCACTTGTCGACATATCTGCCGCTCATCAACGAAATCCGGGATGGCGGCGCTGGCTTCTACTATTTCGTCGCCGGGGACGAAGAGAAAGCAATCGCCAAGGACTTTGCCGGACAAATCGACGAACTTCTGCGCCGCTTTGGCTGCAAAAACCGACGTCTCGCCGTCGACAAGATCGAGATCCCCGGCCTGCGTGCGCTGGATGCCCTCGGCATTGAAGTCTACAACGGTATGCAGCTTATGGAGCATGCTAGAGCGATCAAGGGGATTGACGAAATCAATGCGATGCGCTGCTCGCTCGCGACCTGTGAGATTGCCGTTGCCAAGATGCGAGAACGTTTGCAGCCCGGCATAGCCGAGACGGAATTATGGTCGGTGCTCCATGCCGAGAACATCGCACGCGGCGGCGAGTGGATCGAAACACGCATTTTGACTTCCGGCCCGCGCACGAATCCCTGGATGCAAGAAGCTGGACCGCGCCGGGTAATGTCAGGAGACCTCGTCGCCTTCGACACCGATATGGTTGGACCTTACGGCATGTGTGCGGATTTCTCCCGCACCTGGCACTGCGGTGACAGCCGGCCCACCGACGAACAGCGAAGGCTGCACGCCATCGCATACGAGCACGTGGCTGCAAACATGACTATGTTAAAGCCGGGCGTCTCGTTCACCGAACTCACGCAGCGCAGCCACAAGCTTCCGGCGGAGTTCGTCGAGCAGCGATATGGCGTCATGATGCATGGCATCGGGCTGTGCGACGAATATCCAGCAATCCTATATCCGGAGGACTTTATCCCTGGCGCATTCGACTACGTCCTCGAGCCGGGAATGACCCTGTGCGTGGAGGCCTACATTGGCGCAGTTGGTGGGCGCGAAGGCGTGAAGCTGGAAGAGCAGGTGCTGATCATCGAAAGCGGCTTTGAAAACCTCACAAAATGCCCGTTCGACGCGGCTTTGATGGTGTAACAACGGCGAATACACTGATTATCCGGTCTTTCCGCAGTCGTTGTCGCACAATCGAGCGAGCCCATCAGAAGTCGATCTCGCCGATGCGGTTTCAGCTTGACGATCCCAATGATCGATCTGTCGATGGCACGCTCGCAGGCGATTGGAACCATATGCCACGCGAAAAAGCTG
The DNA here is from genome assembly GCF_040318795.1 of Mesorhizobium sp. M1004. Classification (NCBI taxonomy): domain Bacteria; kingdom Pseudomonadati; phylum Pseudomonadota; class Alphaproteobacteria; order Hyphomicrobiales; family Phyllobacteriaceae; genus Mesorhizobium; species Mesorhizobium sp. M1004. The sequence goes on from NZ_JAMYNB010000027.1 coordinate 3,802, forward strand.
CAGTGGCGACGAAGGAAACAAAGGATGTAAGGATGTAAGGATGTCGGCATGTCCGCACGCAGCCGCACTCAAGCTCTCGCCCGCATCGTAGCTCTCCGCCACGGTCATCTAGTCCTTCTCCTCCGCAGGCCAGTCCGCCGCTGACCAGTGCCGGTGAACATGTCGAACCGGCTGAACATCACTTGGCTAGAGTTTAAGCTGGGAAAATCGACGACATGGATTAGACCAGCATGCGTGGGATAGCGCGTTCCCAAATCTTGGTGAAAATTTCAATATCGTGTTCCAAAGCCTTGATCTGCCCCACACACACAAAGTCATCCTTGGTCAGGCTCACGCGCAAAGAACTTTCGACGCGGACGTTCCAATCCTCGCGTTTCATGGTTGTGATGTACTGCGTGTCGACTATTGCGCTGGTCGGATCGTGGTCAAGTATTTCTGTCGTCTCCGATGTTGTCCACCACATTTCTGTGCCGGTGGCATCAAGCCTGCATCGATCCCCGGACATCACGCTGCGCATCGTAAGCTTGTTTGTTCCAACGTCCCATTCATAGACCCTGGTTGGCGCCGGTGCGTTCTCTAATACGGTTTGGCCCACTGATTCCGGCACGAATGCTGGCCCGAACGGGTTCAAATGAACATCCTCGACGCGTGGCGGTCGCACCGGCAACTCGAGCTCCGACCCACCTGCGTAGACCGTCAGCGTCACCGGCTCCGGCGACGGGAAATATGCGGGCCAATAGGCAGTTGATACTGCAACACGAATGCGCCTGCCCGATTTGAAAACATGGGCACAATCCTGCAGCAGCATGCGGATGCGGTAACGTTTGCCAGGCTCCAGCGGTTGAGGAAATTCATGGCTGTCCCGGTGGGTCAGGTTCAGTATGTTGAACGTGATTCTCTTTGTCAGGCCGTCTGGCTCGACTTCATTAAGCCGAACGGCCAGGAATGCGACCGGTTTGTCGACCGCGAGGTCGAGAGTGACCACCGGCGCGCCCAGAATTTCGAAATCTCCTTCGAGCGGCTTGGAATCGAATGTCAGTGAGCGGCCGTCGTCCGTTCGCTGATCGGTTGGTGCGTCCATGTCGAGATCTCTCCAGTGCCAATCGGGCGCCGTTAGTCCGACGGTCTGCAAAGGGCTTAGAACACGCGCTGTTTCGGCGCCGGGATCCGTGTCCAATCCGTCTCGGTTGAGAAAATATTTGCACGGACTGATGCGAGGCGACGGCCAAGCATCCTCAGCGACCCACCGTCCCGGAATTTCGTGTGTGCCCCGCATCGGGGCCTCGTCCTGCATCCACATGCGGTAGATTGGTTCGTCCATGATACCCGTATCGATGTCCTTGAGCCAGTAATCCCACCAACGCAGCGCTTCCGTGAGCCAATCTACCGCAGGTCCAGGATCGCCTTCGTTGGGATATTGGTGTCCCCACGGGCCGACAAGCCCTTTGCGCGGGCATTTGAGGTTGGCGAGCATGCGTGGAACCGTGCAACAATAAGGATCACTCCAGCCTCCCACGGCATACACGGGACATTCGATGCTGGCATAGTCTTCACTAATCGACCCGTGCTTCCAAAATGCGTCTCGGTGCTGGTGTGCCAGCCAATTCATGGGATAGAAGTCCAAATTGGAGAGACGCTCGACCCACATGTCGCGCCAGCGGTCACCAACGATCGAGGGATCGGGCGGAAGCCCGCAATAAGCCGCCCAGCGGACACCCCATTCAAAAATCATAGCATCGTTAATTACGCCACCGGTGTAATGCGCGTCGTCGGTATAGCGGTCGTCGGTCGAGCAAACCGTTATGATCGCCTTGAGTTCAGGTGGACGTCGAGCAGCCACCTGTAGGGCGCTAAAACCGCCCCAGGAAAGTCCAAACATTCCGACCTTGCCGGTACACCAGGGCTGCCTGGCAAGCCACGCGATGATCTCGGCACCGTCATCCTGCTCCTGTTTAACATACTCGTCCTGCGGCAATCCCTCGGAATCCCCCGATCCCCGAATATCCGGCCGTACACAAGCATATCCATAGGAAGCTAAGTAGGGGTGCATGCTGTCATCAAATAGCCGGTAAGAATCACGCTTTCGGTAAGGGATATACTCTATCAGCGCTGGCACCGGACTCTCCTCGGCATCCTCCGGCAGCCACATGCGCGCCGCAATCTTCGTGCCATCGGACATTGGAATCCAGATGTTCTCGATTTCGCGCACCCTACGTGGAGCTGTTCGTCCCCCAGCCTGTAGGGTTTGGGGGCCAAACGTCGTACTGCTCAAAAATGCCCTTGCATTGTTGCTGCTAAGAAGCGGCGCGTTCACATCTTGAGGAGCCATGCCCATTACCGAGCCACCATCGTTCTTCTTTGTAACGCCCATTCAAACTACGTCCTTCCATTCAACAATACAGGCGATCGCGAAGTCGAATGGTTAATCGCGCTGCTTCAAGTTGACCTCGCAGCGGTCCATCGGGGTGTGCGGCTTCTCTACTGGGATGTGCTCCAGTGGGAAGTGGCATCTGAAGCTGTGCTCCAGGTCTTCCCGGCTTACCGAAGATTGGGGGAACACGCGGCTACAGATATCCTGCGCGTAGCGACAGCGCGTGTGGAACTCGCAGCCGGATGGTCGCCTCATCAGGCTCGGGACCTCGCCCTTAAGCTCGATTCTGTTCAGCACCGCATCCGGGTCAGGCTCGGGATTGGCCGCAAGCAGCGCCTGTGTATAGGGATGACGCGGGTGCTCAAAGATGCGCTCGGTCGAGCCAACCTCAATAAAACGGCCTAGATACATGATCGCCATGCGATCGGTCATATGCCGCACAACGTTGAGATTGTGCGTGATAATCAGGATCGCCATGCCGAGTTCGTCCTGAAGCCGCGCGAGAAGATTGAGCACCTCGCCCTGCACCGAGACGTCGAGGCCAGCCGTCGGCTCATCGGCGATGATCAAATCCGGATTAAGCGCAAGGGCACGCGCGACGCTGACGCGCCTGGCCTGACCGCCGGATAGCTGATGGGGATAGCGGCCAACAAAATCCGCCGGCAAGCCCACCGTGCGCAGCAGGCGCGTCGCTTCGGCTCCGGCATCGCGATCCTTTAGCCCGTGGATGCGGAAAGGCTCCGTCAGGAGCGATCGCACCGTCAGCCTGGGCGAGAGTGAACCGATCGGATCTTGGAACGTCATCGCCATGCGCCGCAGGCAGGGTTTGCGTTCGGCTGCACTGAGTTCCGTGAGTTCCTGTCCATCGAAGCTGATGCTGCCGCTCACGGCCCGCTGCAAGCCGATTATCGTGCGCGCGATGGTGGATTTGCCCGAGCCGCTTTCGCCGACAAAGGCCAGCGTCTCGCCTTTGTGAATTTCAAAGGAGACACCGCATACTGCGTCGATGAAAGGGGCTTTGGTCCCGGTTGCGAGCGCTTTCAGCGACCCCATGGTGCGGAAGCGGACGCATAGGTCCTGAACTCGGAGAAGTGCACTCATGCCGAAACCAACCGCTCTTCATCAAGCAAATGGCATCGCGCGGTCTGCTCCAAACCGATGGGATACTCGATTGGCGTCTCTTGGACACAGCGATCGAACGCCTGTGGGCATCGCTCGCTAAAAATGCATCCTTTCTTGAAGCCGAGGGGACTGGGCACCTCGCCGGAAATGGTCGGCAAAGTGCGCGTGGTTTTTCTGATCCGCCCAGGATCGCACTCGAGCAGTGCGCGCGTGTAGGGGTGAGCAGGATTGTGGAAGATGTCGCGTACGGCACCCTGCTCCACCTTTTCGCCCGCATACATGACGACGACCCGGTCGCACAGTTCAGCCACAGCACCGAGATGATGGGAGACGAAAAGTACGGAACAACCAATCTCTCTTTGCAGATCTTTGAGGAGATGGATAATCTGCACTTCCAGCGTTGCATCGAGTGCGGTGGTTGGCTCGTCGGCGATCAAGAGCGCCGGTCTTACAAGCAGCGCCATGGCGATGCAGATCCGCTGACGCATGCCGCCGGAAAAGTGATGCGGATAGGCTCCGATCCGGGTTTGTGGATCGGGAATTCCGACTCGGTGGAGCATGTCGATGGCACGAGCACGCTTTTCGCTTCGGCTTCTTCGCTCGTGGTGCTGGATATCGATCATCTGGTTCTCGATGGTCCGAACGGGATTGAGCGCAGTCATCGGATCCTGAAAGATCATGGAAAGTCGATCGCCGAGCAGGCTACGGCGCGACTGAGCGGGCATTTTGAGCAGGTCTCGTCCTTCGAATAGGATGTTGCCAGCCGTGACATCTGCATTTTCAGGAAGGAGGCCCATCACCGTATATGCAAGCGTCGACTTTCCGGATCCGCTTTCACCGACAATGCCAACCACCTGTCCGGCTGGAACGTTAAGCGAAACATTTCGCAGCGCATGAACGCGCCCCCCTGGCGTGCCGAAGTCGAGATTGAGGCCACGGATTTCCAGAAGCGGGGAAGTCGAATGCGATGACTGATCGTCTCGTATCATAGATCTTTCCGCAGCTTTGGATCGAATATGTCGCGCAGCGCCTCGCCTAGGAATGTGAAGCCTAGAGTTGCGAGGACGATCGGAATGCCACCGCCAACGACCAGCCAGGGCGTCTGTTGGATGTAATTATAGCCGTCGTTGAGGATAGCTCCCCAATCAGGCGTCGGCGGACGTACGCCCAACCCGAGAAAGCTGAGACCCGCCTCTACGGCGATGACAGCCGGCACGTCCATGCTCACGAGAATGAGGAGCGGCCCGATGACGTTGGGCAGTACGTGCACGGCGAGGATGCGCGTCGTGCCGGCGCCCATGCTGCGCTCCGCGGCAATATATTCACTGTTGCGAAGCGCCTCTGTCTGGGTCCGCACGACGCGCGCGTAAATAGGCATGGACGTAATTGCGATGACAAAAATAATGCTGGCCAGACTGGGTCCTAGCAGCCCGATAATGGCCAATGCAAAGATAATGCCGGGAAAGGAGCGGATCGTATCGAAAAAAAGAAGGAGCAAATTGTCCAACCACCTCGGTCCGAAGCCTGCGATCAGACCAAGCGCGAGGCCCACTGCCAGCGAACTGCCAAGGGAGGCGAAGGCGACCAGCAGCGGGACGCGGCCGCCCATCATGACGCGCGAGAATGTGTCGCGGCCCAGTTGATCGGTGCCCAGGAGAAAAAGCCGTGAAGGGTCTGCCAAACGCGGCCCGACCATGATGCGGGTCGGATCATGTGTAATGATGAGCGGAGCGAAGATCGCGCTCGCGAACACGAGAGCGACAAGCACGGCGCCAAGCACGCCCAGGTGGTTCTTGTGCAACTGCCGGGCAATCTTGCGAAAGGCGCCGGGGCCTAGCTCCCGGCTGGCTTCGGCGCGGATGGCTTCAAGGCTCGCCATGCTAAAGTTTCTCGCGGGTTCGAGGATCGATAGAGGCCGCGATCAGATCGGAGACCGTTGTCGCGACGACCGTGAGAACGGTGGTGACGAGCACCGCCCCTATTACGATCGCGTAGTTCCGCGTATTGACCGCCTTCACGATCAAGGCGCCGATGCCGGGTCTTGCGAAAACCACCTCGATAAAAACCGCGGAAGAAAGCAACCACGCTATGCCCACGCCAATGATGGTCACCGTCGGCAGGATCGCAAGGGGTAGCGCGTAACGCGAAACGATACGCCATTCGGAAATCCCGAAGGAGCGCGCCATGCGCACATGGTTCTCACCCAGGATCTCGAGCATAGATGCCCGTACCAGTCGGGAGATATAGCCAATCCAGCCGATACCAATGGCGAAGGCTGGCAGAATGAGATGGACCAGGCTGTCCGAAAAACCCTCGCCGGCCCCGATTGCTGGCAACCAATGGAGCGTGACAGCGAATATCAGAAGTGCGTAGACTGCCATGACGAAGGAAGGAATGGCGATCGTGGCGACCGCCATGACACCGACAATTTGGTCGATCACAGAGTTCCGCTTCATGGCCGAGTAACAGCCGAGTGGCACCGCAATCGCGACTGCCCACAAGATCGAGACGATGATCAAGTCGATCGTATAGGGCAGTTGCTCGAAAATGATGTCCGCAACCGGTCGCTGGCTGACTACGTCAAGACCGAGATTGCCTTTGAGCAGCCCCCCAAAGAAGGTGGCGAGCTGCACGGCGAGCGGCTTATCCAGCCCCATCTGTTGGTGAAGCTGGGCTATCATCTCTGGGGTCGCGCGTGGGCCGAGTAGAGCTGTGGCCGGATCCCCAGGCACGGCATGAATCATAAAGAACACAAGCGTCACCGCGATCACAATAATTGCGACCGCGAGGACAGTGCGTTTCAGGAGATAGAGCCACACGGTTCTGGGTCCGATCGCTCAAGCCTAAACCGGCTGGAAGTCGATATACAACGGTGTCCCGTCCGGGCGCATTGCCGCCTGCATTTGCGTAGTGCGATACATGACCGGATTGGTCTCATTGGTCAGGAACCTGAAAGCGCCAGACTCCTCCATGAGGTCCTGCATCTCCTGGTAGAGCTTCGCCCGCTCGATCGGATCGCTAATGGAGAGTCCCTTGGCGTTGAGCTCGTCAAAGCGCTCGCTGCGGAAGCGTTGCCAGTTCCATACGCCTACTTGATCTCGCACGAACCAGGTCACGTAATCATACGGATCCGGCAGACCGGAGAAGGTCATGATGAAGAGCTGTAAGTCCTTCCAGCGATCGCCCTCCGATTCCATGCCGAGCGACCAGAATGTGCCGGAATCTCGAGCATTGACTTCGACCGAAATGCCGACCTGAGAAAGTTGCGCTTGCACCATCTGAGCTATAGTTGAATTGAGGCTATTGCTTTCGCAATCGATGCTCAAAGTCAGATTGCTGACCCCGGCTTTCTGCAGAAACTCCTTGGCCTTTTCGAGATCGCCCTCCGGCGGGACGAGAGTCTTGGCGCGATGCCCGAGAACGCCTGGAGGAATAATGCCTGTCGCCGCAGTCGACTGGCCGGCATACGCAGCATCCAGAATCTGCGGCACATTGATACCCCATTGGATCGCCTTGCGGACATTGATATCCTTTAGTTTGGGATGATCTATATTACTGCCGATCCATGCGTACCGAGTCGATGCCTTTTCCGCGATCTCGGTGTTGGCCGGCGGATTGCTCTTGAACGTCGCTAGCGAATCCAGACCGATGACAGTGAAATCGACGTCGCCCGCCTGATAGGCGCGTTCCGCCGCCTTAACGTCGGCGATCGGCAAGATGCGGATTTCGTCAAAGCCGGGCTTCGGGCCTGACCAGTCCGGATTGCGCGTGAGAAGCGCATATTGATTAGGTTTCCAGTCGGCAAGCACGTAGGGACCAGAGAACGCTGGCGGCTTCACACCGAAATTACCGCCGTCCTTGGTTGTCTTCATTACCGCATCCTCGGAAATGATTTGGCCCACGGCATAAGGTAGCGGAACGAGCCAAACAGCCGCAAATGGCGCCTTGAATACAATCACGCCAGTATAGTCATCCTCCAACTCGACGTGATCGAACGAGCCCCATTGCGGCTTGATTGGTGAATTCAGCTTGATCACTCGCTCGAAGGAGAATTTGACGTCCTTGGCCGTCAACTCGCCGTGACCACCGCTGAACTTAATGCCTTTCTTCAGGCGAAAGCGAATATGCGTGGGGTCAATCTGCTCGATCTTTTCTGCGGCTTCCAACTCCCAACCCCATTCGGAGCCAGGCTTGTAGCGCGTGAGCTTCGAATAGATGCAGTTCATCAGGTCTACCTCCGCCGCTTGTCCGACGAAAGCGGGATCCAGTGTGATGAGGTCTCCATTGGAACGCACCTTGAGCACCTTGCCTTCGGCTGCCCAGATGACTTGCGACAACGGCAGGCTCCCAGCGACTATTCCCCCACCTAGCACGGCACCGGCCCTAAGAAAGGCGCGACGGCTTACACTTTGCATCATATCCTCCATGGTTGGTTCCCCTTTTGCCGAGCGACGAAAGGCGGCCTGCGACGTAGTTTCGGCCGCCTCCCTCGGGCCTTATTTCCCCTTCGAATACACGATATGGCGGCAGAGTCGCAGACGGAAAAGATAGCAAACTGGTATAAAGCTGATTCATATCTAAGCTTCCTGGTCTGGTCCCCTCGACGGACTCGGTCTTTCCTTCGGAAATTGCCGAGATCGTGCGGAGCTCCATTTGCTTGCTCTCGCGTGGGTCGCATCAATAACGGCACGGCCCAACGTTCCAAGCGGCGGCGCTAACGCGCAACTGGCGAGCCCACGCCGGTCGTGGGGCGAACAAACGCTATCTACTATGCCTTAGCGGATGTCGGCGTCGCTGCCGGAAACTGGGTGTGGGGCACGGCAGCAGGAATCATCCCTTGATTTGGCGAGGGAGGGTCCCGCTGGAGCTTTCGTATTGTCGCTGCGGCCGGAGTCCTGTTTCCTTTTATGCGATTCGCCGGTCCGAGCCCGACCTACCCTTTTAGACGAATTCGATGTCCCGGCAGTCGCGCTGGCCTGAGACCGAGAAGCGGTCCCAACGTGATAAGGTCGAATTTTATATACCCCAGCATAATGTTGAAGCGTTCCCGGGCTTGATGCACCAGCTCAGGCATGTGCCTAGGCGGGCCGGGGAACGCAAAAATTAGACTCTGCAAGGCATCTTGAAGACCCCTTGAAATGGACAGAGACGTTTCGCATGCCAACCTGGACGGATCTTCGTCTCAACCATCGCCTCACCGAAACAGACAGTAGCCGGCGATGGGTGGACTACTGCAATGGGCATCTCGAAGGTGGCTGATGAGATCCAAGTTGCCTTCCTTGTCCCTGCCGGATACCGTCGTCACGATATCCGGCAGCATCGAGCCTGCTGTCTGCTTTCTTAAGATCGGAGTGGCGCTTGATTTAGAAAGATGTGAGTAGTGGTCAGGGTGGTCGGCCCCGAGCGGGACCAACTCGGGTACCGGTCAGTTGAGATCGCGAGCGAACTCCTTGATGTCGTCCCGTTCAAGGACAAGTTCCTCACCGTCATGTGCGACGATGTGTGTCTCGATGCGCCATACGTCGCGCAACGCGCGCACTGTGGCCGAGAGCGCAATGTGAACGTTCCAGTCGCCGCGGATATAGGACTTTTCCCAACTGGAGGTGCCGCGCGCCGAGTTCGGATCGTCGGGATGCATGGTAAGTGTGTCGGTGTGCTTGGCTGAAACGATCATCCCGGTATGTGGGTGCAGCACGGTTCCAGTGTCGCTCGCGAGACGGAAAGTGGTTTCGCCAGTAGCTTGGTTTGTGGTTACCTCGCGACGGAAAGGTTGACCAGGCTTGATGACCTCTCGTGCCATCCGCCGCGCGCTTTCGGGCTCCAGAAAGGGCACTAGTTTGGAGTCTAAAGCATTCGCTTTGCGCACCGGCAAGATCAACCTGCTGGTGGCACAATGTATAGAGAGAGTTGCTTTCTCTGGACTTGGAAACACGATAGGCCAATGGCTAGTAGCGATCGCCAGCCTTATGCGTTGCCCTTTTTCGAAGCGCTGTCCGCAGGACCGCAGTTTCATGCGTATTGCTTCCGGCTTACCGGGTGTCATTGGTGTCAAGTCAAGGTCGTCGTGCCGATGAGTCAAGTTCAGAATACCATAGCTGACGCGGGCGGCTGCGCCGTCTTCCAACACCAGCGAAAGCGCGGCCGACAGGATAGCCACCGCCTTGTCGGAGGAGAGAGTCGCCTCAAACTCCGGGAAGCCGAGAAGGTCTACCGCCTCCGTAAGAGGGTCGGTTTCGAATACCAAGGCGTTTCCGGCTTCCGTGCGCTGGTCGACCGGCTGGTCCGGCACCACGCCATAGGCGCACCAAACACCGGATGAAAGGCCCGCGGTCGAGGGCGAACAAATCGTGAGAACAGCGTCACTGCCATCTCCTTCGACAAGACGCCCCGGTGAGAGTGCCAGCCGCTGTTCGACAACGCCTGGCGCCGGCCAGGAGGGCTCGGCGATCCAACGGCCTGGCCGCTCGTCGTAGATGGGGGCCGGCGGCAATGGATCTTGCACCCAGGCCCTCAAAATCGGCTCGTCGGCGATTCCGGTGTCGATGCCTTTAAGGTACTGGTCCCACCAACGAAGGCATTCCTGGAGGAAGCCGATGCGCGGCCCAGGCATGGCGATGTTCGGGTACTTATGAGCCCAAGGGCCGATCAGGCCCTTGCGAGGTCCCGGCAGGTTCTCGAGCATGCGGAAGATCGCGTTGGGATAGGCGTCCGCCCAGCCACCCACGGCATAGACAGGAACCTCAATGTCGGAATAGTCCTCGCAGATGGAGCCGTGCTTGTAGAAATCGTCCCGGCGCTGGTGCTCGATCCAATCTTGCAACCAGATGCCGTTGCCGTTCAGCCGCTGCTCCCACATCTGGCGCCAGCGCTCCCCCACAAGCGCGGGATCGGGCGGGGTCATGGCGATCGCCCAAGCTGTCGCGCCCCACATCAAATTCTCGCACATAAGCGCGCCGCCGAGATAGTGGCAGTCATCATTGTAGCGATCGTCTGTGGAACAGAGCGAGATTACCGCCTTGAGTGCGGAAGGCCGGCGGGCGGCGACCTGCAGGCCGTTGAAGCCGCCCCAGGAGATGCCAATCATACCGACGCTGCCCGAGCACCAGGATTGCTGCGCCAACCATTCGATCACCGCCAGACAGTCGTCCTGCTCTTGCTTGAGATACTCGCCTTTGCAGACGCCTTCGCTATCGCCTGAACCGCGCATGTCGACGCGCACCCCGGCATAGCCATGGCCGGCGAAGTAAGGATGGGTGAGCGAGTCGCGCTCCGCCGTTCCGTCCCGCTTGCGGTAGGGAAGATATTCAAGGATCGCAGGTACCGAATCCTCCTCGGCGTCCTCCGGTAACCAGATGCGAGCGGCGAGCTTCACGCCGTCCGGCATCGGGATCCAGACATGCTCGATCTCGCGCACTTTCCGGGGAAAGTCGGTGACAACGCGGATATCATCCATGGTGCGATCCTTCTGTGCGCTCGCGCCTGCGGCAGGAGCTGCGACGATTGAATAGGAAATGGCGAGTGAACCGGCTGGCGCCACTGCTCCGTCGCAGAGGTACTTCACTCGACGGGCAACAAGTGAGGAAATCGCAGCCGTAAGGCGTTGCCACGAGCGAAGGCACCGCAGCGGCAGCGAGATGCGGCGTATCCGACCTGTCAAGTGCAGCGCCAGCCTTGAGAAAGGTGCGACGGCTTATACTTTCCACTCCGTGGTTAGTTCCCACTTTTGCTGCCCGACTTGCCAAAGGCGACCGGCGACGCAGTTGTGCCAGCTCATGCTCGGCCTCATCTTCTCCTTCGAATAGACGATGGGGCGGCGGTATCGCAGACGGAAAAGATAGCGACTGGTATAGAGCTGATTCATATCGAAGCTTCGTGGTTGGGTACCCTCGACGGATTCGGTCGTTTCTTCGGGCATTTCCGAGATCGCGTGCAGCCCCATCGATCTCGCCTGGATGCAGGGCCAAAGACGCCAAGCGATGGGGCGCCGAATAGCTGTTCAGACGGATCGTGCCGCAAGGGCGACTACAGCGCTTTGCTGCATCGGCTGAGCAGCGTGCGCCATGTCTCTTGCTCTGACCTCTTCGATTGCGGTAGCGGCATTTGCGCTCGCCTTCGGCGAAGAAGGTTGGGAATGCCCTCGCAGATTACATTAACGGGTGATGGATCAGAGGCAGTAAGATGGAAGCTGTCGAACGTCTTCATTGTCTGCAGGTCCTATAACGTCAAGAATCGTTGAGCTAGTTTGAGTGCTATTAAGCCTTTTGCGCACAGACACTCATCTTCTGCGGCATCGCCGTCCACGGCTCCGTACACCGGGGCTTTGTTGGGATTAAATTAGGCAACAGACGCGTACGTCATCCGGCATAGAGTCGTGATGTCGTACACAGGAAGCTGTGTGCAATGACGGATCGCTGGAGCTATCCTCGGGAATCCGCTGCATTCCAATAGGATCATCGAGATGTCAGGATGCGCGGCGCGAAGACGAGCCAGGCAGGCGGTGACATCCTTTTCGAGCGCACTCGTCGGCCGTGAACAATGAGAGGGATCAGGCTTCGAGTTCCTTCGGCTGACTTTGGAGGGCGGCGATGAGAAGCCACAAAAGAGCCTTCAGCCACCTGAGCACGAGGGAGAAGTTGTAGCCTGCGGCGGCCAGGACGGCGTTGACGGCGTCGCCCTGCTTCCCGGCGAGGTAGTTGCGGCCCATCCGGTGCTCGGCCTTGATGTGGCCGATCACGGGCTCGATGGCGGAGCGACGGCGCATCTGGCGCTTGATGACCGGGGTGAGGCGGCGTTTCTGGCCGCTGGTGAAGACTCTGAACGTGTGGCTCTGCGGTGCGTTGTGGCCGCGATAGCCGGCGTCGGCGAGGATGCGACTGATCTCGTTGCCGATGGCCTTTTCCATGTCGGGGATGACGCTTGCGAGCGTGTGGCCGTCATAGGGATTGCCGGGCAGCGCTTTTGCATGCAGGGCGAACTGGCCGCCCTTTGAGCGCTTCAGCGTGGTGGCCACCGACACCTTCACCCCGAACTCGTAGGGCGCATGCGCCTTGCCCTTGCCGATGCATTCCACCTCGTGCGCGTGCAGGCTGTAGATCTTGCGGCCGCGCTGGCGCTGACGCTGCTGGAGAACGGTGGCGGCCTGGTAGAGCGGCCATTTGAAGAGCGCGTCCAGCTCCGCATCGCCGGCGATCTGGCGGGAGATGTCGCGAAGGGTCCGGCCGAGATAGGTCTTGAGCCTGCGCAGCGCCTTGTTGGCCCGGTTGAACTGCCTGGCGTGGGCATAGCGTTGGTGCTTGATCAGCGCCAGCTTGCCGACCCGCACATAGCTCTGGCGCAAATTGAGACCCGTCTTCTTGGCCAGCCGCACCAGCCGTTCACGCGCCCGGTGGATGAGCTTGGCGTCGGTCGGGAACATCACGTTCTTCGGTTGCACGGTGGTGTCGACGATGACCTGGCGCGTGTCGGCCGGCTTCATCGCCCCGGTCTTGACCGCAAGGCTGAGGCTTTCCTGCAAGAGCGCCACGATCCGCTCCTCGCCCATGCGACTGCGCCAGCGCGTCATCGACGAGCGGTCGAACGGCAGCGCATGGCAGAAGAACGCCTCGCCGGTGAGATACTGGAAGTAGGGGTTCTCCACCCAGCGCTCGCACACCACCTCGTCCGACAGGTTGAAGGTGTGCTTGAGGATCGCCAGCCCCGCCATCAGCCGGGTCGGCAGCGGCGGCATGCCAGGGCCGTCCGAATAGACCGCGCCGAAACGCTCCTCCAGCACCGGCCAGTCGATCGCCTGCGCCAGCCGCACCGCTCGTGCTTCATGTTGATGATCTGATCGAGCCTGGAGCGGAACAGGTCCTGCTCCCCGTCTCGCGCTTCTCGCGTGGCCTGGACACTCGCCGTCCCCTCGATTCGCCGCCGCCGAACCGAGTGAATCACGCTCCGCAGCACAAGGGAATCGCAAAATCGAATTGCAGGAAAACAGCCCCCAAACACCGCAAATCCTGCAATTCCAAAGCCGTCGTCCGCCTTAATCAGGATGCCAGATCAACGGCTTGCGGATAGTTCACGGCCGACGCACTCACATCGACTGGAGGCGGCGTACGTTTACGCGAGTCATGCCAGTACTTGCTCCCTTCGATGACTTCGATGCCACCAATGACGATTCGTGATCGCTCGGCCGGATCATCGATCCCGAGCAGATCTTCCGTGCAACGTGTCGAATCGAACGTTAGTAAGGCAATCTTGGCTGGTGACGATAGCTGGCGAAGCAAGGTAGGCTACAAGAGCAGACTCGACAACGCCACCGGTACATTCACCGACGCGACCACGGCGGCTTGGTGTCGGATAAAGAAGCCGCAGTCCGAAGATATCGCAACTGCACCACGCTCGACCAGACGCCGGGCGTCAGCGATGTAGGCTGACTTGAGCGCGGGATCGCCGCGGGAGACTTTCTCGGGCGCCCCCCCGCTTCCGTTTCCGAGATGACCGGGAAGTGAAAGCTGGATGGATGCAGCACCGCTCCGGGAGGCTCCGGCGTGAGCTGTGGGCCCGGTTCGAGGCCCAAGATTCCCAAAGAGCGCGTGGTTTGCATTGTCATGAATGCAAGTCCTGCCGCTATCAGATTTTGAAGGGCTGAAGGAGCTGAGCTGCGCCAAAATCGCACTGTATCGCCTAGCGCTTGAAGTTGCGTGAAGCTCAGGCGGGGGCAAACGGCGCCTAATGGCAGTCATAGAGCGCTAGCTACAATCCGTCATGGTGCGGCCACTATAGAATGCAACTATTCTGGCGAACTGCTGGTCACCCTTATGACCCCAACTCCATTCTCGATGGTAATATCGTTCCCAAATGCCTTGGAGAGCTTTTGTAGACGCTCCAGAATGGCTACTGCTTTCGGCCCAGACGCGAGACGCGGCACCCCCCGGTTTGCCAACCTTTCGGAGCAGCCCAGCTCGACCGGAATGAGCCTCAGTTCAGAAAGCTGGTTGCCCTCAAAACGACTGACGGTGACGATGCTCTCGTAGAACTCTGGAATTGCCCACCCTTTGTTTGCCTCGACCAACAAGTCGGCTACCGTGTCGATCCGAGGGTCTTTTCCATACTCGGCGAAATAGTCGGCCCCCTCGACCGTCTGAAGATTGTCGAAGACGAAATTCCCCAAGCTGTAGAAAATCGGGCGGCCCCTATAGATCTCGATGCCTCGCAACTGGTGCGGCCCGTGCCCGACATAGGCGTCAGCTCCGGTGTCGATCAACCTACGCGCGAAGGATTGCTCGTAATCGGGCGGCTCCTGACTGCCCTCCGGCTCATGACCGTGGTTACTAACAATCAAGAAATCAGAGAACTGCTTAACTTGGCGAACGTTTCGTAGGATCTCATGAATATCGCGCGGGTCCGCTTCGAAACTATAACCAACTTTGTCGCCGATCTTGAATGTCGCCCCGGCGAGAACGACCCGGTCTCCGCCCTGACGGCTTGAGGAGTCGGGCAACGCATTGCTTATCCACCTCAAACTTTCGAACATGTCCGGCGGCGCTACGATACTATTGGTCAAACGAAGGGCGGCTAGTCCTGGCCTGCCTGGCGCCTCGCCAGCGGGATCGCACGCACGCGACGTTGGCGTGAATGTTGCAGCGAACGACACCAACGCCACACGACCACGTGCCGTCTCCAGATAACGGGCCGCACCAGCTTGCGCCAAATTCTCCCCCACACCGGCGTAGGTAATACCAGTCTGGTCAAGTATTTGACTCGTCTCCCGCATACCTTCAAGGCCCCAATCGAACGTATGGTTGTTCGCAAAAGACAGTAGATTGAATCCCATTGCTTTTAAATCAGGACCTAGCTCTGGCGGGCCGACGTGATAGGAATCGCCGTTGACCTGTGGGCTTCCCTTGAACGTTCGGATGTCGAAGACATTTGTCTCCAAATTGCCGAATGTGGCGTCGGCACTTCGAAGAATTTCGGCAACATCCCCGAATCCGCTACGCTGATTTTTTGCTATCGGCCGCCTTATCATGAGGTCACTAACCGCAACCATCGTGAAGCCATCCGTAACATTTGTAGCTGTCGAACCGACGTTATCGAAATTTCCATCTTCCATCATCTAATCTATACCAGGAACTTGTTCTTGAGTGATACATAGTTTGGCGCAACGCTTGCCAGCACGTCGTAGTCCGTCAACGCGGCGTCGCGGAGTTCCTTGGCGAAAGCGAAATCGGCCTCGTCGAATGCTGGCGGGCCGAGACGGCGCATGTTCTCATAAATGATGTCCTGCAACACTTTATTGAGTACGACGTTCGAGCAGCCGCCAATGATCTGAACGGTCATGGAAGTCTCGGTCATCATGGCAGCGGCCTCTGCAATCTTCGTCACGCGGCCGAACAGGCGCTCAGCATCCGGCAGATCCGGCGAGCGCACGGAATAAACTGAATCAGCACAGGCCTATACTGTGTTGGGCGCTTAACCTCCGGTGTTGGTGATGGCGTAATGCACACGCGCGTATGAGGGCATGTGCTCGCGCATATAGTTCACACCCGCATTCATAAGTTCCACCGCGTCTAGCGCGCTACGGCCCAAGTGGGGAGACATCGCTGCATGAGTGGCGGTGCCCTTAAATCGAAAGCGAGCCCCTATCGCGGCGATCGACGATTTGGTCATCACCTCGTTACGAACCCCCGATGCAGCAGCATCGAGATCGTCGAAGATGCCGGCGCGAGCCATGAATGTCTTACCCCCGCCGGCCTCCTCAGCCGGCAGCCGTAATAGTGCACGGTGCCCTTGATGTTTTCGGCTATCAGCGCATCCTTCAACGCGACTGCAGCGAGTGCCGAGCCGGCACCAAGAAGGTTGTGGCCGCAACCGTGGCCTAGCGCACCCTTCGCCGTTGGCGTATGCTCGGTGACGCCTGAAACTTGAGCGAGCTCGGGCAACGCGTCGAACTCGCCTAGAATTCCGACTGCGCGGTTGGGCCACCAACTGCGCGTGATATTGATGCGATAGAATGTCCGTCCGGCAGCCACCTGCCTTGAAGTTGCGTCGACAGATTGTCATGCTTCAATTCCCCTTATCGAGCTGGTTGGGGCGGATTAATCCCGAGCCGCTTGCCAACCGAGAACGTTTCCGATTGTCAACATCTCACCCGTACCGCAGCGTTCCGCAACAGGCATTCATATTGCATTCGCTTGGCTCAAACTCGTCCAACGGCAATTGCAAGCCTATTGCGCTTTGCTGCAAATTAGTGCCTCACGACGCACAAAGGCGCATCTTTTAACTCGGTTCCGCAGCATTTCTGCAGGGATCGGGTTTCTGGCGGAATTGGTCCTCATCTGTGCAGCCACCTTTCTCAACCGGCGGCTGGATACTTTCCACCGCTCTTCTCTACTTGAGGTAGTCGTAGGCCGCTAAGGTATGTGTCTTTGCGACGTGCAAAAATTCATCAACCCGCACTAACTCATCGGCGGTCCCCATCCCAGTAGGCGATGGACCGTAAACGAATGCCGGTATCCCAGCGTAGCGCCAGAGGCGCGCGTCACATCCGCCCAGGGCGATGATCGGTTTTGGTTCAACGTCGGATACCTGCTTTGCATTTCGGATTAGAGCGTGGACCATCGGATGCTCCGGGGGGGAAGTGCTTGCGGCATCTTGATCCATGACCTCAAGTTCGACTCCGGGGAAGCCGGCTATGATTTCTCTTAGACGCTCCATCACGTCTTCAAGACACACGTCCGGCGGCGTGCGTATATCGACCTCAAACTCGCAGTCTGAGGGGACCATGTTAATTTTCACGCCGCCTTTGATCACTCCCAAATTCAGAGTCGTCGATGAAATAATACCCGACGCCCCTAGCCCGTAGGCCTTGTCGATGGTCAATGCATTCTTCTGAAGGGTAATCGTGAGAGCAGTATCCGCGGGGCTGCGGATTTCTTTGAGTGACTGAAGCCTCGCTATCAGATCGGCGGCTATCCCGATCGGATTTTGACTCATATGAACGTAGGCTCCGTGAGCGCCTGGGGTGCGGACGCGGATCTTGATCCACAGACGGCCTTTCTCGCCGAACCGCAATGCGTAAGGGCTGGTAGGTTCGCCGCTCAGCAGGCAATCCCCGAGAACTTCTTTCCTATGTTCAATCAGGTATCGAGCGCCCCAAGGGCCAAAAGTTTCCTCATCCGAAACAACCGTGAGGACAAGTGAACCTCGCAGATGCTGTCGTATTTCGTGCAGTGCGGCAAAGGCGAACAAAAGCGCCGTTGTGCCAGACTTCATGTCGCATGCACCCCGCCCATATATGCACCCATCCGCTTCCGTCGCAGCCCAGGGATCGTAAGACCACTTGCTCAAGTCTCCCGCCGGGAACACATCAAGATGTCCGTTCAGGACAAGCCTCGGGCCATCGCTTCCGCCGCTAAACTCGGCGATGAGGTTAGGCATGCCTTGGTGAGGCGCGACGATCTCGTATGGTATTCCACGCTGTGAAAGAAATTGCGCAACCAAGTCCATCGCAGCTTTCGTTTCGCCGGGCGGATTCGGCGTCGGGATCTGAATCAAACGGCGCAAGAAACTCAGCATTTCGCCCTCGCGCTCCGAAAGCCGGAGACGAAGCTGATCCTTAATAGTTCCCATGGTCCTGTTCTCATTCCGCAATTTTCATTTCGAAAGCTTGGGTCGGGGGCTGCAACTTGGCCCGCGGTTCCTGAACTAGCTGTTCCAGTTGGGCGTTGTGTTGACACCGACCACCTGTCCAGCCGGTACGTCGAGCGAGACATTGCGCAGGGCGTGCATACGCCCGCGTGGCGTGCCAAAGTCGAGGCTGAGTTACGCAGATCGAGAAGCAGATGGGGGATACAGCACAATCGGATCGCGGTCGCGTTTGTAGGCCTTCTTCAGCCGATCGGTAAGGTTTGCCCGGAACCGCCAAGCCGAAGTTGTGCTCATCGAAGCGGTAGGTATTCGCTACTATGAGAGTAGGGCCCGCGCGTGCTCGTGTGACGGCCTGTGCCGTAGCCTCATGAACGGCGTTCACGTCCTGGCCGTTGACCGCTACCCCTCGCATGCCGTAGCCGGCCGCCCGCAGCGCGATGCCCGGCTGCCCCTGACTTTGCGCCACCGAGGTGGTGATTGCGTACCCATTGTTTTCGCAAAAATATATGACCGGAAGCTTCCACAGGGAGGCCATGTTGAGGCTCTGATGGATGGTGCCTTGGCTCACTGCCCCATCACCAAAGAAACAAGAGTTACCTGATCGACGCCCCCGCACCTTGGCGCTGAACGCGCACCCCGTCGCCAAAGCAATGTCCGACAACGATGCCCGATTCGCTGACCATGCCAACCGACTTGTCCGCAAGGTGCATCGACCCCCGCGCACCTTGCAAATGCCGCCCTCCCTTCCAATTAGTTCAACCATAAAGACGTCCAGGCGCCCACCCTTGCCGATCGGATGGCCATGCGAACGATGCGTCCCGGTCATTGCGTTATCGTTTCGTTGAGCAATACACGCCCCGACGATGGCGGCTTCCTGACCCGCGCTCACATGGAAATTACTTGGGATTTTGCCGCCCTTGAACAGGCGCATCCCCTCTTCTTCGAAACGACGGATGCGGAGCATCCGACGATAGGCCTCGAGTTCTTATCCAAATGCATGATCCAAAACGTTGCTCCAAACAAAAGAGACGCAGCTCACCAGACGGGGTACGCCGCCGATCTTACCGGTGCGTCAGCATCATCCAGCCCTACCAATGGATAAGGATTTCAACAAAAGTCGTTTGGCATCAGGGCCCGCGGCTCAGTTAGTTGATAATAAGAACCGGATGGCGTCCTGAGAATAATCAAAAGTTTACGCTGTTGTTAAACTCAGTTTATATCTGGATGGGCAGATCGAGCTGATTTGGGGGGGCGCATCGCCGCTACGGCAAGTGGACGCCAGGAGGATTGATCGCGGCCGGCGAGAGGATCGGGCCTTCCACCGCCGCCTTCTTCCAAGCTGTCATCGCTGACCGGCCGCATCCCGAACAGGGCTTTCGCACCTGCCTCGGCATTCTTTCTCTGACCAAGAGCTACGGCAACGCGCGCGTCGACGCAGCCTGCCAACGTGGCATCCTCATCAAGGCACGCTCCGTCGCCTCGATCCGTTCGATCCTTAAGAACGGCCTTGATCGCGCTTTCCTCGACGAGACGCCCGACCATCAACCCCTGCGCCACCGCAACATCCGCGGTCAGGGCTATTTCCACTGAACCATGGAGATCTCAATGCTCACCCATCCCACCCATGAACGGCTGATTGCACTCGGCTTGGCCGGAATGGCCAAAGCCTTCGAGGAACAGCGACGATCGCCGGACCTCGAGGCCCTGTCGTTCGAGGAGCGCATCGGTCTTCTTGTCGACCGCGAAGCCGCCGAGCGCGACACCAAACGGCTCACGACGCGGCTCAAATTCGCCGCGCTGCGCCAGAGCGCATGCGTGGAGGATGTCGATTTGCGCACCCCGCGCGGCATCGACCGCGCCGTCTTCGCCAGGCTCGTCGTCGGCGACTGGATCGACCGCCATGAGAACTTGCTGGTCACAGGCGCAATCGGCCTGGGCAAGAGCTGGCTTGCCTGCGCGCTCGGCCACAAAGCCTGCCGCGACAATCGTTCGGTGCTCTACCATCGCGTCCCGCGGCTGTTCGAGGCACTCGCGCTGGCGCGCGGCGACGGGCGCTATGGCCTCCTGCTCAAGATGCTCGGGCGCGTTCAGCTCCTTATCCTCGACGACTGGGGCCTGTCGGTTCTCAGTGCCGCCGAGCGCCGCGATCTTCTGGAAATCCTCGATGATCGCCACGGCCGCGCTTCGACCATCGTCACCAGCCAAATCCCCGTGGAACACTGGCACGACGTCATCGGCGATCCCACCCTCGGCGACGCAATTCTGGATCGCCTCGTTCACAACGCTCCCCGCCTTCAACTCACCGGAGAAAGCATGCGAAAACAGAACGCTCGCGCCCACGCTCTTGACGCAGCCGCAAACACCTGAATCAATAAACAGGTCGGTCGAAGCGGCCGCTCATGATCGCGTGAAATAGCTGCTCACGATCAAATGAAATGAGCGCTCACCATCGCCTGAAATGCGTGCTCACAATCAGCGAAATGCGCAATCTGCCCATAAGGCAGGAATTATAGGCCACGCGGATCGTCCCGCAGGAGCGGCAACCCTCGACATGAGCTTGGCTGTCCGGCACAGTTCGATGGCGCTCATCACACGCCGTTCGACGCGCCCGAGACGGCCGTCATGGGCCTGTCGATACGCCTCGCCATGGCGGCGGAAGATATCCGCCACCTCCAGTCTCGCCGGCATGGGCGGGACCGGATCAGCCCGGCGGCACGACCTTGACGTTCAGCCGGTCGAGCGGGCTCGTCGTGCGCCGGATTAGGCCGTTCGAGACCTTGGTGTAGCGCGCCGTCGAGGACAGATTATTGTGGCCGAGCAGCACCTGGATAATGCGAATGTCGGTGCCATTCTCCAGCAAATGCGTGGCGAAGCTGTGCCTGAGCGTGTGGACCGTCACACGCTTGTCGATGCCGGCGGCCGCACGCGCCAAGCGGTAGGCCGAATACAGCACCTCCTTCAGCTGAGGCAGAACGTACGCGCGCGTTTGAGGTGCCGCTGCGAGAAGTTTGCCGCGGGCCTCGCCGTAGGTCGCTGAAAGGGAAGAGCTCACTGAAGCGAGGACATCCCCGCCCTTCATTCGATCAAAAGAATCGCGCCCCGTTGTGGCCGCCGATCCGTTGGACACAAAGAGTATTATCCGAAGCAAAGTCTGTTCGTCCGCTGCTACATTCATCTCAATTCACCATTCCGCAGATGCCCGCAGGAATAACGGCATTGGGCCGCAGTCAGTAGCCGCGCGAAAGGTCCACGACATTTGTTAGTGCCTGACCCTTCAGGAACCGATCGAGATTATCAGCGAAGATGGAGAACACTCGCTCCGTATAATTCGTCGGACTTCCCGCCACATGGGGGGTAGCGATCACATTTGGCATGTCCCACAGCGGACTTTCCTGCGGCAGTGGCTCTCGCTCGAATACGTCAAGCATCGCACCGGCGATCGCGCGGCTCTGCAGTGCCTTGATCAGTTCGGCTTCCACTATGACACTGCCCCGCGCGATGTTGATCAGAAATGCATGGGGCCTGATGCGCGCGATATCGGCCGCCCCGATGAACCCCACCGTATCCGGCTTCGCCGGCAGCGCCAGGACCACGAAATCGCAGAGCGGCAGCATTTCCTCAAGCGCACCAGAGGGGAACAGCCGGTCGACACCATCGATGGGGACGGAGACATCCCGTTTCGAGCCGACCACCGTCATGCCCGCGCTCTTGGCGCGTCTGGCGATGGTCCCTCCGATCGCGCCCAATCCGACGACGCCAAGGGTCTTGTCTGCCAATGGCGCTATAAAGCGCGGATTCCATTGCCGATCCTTCTGCTCCTGCAGAAATCTCCGGAAATCCCAGTGCAGCATTGTCACGCCGGCCATTACATAATCCGCTATGACATCGCCGTGGATACCACGTGCATTGGTAACCTTCAGATGGCCCACCCTCTCGCGAATTGGAAAGATGGAATCGATCCCTGCGCCGGTGCATTGGAACCAGCGCAGCTTCTTCGCTTTATCGAAGACCTCAACGGGAAAGCGAAAAGCAAGCAGTGCATCCGCCTCACCTATGTGCCACTCCAGCCTGTCAGAGTCGGGCGCCGCCAAGGCACGAACCTGTGGGAAACGCTCGCGAATGAGTTGGACGTAATGCTCCGCGGCTGGATGATTGATCACAATGGTCAACCCTTGGCTCTCAACGGCCATGGTTATGTCTCCCTAAACAAGCAAGCTTGAAGGACTTCACGCCTTGCCTCCCTTGCCAAAGCAACGCCGCTCAGCCCTTATCCGCAGTATGGACAACGATGGAGCGGACGTTCCAATATATTTGTCGCCTTTCGCCCATCTCGTTTCGAGATGGCGGCACTGCCAGTCATGACGCAGCTGAGGCCCAGCGTTCCCACTCTAATCATATCAAAGATCGCATACCCCGATCACGATCCAGCAACCGTCAACGCCACCAACGGCTAAGTCAGGATCGTACCCCGCCCCGTGCCTTCAGCAATCGGAAGGTCGTAACACTGATCGCGGAGTCGCGTTGACGCTGACGCGATAGAGCCCGCTGAGACGGTCAAGGCCCTTTCGGCCGTCCGTATCCCAGATGTACATGCCTTCTGCACCGGCGATAATCCGGTTTGGCGTCTCGCCGAGCCTGTGCTTGGCTAGGTGCGTAGACGGATGAAAGACGAAGCTTCGATCCTTCTCCCGGAAATTGCTCCGTTCCTAGATTGCTCAAGCGCATCGTCCCGATCCTCGCGCTCAGTCGGCGGAGTACACTCGGCCAGCCGCTTTTTAAAACTAGCATGATGCACGTCTTAGCCGACCAATCGCGGAATTGACCCTCAATCGTCGTATGACACACGAAGGCAACTGACGCAACACGGTAAACTTTAAACCTTTGTTTCCAATGTTGTACTTATTAAAATATTACGCAACGTACACTTCAAATAAAATAGCTCTATCCGTTGCGGTGATCTGATAAAGCTTTGGCGGTGCCGGTGTGCTGAGGACGGCGCGCAGAGTCGCAGCCTAGAGCCGGCAGCTTTGTGCACCAGTGACCAAATTTGGTGCAAATGGCTGCGGAGAAGAAACCTATGGAACGCCCCCGATGACTCAATTTCGTGGGCTGCCGACCAGAGTGTCTGGCCAGTTTTCTTTGGTCCCATCGATGCATTTCACGACGGCAGCCGGGAAGCTAGCGGTCGAGTTCGGCCGATTTCTCGACCAGACTGATGGCGTTGCTCAAACCGAGCAGTTGTTCGACGTGTTATCTGCTTTTGCCCTGAATTTCGAGTGCCCGTGGATCGCCTATGGCTCTCTGACGCCCAACCAAAAATTGTTGAAGCCGGACCGACGCGATCCGGCACTCATGCTGAGTTATCCTGATGAGTGGCAGGAGCGCTACTTCGAAATGGGTTATGACCGGATAGATCCTCTCATCAAGAAGTGTCGAAAGCGGGCAGGCGCCTTTCGATGGAGCGAGGTGTACAACGATGCAAGCACGACTGAAGATGAACGGCGCGTTTTCGACGAGGCTGCGACGTTCGGCTTAAGGTCAGGCATCAGCGTTCCATTGCACGGCCCCGGTGGCAGGTTTGCGATCATGAGCTTTGCTCAAGCCTCGGACCGCGAATTCGAAAATAGAACAATTACCTATTTGCAATTTGCGGCGTTACATTTCCATCTGAGGGTCGCGAAGTTCGCGAATTCGAGTGGCAGCGAGGAAGCTCCTGACCTTTCTCTAAGAGAAAAGGAGTGTATTCTGTGGACGGCGAGAGGGAAATCGTCGTGGGAAATAGGACAAATTTTAGCGATTTCCGTAAACACCGTCAATTTCCATATAAAAAACGTAATGCGAAAACTGGATGCTGCTAGCAGAACGGTCGCTGCTATAAAAGCCGTAAACTCCGGAATAATCGAATTGTGAGAAGCCTGAGTGCCACTGTAGTTCATCCGCGGCGATTAGAGTATCCGTGTTGGTCAAGGGAGGGTTGCGGACATTTTCGGTCATCCCTGATGAGTGCGTTTGCCAGCACGAGAGCTTTCGCATTATTGCTGTAATAGCGACCTTTGGGGCTTGCCGGTCTTTTTCAGGCTTTTGTATTTTGCCTTGAGCGGTGGATTGAAGCGCACTGCCACGAGAGCTGGCATATAAAGGGCCTGCCGCCCCCCTGCCGCTTGCAAAGCCGAAGAATCTTGCTGAGGGACGTCGACGTCTTCTGTGGATGGCTCCCGTATTGCAAGAGGTAATTCGCTGTTCTGGCGCATTGGTCGGGTGCAGTCTTCTGTCCGGCCTGTTCATGCAGCCGTTCGAAGCTGCTGGCCTTGATGGGGTCGGCGAACAAGGTCCCAATCTGCTTTGCAGGCTCTCACGCCTTCGACATCGCATGGGTTGTCCCTGTTCCCGGCCTGACCGGTCTCGCCATCACATCGCGTCGCTCTTACAACCTCATAGAGCCGATTGATCGGCTCGATCTGATTTCTGCTTCAGTGTCTCATCTTCTGTGCAACTTACGCTGCAAGGTTCGGAGCATGACGCGCTTGATAGGTTTCGCCGCGCGCCATGATAGCCCACACCACGCGGGCCATCTTGTTTGCCATGGCTACGCTCGCCACACGCGCTGGCTTCCTGGCCAGCAACGCGAGGAGCCGCGGATCCGCAGCCTCGGGCTTATGCCTTGCCCGCCGGATCAGAGAGGTCGCGCCGATCACAAGGAGCTTTCTTAGGTACCGGTCGCCCATCTTGGTGATGGGCCCGAGACGGTCCTTTCCGCCGCTCGAATTTTGCGAAGGTGTCAGCCCGAGCCAGGCGGCAAACTCTCGACCCGAGCGGAACTGACCCGGATCAGCAACCGAGGCCGCCAACGCAGTGGCACCGATCGGGCCAATGCCAGGTATGGTCGATAGACGCCGTGCCACTTCATTCGTTCTTTGCTGGGCAAGGAACGACCGGGCGATATTCTGGAGCCGGGCATGGGTGTCGAGCACCTGCTCGCACAGGAGACACAGAATCTGCAGTGCCATTGCCGGTGCGTCCAATGTGGATTTCTTCGCGGCTATCTGGCGCGCCAGCTTAAGCGCCCGCTCCAAACCTTGGGGAATGTCGATGCCGAACTCAGCCAACAAGCCGCGGATCATGTTCACGAGTTGCGTGCGCTGCTTGACCAGAAGATTGCGTGTGCGGTGAAGCGACAGGGCCGCCTGTTGCTCGGCCGACTTCATCGCCACGAAGCGCATGGTCGGGCGTGTCACCGCTTCGCAGATCGCTTCCGCGTCCACCGCATCATTCTTGCCGCGCTTCACATAAGGTTTCACGTAGCTCGGCGGCATCAAGCGGACCTCATGGCCGAGCTCCGTCAGTGCTCGAGCCCAGTGATGTGACGTCCCGCAGGCCTCGATCCCGATCAGGCAGCGCGGCAGCTTGGCGAAGAACGGCAGGACCTGCGACCGCCGCAGGGCCTTGCGTACGACAACGCCCCCAGACGCGTCGACGGCATGAACCTGAAAAATGCGCTTGGCCAGATCAAGGCCCACGGTAGTAATCTGCATGGCGGATGGCTTCCTTTGCTCGGGTTGCCTGACAGTAAACCCACTGTGGCACTGTGATGCCGGGAGCGGGAGCCATCCACCTCATCTGCTTTTGGATCCATTCCCCGGCGCAGACAAAGACCATGCTTGGCCCTTTGCCGGCCTGAACGCATCCTCCAGTGCTGGCAAAATCGCTGTCGACCGACAGGATGAACCCGCTGGCGCATTCAACCGGCTGGCCATCCAAGCTTGCAATCGTCCACTCGAAGAAGGATCGGCCGGAGATGGAATTCGCGAGGCGAAGCGGATCCACGAAGGATGAAAGGCTGAGTAGCGAAAATCCGGGAAGTGCAAGGTTGACCAGTCGGTTTACGCCAGCGCGTCACCTCGTATTTGAGTGCCACTTCCGCAACGCGCAAGCCCGCATGCTACGATCCGCGCCTTCTCCGCCTGTGAGCACTGCCACCGCCCTGTCGGACCTGCGAGCATTCAAGGCGGCCGGCAAAACCCACTGTTTGAGCCGTCGGAATGGACGTCCATTTCGCCGTCTGTCTCCACGCAAACACCCCGTCCAAAACGGGGACTTCTTCGCATGATCAGCCCAGGCTAAGCAGGTGGGGTCGTGGCCGGACGAAAGCACCGAAGTGCTTACCGCTGCGAGGACTTCGGTCTACGTTCGTTCCAGCCTGCCGTTGCTCTGGGCGGTTCGCAGATTGCGGCGCGTTGGAGCGCCCCGAAGTACGGAGATTTGGGACAGGGAGGGCGTTATGTTGATTCAACGGCGGCAAGGGCGCGCTTGCGGTCGGCCCACTCGCGACCTCAGATTGTTGATACGGTTGTAGTGCAACTCCAGCGCCTCACTCACGACGGCTGCGTACGGCTTGCTGAACGCGAGTGCTGGACACCTTCGACAACTGTTCACAAGAGAATAGCCCGAAACCATTCCGCGTAGCCTGCTTTGATCTGGCCAAGCAGCACTCTAACAACTTCTCGGCGTATGTCCCAAATGGACCGACACTGGCGAGGACCTGAAGCCAAGCATCCATCTAATCGGCGGTTCATAATCCCGATGGCCCTGTTCGATGGGATTGTTATCAGGCATGAATAGGCGCGACGCGCCAATCCGTATTTTCTTGCACGGATGGATCGACTAGCGTCCCCCTACCGGGATTGGGGTGTCGGGAGCACGCATGGCGGGCGGGCCGAAGTATCTGATGAACTGAGAGTTCGAGTTGTTATCTGGCCGCCCCCTTCGACTTGCCCGGTTGCGCTGCGAGCGCGGATCCGTAGTTGTCGTGTAGCCCGCCGGCTCCCAAGTTTGCTGAACCTGGAAAGGAGCCGGGAATGAGAACCATTGCCCTTGATGTCCACCGATCATTCGCCCAAATGGCGATCTTGGACAAAACAAAAATCCGGGATGCGGGGAGGATCGATCTCGAACGCAGCCGCCTGTTGCAGTTCGCAATGAAGCTCAAGCCGGACGAGATGGTCATTGAGGCGACATGCAATACAAGTGCGATCGTGCGATTATTGTCGCCTTTTGTGGGCCGGGTGGTCATAGCCAATCCGATCCTGGTCCGGGCCATCGCCTGGGCCAAGGTCAAGACCGACAAGATCGACGCGGCAGTGCTGGCGAAGCTTCATGCGAGTGGCTTTCTACCCGAAGTGTGGATGCCGGACAAGGAAACCGAGACGCGTCGTCGCGTGGTAGCGGAACGAACGCAGCTCGTCTCCCAGATGACTCAAAAACCGAATCCATTCCGTTCTGCACGCCAACCTGATCCCGCACCCTGTTCTCAAAGCGGGGCAGGGCTTGGCTGGAGGCTCAGCCGCTCGCCGAGCATCAGCGCCGAGTCGTCTTTCGCCATGCCGGTGAACTCGATCGCTTTGGTGGTGAGCTTGCACAAGTAGACAAGAGTCTCGCGCAGACGGCCCTCCAGGAGCATCGGGTCACGCGACTGATGACGATCACCGGCGTGAACGTCACCTCGCGCTGAGTATCGTGGCGGCCATTGGCGATGTCGAACGGTTCTCATCACCGGAAAAGCTTGTCAGCTATTTTGGGCTCAACCCGCGGGTCCGTCAGTCCGGCGACAAGCCGGCCTATCATGGCCGCATCACCAAACAAGGCCGAGCCCACGCGCGATCGATGCTGGTCGAGGCGACGTGGGTCATTTCCGGCGTGCCTGGCCCGCTGCGGGCCTTCTTCATGCGCATCCGCGACAAACGGGTAAGCACGTTGCCGCGGTCGCGACTGCGCGCAAGCTGGCGGTCATCGTCTGGCACATGCTGACCAAGGGCGAGGACTACATCTGGAGCCGCTCGGCGCTCCTTGATTGGAAGCTCCGAAAGCTGGAATTGACCGCCGGCTATCCGCGGCGGCAGGGCAAAGGGATCCGCCGCCGACTACAGCAACAAGTCGGTGCGCGACAGCGAGCGCGAGACGGTCGGCAACGCAGAGGAAGCCTACCGTCGCTTCGTCGCTACATGGGAACAGCAATCACCGAAAGGGCGCTCGGGCGCCGCACATGAGGTGCGACGATCATAGGCTGCGCGACAGGGTTGCAACCTCGACCCTGCTCTTCGCCACGCGGTCACCCGAGCCGCGAAAGAATAGCAAAATCAGCTTCGCCGAAGGCCGTCCACCGGTGATGATGACGAACGGCCAAACCGGCACCCACATTGCAACCCTCCGAAATCACAACGCTTGCAACACAGGCTTCAAATAACTTCACAGCATCTTCACGACCGCAAATCACTGACAGTGGTACTTTCACGGCAACTGTCTAAGGCCGGCGCGGCGAACAATGCTGTGCTGATTTACGCAGGAACCACCGCACAGCACTCTATGCAGGAGTCGACAGCCAATGAGAAGAAGAGCGCTCGTCCTACTTGAAGGCACAAGAAACACTGGGCCGCTGTTCGTCCAAGCTGCCCGACGTCTTGGTCTTCATCCAATTGTCCTATCGGCTGATCCAGCTCATCACAAGGATCTCGCGGCGGAAGGCAATGAGGCAATCCGTGTGGATACAACCAATCTCGATGCGCTGATCGGCGAATGTGCCCGACTGCATACGACCTACGACATTGCTGGCATTACCAGCTCCCAGGAATCGGTCTATGCGACGGTCGGCAAGCTCTGCCGGCATTTCGATTTACCGGGACCGAACCCTACGTCGATTGAACGATGCTGCGACAAATTCGCTCAACGTCAGCTCCTAGCGCATGCCGGCATTCCAATGCCTGCTTATCACTTGGCAACGGATGCGACGGATGTGGAAAACTCTGCTGCGGAGATCGGGCTGCCGGTGATTGTAAAGCCGGCCGTGGGCAGCGGCAGCGAGGGGGTCCGATTGTGCCGCAGTTTCGATGAATTGGCCGAACATACCACCTATCTGTTGGGCGGCAAGCACGTATGGCGGTCGTCGCCAAGGATACTGGTCGAAGAATTTGCAGAAGGCCCGCATTATTGGGCTGACATAATGGGAGATGAGATCGTTGGGATTGCCGCCCTTGCCTTCGGCAGCGCACCGCATTTCGTCTATCGTGAGTGCACCTATCCGGCCGTGCTGACTGATGACGAGCGTGATCGCATTGCAGATGTTTCGCTGAGGTGTTTAAAAGCTCTTGAGCTTGGCTGGGGGCCAACCAACGTTGAAATCCGGTGGACGAAGCGTGGCCCGGTCGTCATCGAAGTCAATCCACGTCTTGCGGGTTCGCCCGGTGTTGAACTGGTTCAGCTAGCTCTCGGCGTTGATCTCATAACCGAGCATATCAAGCTTGTGATCGGTGACGAATGGAATTTGCGCAGAAGCCGTTCGGAAACTGCGGCGGCGCGGTTCCTTGTTCCTGAGCGCGATGGCACCCTGGATTGGATAGATGGCGACAGTCAGGCGGCTGCTGTACCTGGCGTCGCCAAGGTCAAGTTGTCTCTTGAACCCAATACGGCGATCGTCAGGAAAGGCGATTGGGAAGACTTAATCGGACATGTCATCGCCAGTTCACCCCACCTTGCCGAGACTGAGGCGATACTTCAGCGAGCCGTCGACTTAATCAAGTGGTCGATTACACCATTTTCCATTCTTGGCGAGAAGGAATACCTGGGCCCCTCGCGCTTCCCCGCGAAGGAAGGTGGCGCCGGGTAAGAGGTGCTCATCGCCGAACTTGTGCAGTCTATCCTGTGCCACAAATCACCCCAGCTCTACCATCCTCTCCGGTGGAGCGCCCAGACGCACTCGTCGGCTCGGCGGTGGAACCGGACGGGACCGAGTTCTACTTGTGATAGACTCGCTCTTGTCGCACCGGGAACCAGCAAGTCCGTAGATCGTGTCGTTGGCCTCGCGTTGTACGGCCAAATCGTCGACGCGGTGATGGCCGATCCGTCATGCTTGCAGTGGGCCCGAAACACGAGCGGTCTCCGGCGGTCTCAACTGGCACCCCTTGGGCTTGACTATACCGCCATGCCTGATTGAGAGCGAGCGTTGGTCAGCGGCGGCTCCAGAGCTGCCTGACAAACCCCTAAACCTGATAGTACGCTTCACCTCTTTGCAGGCGCGGCAGTGTCGTATCGATCTGAATCCTCCCCACCTCCGGGGCGGCCACCAAGCAATCCACCAAAATTCATCGCTGAACCGGTGCATAGCGCGGCGCGGATCGCGCTAGGCGCTGTTCTCGGGCTTAAGCGTGTCATTGAAGAGACTCCTGATCAAGTTAAACTGTGACGAACTGGCGCTCAACAATCCATTTGGAGATCTCAGCAATCTCCCTGATCTCGGACCGGAGCAACACGTTGAGCGGGTGCTCTCGCGCCTTCTGGGTTGAGGGACTGGCCGCCCCGCACAGGCCGTAAGTCATGAGAGGTTTGCATGCCCATTGTCAATCGCGTGGCTGATCTGCATCACGATACCATAGAATGGCGGCAGGGCGCTCCACCAACATCCCGAGCTCCTTTGCGATGTCCATCGCGCTCAAGGAAAAGAACCAATGGTGCAACGGCTTGTGAAGGCATGGCGCATGGAAATGGCAGGGTTGATCATCCTCAATGGCGATTGGATGAAGAGCTGGCTCCCTGCGCCGCGACGGAGGGAGATAGGGGCCATGTCGGCCCCATCGCGCTCGGTAACATTCCTCGCTTAGACAATAGCGGGGTCAATTTCTCATTTCGCCCGACACTCCGGCCTGTTGCTGCGGCGCTATGGCCGCTGGCCCTGATGGTATCCGCTGATCCTTTGGCCTGATCAAGAGAGCGAGCTCGAAGCTCCGACTATGCTGCAGGCGTTGGGGATCTGTCCTCGTCTGTTCCCATCACGTCATTGTCACCCTCGATTCCGGCTCGCGGCCTCGGCCGATCCTGCTGTTACGTCGGTGTGCCGGCATAATGTGTTGCGTCGCGCATGAGTGCGAAGGCGATACGGGCGAGTTTGGTTGCGGTCGCCACGGCGACAAGGTTGAAGGGCTTGGTTTCCATCAGGCGATCCGCCCAGTTTCTCAACGCATCGCCGGAACGCTTGCGATGGAACAGAACGGCATGAGCGCCGATCACGAGCAGCTTGCGCAAATATCGGTTACCCATCTTGGAGATGCGCCCCAGCCGTTCCTTTCCGCCTGAAGAGTTTTGCCTTGGTGTGAGCCCAAAGAAGGCGGCGAATTCGCGCGGTCCTGAGAAGGCGGAGATATCCTGGATGCTTGCGGCAAGCGCGGAGGCAGTAATGGGGCCGATGCCGGGAACGGTCATCAGACGGCGTGCCATTTCATCAGTCTTGGCGGGCCACCAGAAGGTCGCGTACCTTGTGATGCATGAGCTGTAGAAGTTTGTACTTGATCGGACAATTGGCGTCTGAGAGTGGTCCGTTTTGCCTGTCCGATGGGATCAGGCAGCGATCATTTTTCTCCTTCGCCAGCGGGGCGGTGTCAAGGAAGGTCTGCATCGGCGTCTTCGCGCCGCCGAGCTCGGGCGACAACTGGTTACGGATGCTCGTCAAAGCCAAGCCTGCCGCACCCTCGTGTCGATCCCCGGCATCGGCGTGATCACCGCGACCTCTTTCGTCACCGCCATTGAGGATCCAAACAACCTCAAGAAGTCTCGCTCTGTCGCTGCTTGGATCGGCCTGACAACCCGCCGATACCAATCGGGAGAAGTCGATTATGACGGCCATATATCCCGGCGCGGGGATCGACATCTGCGAGGGCTTCTCTACGAAGCCGGTCATCCTGACACGCTGTTCGACCGAAACCGGCCTACGTACATGGGGTCTAAAGCTCCGGGAGAGGATCGGCTTCAAACGAGCCGCCGTGGCCGTGGCGCGCAAATTGGCGGTGATCATGCACACGATGCTCAAGACTGGCGAGCTCTTCAATCCGAGTGCAGGAGCCACGGCGTAAATCCAGATAGCGTTCAGAATCTGAGCGCCTGAGGCGCCCCCTGCCGGGACGTGAGCCGAGCCATTCCGCTGATGGGGTAGCACCGCGGTCTCAGCAAAGTGCGACGTCCACATTGAAGGCTCGTCCCGCGAAGCTCCATAATGCGGCGGCCGATGTCGACCGCGAAGACAACCATGCACCCGGCAGCGCCGTATCAACGCGATAGATGCTTGACGCCCAAGCTGCGATTAGACAACCCCATCAAGAGAGCCTGTGAGGGCGGTGGCCTTCAACCAGAAGACCCTCGCCAAATGGCGGGAGCGGGCCTCGATGGCCGATCTGCCGACCGGTCCGAGAGAGCCGAGGTCGACGGTGCTCTCGCCCGAGGAGGCCGTCATCGTCGCCTTCCCACAAGGTGGCCGGCGTGCGAGAGGCGATCGAGACGACCGGCGCGAGGCTCATATTCCTGCCGCCCTACAGCCCCGACTTCAATCCGATCGACGCATTCTCAAACTCAAGGCTCTCATGCGCGCCGAAGCCGAGAGGGCAATCAGCCCTGTGAAAAGCCGTCGGATCGCTCGTCGACCTCTTCACCCAGCCGAATGCCAGAACTACTTCAAGGCCGCAGGCTACGATCCGGACGTGTTCTAGAAGACCACCCACCTTCACCGGGCGCTGCTCCTTGCCGCCATGACACCGGCAGAGCGGACGTGACCTTCGATGCAATCTCGTGATTTCTGAGCGCTTGGCGCATTGGCTCATCCATTAGCTCGATCGCTGGAGCGACCAAATCCTGATTATAGCAGACATCCTGATTTTCGCCGTATATAGACCGAAAATCTAGCCCATAAACAGGCATTAACGATTCGATAAAGCACTGCCCTGCCGTAAGGTTAAATGTCACTTCGCCGGCAACTCTTCTGTTTGCCACATTCGCAAACTCGTCAATACAATGTACGACTGGATCTATTCTGCCAGACACCATAGACTGAACCCAGCGCGTCTCAAGGTAACGCTTCGTTGATAGCTCGATTGAGGTCAACGAAGCGTGTTCGAGAATCTTGTGTGCCTTGATTATCAATGTCGCAGCAGGAGATTCATGGATTTCCCGGACCTTGACGCCGGACGCTCGCTCTTCCAAGTGATCGTGCAGACCAATGCCATGGGCTCCTACGAATGTGTTTAGCATCGTGATGGCCTCCACAATGTTCGTGACTTCAGTTCTCCCGCTCTCGTTGCCAAATTCGACACGCGCTGGAAGACCCGCGTCGAATTCAATCGACACGCGTCCTCGCCCGCTTGCCAAAGGCGGCAGCTTAACCCATGCGAGAGCCTCCGAAGGAAGCGAAAAGCTTAAGTCATCGAGCGAACCAGCCTCGATCTCCCTTCCCCACATATTTTCGTCGACACTGTAAGGGCTGTTTCGGGTGGCGGATACCGGGATTTTATGTCTGCGTGCAAACTCAATCTCCCGATCTCTATCGAGTTGGTTATTGCGGATAGGCGCAAGGATCTTCACGCCTTCCAGGCGGGACAAAAGTGCATTGTCGAACCGAAATGAATCATTGCCTCGCCCTGTCGCGCCGTGGGCGATGATCCTCAAGTTTCTCTGCTTTGCGATATCGACCGCGCAATCGCTGACAATCTGTCGACTCAATGAAGACGCCAAAGGATGCCCATCGAAATAGCACGCGTTAAGTCGGATAGCCTTCGATATATATTTAGTGTAAAAATCTGACTTGACGTCTTTGAAAATATATTCTGCGCCAAGATCAACAGCCTTTCTACCAATTTCTTCAAAATTTTCCGTTTGGCCGACGTCGCACGTTAATGCAATCACTGATCCTTTGAATTCCTCCTGAATATATCGAATACAGCATGACGTATCGAGCCCGCCAGAATACAGCAGGAGGCATGCCGAACCGTCCGGAGCATCTCCCGGCTTTAGGACGTAATCTGCTACGTATGCTTGCGAGCCCACCCCAAAGAAATCGTCATTCATATTTGTTACTCCTAAATTAACATGTTTCTAGGCTATCTTAATTCCGATGAGGAGAAGGGCGGGAGCTCCAGAGGACGTTTGGTGGCAGTTGCGGCTTACATGTTCGCTGGTTCCTCCCGTTGAGATGGAGTTGGGCTCAGCGATAACGGCCCACAAACTAACAGGCGATGGAATTCTCGAAAACTACCAAGCAAGGTAGGTGGCAGTGTTGGGCGCGCTCGCAGTGCCTGACTTCGAAAGATCATGTCGCGTGGCGTAGAATGAGACGAGCGGCGAGGGTGTGGCATCTTTCGGCGCTGTTAGAACGAGCTCCTCAGAAGGAGGCGCCCTCGCGCCCTTCCTTCGGGGCGTGCGCGGGCGCCAGGGCACCACAAAGCGCTCGTAACTCTCCTCGGCCTTTTTCGGGCGATGTTCATGTCGTGACACTGCTTGCGTCAGAAGACAACGACATTGGGCGCGCCCTAGGCGGCAAGGGTCGGCGGCGATTGCAGCCGATTCACCGCGCCTCGCACGGTGCGCGCGCGAGAAGAATACCACCACGCGGAGCACAGTCTTGTCGATCTCATCCGTCGGGCGGAGCTTGGCGCGATACGCCTTCGGGAAGATCGCGTTAGGCGAGCTCATCAGGTTCGGACATCGTCCATGATCGTAGCCAGCTTCGGCACCTTCGGCCGGATTTGGTGGGCGACTGCGCGCCATTGGAGGCGCGCCGCATTGGCATTTGCGCTTGCAAGGGCCGGCATCGATCATGCTCCGTCCCAAGAGGCCCCTCCGGCATTCGGCAGCGACCAGGATGCTGCGGATCGGTGTCACACTGGGCATCATCGGAACCGAGCTTCTCTAACGGTTGTTCGCCACTTCCGCCGATTACGCAAAGGAAGACAGCGACATGTTGGCCCAGATTGCCCAGGCCGGGTAATGTGTCATGTTGTGCCAAGATTTGCGTCCCTTGAATATGGCAAAGCTCGGCGCAAGACTGCCCGTGTCGGGTCCAGCCGGGTCCAGGGCTACCGTAAACTGGGCCGGATCAATCGCTTCACGCGGCCCAGCAGCGACACGCATCGCCCTACAGGCCGGTACCATGAGCTGACCGCCGACCCAGCCATGGCCGCTCGACTTTCTGATGGAGCGCTAGGATGAAGCCGGGCCGATCAATGTCGGCAACGGCCGCTCGGCCTCCACCAGTTGGTCGCGGAACCGTCTGGATGGCAAGGAGAATTTGACTTCGATCATTCCAAGCGCGACGGCACGCCGGTGGAAGCTCATGGATTCGAGCCGCTTGACAGCACTTGGTTGGCGGCCACGGATCGAACTACGCGACGGTCTCCGTCAAATGGTAGACATCTACGGAAGCACCATTGCTGTTCAACCAGCCTCGTTATGCTCTGGTGAGTTGGTCGGTCGGCAATTTCCGTCAGCAAACTTTCCGCACATCTAATAGACCAGTCTCCTCATCGAAAACCGAACACCGGAGCGCGGACTTCATACTATCAAGTACGCCCTGGTCGCGAGGGGAACACGACGGCGACGGTGCGTCGTAGTCGGCTTCCAATTGTCTAGGCTTGTCGGTGGTGCTCCGCTTCGTCGATGTAGGCTTCAAGGTATTGGGCTTGGGCATTGACGAGAACCGTCGAGACGGACGTCGTCATCATCTGTGTGCCAACGCCGCTCAGCAAGAATCGCGAACCCGATCTCAGCTTCGTCGCCACTCCGACCGAGTCGATCGCGACATTCCGTCGCCGACCAACGAAGAGATTCAGCCTCGCATCGCCGTTGCTGACACCAGTTGGTGGCGGAGCTGTCCGGATGGTAGAACTTGAATTCGATCGCTCCAAGCCCGACGGCACGCTGCGGAAGCTCATGGATTCGAGCCGCCTGACAGCACATTGTTGGCGGCCGCGGATTGAAATACGCGACGGTCTCCGTCAGATGATGGACATCTACGGAAGCACCATTGCTGTTCAACATCCCTCGTTATGATCTGGTGAGCTGGTCGGGCGGAAGTTCTCGTCAGCTAACTTTCCGCACATCTAGTCTAAGTCTAGTGCGAGCAGATTTTAAGGATGTGCCACAGATCAGCTTGCCGCCGATCTCGAACATGGGCTTGCGCCGAAGGTGGGGTTCCTCGGAGAGTCGGGTTCCAAGGCAAGATTACAGCTTTCATTATTGGCTTCATTTCTGGCTCTCCGGACGTTGTCGCCTGGCTTCGCGGCAGGATTGCTCCGCCGGCGCGGCGAAGCGTATGGGCTTGAACAGAAACTCCCGAGCATGCGGATAATCCCCGTCAAAGACGGGGCGGTCGAACGTAGCGGCCGCGACGTAGTCGGCCTGCCCAGCTCCAAAGGAGGCCATGACACTGGCTTGGTCAAGATGATACTGGCTCTCTGGCTCGATCAGTATCCACGCTTTGGCCAGATCAGCGCAGTTCTCAAGTCCGAGGGTTTCCACCGCCACCGCGCTACCGCCGGGAAATTCTCCTATCAGCCATGGAAGACCGAGCGCTCGCGTCCCGAGCATATACAGCAGGCTCGGCGAGCCGCCAGTGAGATCGACCACCGGGGTACCAACTTCGAGGCCGGCCGCGCGAGCCTGGGCTCTGGCCGTAGCCAGATAGTGGTGGAGGGCTTCCGAGAGCACCAATTTTCCACCGCCCGGCATGGACACGACAGCTGTATAAGCGCGCAGATCTTTCGCCTGACGCAACGGGTTGAGGACGCTATCATTGATGACTGATGCAGTGAGCAACTGTGCCAACACCGTCAGGGGCAATAGGGTGGCGAGGCTGCGTCCCTGTTGCGCAAGAGGGCTGAGGAAAGCAACGACCGCGAGCATCCAGAACAAGGCGTCGAAGGCACCCAGGTACCAGTAATTCATGTTGGAGCCCAGTGCGAACACGTGCGGCAGGACCAGAAAGGTTAGCGCTAGAGCGATGCTGCTGGCAGGCTGGGTGCGCAGAACCAATCCCTTACGATAGAGCATCGCGCCCAGGCATGTGAAGGCCGGCACCAGGAATAGGGTTGAGGGCTGAATGCTGATTGGATCGATCCCCAGCAGCGCAATCGCTATTGTTATGATCAACACCGCAGCGAGAGCCAGCGATGGGAGCAACTTGTCCCTAGACCCCATGAGAATGCTGAGCAGAAGAGCTACCGCCAGTAACACAGCCATGGCGACTTGCGAGCGACTAGCGGCGAGCCAGTCGATCCGAAAGCTGCGAAACACCTCGTGCCCGGCACCCAGCAGGATTTCCATCTTTGCGCTGTTAACCATCCGGGTCACCAGCCCGGTAATGCCGCCGTCGATCAAGTAGGCGGTCATAACCAGCAGAGCGAGAGCGACCAGCGCCGCGCCGAGCATGGGCAGCAGCGACTTTCGGCGTAAAACGACGACATAGAGCAAAACGACGAGGGCAACGGCCGCAGCGGTGGTCGGCTTGGCCATGAAGCAGCACCAGCCGCCAACGCCGACCAGGATCCAACCCAAGACTGGGCGCATGCGCCCTGGTAGGTCGGCTAGCAGCAAGCCGATCGTCACGATCAAGAGCGATTGAAAGGCCAGTGCGTAGTAGCTGGGGATGAGCAGCCGGAGCCGAAAGACGAGTGATGCCATGCTGGCGATCCCTGCCGATAGCACCGCCGCCTGCGGCCAGCCGACTGTCCAGAGGCGCTGGATCACAAGGAAGCTCAGAATCCAGCCCAGCGCCATAGTAAACGTGACGTTCGCCATGCGAAGCACTGCAACATCGCCACCTGCCCACTGATACGGCAAGTAATAGACGAAGCCAAAAAGGGACGGCGGACAATTGATTGCGTAGCGAAATGGGTTCGCGATGGAGTTGAGGTAGAAACCCTCGTCCTCGAGATAGAAACCGTAACTGCTGTAGTATAGCAACCAGGCGAAAAGGATTGCTGTGGTTACGGCGGACAGAGCCAGCAAAATCCGCTCCAGCAAGACTGACAACGTCCTTCCCTTGGCAAAGTGGTTCTCTCTTGGCATAGGCCCTTCCTGCCAACCTCCTAGAGGAGGCCCATTTCAATGGATATTAGCGTCAAGGAGCTTCTAACCGACCTGAGCCCCCCAATCGCCTACAAGAATTGGTAGTCCGATTCCAATGTTTGGACCGCTCGTGGACGAAGGCTCAAATTCTCGGATGCCCAAAAGGGGCTTTATGGGCCATGACGGAGCCGGTTGCGGACATCTGCTGGAAGGCCGGGACCAGTCAGGCGACCTATTTCAATAGAAAGAAGAATTACGACGGATCCCTGCCGACGGAGATGCGGCGGGTAAAGCAGCTCGAGGAGCAGGGAGGAGAACGGCAAGCCGAAGAAACTGGTGAGTGACCTATCGCTCGACAGACGCGTAGCCAATCTCTCATAGAGAGTGACGAGGTGGGAAATCGCGCAAACCACGGCTGATCCTTGTCCGATTTCTGACAACGATACAACGGCTGTCCAGTTCAAAACACCGGTCACTGTTTGCGGCGTACAAACTTTTTGGAAGCGAATCAGAAGTTTAACGCGTGCGAACGGCCCTGGCACGACCGTTGCTATTGAGATGCAGCAACACTGAGTGAGGGCTGAGTGCACGCGCAAAACGAGTGATGCTCTCCTTTCCTTGATAACGGTGCGTCCCCGTTCTGAGGGAGAAGCGAGCTCGCGCACGAAGTCGTTCAGTCGTTTGGTCATAGCTTTGGAGAGCAACATGACGCTGCATGTGGAGTCCGTCGTTCCTCCGATCGAGCTGGCTGCGGCCAGCCCCTCACGAGCTCCAGTCCGGGAACGAGCGGACACTCTCGAACGTGCTGGGACGATCCTACCCGCCATCAGCGGCGGAATGCTCCTCTTGGCGGCTTGCTTCCTCGCCATCAAGAATGATCTGGAGCCGACGCCGGAAAATGCTGCGTCGGGCGCGCCCGCCTATGTGCGAGAGCATGGCGCGTCGGGCAATGTGTTGAATGCTGACAATCTGGGAGGAACGCTGATTCTTCATGGAATCAAGACGTATATCGACACGCGGGCCGATCAGCTCTTCCTCGATGGGTTTGCTAGCGAAGATTACAAATCCGGAAGCAGTGCAGGAAAGCCGGTTCTCGAAAAGCTGATCGCGGAGCACGACATTGCTTGGGCGTTGCTCGCGGCCGGGACGGGCGCATCCCCTCCTTCTATGAACTCGGAGGCTGGCGGCAAGCATACAAAGATGATAACGCCGTCATCTATCTACGGGAAGGCAGGGACAAGCGAATTCGAGCCGAGCCCATAGTGGTGGCGAGACCCAAGCCTTTCGAGATCATCGTGCCATGCGCCAAGCTTGGTCCGTCTCTTCGCTACGTTCTCGTTGGCTGCGTCAACACGTTTGTCGGCCTGTCGGTGATCTTTTTCTGCATAAGCTGGGTGGCAATGCCACCCATTGCCGCAAATGTTTCCGGATATGCAGTAGGCTTATTTGTGAGCTTTCTGCTGAACCGGCGATACACCTTCCGGAGCAAGATTCCGATCGCAGGAGTTTGGCGATTTTTGATGATAATGCTGCTTGCTTATTGCATAAATGTCTTGGTGGTACTTGCGGCCACTGCCTGGCTTGGCTTCGGTGATTATATTGTCCAAATTCTAGCCGTAGCAAGCTATCTCATCGTAGGTTTCTTAGGGAATAATCTCTTCGTCTTCAAGGAAGGCGAATATGAAGCGAAATAGTCGTGGATTGACGCCTCGTGCGGGTTTGGGGGTGGTGATGAGTTCGCAGAGAATATCTGGGCTGATTTCATTGGTAGTTCCGGTGCTGAACGAGCGGGACGCGATCGCACCGTTCCTCCGGCGCGTCATCCCGTGCCTCGAAGAGGCTGCCCGGCGGATTGGCAAGTGGGGGACTTACGAGATCGTGTTCGTCGACGATGGCAGCACGGACGCAACGCTGGCTGCGCTTTCCGCCGAACGGCGAAACAATTTCGCCGTGAAGGTTGTCGTGCTTTCCCGCAATTTCGGCAAGGACGCCGCGTTGGCGGCGGGGATGAATTATGCCTCGGGGGACGCCGTCATTCCGATCGACGTGGACCTTCAGGACCCGCCGGAGATAATCCCGCAGCTGGTTGATAACTGGCTGGAAGGCGCGAAGATCGTCAACGCGCTCCGCACCGACCGGACGGCGGACACGGGGCTGAAGCGGCTCACTGCGCGGGCCTTCTATTCGGCCTACAACCGGATGGCAGAACGACCGATACCCGCGGAGGCAGGCGATTTCCGCCTGATCGATCGCGAAGTGATTGACGTCCTGAAACTCTTGCCAGAGCGCGCGCGCTTCATGAAGGGATTGGTCTCCTGGGTCGGGTTCCCGACCGAGGACGTCCGCTATGTGAGGGAAAAGCGCGAAGCTGGCCAGACCAAATGGAACTACTGGAAACTGTGGAATTTCGCGCTCGACGGTGTTACCACCTCGACCACAGTCCCCGTGCGCCTCTGGACCTATCTCGGCGCGGCGGTCTCCACACTTGGTTTTGGCTATGCGGTCTTCATCCTCCTGCTGACGTTGATAGCCGGCCGCGATGCGCCGGGCTACGCATCTCTCATGGTCGCAATCCTGCTTCTCGGTGGCCTCAATCTTCTGTCGCTGGGCATTCTCGGTGAATATATCGGCCGCATTTTCAACGAAGTGAAAGGAAGGCCGCTGTTCATCGTCCGCTCCACTATGGGGATCGATGCTGGATTCCGACAAGGAAGCTGATTCCGGAGATGAGCGATGGACAGAATCATCTATGAGCGCTTGGCCGCCAACGAAGAAATTCATTGGTGGTTTACTGGCCGCCGCGCCATAATCGAACGTCTCCTTGTCCAGCTTGGTCTGCCGCCGAAGGGCGAGGCACGAATCCTTGAGGCGGGGTGCGGAACTGGCGGCAACCTAGATCTTCTGCAAAAATTCGGCGCAGTCGACGCCGTCGAATTCGACGCTGCCGCGCGCGAGATCGCACGCCGCAAGAGCGGCCTCAAGATCGGCTTCGCGGCGCTGCCGGACCAGCTTGAAGCCCAGGATGGCAGTTACGACCTGATCGCGCTGCTAGACGTGGTCGAGCACATCGAGCAGGATGTCGCCTCGCTTACGACTCTGAAGCCCAAGCTGCGGCACGCAGGCGCGATCTTAATCACGGTGCCCGCGCATCCGTGGATGTGGTCGGCACATGACGAAGTGCATCACCACAAGCGGCGGTATACCCGCGCCGCCCTCAGATCGGCGATCGAACGCGCCGGCCTGGTGACCGCGGATATTGGCTACTTCAGCACGTTTCTGTTCCCGCTGGGCTTGCTGCGGCGGCTAACAAGCAAACTGACCGGCGGACAAACCCATGACGACATCCCGCCGGCAGCCCTTCTAAACCAACTCTTTGCCGGGATGTTCGCCTTCGAGCGTCACCTAGTGGGGCGGGTTCCTTTGCCGATAGGGCTATCCTTGTTCGCAGTGGCCCGGCGGCCCGAGGACAATTTTCCGGTTTGATCACAACCCTGTTTGCCAGCCCCACATTTGTTCGCGCTTACAAATATCTGAGGCCTAGCTAGTGTCCGTCATAAACGGCAACATGTTGATATTGTTGTGGGAATCTCACTTGCGCAGGCAAGGCCCGGCGGTTTCAGGTACACTTTGGTCTCATGCCATCCATGCAGCAGGGCGTATGCCCGCCATTGGCAGCCGGTCCAGGCGATGTAGAGAAGCGCGTCCACGACCGCCCGAAGTTCTGTCGTCCGCGGTCGTCCCGTTGTCTTCGTTCCCGGCAGGAACGGCTCGATCAACGCCCACTCCCTGTCCGTCAACGCGTTTGCATCTCGCTGCCCCGCGCGGCAATATCGCCGGCGGGTGGTTTCCGTCCAACCCATGTCGTGATCCCGTTCAAGTCTAGACAACTCAAACGAATCACAACGGACGGGGCCACTCAACCGCTTCCACCCCCAAAACCGAGTTTCGGGTCAGGCTCTAAGAGGCGTGTTTGCTTGAGGTCTGCTGCGTTCTCCAAAATTCCAGAAGAGCCCCGTCGCTATTTCCAGCGCCTCATTCGTCATCGAGACAAAGCAACCGGCATGCGGGTTGCTGCGATAAGCTACCAATGCTTATCGAGCCGAACTGCATCTCCCGGGATTAGAACGACCGGAATGCGGTCGACTACGATCATGCCAAGCATAGTACGTCATGAACGATCCGCTCAATGTTCATGGTTGCTCCAAAGTGGCGCGAAGCTGAGCTCTGATCTTGTCACCTCGCCTCGACGGAGCAGCGATATGCCGCCCATCGGAACGAGCTGAGGCACGTCTGAAGATTCATTCCTGACCTCATCATCGTCTGACGGCTGGTATCCAACGTCCTTGCAACGACCGAAACGCTCAGCCATCCGGCCATTTCTGCTAGCCCAGCCAGACCGCCAGATCAGAAAGAGCACGCTTGCGAAATAGGCCAACTGAAGGAGCAACGAACAAGCCAGCGTCGTGACGACTACTGTGCGGATGGAATGAGAAGCGAAGTAGACAATCAGAGCGTTGCTGCAGAGGACCAGCCCCAGGACGCGACAAAAGATTTTTAAGGACA
Organism: Mesorhizobium sp. M1004; assembly: GCF_040318795.1. NCBI lineage: Bacteria > Pseudomonadati > Pseudomonadota > Alphaproteobacteria > Hyphomicrobiales > Phyllobacteriaceae > Mesorhizobium > Mesorhizobium sp. M1004. The sequence goes on from NZ_JAMYNB010000027.1 coordinate 46,361, forward strand.
ACGCCGTTCTCCTGGTTTTGTCTCCTCAGATCATGCTGCGACCTGGTCGGCCGCAACATGGGTCTGGCAGTTCTTCGGGCAGACGCGGGCGCAGGCTCCGCAGCCAATGCACCGGCCGGCACGATCGACGACCATGATCATGCGATTGAGCTCGCCATCGAAATCGTCCTCCTCGCCGTCGCAGGCGCCGAGGATTTCACCCACGTCATCGACGCCGTAAAGATGCATGACCTCGCGAGAGCAGACTTTGAAACAGCGGCCGCAGCCGATGCAGGTCGTGCCGTCTATAGCGGTGAGATATTCCGGCACCCATCCGGAGCCGTCGCGGGTGGTGAATGTGCTCGTCATCGCAACTTCTTCATTGCAGCGAGCTCTCTCTTGGCACCATCCAACTCGGCAAAAACGGCGGACGTTTCCTCGGCAACTTCCTCTATCTCCCTCCATTTTCCCGTGAGATTCTCTGCAAGGTCGCGCAATTTCATCTTGGCAACTGCCGCGCGCAGCTGAAGCTTTCGGACTTTCTTCCCTATCTCATCTAGGTTTGACATAAATCCTTCCTCAAAATCGGTTTCATCAGGCCGGCGCCACGTCGGAATAGGCTTCGATGGCTGCAGTCGCATCGTCGACCAGTTTCGTACCGGCCTCCGCGAGCTTCCTGAACGTCTCGAAGCCGAACCGGTGGATGTCTCGACAGAGCGACCAACCGCCCGCCAGTGAAGAGCAATCGTCCGAAGCCCCATGGGTCTCATCTCCATCGTTGGCGATGTCATCAGGCCAGAGCGCTCCTCGATCCTTAAGCCCGACGGCCGTGTAGAATATATCGACCCTCCACAGCGACGCGCGGCTCGGGGCGGCCCATTCCACGCAATTGATGTCCTCGTGGCCGACCTTGAACACCTCCTCGACTGCGAGATCTTCCACGCAAACTCGCGTCGAACATCACTTCCGCCGCAATGCGGCCACAGGTCATGAAGATTCGAGCCTCGATCCTGCTGCAAACAATCGACTAAGTGCTGCATGGACCCTCCTTGCTGCGGCCACGCCAGGGAAATGGACGAATTGGCCAGTAAGCCATTTCGACCAATTACCCTTTTTTATCTTTCCTCCTCGGCCGACCGCGCCTTGGCACCCTTCGGGAAATTGTATTGCGCAGCCGCAAAGAGAGCACCGCAACAAGCCTTGGCACCCCCTGTACTTGGCGAGAGCCTGCAGCAAATCCGGCAGATGCTGCTCTTTCGATTCGGCCGGGATAGGCTCCGGACCGTCCAGCGACGTCAGTGCCAGTTCGACCAACTCGATCGCGCGATCATTGTTGCCGTTCTCGTGATAGTATCGGGCGACCGCGGGATAGGACCGGAACTTAGGGCTGTCCCCTTGCGGGGGATTCAGCGCGAGGATTTGTTCGGACAGCTCCTTGCCCATCGCGAAGCGCTCAGCAGATGGAATGTGCGAATGGTCATGCGCTGGATGGAAGAGTTGGTCTAGCGCTGCAAGTATCCAATC
>NZ_JAMYNB010000028.1:0-38561 GCF_040318795.1 Mesorhizobium sp. M1004
GATTGGATACTTGCAGCGCTAGACCAACTCTTCCATCCAGCGCATGACCATTCGCACATTCCATCTGCTGAGCGCTTCGCGATGGGCAAGGAGCTGTCCGAACGCATCCTGGCACTGAATCCCCCGCAAGGCCCCAAGTACCGGTCTTACCCGGCGGTCGCTCGGTACTATCACGAGAGCGGCAACAAAGATCGCGCGATCGAGTTGGTCGAACTGGCACTGACGTCGCTGGACGGTCCGGAGCCTATTCCGGACGAACTGAAACAGCACCTTCTACCAGGCTTGCTGCAGGCCCTGGCCAACTACAAGGGTGAGAAGGTTTGCTACGGCACGCTCTGTGCGGCTCCGCAAAGCAATTTCCCGGCGGTGCCAAAGCGCGCTCGGCCGGGGAGAAAACATAAAAAGGGGGGATGATGGTCGGAATGTTGACTGGCCAATCTTTCCATTTCCCTGGTGTGGCCGCAGGAGCCGATCGAACAGGCGCCGCGCTCCGGAGGGGGACAGGTTGTGGGTGCCAGTGAGCCGGGCATGAGCACCCAGACGACGACGTCCGCAGCTTCCTTCGAGCGAAGTCTTGGCGCCACCTCCTCCAGCCGCTTTGCTCGGGCGGCGATGGCCTCCTGCGTCTCACCAAGCCAAGCGGCCGCGAGCAGGCGTCTAGGCATGTCAAGCTCAGCATCGGCGCGAGGTCTTCCTCGGCCAGAAGCTCGAGATTAATCGATCCGGACGTGCGTGCCGCAGCAATCGCCGACCGCGCCTCGTCGCGCGTCGCATCGATTGTGCTCGGTCACGAGATCGACACCGTGAGCGCTGGCAGGCGAATCGAAGTCGAGCTCTGCCGCACGCGGCGCGATGCACCGGTGGTCCTGCTCGATTTCATTTTGATGGTGCTAAGACTGAGGGATTTCGAGCAATCTGGGGAACGCAGGGTGCCGACACCAGCTGTCGGTTTTGTCGAGTCCGTGACAAGGGTTGCGGCTTCGCTGCTGGTGCATTCTCATTTAAGGCTTTGAATATGTGTACAACGTCTTTTCTGACGCTACCCTTCTCAATTGGCACAACTTTTGCTTTCCTTGGAGCTAGGCAGTAGGAACTGCCGGCGACAGATGGCAGAAAGCGCCCCCGCGGATTTGCCAAGAACTTGGCCAGCGGAAGCTGATGGAAGAGAAGATGGCGAAACTCAGGCCCCCGCCACGCAGCTTTGGGAGAATTCACGGCGCAATGCGCTCGCGGTTGGTACACCGCCTGTTCGCCGACGGTCTTCTAGAGCGAGATCAATTATGTGGGCGCGAGATCGCCAGCCTGGTCCCGTCCCAAGACAGCGCTCGCGTCGCTGACGCAGTGGATGGGCCGCGGCCACCTGGGAGAAGATGCGGGTCAACACGGTTTGCCGCAACGAAGCGATACCCCGATGCTGCGCACCGGCTTCGCCGTACGCGAACTGGACCCGAACACGGCGATGGCCGACGTTGACGACTTGGTGCCGCTTGGTTGCGTCGCGTGGCTGAAAGACATCGCCGATGTCTTGCTGTGTTGGCGTCCAATACCGCGCGTTACTTGTGGTTCCCGAGGTGAACGGCTGAAGGCTGTAGCATGCTTTCTATCTCCCATTTGCGACGGCGAAAAAGTATCCCGCAGGTAATTTCGGCTGTGAAGCGCAAACAGCCCTTCTTTGATCGACGCGTCATTGAATCGTTAGCAACAGCGCAGGAGACCAGCAATGCCCCTTATGGAACGGCCAGCTAATAATAGGTTCGACTTGACCGGGAAAACTGCTTTGATAACCGGAGGAGGGCGCGGCATCGGTTTGCAGATTGCCCTTACCTTGCAACAAGCCGGTGCCGGTATAATCCTTACTGGCACTAACGGGATCCGAGTGGCGGAGGCTGCAGATCAGTTCCCGATCAAACCGCAGGTCTATCAACTCGATGTGATGGATTCAATGGCTGTTCGCGATCTCGCCGGTACAATCGACCTTTGCCCCGACATCCTTGTCAACAACGCTGGCGTATCTCGTGCCGCGCCGACCAATCATACCACCGATGAGGATTGGCGGGCGGTCCTCTCCGTCAATTTGGACGGCGTCTTCTACTGCAGCCGCACGTTCGGCTCACTAATGGCGGAGCGCGGTTCCGGGGCGATCATAAATATCAGTTCAATGTGTGGGGAGATCGTTACCCGACAACAATCCGTTGTCACGGCCTACAATGCAAGCAAGGCCGGAGTGAACATGGTGACCAAGACACTTGCGTGCGAGTGGGCAAGATCTGGTGTCCGTGTGAACGCAGTTGCTCCTGGGTTCATCCACTCTGATATGACCGGCAAGTATCCTGAAGAAGTGATAAACGCATGGTGTGACCTAACACCGCTGCGCCGCTTCGGCCAGCCCCATGAGGTGGCATCTGCGGTCCATTTTCTGGCGAGCGATGCGTCAAGCTATATTACGGGAACGGTACTGGTGGTGGATGGAGGTTATACCTGCTGGTAACATCCCTCTGGCTGGCGTCGAGATCCTCTCGAGGCCAACGGTTTAAGTTGAGAGGCAAGCAGAGACAATGCACAAGGGGACCACAGCGAAATCTCGAGTTCGCGACACTAGGTAGTTCGCCCTGAAAAACTTTTTGACCCCTTGCGTTGCAGGGATTCCCATCTGGTTTGAAGTATTGGAGAATGCCGGAAACCACCTTTGATCCCGTCGTTTGCCGGTGTTTTTGCAATGCTGCCAGCCCGTCCGTCGTCCGGCAAGAATGATTGTTCCGCGAGCGCCTCGATGCCATCATCAATCCGCGCCATCCGCTGGCCGGTTGTCGGCATTGATGCCGTGGTCGCGCTTTGACGAAGCGTTTGGCGGTTTTATCGCCCGGTCGGCAGGCCGGCCAAGCCGACGCGGCTGATGGTCGGTCTGCATTCCCTCAAGCACGTCCACGACCAGTCCGACGAAGAAGTGGTGGAGCGTTGGGTGGAGAACCCTTATTGGCAGTTTTTCTGCGGCTTCGAGTTCTTCCAGCACGAGCCGCCGATCGATGCCAGCACGATGACGCGCTGGCGCAAGCGGATCGGGCCCGAGGGGCTGGAGGAAATGCTGAAGGCAAGCGTCGACGTCGCACTCGAGACGGGGACTGCGAAGCGGCATCATGCCCAGGCAGAGCCACATGCGGCTGGCCAAGGCAGCGGCTGTGCGGGCGGGTCGCTATGCGCATGCCCGGCAGTTCCGCCGGATGGCGTCGCGAACTCAAGCGCCTTCGCACCTATCTCGGCCGGGTGTTCCGCGACGTCGGCCGCAAGATCGCCGGCAATGCCGAACTCGAGGCCAGATTTGCCCGGTTGCTCGGGCTCGTCGAGCGGCTCTTGGCGCAGAAGCCGAAGGACAGGAACAAGATCTACTCCCTGCACGCGCCCGAGCTGGTCTGCATCTCGAAGGGCAAAGCCCGCAACCCTTACGAATTCGGCTGCAAGGTCGGGATCGCGGCAACCAACCGCGAGGGCCTCGTGCTGGCGGCCAAGGCGTTCGAGGGCAATCCGTACGATGGCCACAGCTTGCAGCAACGGTCGATCAGGCGGTGGAGATCGGTGGCGTCGATCCGGACCGCATCTACGTCGACAAGGGCTATCGCGGCCACGACTATGCCGGCTCGGGATCGGTGATGATCGCCGGCCGCAAGCGTGGCCTGACGGCCACCATGTGTCGGGAACTGAAACGGCGATCGGCCATCGAGGCCACCATCGGTCACATGAAGACCGACGTCCGACTGGACCGCAACGTCCTCCTCGGCCATGATGGCGATGCGATCAATGCGCTGCTCGTCGCCGCAGGCCAAAATCTGCGCCTGATCCTCACGGTTCTCGCTCTTTGGCTTGCCTGGTGCCTGCAATCACTCCAGCCGAAAACGGCGAAAATCGGATGCTTCCACCCGTCTTCACGCGTTCGGAATATCAACGCCTTAACCGTTATTCAGTTATTCAGGGCCGACGACATAGAGGCCGACCACGTCGCGCGGCTTGTCGACGAACTGCGGATCATTGGAGAGCTTGAACTGCCGCCAGCGGTTCGGCTGCAGTCCGTGTGCCTTCCAAATGCGGCGCACCGCGCTGGCGCTGATGTCGGCCGCTTGCGCCATCATGTCGGCGGTCCAGGGCGTCGTCTCGCCCCGCGGGTTTTGCAGCGTCAGCGCCACCACGCGCTCGGCCACTTCGGGTCCGAGCGGCGGAATGCGCGAGGGCCGCGTCTCTCGCGCAACAGCCCTTCGAAGACTTCCTCAGCGAAACGCTCCTGCCAGCGACACACGCACGTCTTGGACTTGCCGGTCTGCCGCATGATCTCGACGGTGCCGACGTCGTCTGCGCTCAACAGGATGATCTCGGCGCGCCAGACGTGCTTCTGCGGCGCATTGCGATCTTTGGTGAGCGCCATCAATCGCTGGCGGTCGGTCGGCGAAACCGTGAAGGATATTCCTGTGCGCATGCGCCAAGGGGGGCAATTCCTGGATCCGCTTGACAAAGCAGGCCACATTCCGTGGTCAGATATCCGACAATGTCGGACAAACAACATAGAACATCAGTAACTCCGTATTGTTTAGAAATACTTTTCTCAGTTGGCACGCTACATGCGATGTCCTAGACAGTGAAGAATATTCTTATGATTTCGCCGACTACCGCTGTCATGAGAGGACCTCTCGCCTCGAAAATTGATGCTTGAAGAGGATTTGTGGGATGACGTTGGAAATCAAAGCAGGGCCTGTATCGGCCAATCTCATCGAACAGGATGATTGGATCTGCTTAGAAAATAGATCAGGCTACGAGGTTGAAAGCCTTGTAAGATGGGCGGGAATATGCGCCGTGGGCGGGACGGCGATTGATGTCGGCGCCTATACTGGGCTGTTTTCCATAATCGCAGCTAAGCAGGGATGCCGCGTCATTGCCTTTGAACCGATGCCGACGCACGTAGCGCGGTGTCGGGATAATTTCCGCCTGAATAATGTCGAGGTCGAACTTCACAACGCTTGCGTTTCGGATGCTGTTGGCGAAGCGGTGATCAAGTTCAACCCAAATGTGCCGTATCTGACATATGGCGCCAGCTTAATCCGTTCGACCAACGGGAGCGGGGCGGGGAATGAAAGCAAACCGCTTAATGTCCATTCGATCACGATCGACAGTCTCGGGTTGGATCAATGCACCGCGATCAAGATCGACGTGGAGCGCGCCGAGCCGATGGTGCTTGCCGGTGCCCGCAATACGTTGGAGCGGCTAAAGCCTGTCCTCTTAGTTGAGGTGATTGGCGAGGAGGAAAAGGCGGCCGTGCGCACCGCCGTTCCCGATTATGACGTGGCGGCCGAAATGGATATCTGGAACTGGCTGATGGTGCCGAAGTAAGAGTACTTTCCGTTCTGCGATCCGGTGGTCAACTGGAACGTTTTATCGTCTGAAGGATGGCATGCGAGCGGTTGTTTTCAGCGGCGCTTGTAGGCCGCTGTTTCCGCATGCTTTCTCCGGTGAGATCGATGCGATAGGCGTTGTGAACCACCAGCGATCTACGGCCACCTGACTTGTGACGATGATCGAGCGTCGTTCGTAACGGTCCTCAATGATCTCCAGGGGATCGAGACGTTGGTCGTCATCGAGCTTTTCCAGTTCCCAGTCATCGAGTAATGTGTAGCACAACATTATGCATAGCGTTTTTAGTTCGCCCTGAAAAACTTTTTGACCCTTGCGTTGCAGGGATTCCCATCTGGTTTGAAGTATTGGAGAATGCCGGAAACCACCTTTGATCCCGTCGTTTTCCGGTGTTTTTGCAATGCTGCCAGCCCGTCCGTCGTCCGGCAAGAATGATTGTTCCGCGAGCGCCTCGATGCCATCATCAATCCGCGCCATCCGCTGGTCCGGTTGTCGGCATTGATGCCGTGGTCGCGCTTTGACGAAGCGTTTGGCGGTTTTATCGCCCGGTCGGCAGGCCGGCCAAGCCGACGCGGCTGATGGTCGGTCTGCATTCCCTCAAGCACGTCCACGACCAGTCCGACGAAGAAGTGGTGGAGCGTTGGGTGGAGAACCCTTATTGGCAGTTTTTCTGCGGCTTCGAGTTCTTCCAGCACGAGCCGCCGATCGATGCCAGCACGATGACGCGCTGGCGCAAGCGGATCGGGCCCGAGGGGCTGGAGGAAATGCTGAAGGCAAGCGTCGACGTCGCACTCGAGACGGGGACTGCGAAGCGGCATCATGCCCAGGCAGAGCCACATGCGGCTGGCCAAGGCAGCGGCTGTGCGGGCGGGTCGCTATGCGCATGCCCGGCAGTTCCGCCGGATGGCGTCGCGAACTCAAGCGCCTTCGCACCTATCTCGGCCGGGTGTTCCGCGACGTCGGCCGCAAGATCGCCGGCAATGCCGAACTCGAGGCCAGATTTGCCCGGTTGCTCGGGCTCGTCGAGCGGCTCTTGGCGCAGAAGCCGAAGGACAGGAACAAGATCTACTCCCTGCACGCGCCCGAGCTGGTCTGCATCTCGAAGGGCAAAGCCCGCAACCCTTACGAATTCGGCTGCAAGGTCGGGATCGCGGCAACCAACCGCGAGGGCCTCGTGCTGGCGGCCAAGGCGTTCGAGGGCAATCCGTACGATGGCCACAGCTTGCAGCAACGGTCGATCAGGCGGTGGAGATCGGTGGCGTCGATCCGGACCGCATCTACGTCGACAAGGGCTATCGCGGCCACGACTATGCCGGCTCGGGATCGGTGATGATCGCCGGCCGCAAGCGTGGCCTGACGGCCACCATGTGTCGGGAACTGAAACGGCGATCGGCCATCGAGGCCACCATCGGTCACATGAAGACCGACGTCCGACTGGACCGCAACGTCCTCCTCGGCCATGATGGCGATGCGATCAATGCGCTGCTCGTCGCCGCAGGCCAAAATCTGCGCCTGATCCTCACGGTTCTCGCTCTTTGGCTTGCCTGGTGCCTGCAATCACTCCAGCCGAAAACGGCGAAAATCGGATGCTTCCACCCGTCTTCACGCGTTCGGAATATCAACGCCTTAACCGTTATTCAGGGCCGACTTTTTAGCTTGAATGCAGAGCGTTTTTAGCTTGGAGTCGCGCGGAAAGGCGGGTGGCGAGCGCGCGCTGCGGTGATCGCGACGGTGAGCTAAAAACGTATTGGACTAAGCCGCCGGCACGGGTGGCCGCTATGGGTTGAGGCCGCACCCGGCAACAAGCATGGCGCCGGCGCGGATGCGGTCGTGGGCGCAGCGATTGCAGGGGTCGCGTGCGCCGAACGCGCACGGATATTCGGTTGCGGCAAGGTAATATAAGTACCGCGCGGAGCCTCCAGCTGATAGGCTGCCCGGGGCGACGGCGCGCATCTCCGCCGGACCCGCGCGGCTTTGCGACCGAACGGCCCGAGCGATACGGTGGTGACGAAAGCTGAGCGCTTCTTTCATGATGTATCGCAGTATGGCGGCGGCCCGGTGACGACGTCGAAAATTTCGATGACGATCATCTGCCCTTGATGGCAGGCCGGGCATTGCCGGAGGGAGTGCCGGTAAGGTCCTCGTAGCGGTCGCGATAGTTCCATTCGAGCGGGGTCGACCGACGGCTCGGAAACCGGCGTGCCGAGCAGGTCGCGGCAGCGGGCGAGCTTCTGCGCGCGGTGGCGATTGCCGAGGAACCCGTAGTAGCGAATACGATGGAAGCCCTCGGGCAGCACATGCAGCGGTGAGCAGCGGATGCCGCACTGCACTTAAATGTAAGATTGCGCCCACCGAGACCGGTAACTTCTCTGGGTCAGACACGGGTTGTTAGGCTCGAGCAGTCCATCAGCATTGTTTTGATCGGAGACAAAGCGATGGCGGTGGAATGGACGGTTACGATCGAGGGCCGGAACGAATTTGGCGACACATGCCGGAAGGAGGTCCGCATAGACAAGAGCTGGGAGAGCCTGTTCGACGGCGACATCGGCTTGTCGATCGGCGATAGCAAGAAGATCATGGCAGCGCTGCAGAACGCGGTCGTGAATCATGAGGCGGAGACGTATGCCCTTCTTCGCCGGGTTTGACCGGATTGCCATACGTTCCGACCGGTCAAGGACTACACGACACGCCGGATCTGAACCGTCTTCGGCACCGTTGAGGTTCGCAATCCCCGATCGATGCTATGCCGGGATGCCATCCAGGGATGGTTGCTGCCTTCGCGCCGCTGAAGGAAATTTGTCCCGATCGAGCGACACCGGAGCTGATGGAACTGACGGCGCGGCTAGGAAGCATGCTGCCCTACCGGCAGGCGGCGAAGGTGCTGGCCGATTTCCTGCCCACTGAACCGACTGAGACGCATGCGACCGTGCGCAAGCGTACCATCAGGATCGGCAAGCGGCTCGACGACTAGGTCATGCAGGAAATTTGGCGCGCGAGGTCCCAAACGGATGACCGATGCCGGCTAGAGATGCAGCCTCCCGGAGATCGGCGCAAAGAGTTCGTCATCAGCATTGATACGGCGCACGTTCGTAGCGCTGATCAACATTCGGCGCGAAATTTCGAACTCGTCGTGGCCAGATGCGGCCGCGGGGGACGGGGCGAAAGGGGCGGTCGCTATTTCGTCACCGGCAGCACCGAACTCTCCAGGAAGTCGGATATCGCGGCTTTGGGGATGTGACGGTGATCTCGGACGGGACCGAAATTCTAAAGCGGCTGCCCCGCACCATGCCGAAACCAATGACCCACATTCATCGACTGGTTTCATATTACATGAAGATCCAGCCCATGCAGCAGATCGCCGATCAAATCGTACGATCCCGATCAGTCCCCTTTGAAGCGCTTCCAACCATCGACAGGGACATCAGAGCCGTAAAGTGGCGTCTGTGGCATGGGCGGGTCGGCCGCGCGATCCGCGACCTGGAGCAACTTCTAGTAAGACTGAAGGAAGGGGAGTTCTCGATCGCACGGCTTCACAGCCTCGGGGAGCAACTCCTGACCTATGTCCGTTCGAACCGCGGCGCGATCGTCAACTATGGAAAGCGCTACCGGGCTGGGCTTCGCGTCGCCACCACTCTCGCCGAGTCGGCGGTGAACTCAGGCGTCGGGAAACGTATGGTCAAGAAGCAGCAGATGCGCTGGTCGCTTCATGGTGCGCATATGCTCATGCAGGTCCGGGCGGCGGAGATCAATGGCGAACTTCGCAACCGGCTGCGGGCGCCTTTCCGACAGCCAGAACTGAACGTGCCTCCAATATTCAAGCCCAAAACGCCTCTTCTACGCGCCGCCTGACCCCAGAGAAATTACCGGTCTCCACATGGCGACACAATCGGTATAGTGAAATGCAATCCACCTGCAGCGTGGCAAATTTGTGCAGTGCCGTTACATCCGCCGTCGGTTTTGGCGGTAGCAGGTTGATGCAAAACGCGAGCCTTGGAGGCTCTGCCACAGCCTTAAGTCGAGAAAATCTTGTAACTTTGAACGGCGGGACGCCCCTATTCATCGTAAGAGAAATTTGAGCTGAAAGGAAGGATCGCTCAGTGACGATGGTTCTACCCTCATACGACGCCCAATAAGAATGTCAGATACCCGAATATCTTTAGCGATCGAGCCGAGATTTCCGAAGCCGCATGCCCCAATCAAGCGATTTTCTCGATCTAGGTGAAATGACATGTAAGCACTCTGGGTTGCTCGTTGTACTTCACTTGCCGCCATGGTCGGGATCCCGGCGATCTGCAAACTGCAGTCGAACTGATCTGACCAGAACCAGGGTACGGCGCTGTAGGTGATCGCAGCTCCCATCATATTCTTGGCCGCGACCTCTCCCTGGAGCCGAGCATTGTTCCAGGCCTCAAGCCGAAAACGCTGGTTTTCGAACAAAGAATGGGGAAATGAACAGCAATCGCCTGCAGCAAAGATATCCCCCTTTGACGTCTCCAGCCGTTCATTGACGGCAATGCCATTGTCGATTGTTAGGCCTGCAGCCTCAGCGAGAGCGATATTTGGAATTGCCCCAATGCCAGCGATCACGAGATCTGCGCCAAACGCGCCGTCGCCTTCGGTTTGGACAACGGTTTGGCCTTCGTTGTGCTGGATTTCAGTAATTCTGACGCCACAGATTATTTGAACTTCTTCCTTGATGTGGCGATCGGCGATCAGCGCTGCGACCTGTTCTGGAACCCCACGCGTGAGAATCCTGGCGCCTGCTTCCAAAATGGTAACATCTTTACCATTGCTGGCTGCAGTCGCCGCAATTTCCAAGCCGATAAAGCCGCCACCGATGATGATTATCTTCCGAGCTCCACCAAGAGCTTCTCTGAGCCGAAGGGCGTCGTCAAACTTGCGGAGCGTGAAAACTCTGGCCTTGTCTGCAAGGGGAACTGGCAGCGTGCGTGGCTCGGCACCGAGGGCCAGCAAAAGCTTTGAGTATCCGACGGAGCCCCCTGTTTTCAGGGTGATAAGATGCTCATCTGGCAAAATCTTGGCAACATGGTTGCGCACAAGAGTGATGTTGGCTCTGACAAAGTCAGGCTCGGTGAACAAGAACACTGGCTGAAAGTTGTCGACCAGCAGTTCCTTCGACAGCAGGGGCCGTTCATAGGGTAAATGAACTTCATCGCCAATCAGTGTGATAGAGCCTTGCCAGCCGGCATTACGCAGCTCAAACGCTGCGGCAACGCCGCTCTGACCGGCTCCAACTATCACCATCCCGCTGTCTGCCACGCTAGACTCCAATTGCTACGGCCGCAGGCTCGTCGACCGCGGCCGTCCACAGATCCTCAATAGCCGCCTTGAGCGTGAGCGCCTCTTCCCAGCGGTCCGTCGTGTCGTTTCCGTCTCGCCCGGTAATTGCGTAGGGTTTCGGGCCTAGTTCGCAGATGAAGCACAGTGTCGCATCAGGCTCGGCGCGTTTGCGCCAGCTCAGAATGCCGTACCGCCACCAGTCGAGGAAGAGATCCAACCACATTCGGTGATGCGGGAAAGATATCTCGATCTGCACCTGCTCTCGGGAAGCGACCCTGCCGTGCAAGGCCCAACTGTTGTCGAGAACCCGACGGATCATTTCATGGTGTTCTGCGGAAACAGGCCAGGCAAATTCCCGCCCTACCAGAAAGTGCGAGAGATCGGCCAACAGAGGCAAGTCGGGCATTTGATCCAGCAGGTCGAGCACGAAGTAAAGGTCGGTCGTCATCTGTCGCGATGAGTTTCGATCAGAACGGGAAAATCGACCTGCTCTGCAAGCCGCCTCCATCCTTCGATGAGGCGGAGCCCCTCCGTGATCGTCCTCGGCCGGACGTCCGGCTGCAAGTCTAGATGATGAACGCCCATTTCCGTTGCCAGTTCGAGGCAGGGCTTCAGGTCATCCACGGTCGCGGGAAAGCACATCCCTTCAATGATCATCCCCTGCCCCCGCACGCAATCGATGGTCCGCCTAACAGCGCCAGCGTCGACACATTGCGTGCTTATGCCTGCATAGCCAGCGCCCGCTATCATGGCGATGTTCGCCTCCAGCGAGCGCTCCGTCTCGTGGGTATGCCGACGCTCCATCGCCCATATTGACTGAAGTACCGCCACTTTCTGTGCCATGTTCCCTCCTCGGCGTAGGATGATTAGAAGACGACAACGCTCCGGATGCTTTCCCCGGCATGCATGAGGTCAAAGCCCTTGTTGATGTCCTCGAGCTTCAGCGTGTGGGTGATCATCGGATCGATCTCGATCTTGCCGGCCATGTACCAGTCGACGATCTTCGGCACGTCGGTGCGGCCGCGCGCGCCGCCGAAGGCGGTGCCCATCCAGGTGCGGCCCGGTGACCAGCTGGAACGGCCGGGTCGAGATCTCCTGGCCGGCGCCGGCAACGCCGATGATGACCGACTTGCCCCAGCCGCGATGCGAAGATTCTAGCGCTTGCCGCATGACTTTGGTGTTGCCGGTGCAGTCGAACGTGTAGTCGGCGCCACCGATCTGATCGGCGCCGCGCTTGGTCATGTTGACGAGGTGAGGCACGACATCGCCGTCGATCTCCTTCGGATTGACGAAATGCGTCATGCCGAATTCTCGCCCCCGGCCTTCTTGTCGTTGTTGAGACGCCGATGATCATGTCGGCGCCGGCGAAACAGGGTGATCGAAAGGCGGGCCGATTCAAAGCCCTGCGGGACGACAGCGACCGATTCGCTTCGGTCGCTGTTGTGTGGTCAGGAAGACTGGCCTTCGCTCTGCGCCTTCTGCTGACGGCTCATGACGCGGTGGTTCATCTTCTCCATGGCCTCGGGGCTGCCGTCGTTAAACGTTCCGAACCAAGCGTCGACGTTCAGGATACCCCCCCCGCCATAGTTGCACTCGAAATAGCGGTGATGGAGATAGTGGTAGTAGTCTTCCATCCGAATCTCGATGCTGTCCTTGATGATGAACTTCTCAAAGCCGGTGTGGGTTTGAGATGGCGCGAGGCTGGTATGTATCATATGGAACATCGCATGGATCGGATGCGAGGGAACGATCCAGTGAATGAGGACACCCGAATAATAGACGATGTGCTCGACTGGGTGCATGGACAGACCCGACCACGGCCCGACGTTGACATTCGCGTGATGGACAGAATGCACCCACCGGTACAGGAACGGCCAGTGGATCGGCCGGTGAATGAGGTAAAAGTGAACATTCCGGAATAGAGGGATCGCAAACAAAACCGCCAAGCAGTAGACTGGATGTTCGTTAAACGACACATAGGGAATATATCCGTTTGCGAACATCCACCACGTCAGAACCTCATAGGCGGTCCAGATCGGTACCGCACTGGCGAAGGTCCAGAATAAATTATCCAGAAGCTGATTCTTGAACAGGAAGTTCGGGTTATTTCGGGCAAGCCAGCGGCCATTATACTTGCGATCGAACCCCTGGCTCTTTTTGACATAAAGAGGAACATGCAGGCAGCTGACGAATAAGATTAGAAGCGCGCAATTGCGCGCGAATATGAAAGCGATCCAGTCCCAGCTGAGCGTCTTCATCGTTTCCATGCTTGGCGTCAGGTAGACCGAAACTGCGACGGAAACCGCTATGTAGATCAGAGTCCACGGTACGAGATAGAAGTACAACCACTTCACGATTCCAACCGGGCTGATCGGCCACAATTTCGGCGGCCCTTGCAAGAAATGATCAGGCTGCCATTCGGTCCGGCGCTCCTTGTCTGCATTTCCCCCCTTGTTTCGAGTTGCCGCGAGATCATTCGTTGCCATTGTTACTCCCCTTCATTTTTGTCTAGCTCTAGCGGACAGCGATGTAGACGCGCCCACCTTCGACTTTGACCGGATGAGTTGTGAGATTAACGCAGACCGGCGGGCCCTTTATCTGGCCCGTCACATAGCTGAAACGGCCCATATGTTTGGGGCACTCGATTTCATCTCCCATGACCAAACCATCGGCGAGATGGACCCGTTCATGGGTGCAAAGTCCGTCGGTTGCGTAATACCGGTCGTCAGCAGACCGGTAGATCGCATAGGTCTTACCGGCGTGATCGAATCGGATGACTCCTTCTTCTTCGATGTCGTCCACGCTGCAGGCGTCGGTCCAATTTTCCAGCATCAACACGTTCCGAAATCTTCTAGCAAACTTGATCGGCTGAGCAGAGCCATGGAAAACATGTTCACGAATATGGAAGCCTTGATTGTGTCATCGTTATTGATTGCTACTCAAGATGAGACCAACTCGCGCGGAACGTTTTCGGACCATTCTCTTGCGAAGACCTCGATTTCTTCTGCACCTCGGTCGTCGCGCCCACGGCTGGCTCCAGCGTTGTTTCGCGTTCTGCATAGAGCATGTCCCATGGGACTCAAAGACGGAAAAGATTGCGCCAGATATAGATCTCCTTCACGTCGAAGATTCGCGATCCGCGTGAGGCCGACCGCGCGGTTTTCAGGCAGGCTGGCCACGACTTCCCGGTGGCGATAACGTCGATGGGTTCGAATTTATGCCGTTGGGGAGTGAGACGAAGAGGCTCCAGCCGGCGGAGAAAGTTCGACACGAATGCGGTCAATATAACCGGCGCATGTGCTGGCTTCATCTATCCGGGATGAAGTTCGGAGCACCGTTACCTCAGGCTATTCGTGATGTCGCTATGGCCTTGGGCCGAGGTTGAACGGAGAGCCGTGTGCGCTGAAAGGGCGCACCTACGGTTCGGGGAGAGTTGCGCCTTGCAAGCGCGTTGAAGTCTGCCGTCTGCGATGACGGCCGAGGTAAAGCCTAGCGAGCAGCCGCGATCCGCCTGCTCACGCCATCGTGCTGTCGGTCGACGAGAAGACCCAGATCCAGGCGCTCGACCGCACCCAACCCGGCCTGTCCATGAAGAAGGGTAGGCTCGGCACCATATAGGTCAGCAAGTTCCGGACTTATGTGATGAAAGACCCCTGCGATGGTTCGTCGAACCCGCCCGTTGAAACCTTCGACCGAATTTACGTGGACAGCCTCCCGAACATATTCGCGGCTGGAGTGGTTGACCCTCTCGTGTGCGGCAAAGCGCTCGCCTATGGCGACGAATGCCTTTGCCTCATCACTCATCGAATGCGCACTAAGCTCAACTTGTGGTGCAATCGCACCTACGGCAGCGCGCAGCGAAAGGCCGGTGACGACAGATGCACGGGCATCACTCACTCCGGAGCCGGGGGTGACGTCTACCGGTCGCTGCACAATCGCCAAGACTGGCGTCTTTTCCGTTTTTGCCTGCCCTTTGCGGCCTCTTCCGGGGGATGGATCATCGGGATATTTTCTAGGCCCGCCCTCAAGATAGAAATGGTCGATTCCACCGTGCCGTTGAGCATATGGTCACGCGCCACCATGAGGCGCAGCGCATGACCAATCCGCCAGGCCGTTGGCTGACTCACCCCGAGTGTCTCGGCGAGACGAACCGAAGACAAGCCTTTGTCCGACTGTAGCAACAGCCACATCGCCTTAAGCCACGTGCGCAAGGGCGTATGCGTCGTGACCGTGAACTGGAAGCGACAGTCGCCACTGGAGCATTGATAGAGACCCGGTCGCGCACGCCGCTTGCCCATGTCACGGCCAGCTATTGCGACCGAGCGTTTGTAACAGGAAGGGCAGATCCTGCCATTCGGCCAGACCGGAGCGGGCCGTTCCACCTCATCACATCCGGTCGCCGCTCTCATCGGCCGCGCCAATATCCCACTTGCGTCGGGCGAAGGCTCAGGAGGGCGGGACCTCTCTTCTTCGGCTTTTTAAGCCAGGCCAAATTGCGGTCCGCCCACCTGGATCCGCCGGAGCTGATCAGGCCCCGGAAGATTGAAAGGGGGAAGCGTTTGTTTTCAGGCGACCGTTGTCTCGGCTCCTTCCAGCACAACCCCGGCGTCACATATTTCCAGAAGGCGATCAGCAACTTTCGCGCCAAGGCAACGATCAGCACTTTCCGAACTCGGCCACCATTGAGCTGTACACGCTGATGAAACCACAGAGTCAGCTTCGAACGGGGCTGATGCCTTACCCACAACCAGGCGAGCTGGATCATGGTCGTTCGCAGCCGGGGCGTTCCGGCTTTGGAGACACCTTGTTCGTGCGCGACGGATCCGCTCCGTCAGGGCGTCGGCGCCAATCCGGCATAAGCGGCAACCTGCCGTCGGTTGGAAAAGCTTCGGAACAATCCCTCCGGCCACAGGACACCGGCGAATTCCGGGCCGATCCCTTCAAATTCTTTAACATTGCTCCTGGCGCTGGCGTGCCTTCGTCCGACGGGCTGAGCATAGCATCTCGCTCAGTCAGCTTTCAGAAGGTTTGTCCATTCGGACGGACCGAGGAGACTGAAGTTACCAGGCTTCAGCCCTCGCCGGAGGGTCCGAAGCTGCGCTGGGGTGACTTTTGCCGTGTTGCTTGGCGGCATCCCCGATCGCCGCCTTTTCGAACAACGCTACGCGGCCGAGCGGGCAAGGCGACCATTGCCATCCCGGCCGCGGGCAGGCGGCATGGACCTTGGTCCGGTCGAGATAGGAATGATATTGGACCTGATATTTGCCACAAGCGGACCATCCGACAGGCGCACCGCCTCCGCGTGCTGATTCCGACGTGAAGCCGGCCGCCATTCCGATCAAACACCGGCCACCATTCCGGTATGAAGCCGGCCACCGTCCCAACCAAAGACCGGCCAGCACTGAACATTACCTCCTGGGTCAGCAACTTTGGCATCAAATACCCCGCGATGAACGGGGAGATTTTGATGCCGGCAAAGAGAAGGCTGACCATGAGACAGTTACGACAAATGCTGCGGCTTGCCGGAAGCGGGACGAGCTCCCGCGAGATTACCGTCGTGTTGGGAATAGCGCGCAGTACGGCGCAGGATAATCTGCAGCGCGCAGCGGCGGTTGGATTGAGCTGGCCCTTGCCGGGCGAACTGACCGACGATGCGCTCGAGAACAACTCTTCACTCCCAACGGCGTCAGGCAGGGCACACGGCGGCGCACAGAACCAAACTGGGCCGATCTTGCCGTCGAGCTGAAGAAGCCCGGCGTCACCCTGCTTATCCTCTGGGAGGAGTATCGTGGGTCGCATCCCGAAGGATATGGCTACAGTCGCTTCTGCGAACTCTTTCGCAGTTTCGAGCAGCGGCTTTCGCCGACGATTCGCCAGGAGCATGCGGCCGGCACAAGGTCTTCGTCGACTATTCCGGCAAGAAGATCCCGATTGTTGATTGCAAGACCGGTGAGATCCGCGAGGCAGAGATCTTCATGGCGGTGCTCGGCGCATCCAGCTTCACCTATGCTGAAGCAACATGGACACAAACACTTCCCGACTGGATCGGCTCGCATGTTCGGATGTTTGGTTTCTTCGGAGGCGTTCCCCGGCTGATCGTCCCCGTCGCGGCCGTGCCGGAAGAACGCCGGCGCCATAATGGGATGCCATCATGCCGTAGCTGCGATGATCTCGGGATCGTAGAAGCTGGCGCGGCTGACGCCCGACTTCAGATTGTCGGGGAAAGGTCGAGCGACCATTCCGCTATATTCGTGAAGACTTCTTCCTGGCGCGCTCGTTTCGCAACCTTGACCCGCGCGTGCACGCCAAAACGCAGCGCGTCGTCGTCGAGGCCTTCGCGGAAGAGCGCCTTCATCTGCGTCCCTTGCCACTGGCTCCGTTCCGATCGGTTCTGCGGCTTGAGCGCAGGATATCCCGAGAGGGCATGGTGAGCGTTGGTGGAAACGCCCAGCGTGCCCGACGCCACCAGGGCGGCTCGTCGAGGTTCTCACCTTGGCCAATCAGGTTCGAATCTTCGAAGACGGCGCGCTGATTGCTGTGCATCCGGTGTCGGAAGGTCGCCATCAGCGCCGCGTCGAACCAGGACACAGAACCCTTCGCTCACCGCCGCGATCGCGAACGCGCGTCAACAATGACGAGATCATTCTTCATGGATCCGGAGACCGGGTCACAGGCGGCGCTCGCCTTCTACGACGCCGTCGCCAGAGCTATGGCACAGGAGAACCGCCCATGAACGCCGCGCTCGATTCCGTGCCATCGATGATCGACCGCATTCGCCATGACCTTGTCGGCCTGAAGATGCCACGTGCCCTTGAAGCACTCGACCATATTGTCCGCCGCCTCTAGCATGGCGAGCTGTCGGCACTCGAAGCGATCGATATTCTCCTTTCCGAAAAGCTAACCCTGCGCGAGAACAGTCGCATAAAGACGGCGTTGCGGGGGTCGGCTGGCAACCATCGAAACGCTCGCCGGCTTCGATTTCACTTTCCAGCCCTCCCTCGATCGCGATCGGATCTTCACGCTCGCGCAACTGGGTTTCGTCGAAAGGCACGAGGCCGTCCATTTCCTCGGGCCGCCGGGAACCGGCAAAAGCCTGCGCTCGGCGTCGAGGCTGTCAAAGCGGGCAAGAGCGTCTACTTCTGTACGCTTGCCGACCTCATCGCAGCGCTGTCCAGGGCCGAGCGCGAGGGACGGCTGCAAGAACGCATCCGCTTCCTCTGCAGACCAGTCTGCTGATCGTCGATGAGATCGGTTATCTCCCGATCATCGCCGGCGGCGGCAACCTGTTCTTCCAGCTCGTCAACGCCCGCTACGAGAAAGGGGCAATGATCCTGACGTCCAATCGCGGCTTTGCAGATTGGGGCGATGTTTTGGGAGACGCCGTGGTCGCCACCGCACTTCTCGACAGGCTTTTGCATCATGCCGTCGTCGTTCAGATCGAAGGATCAAGTTACAGGTTGCGCCAACATGCCGAATTGATGCCTGAACATGTCCGCCCGAAAGCCCTGATTACCCCACCGTCCTTCGCTCCACCATCACGGCAGCGTGGTCGGCCGCCGAAAAATACCCAATTCTCCATGCCGTCCGAGACGGCATAATTGGGGAATTTTACTTCGGCACTTTTGGGGAAATTTCACTCGGCATTGACACATCCCAGCATCGACATGCTGCGCGAACTCGGCCTTCATGGCATGGCCACCGCCTTCCGGGAGCTCGACGCACAATCCGAAGCACGCGCCCTCGAGCATGGCGAATAGCCTGCCATTCTGCTTGAGCGCGATGCTACCATGCGCCGCCAGAAGCGTTCGAAGCCCGCGCCAGGGCTGCAAAGCTGCGCCATGACGCACAGATCGAGAATGCCGACTTTCGTGCCGCACGCGGTCTCGACCGCAATCTGTTCATGGCGCTCGCCGGCTGCGACTGGATTCGCAAGCATCACAGTCTTTTCATCACCGGGCCGGCGGGCGTGGCAAGAGCTGCTGGCCTGTGCGCTTGGTCACAAAGCTTGCCGAGAGGATTTCTCCGTCGCCTATCACCGCGTTCCCCGGCTGTTTGCAACACTAGCCCTCGCGAGAGACGACGGACGTTATGGCCGTCAAGCAACTCGCCAAAACCGACCTTCTCATTCTCGATGACTGGGGACCGGAAAACTCAATGATGACCAGCGGCGTGATGTGCTTGAGATCATTGAAGACCGCTACGAACGCCGATCGACAATCGTCACCAGTCAGTTGCCCCTGGATCGCTGGTACGAGATGATTGCAGAACCAAAGATCAGAGGCCGCCGCCATTCTCGACCGGGTGGTGTCTCATTTGACGCTGATCGACCCGCGTCACGGCCTTGCGGGTCAGCGACTGGAGCTCGTGTCGTCCCGTTCTGCGCGCGGTCCGGCTTTCGTGGTTGTTCGACTACCTGACGGACGCCGCAGTTCAATCCGACGCGCGGTGACCGACCTTGCCGTGGCGTCTGCAGAAGAACAGGGCGCATCGAGATCGTTGGCCCGCATCAACGTGCGAACGCTGCTCACATTGCTGCACCATTTGAACCGCACCTTGGCCTCCCCTATCGAGGAGGTGATTATCTGGCCGATGCAATCCTGGACCGCCTCGTTCACAACGCCTATCGCATGGATCTCACTGGTGAAAGCATGCGAAAACAGCGCTCGCCAAGAGCGTCTGAAACAGCGCAAGCGTGACCGGAAACGAAACTCAATCCAAACATCGACGAGACCCAGGATCAGTCCGAAAAATGGCCGGCTTCAAATCGGAACACCGGCCGGATTGAATCGGAATGACTGGCCGGCTTCAAATCGGAATCGATGGCCGGCTTCATCCGAATACGCACTCCGCGCTTCCAGTACCATCCCACTTGAGTGGCTGAATGATGCCAGTTGGCATCTTTGCTTCTATTCTATTCAAAGTCTTTGATGATATCAGAGCAGCAGCCGTACGGCGGCGATGATGTGATCCTTAGTCGGGAAGAAATCCTTCTCGAGGCTCGGACTAAATGGGACGTGAATGTCCGGAGCGCTCAAGCGCAGGATCGGTCGCTTCAATAGATCGAACGCCTCTTCGGCCATCACCGCGGCGATTTCACTTCCGACGTTGCAGACACGGTGCCCGTTCTCGACTATCACAAGCCGTCCGGTCTTCGCGATTGACATCTTGATAGCCTCATGATCGAGCGGCTTCAGCGTACGTGGATCGATCACTTCGACCGAAATGTTTTCCTCGGTGAGCGCATCGACAGCTTCCATCGTCGGCCGAATGGCGCCTGCAATAGCGAGAAGGGTAACGTCTCTTCCCTCACGCTTCACATCCGCTTTGCCAATCGGGATTACATGGTCCGGATCTGTGGGCACATCGCTCTTGAGCGCCCACAGGCGGGCGTCTTCGAAGACGAGTACAGGATCGCCATCGCGAATGGCCGATTTCATCAGCCCCTTGATATCGGCGGCGCTGGTCGGGCTGATTATCTTGAGGCCCGGCACATTCATAAAAAACGGATAAGGCCGGTCGGCATGCTGCGCCGCCTCGGACCCCACCGAGAACATACAGCAACGAAACACGATCGGAATGTGAATCTGGCCTCCAGTCATATACCGCAATTTCGAGGCTTGGTTGATGATCTGGTCCGAGGCCAGATATACGAAGCTGGCACCTGAGAGGTCTACGATCGGTCGCAATCCGTTGATGGCAGCCCCGATTCCGAGGCCGGTAAAACTTCCTTCTGAAATCGGCATATTCCAAATCCGGTTGTTGCCAAACCGCTCAATAAGTTTGGCGCCGCCATGGACCGAGATGTCCTCTCCCATCAGGACGACGCGCTCATCACGATCCATTTCCTCCATCTGAGCCTGCACGAGCGCTTCAAGATAGGTCATCTGAATATGGGAGCTTGGCGTCGCGGCAAGTTTTTGGGCATCGGTGCCATGTCGATTGATTCCTCTCCAGCCCAGCCTCGAAGTTGTAATGACCTGTAGGGGCGAGTTGAACATGTAATCGGACAAGGTTTCGGGCTGAGGCATGGGGTTGGCCAAAGCAAATTGCACAGCCTCCTTGACGGCTTGGGCGACTTCGTCCTCGATTGCTATCAGACTCTTTTCATTTATGCCTTCTTCGAGGAGCACAGTGCGACATAGCAAAATCGGATCGCGTTCGCGTTTGTGAGCCTCGACTTCTTCAACCGATCGATAAGGCTCCCTCGGAATAACCAAGCCAAAATTGTGCTCGTCGAACCGATGGGTGTTGGCTACGATCAGAGTAGGCCCCTCGCCCGCGCGTGCTCGCGTGACGGCCTGCGCCGCAGCTTCATAGACGGCGCTCACGTCCTGCCCATCAACCGTTACCCCTGGCATGCCGTAGCCCGCCGCCCGCAGCGCGATGTCCGGCTGCCCGTGGCTTTGCGCCACCGTGGTGGTCATGGCATAGCCGTTGTTCTCGCAAAGATAGATGACCGGAAGCTTCCACAGCGAGGCCATGTTGAGACTCTCGTGGAAGGTGCCCTGGTTCACCGCCCCATCGCCGAAGAAGCAAAGTGTAACCTGATCGACGCTACGCAGCTTGGCGCTGAACGCACACCCTGTGGCAAGAGGAATGCCTCCTCCGACGACACCCGATTCGCTGATGATCCCGACCGAATTGTCTGCAAAGTGCATCGAACCGCCGCGCCCCTTGCAAACGCCGCCCTCCTTTCCCATCAGCTCGGCCATGAGCGCGTCGAGATGAGCACCCTTCCCGATCGGATGGCCGTGCGAACGATGCGTCCCCGTTATGCCGTCATCGTCCCGAAGCGCGAGACATGCTCCAACGATAGCGGCTTCCTGACCCACGGTCGAGTGGAACCAACCAGGAATCTTGTCGTCTTTGAACTGGCGCATACCCTCTTCTTCGAATCGACGGATGCGAAGCATCCGCCGATAAGCCTCTAGTCTCTGATCACCGTCCAACTTCATGTTCAAAACATTGCTCCAAAATCCAAGTAAAAGACGCTGCCTAGGTTAGCAGAGCGCAGGTCCTGCTTTGTCGCGGATAACTCATCCACTTCCTGGCTCTCTCATAATCCGGAACAAAGAGCTTGCCGACACACTATCGGCCCCCCGCTTGGCTGTGAAATTGGCTTGACGCCTTCGGGCTGCTCGGGCACGGCTCTCTAGGCCGATGGCGCTTGAAAGGACATCTAGGGTCCGCTTCTCGTGCTCGACAAAAAAGGTGGCAGTGGTCGGAAGTGTCCGCGTCGACATGGGCCAGACCAATCTGCGCAATACAGCTGTCAAGCAGGGACCGTGGACCATGTCCCGATATTCTGCGGGAATAGGGACGGTCTTCTCAGGCGCTTGTATGGAGCTTTGTGGTGTCAGCAATGGCCTTGTTCCTGATTTTCTACGTGCCTTCTGTGGGGCCTAAAGAGTCCGAAGCAAGCGCCGCGCCATTTGACTGAAAGGCTAACAATCACATTGCTTTTCCAGCGACGAGGCGTGGCCGGGAGAAATCCCAGACTCTCTTTTGTCCGAAGTTGGACAAGATTGTCGGAAGCTCAAACAAAAGGATGAGGCCGGGCCGGGGTTACGGAAAAGCGGCGCGACCTCCTCCCCTCAAACGTCTCCGGTCTGCTCTTCAGGACATGTTGCGCAATTGTGCCACTCGGCGTTGCTCGATCGCCTATAGCGCGATCTCGATACGAAAGCTGGAGCAGCTTTACGACCGGCGCGCCCAGGACAAGATCAACCCGCCGCGAACCTCAAACGAGCAGCCGCCAGTCCCGCGAAAGGGTGCCGATGATCCGCCAATCGCAGCGGGACTATAAGCCAGATCCGGCGAGATAATCGCGTTCCACGCCGCCGGTCCGAGAATCGGAAGCCGACTTGCCTTCATGGAAGGCTTAGCTTGGCAGTGCGGCCACCGTCCACGACAAAGATCTGGCCGGTGACGAATGCAGCCTCGTCGGAGGCAATCCATGCGACCATAGCCGCGACTTCCTCAACACGGCCGGTTCGACCCAACGGATGAATGGTACCCAGCCTCCCTCGCGCCTGCTCCGGCAAAGCGGCGACGAAATTGACGTTGAGATCCGTATCGATCCAGCCAGGAGCCACGCCATTGCAACGCACCCCGTCTTGCCCGCCGTCGACCGCCACGGCACGCGTCAGGCCATGCAGCCCTGCCTTCGAGGCACAGTAGGCCGCGTGCCCTGGGTTGGACGCCAATCCCTCTATCGAGCCGATATTGACGATGGCGCCGCGGCTTCTGCGAAGATGAGGCATGGCCTGACGGATCAGCAGGAAAGGAGCATCAAGGTTGAGCGCCATTGTGCGTCGCCACTCGTCCAGCCCCGTCTCATCTACTTTGGCTTCAACCATGCGCCCAGCGTTGTTGACGAGGATATCGAGCCGGCCGGCCTGTTGAACGACATCGTCAATGATGATGGCCGGAATGTCGGGGTCGCAAAGGTCCGCGACTATCGATGCTATGTGGCCGGCCTCCTCAAGCTGAACAGCGAAGACCCTGGCTCCCTCGCCGGCAAGCCTGTCAGCGATTGCCGCCCCAATGCCGCTGCTGGCCCCGGTCACCAGGGCGACCTTCCCGGCAAAACGGGTCATTCGACAGCCTTTCCGCCGTTCACCTCCACAAGCGCGCCGCACATGTAACGCGCGGCTTCGGACGCCAATAGCAGGACACCACCAGCAATGTCTTCCGGCCGCACCGCGCGACCAAGCGGCACCGAGCGGTTCAGGTCGGCCATCGGGGTATTCGACTCCAGCCCGCACACTGCGAAGCCGATCTGCAGCATCGGCGTCTCGACTTTCGTTGCGGCAGGCCAAGTTGACCCGGACACCTTCTCCCGGGTGATCGCGGCCCATCCACTGGACCGGCGATCCGAGCGCTCACTTGGGCGGTGAAGTCGCCGCCGCCATAAGCGACCGCAAGTGGATAATAGCGCTTCTGCCTGCGAAAGCTCTGACGCCTTGCAGCCGACCGCCTGTAGCGTGCGGTATGCGATACGAAGGAAAAATTTCTCAATCAGATATGGCGGCTCGGTGGGCCTGATCTGATGGCCATGCGCAACATCGCAAGAGGCCCCCTGGGCTGCGCCACTCGATGTCCGAAGTGTCAATCTGAAACGTAATGCGAGCATCTGCGCTGAAGCCTCTTTTTCTGTTGGGTGCCGAGCCTCCGCCCAAGACATACGATCTGGCCAAGGTTTCGAAAGCGTCGCACAAAAGCTTCTGCAGGCCCTCCAATGCAGACGAAATCGCCAAGGGCGAAACCTGCCTCGTGAGACGGGCGGATCATCGATTCGGTGCCGAGAGCCGTTTTTGCCCACACTTCGATGGGACCCGATTTCGCGATGGTCCGGCAGTGCACGATGCTGGTCTGTGAAACACAAGACCTGGCGTGACACCAGAAGGGGCCAGGCTTGGCGGCCAATCGCACGGCCGCAACAATCCATCTCGTTCAAGAAGATCCTTGGCGGACTGGCCAACCGGTTGAGCGCTCTCCCGCTGCTCCGCGTCGCACGCCTTAGTTTCGCCATTTGCCACCAAAGGCATCCTCTCGTCCATTAGGCGTCCTGTGCCAAGTGCTGGAAAATACGCGGGGCGCTTTCTGCCACCCGCCGCCGGGAACTCCTGCTTGCTCGCTACAAGGCTCGCTACAAAGAAGGCTCAAAAGTCGTGCCAAATTGGCATAAGGAGCGCCGGAAAAAATGTTCTAGATGCTGTTCAAAGGCTTATGAGAATGCATCAGCAGCAAAGCCGAACACCACCGTGTCGCCGACTCGACAAAACCGACAGTCCGTCTCGGCACCAGGGGTCATGCACCACGGCGTGGTCTAACTCCGGCGGTGACGAAGCCGTTGGCGAGAGCGCTCTCAATAGCCTGTAGATGCGGTGTTCGGGCGTCATTGTTCCCTCGGTGATCGGATTGCTGAAGCCAAATTCAAAAAAGCGCAATTCAGGCCCGCACTGATATCGCCCGCTCCTGCGTCGGTGGCCGTTACTCCTGAACGACTTGTCGGCATGCCCATCATCACGATCCAAATTGACTGAAAGTGGCGCCGATTAATCGGCTCGATTAGCTGCCCAAGAACGTTAAGTCTGAACCGCATGCCTCGTCTCCCCTCTGAGTCTTGAAAACTGAGCCACCGTACAGGCCATGCGCCCGGCATTTCCATCCCCAGCCAGTTTCCTCGGACTGCCCTGCCGTATGCGGGAGAAGGGGTCGCCTACCGTTGTAAGCGCCAAGCTGACCCCATCTGGCGCGGCTTGAGGTGATGAGCGAGACATACTGACACTGAAGCAAGGAGCCGAGGAGCTTGCAGTGTCAATTTCTATGTCTGCGCCTATGCCTGATGATAGAAGTTTCCATGTTCTTGAAGCGGTTGCCAACCGACTGGAGGCAAGCCCGCAGCGTCCGCGCCGGCGCTGGTCGGCGGAAGCGAAGTCGCGGCTGATCGAGGCGACACTGAAGCCGGGCGCGAATGTATCGGCCATTGCCAGACAGGCGGGGATGGCGCCGGCCCAGCTGTTCGGCTGGCGGAGCAAGGCGATCAAGAGCGGTGCGGTCACGCCACACAGGGATGCGGAGCGGCTCGGCTTTGTCGAGGTCACGCCGACAGCGTCTGCGTCGGTGGAGATCGAGCTGGGTGGCGTGGTCATTCGCGCCGGTGCCGATATCAATGAGGAGCAGCTGGTGCGGATTATCCGGGCGGTTCGCCAGGCATGATCCCGGCTGGCGTGAAGGTGTTGCTCGCCAGTCATCCCGTCGATTTTAGAAAAGGTCCCGACGGCCTTTTGGCACTGGTGCGCGATGCCGGCTCGGATCCATTCAACGGCGCACTTTATGTATTCCGCGCCAAAAGAGCGGACAGGATCAAGATCGTCTGGTGGGACGGCAGCGGCGTGTGTCTTTATGCCAAGCGGCTGGATGAGGCGAAGTTCTGCTGGCCGCGGATCGGCCACCACCGGGTCCAGCTCAATCATGCTCAGCTCATGGCTCTGGTTGACGGAATGGACTGGAAACGGGTTCGAACGGAGACCGTCAGGCGGCCGCAATCGGTTGGGTAAAACCCTGCGGCATGATGAATCAGGGGCCTGAAAACGCGGGAAAATTGCCCGCGAATATGCTCTGATTTTGGCCATGTCGGCACCCGATCTCGCGCTCCCGGACGACGTTGACGCGCTCAAGGCGATGGTTGTTGCCATGGCCGAAAAAGCCGCCGGTCTGGAAGAGCTTAATGCCGATCTCGAAGCCCACAATACGCATCTCGAGTTGGTCAACAAGAGCGCTGAGGAGCGGATCGCACGACTGACGGCGGTGGTGAAGATGCTGGAGCGGTCGCGCTTCGGCAGCCGCTCCGAAAGGTTGCGGGCCGGTGCGCTGAGCGAGGAGCAGTATGCTCTGGTCTTCGACGAGATCGAAACCGGCGTGGCGGCCATCCAAGCGCAGATGGAGAAGTCTGCGGGCGGCTCGAAAGCGAAGCGCGCCCCGCGCCCTCGCAAAGGCTTTGCGGCCCATCTCGAACGGGTCGAGGTGGTCATCGAGCCCGAAACGCCTGCTGGCTGCGAAGCGCTGGAAAAGATCCTGATCGGCGAGGACGTCTCCGAACGGCTCGATGTCACCCCGGCGAAGTTCCGGGTGATCGTTACGCGTCGCCCCAAATATGCCTACAAGGGTTGGGACGGCGTCATCCAGGCAGCCGCGCCCGCCCGCATCATCGAAAGCGGCATTCCGACCGAAGCGCTGCTGGCGCAGATCGCGGTGTCGAAATACGCCGATGGCCTGCCGCTCTACCGCCAGGAAGCGATCTATGCCCGCGATCAGGTCGAGATCGACCGGTCACAGATGGCGCAGTGGATGGGCAAGCTCGGCTTCGAGCTCGAGCCGCTCGCCGATTACGCACTGGCTCGCATCAAGCAGGGGGAGCGGGTCTTCGCCGATGAGACCACGCTGCCAACGCTGGCGCCGGGATCTGGCAAGGCCAAGACGGCCTACCTCTGGACCTATGTCCGCGATGATCGGCCCTTTGGCGGCAGTGGACCGCCCATCGTCGCCTACCGCTTCGAGGACAGCCGCGCCGGCGAATGTGTCGCCCGTCATCTGGACGGCTATCGCGGCATCCTGCAAGTCGACGGATACGCCGCCTATAACCGGCTGGCCCGATCCGATCGGGGCAATGACGGCGTGATGCTGGCGGCGTGCTGGTCGCACGTGCGGCGCAAGTTCTACGAACTGCATGCCGCAGGCTCCTCCGTTATCGCCTCGCAGACGGTGGCGCAGATGGCCCCACTGTGGGCCGCCGAGGAGGCCGTACGCGGCCAGGACCCGGCAGTACGGATAACTGCGCGTCAGGAGAAATCCGTTGCCGCTCTCTTTGCGCTGTGGGAAAAGGAGCTGCCCAAGTTGTCGGGAAAATCGAAGCCGGCCGAGGCGATCCGCTATGCACTCGGCCGGCGTGCCGCGCTGGAGCGCTTCCTCACTGACGGCCGGATCGAAATCGACTCCAACACCGTCGAGCGCGCCATCCGGCCGCAGACAATTACCCGAAAGAACAGCCTCTTCGCGGGCAGCGACGGCGGCGGACGGACATGGGCCACCATCGCCACCCTGCTGACCACCGCCAAGATGAATCAGGTCGATCCGCACGCCTGGCTCACCCTGACCCTCGAGCGCATTGCCAATGGCTGGCCAAACAGCGATATCGACGCCCTCATGCCATGGAATTACCAGCGCTGAACGGCCTCAGCTGCCCGCTTACCTACCGTTGTGGCGTGGGGCGACGTCAACGTGTAATTGTCCAAAGTGACGGCATCTGAGATTCTGTCAGCTTGTCGGTTTGCGACACAGCCTTGTTTAGCTATTTCTCATTTCGCTTCAGGCCAACAACTTGAAACAGCCACAGAGAATGTTTAGTTCGCCTGGTTCGGCCGATGGGCACGAGTTTTGAGTCCTCAGCCTTCGGGTTTATCGGGGGGGGGCCTTGTACCGTGGAGATGGACGAAAAAGCTCGGCAAAGCCGTGTCTGCCGCCATGTCCGAGGCGATGTCGACCTTAACGGGTGCAAGCTATGATATCGCGCTCTGCTGCGGTGTCTTCGCGCCCGGATATGTCGGACCAGGTGGGCTGCGCGGACCAGCTCGCGCCACGTGCCCGAACGGATTCATCATCGCAAGCACCCGCAAGAGCTATGCGGAGGCGACATCCTTTTGAAGGTGAGGCCTCTGCAAGAGGAGGTTGTCCTTACACGGATACAGGGTCTAAGCAATGGTAAATTGATCGCCGAGGAGGACGTGCACTACTGGGTCTTCCAGGTGCCCGAGAATGGCAGCGCACTAGAGGAACAGGGCTATGGCGACGCAACCGCAAATCTCACGGCGAAGCTGGCAACCGATTCAAACGCGTACAGGGGAGCGAATTGCAGCATGATGGCACAATCGAGCGCGGAACTCTAGGCCGGGACGTGAGAGCGCGCTGCCGCGCGGCGTCGCATGTGAATTTACCGTATGCTCGGAACGAGCCCAAGGCGCGGAGATTTGGGAAAATGGAAGCCCGCCGAGATATCGATTTCATCGGCGGCAATGGGCGCGCTTGCGGTCGGACACTCGCATCCCAGGTGGTTGATGCGATCAGAACGCAATTGCAGCGCTTCACCCAGACCTCTTGGCAGTATTCTTGTGCTGCGTGCGGCTCGGGAAGGCCTCAACGCGATAGCTCCGTTTCCCACGCCGGCGAAAACTCTGCTTTGTCACCACTGGCGCAGAAGCGGCGGATGCGGTGAACAGCGCTCCTTTCCACTCGAGTCGAAGTGATTCATCGGCTTCAAAGGAGGCTTCCACTTTACCGGACCTCGCAGCGCGACCATACGAACGCGGCTTCGGCCCACCGAGCCGGTTCGGGATGAAAATATTTCCTGCCAGCACCGCCGGAGTTCATCCGCCGTCTGCGCGCTTTGTGCGATGCGCAACGGGTATCGTCATGATGGCAGAGGAGGTCCAGTCCGGCTTAGCTCGCACGCGGCCCGTGGCGAATCCCGGCGCTGCACAGGACCTCCAGCCGGCCCAACGGGGTCGATCCATTCAACGTGCAGGAGGAGCAGTTCAGGCAAGCGGCCGTCGGATCGCGGTACTCCTGGGCGAAGGCGGGACGGTAGACGGGCAGATGACGTCGCCAAACAATAGATCCGCTCTATCGTCAGGCCATGTGCCGAAGCATTGCGGTTGCGTAGCTCAACCTCAGTGCGGCGATAGCGCGACTTTCGGAAATCACATGGTCGACTGCAATATCACACCATGCTGTGCCCAAGCGCGGAATGTGCGGTATCAGCCGGATCCACGTGAACGCATCGGTCGAGGCAATCGTCACATCCGCGGACGACCGCCGCGTTCAATGGTCGTGACGACGTCGTCCTCTGGCCCATAAATGACTGCCGCCAGCCTACGCGACGGAACTGCGGTACAGGCCGGCCCGCCCGTCCATTTCGTCGGGTTCCGACGCGCGGCTACTCGGGTTGTATCCGCACCCGTTTCCCGCGGAGGTGGGTCAGCGCGGAGGTCAGCCACGAAACCGGGCGAGAACTCCAGATAAAGGCCTAGTCTAGCACAGCGTCTTGTGAAAATCCGCCCGCGGGCGGCTTCGAAAGCCGCCTGTTTGCGGACTGGCTCGCCAAGCAATTTCGAATCATTGTAGCTTTCCGCGATGAGGCGCGGCAGGCAGTGTCACGTGTGTAAGTGCCTGTCCGCTCTCATCACGCTTTGGCCAAGTGAGCGTAACTTGCTGCGAAACGGTCGAATTTGTGCTCGCCGCAAGTCACCGGCTTGTAGCGCCGCGGGTTGCTGTCCGTGACACATGAGGCCAATGGCTCAATGATCGCGTTGAAATCAGCATCGATAAAGAAGGGGATTGAGTATCGCTCACGCCCCGAGGTGTTCACAACGCGGTGCAAGTTCGCCAAGTAGACATCGTTGGTCAGCCGCTGAATCAGGTCACCAATGTTGATTATGAAAGTGCCGTGGATCGGCGTGCCCTCTACCCAATCACCATCTCGGTTCCTGACCTGAAGACCACCCACGTCGTCCTGCGCGAGGATAGTCAGATGGCCGTAATCCGTGTGGGCTCCAATCCCGATGATGTCTTCGGTGACATAACCACTCTGCGGCGGGTAATGAATCAGGCGCTGAATACTGATCGGGTCCCGCATGAGGTTCTCGAAATAGTTTTCCGACAGGTCCAGACTGAGCGCGATGCCCTTCAAGAGTTTTGTGGCGAGGCCCACCATCTTTTGATGGTAACTGTATGTGAGTGCCCGAAATTCGGGCAGGCTTGAGGGCCACTGGTTGGGGCCAAAAAACGGACCTTCCAGTGTCGAACGTTCAGGGCCGATGTCAAAGCACTCCTTGAGGTCTTTCGTCTTACCTGGATCTGTGTTCTCCCCGAACGGCTCGATATATCCGCGCAGCGCCACATCGGATTTGCTAATATGCAATGACATCTTCTGCGACAAGGGCAGATCAAAGAATCGGCGACCCACGTCGAACATTGAATCAACAAAGCCCTGTGGAATACCGTGGTTCTTCACATACATGAACCCGGTGTTCGACAACGCCCAATATATCTCCTTGGCCACCCACTGTTTATTCGTGCCATCGAGAAGCGGTGCTATATCAACCACAGGGATCTTGTCAAAGCTTTCGCGTTTCGCGCGCAGCTTGTCATCCAGTCTGGCTATGATATCTTCGGGCATGAGTACACCTTCGTTTGCGCAAGGATTTGGCATTTCTTATTTGCTTGGCAGCATGAAGAATCGTCGGGAAGCCTGGATAGCTAGGGCGATGCGTTCTTTCGTGGTGCCATGCTCAACAATGTAGAAGAACCCGAACTCCTGGCAGCGCATGCGTAGGCGCTCGCGATAGTCGTGTCGCCTTGCATCGGCTCCCAGTTTGTCGTCAGCGAGATTTGCGGTATCGTGGTCATGGCCGCTCCTCCGTTGGTACGCTTACCTTCTCGGGCACCCGGAAGACCCAATAGTGCCCGCCCTCCTCGGCCGCGTATCTGCCGTCCCTTAAACACTGTGCCGGTATAAGGACGCCCTCATCCTGCAGACGCCGCACATGGTCTTCAAAGGATGTGGCCTCCGCATAGCCTTTGCGGATGCTTGCGATGATGAATCCGTTCGGGCGCGTGACGCGAGCCAGCTCGCGCAGCCTGCCTGGTCCGACATGTCCGGGCGCGAAGACACCGCAGCAGACCGTGATATCATAGCTTGCACTGAAGTATTCGGAGGGTTGCCCGTTAAGGTCGACATCGCCTCGGACATGGCGGTAGACGCGCGTTTGCCGTGCCTTTTCGGCCATCTCCTCGGAGAGATCGAACCCGTCGATCAACCGGAAGCCGAGGCTTTCCAGTTCCACGCCGACGAGGCCTGTTCCGCACCCAGCGTCCAGGATTGCGATGGCCGCTCGATGCCTGGCCAAATAGGCCGTCTGCACGGCGGCTGCCAGTTCCGCCACGATCATCGGCCCGCAGTACCCATCGCGGCCCACATCCAAATCGTAGGAACTGGCCCATCCGCGATAGAAGTGGGCCAAGCGCCCGGCGTCGCCGTCGAGGGAGTGGGAATCCTTGATGCGCTTTCGTGCGGCTTGCTCCAGTGCCGTCTGCTGATCGGGAGTGTCCATAACTGTTCCTCTATGTAGGGGTAGATGATCATCGGCAGCGCGCCCGTCCGGCACCTGCTGGCGACTCGCAAACGAGGGGCATCAAAACTCGTGCCAATTGGCCGAACGAGGCGAAGAAAACAATTTTTGGCGAGTGTTTCCCGCTATTTGGGCTGAGGCAAAATAAGAAATCGGCTAGATAACCCTGTATCGCAGGCGCGACAAAGCTGACAGAATGTCCAATGCCGTCACTTGAGACCGCTATTCGTTGACGTCGACCGATAGCCATAACTGTTAAGCGTTGATCGAGTAGGCCGAACAAGGCGTTGACTATTTCACCATCCACGCCAGCGAGCGGCTGCACTACATTCCGCCGGCAGTTGGATCTGGGGTGCTGTCGCCCAGAACTACTCCTTGACCTGGGCGTTGATGGGCGCCGCGGGGGCTCTATTGCTGGTTGCGACAGTAGGGATAGTTTTGCCGGTGAGTCCTTGGCAAGATCGGATCAAGAACGTTCGGATTTTCCCGCACCGGAGCGGGCACTCGATCCGAAGCCGAGGAGTGGCCGGATCGTTGCCAGGGTCGGCTATTCCAGAACCGAAAAGAGTATCGACGCCCTTCTCGGCTGCATACGCGCGAAGCGCCACGCCGTTACCCGTGCCGGTGCACGAAACTGGCCGCTCCAGCGCAAACTCCAAATGCCTCCACTTTGGACAGCGACATTCGGCACGCCTACCTGGATGGACTTTCTTCGTCTGAATCATCGGCTCACGGCAGCGGACAAGAAAGTAGGCCAGCACCTTCTCGCCTGCATGAAGGAGAGCTTTCTCCACAGTACTTTCGATCGAACGAACGACCGAGGCAGCTCGTACCCGTGTATCAACCATCTTTTCTGCTCCTTCGAGGTGACGTCATGATGAAACCGTGAACAGGCGCGATCGGGAAAATCGGGCTTAATTTAAGGGGTCTGGTGCTTCTTGCAGGGCGAGTGCCCGTATCGGGAGCGACGCCGTCAATTCGGCCAAATCCATCGAGTACTTCTTCAGTAGAAACGTGCCGGACTATCGCGTGTCTCTTAGAACCATACGCGGTGTGTTCTTCGACCCAATGTGTTCTTCGACCCAATGCCTTTACGACGGCGTGTTTGACGGGTTGTGTCGCAACGCATGGCGAAAACGACTTCCTCCATTCTTAGTGGGCGAGTCCTGCGGCCCGCGCTTACCAACAGACGCCGTTCGCGTTCATAACGCCAATCGAAGGCCTTCTTGATCAAGACGGCTCGGTCGACATTCTGCCGCGCTGCGTCTCCCTGGAGCATGGCAGAAATGTCGCTGGCTGCTACGACCCTGCTCCCGCTGCTGTGCATCGGCATGCAAAATTTATCGACTGACACCCGCCGCATTTGATCTTGTGAAGGTCACCCGCGGCGTCGGCAGGAACCGAGTATCCAACGTAGATGCCTCTGTGCTGATCTCCGTAATGACTCCACATCAGCGGACAGTCGGCACGTTCGCCCAACGAGACAATTCCTTTGTCATAGCGCTGCTCCCCTTCGACATATTGCCCCAGAAGGTATTGCAGCGGATTCGCCATGTCGTACTCGAGGTTGTCGCGTGGTAGCGGATTTCGGCCAAAAATCCTGGCAATGCGGTCCGGCTGTGCTTCGATATGTTAAAGCGTTCTCGGGGCCGTTGTATTTGAGCTCTTGGCCGCCGCGCTCCTTTCCGCTTTCACGCGTTTCTTCCACCAGCTGGGAAAGAATGCTCTCGAGCACCTCTGACCCGACATCGACCTTCATCGACGGGTTGGTGTCGAGCGGGTCATAGAAAGTACTCGGATCGGCGAAGAAGAGCGTTCATCTTCGTAACAATCTGACAACGCGAGCTCAGATATCGGTGGAGCTCGCCTCTCACGCGACCGGCAACGGCAGTTTTTTGGTGCGGCCGCCATCGATGACGTAGACATGACCGGTAACGAAGGCACTTTCTTCCGAGGCGAGCCAGACGGCGAGATTACCGACGTCCCTCGGTTCGCCTAAGCGCCCGACCGGATGCATGGCCATCAGTTCCCTGCGGACACGAGCGCTGTCCGGCATGCTGTCGATATAGACCTCGCTCAGGTCGGAATTGATCCAGCCCGGCGCAATGGCATTGCAGCGGATGCCCTCATGCCCATGATCCACGGCCACCGCCGCCGTGAAACCATGAATGCCGGCCTTCGAGGCGGAATAGGCAGGATGTCCAGGATTGGACGCTAGCCCTTCGATCGACCCGATGTTGACGATGCTTGCACCTGGCCGATTCCGAAGATGCGGCATTGCCGCCTTCGTCAGCAGGAATGGGGCTTTAAGGTTGATATCCATCATCTGATCCCAGTCCGCCTCAGTCATCTCGTCGACCGTCTTCTCGAACATGATCCCGGCGTTGTTAACGAGGATGTCCAAGCCGCTGAGCCGCTCGGCAACCGTCTGGACGGCCGAGGCAATTTCCTGGGAGCTCGAAAGATCTGCCTTTACATAGATGATGTGCTCATTGAGCATGGTATTAGGCGGCGGGTTCCTTTGCACAATGGCAACTTTTGCCCCCTCCTCCGCAAAGCGCTGGGTGATGCCGGCGCCGATACCGCGCCCGCCGCCAGTGATGATTGCAACCTTGCCTGCCAATCTCTGAGCCATGGGTATCCTCAATAACGAGCCTAGCGAGGGTTCAGGTCTCGCCTCCGATGTAACAGGCGGCTTTTTATATCAGAACATAGCTGCGTCGGCGATCAGCCGACAGTCGGACGAGCCAGCCTTAGAGCGTCCACGGGACTCTATGCAACCTGCTCACCGCTCAATCTATTTTCAGCCCGTCCTGCGATTGTTCGCTGAAGGGCCGACAGAAGCCAGTGACGCTGGTCCGAAAGAGTTAGATCGTGTGCCAATGCTAAAGCCCCTGTACCCGTCGGCAGCCACTTCGTGCCGTAAGTGCCAGTCAAAATGTTATCCATCTTGGCCGCAGTATTCGTGGCAGACACAGCGAACCCCATATGGCGAATTTCTCATCAATACATCCTACGCGCAAGACTCATCGAGGATAACATCTGTGTCTAACGATATCGACTCGGCGACGTTAACGTTCCGGACATACTAGCGCTCGAAAAAACCATGGGGTACTCGAGAGAGCAACTATATAAGATCATGCATTATTTACTCATTCATTGCTTGTTTACCAGGATGTATAGCCGCCATCCACTGACAGCACGGTGCCTGTGCAATAGCTCGCCGCAGGACTGGCAAGAAACAGCACCGCGGAGGCGACTTCGTCCGGCTGGGCGAGTCGCCCCAGCGGGGTCTGCTCGAGCCATCGATCGAGCCACAAGGGGTTGTCAGCCTTCAGGGGCAGCGTCATTTCTGTGGCAACATAGCCGGGCGCAACGGCATTGACCCGTACTTCGTGCTTAGCCCACGCGCAGGCGAGTGACTTCGTCATCATATGGATGGCACCCTTACTGGTGATGTAGGCGGTGTTGTTCTGGGGCTGGGTGACCACTAGGCCGCACATGGATCCGATATTGACGATGTTGCCTGAGCGGCGGGCGATCATGTGGCGGCCGAAAGCGCGCGCACACCAGAATGCAGCGTCCGAATTCACCCGCATCGTTGCCAGCCAATCCTCGTCTGAAGTGTCAAGGGCCTCGGCTATCCGGGCGATGCCAGCATTGTTGATGAGAATATCTATCGGCTCGTCGGCATTTAGGTCGTCGGCGAGCGCCGTCACCGCATCCGGCTTCGTCACGTCGACAGCACGGTAGCTTGCCAGCACACCGCGAGTTGCGAGATCGGCCATAGCAGTAATCGCACTATTCTCGTCCAATTCAGCGATGGTGACTGCCGCACCGGCCTGGCCGAGAGCGCGGGCGATTTCAAGCCCGATGCCGCGGCCCCCACCCGTTACGAGGGCACGTTTACCGGCGAGCCCGAATTTTTCCATGTAGTCCATACTGCATTGCTCCAAGTCCGCTGTTCTTGCATTGTGCCTAACCAAATTAGGCGCTGTTCTCGAGCTGTCGTCAGTGTACCGCTGACGACAGATCGTATTTTGACCGGTTTGCGCTCCACTTTTTCGGCAATAACACCAATTGACTGGGCGACGTCATGCCCTTTAGCTAGCGAGCTTGCTAAAGGCTACCGAGACGCAGCCTTTGGTGTTGATCAGCTTTCCAGCCAGACGTCTTGCAGGTCCAATTGAAAGGTGGGATGAACATTATAGTTCTTCACCTTCTTGGCCATATGGCTATACACTTTTTGCCAAAAAGGCTGGATGATGACGCCGGAATCCTGAAGTATCTGCTCCAAATCCTTCATGACCTGACGTCGCTTGGCCACGTCATTGATCGAGAGCGCCTGTTTCAGCTTGGTATCGAAATCAGGGGCAGAGTAGCCTGTCTCATTCCAAGCCTCGCCGGTACGATAAGCCAAGGCAAGGACCTGAACACCAAGTGGCCGCATGTACCAGACCGTCAGTGAGTAGGGATACTTCGCCCAGTCGTTCCAGTAAATCGAACTCGGAATCACTGTGCGCTTGACTTTGAAGCCGGCCTCCCGCAGCTGGGCCGCGATTGCATCGCTGGTGTTCTTCTCGAAGTCCCCGTCGATCGAAATCAGCTCATGCTCGAAGTCGGCATGCCCCGAGTCCGCCAAGAGCTTCTTCGCACCCTCGAGATCGCGCGTCTTGGTCGGCAATGCGAAATATTCAGGGTGGACGGGGCTAACGTGATGATTTTCGCCGGCCGTGCCGCGGCCGCTATAACCGAGTTGGAGCACGACATTGTTGTCGACCGCAATCTGCAGAGCGTTCCGCACCCTCTTGTCATCATAGGGTTTGTTCGTGACATTAGTACGGGCGACCGCCGTCGTCGCGGTGGAGACCTCTGACCTTACCAGATTCATATTATCGAGCAGGTCGACGAAGTCGGGCGGCGTTGAAAGGTTGGCGTCGATTTCGCCGGAGTCGAATGCATTCAGCGTCGCCGAAGAATCGGTGCCATAGTCAATGAACTCAACGCCACTCAGATGCGCCTCGCCGCCCCACCACTTCCCGTTTTCACGTCGCTTCACGACCGCTTTCACGCCGACTTGATATGATACCAGCTCGAACGCGCCGGTGCCGACGGGTTTGGCGACGGGATCGGCGCCACCGGCATCAAAATTGTGATGAACCACAAGCGCGGGATAGTCGGTGAAACTTGCGATGAGCGAAATGTCGGGACCGTTGAGCTTCAGCCTGACCGTATGATCATCGGCTTTGGTGATCGCGCCCTCTCGTGCCTTCCCCGTCTTGGCGTCAATGAGCGCGCCGACCCGGCCGGCCATGGAATTGCCTTGCGCGCTTTTTTCGCACCAACGGGTCAGGTTGTAGACAACATCGTTGGCATTCAAGGCATCGCCGTTATTCCATGTGACGCCTTTGCGCACATGCAGCACATATTCGGTAGCATCATCATTTATTTCCCAGCTTTCGAGCAACGCCGGCTCGAACGTAAACTCGCGTGTATAGCGGACCAGCGGATCGAGCCAGCATCGAGAGATATTGGCAGCTTCCACTGTGTCATAAGTACGCGGGTCTTTCTGCGCATGTACAGGCATGGACACGCGCAGAGTTCCACCTTTTTTCGGCTCAGCGGCGCGTGCCGGTTGGGGCAATGCTACACCAATCAAGCCATAGGCCATCGCAGCCGAGGCGCCGAATGTGCTTGCGAGCGCGAGGAACTCGCGCCGATCCATCTTGCGTGCTTTGACGTCGCTCGCCATCTTTTCGATGGAAGCCGGAATGCGGTCTTCATTACTTTTGAAGTATCCCATTTTCTTCTCCCTTGTTATGTTCCCAATTGATCTCATGGGCTCGTGGCCGGAGGCCTAGGTAATGCTTGGCGAGATTTCCTCCTGGCGTTTGGCGACGAATGCATCGAGTTCCTCGCGCACAGCGGAATCCATGGGCGGCTGCTCATAGCTCTCGATGATCGATTTCGCCTTCTCACGGCAGCGCTGCGCCATGTCCTTGGAGCCTTTGACCTTCCACTGCTCGTAGCTGAGGTAATCGAGGATCTCAGGTGCGATAAATGCGTCCTTGAAGCGCTTGAGCGTGAAGGAATCGCCGAGATAGTGGCCGCCAGGGCCGATGCGCCGCACAGCTTCGAGCGCGTCCTCGAAATATTCGAAGGATATGCCCCGCGCATATTTTTCGATGAGCAGGTTCTGTTCCGCATCGGCGACGAACTTCGCCATGCAGCAGACGAGACCGGCCTCGTCCCAGCCGCCGGCATGCATCATCAAATTGGCGCAGGCACTGGCGC
This sequence comes from Mesorhizobium sp. M1004, assembly GCF_040318795.1. NCBI lineage: Bacteria > Pseudomonadati > Pseudomonadota > Alphaproteobacteria > Hyphomicrobiales > Phyllobacteriaceae > Mesorhizobium > Mesorhizobium sp. M1004. The sequence continues at coordinate 37,677 of NZ_JAMYNB010000028.1, forward strand.
CTGACATGTAGGCAACCGCCGATTCATAGCCGGACTGAGCATCGAAGGTCTTGGCGGAGGATTGAGACGCAGTGGTTCGCCACGGCACCCCGTAACGCCTCGCCAGTTGGCCGATGACCGCGTTGATGAGCGTGACTTCGGGCATGCCGGACATCGGAGCGCCGCTGCGCATTGAGACCGAGACCGAATACTGCCCGTAGATCATTTTGGCGCCGGGCCTGACCAGTTGGGTGTAGGCAAGCGCTGCGAGCGCCTCGGCGTTCAACTGGGCGATTGTGGCCGGGATGTCGGCAGGAGTGTTGGCGGCGCCAAGCACAAAAGGTGACAGCAGGACGACCTGGTTCGCCTCGACGAAAGCGCGAAGCCCTTCCAGCATGGTCGAATCCCAGACCAGCGGCGAGTTTCCCGACACATGACCGAGCATCACCGCGTTCTGATCCATAAATGCCTTGCCGTGGACGATCTGCCCCATAGCGATCGAGTCCTCGGCACGCTGCTGCCCGGTCGTCAGACCGAAGAAGGGCATATTGGTTTCCACCAGGCTCGAATGGTTGATGTGCAGATGGCGCCATGGAACAGCGATATCGGTTGGCTCGCAGGTGAACCCGCCGGCGATATGGAACCCGGGCAGCATCTGGGTCAGCCGGTTCATATTTCGCAGGTCCGCGATCGTGGATGCACGTCGCACACCCTGAAGATCGCGGATGTTTGGCGCGCCCTGCATGGCGCTGAAGGTCATTGTGTCTGGCGCGATTTCGAAACGCTGCGATGGATCGCGCGATGTCATCTCAAAGCGGGAGGGAGCCTTGGAGATGAGATGCATAACCATCTCGCCCTCCAAGCGCACACGCTGACCCTGGACATCGGCGCCAGCCTCTTTCCATT
>NZ_JAMYNB010000029.1:0-37589 GCF_040318795.1 Mesorhizobium sp. M1004
TCCTGCATCACCGCACGGAGCACTTCGTGCAATCCATCCGGGTTCGAAAGCAAAATGTCTTTGACGGCAGCGCTGGCGGTCTTAACTTCAGTCTTGGTCATGGCGGCGTCCCTTCGCGGGAATCAGTGACGTGAACAATCACCAGCCTGCCATGACCGCCCCCTCTCAGCGAATTTGCAGAACTCTCAGCACACTACCCAGGGCCAAAGCTCAACCGCACGAAATAGCGACAGCGGGCAACGGCGGGCCTAGACGGTGTCCCCGCTCTTTTGGGGTTTCCGATGTGGAGAATGATTCTACTGGCTATAAGCCAGCGGCATCAAGCACAGAGGATAACAGGTCATCCGCAGAAAGTGATGTGTCCTTGAATCCAGGAACAAAAACAAGATTTTGACCACGAATTCCGCAAAGCTCCGATTGAATTCGGTCAGCACTGCTCCTTCCAGCCTGATCTCCGATCTCGATCACTTGCGTCCCTTTGGCCATGAAGACTGAATTGTGCAGCACGCTTCCGGTGAATCCGATCAGCGTCTTTGCCCGCGAGATGACCCCAATCTGCGCCGTAGCAGTCATGCCTTGGGGAAGGATGGCCAGAACCCCTCGGTTGGCGAGCGCCTCATATACTGCTCTCTCTGAGGGGTGCCACCGCCGATGGTCTTCGGATCTCATAACCAGTACGGCCTTGCCATCTTGCTCTTGGCCCAGGGCGGATCGGATGCGGTCGTATACGTTAGATATCGCTGGGTGAATCGATGGGCTCGCAGTCCCAAATGAAGTCAAGCGCTGGGGCACGTAAAGGGACTTAGCCAAGACGGGCCTAGCTGTGACGACTATTTGGCGCTTGCCCCACCCCGCTGCGTTCAGTACTGGCGCAACGTGTCTCTCGTAGCCGATTGTCCATTCGTTCTGTGTGGTAATCTCCCATGGCGAGAAGACGATCGGAACCTTTGGAAACTTACTGGCCGCCGCTGCACTCGATAGAGTTTCGATTAGGAAATGACCCCAGGCATAAAAGAAGTGTCCGCCATAAATCGCCTGCTCAAGCTGCAAGGGATCGACTATCGGCTCGAGACTTCGGGAAACCGGAATATCGGGTCTGTAGGTATACAAGGGTGACGCCGGTCGCAAGGAATGAAAAACGAGAGCCCCGGCGCTGTCGTAGACCGCTCCCTTATACGTCATTGTGGCTTTATCGAACACCGTCTCGGTCACTGTAGCATAGGCGATCGCACGCTGGCCGGGCACAATATCATGATGAAACGCCGACCGGACGGATGCCGATTCGTCAAACGAAGCGGGCGCACTAGGCGCGACCGGGGAAGAACGGTGTCCTCGAATGAACTGCAATATTCTAGACACGGGTGTCCTTTTTATAGTCCACTGGTGCAGATTCGATAATTAGGTTGCAAAATTCCACAGTTCTGTGCCGGATAAAGAAGGGAGACGTGCCTATCGTCAAAAATTGAGGGCAGTACTCCAGTATAACCCAAAATCTCGCTCCAAGTGCGTAGCGTAGCCTCGGTTGCCTTCTATACCCCCCGTTGTTCTGTTGCCCTCACAGCATCAACTGGATCGACTAAGCTCTGCCGCAACGAGATAGGGGCGTGACCCCCGTATACCCTGTCCTCGACCGAAGCCCAGAGCGGATTGTTGGCGTAGAGGGTACCAAGATCATCGTCAGTAAACCAGAACTCAGTGTTTTTGATATAGGGTGGCGTAACATTGGATCTGTATCGTAACAACGCCTCGGCAACGTCATCTTGTTGAAGATCGAACGCCTTCGCGACGTCCGCAGCCAGATACTCCGTCCGTATCCAATGATGAACATCCACGTTGAAAAGATCAATGTAATCGTCAGCGCGATTAACGTATGTCCCATCGAAGCATTGACCGCGAACAATCATTTCGCGTGTTGCAACTAGGTGTTTATTACGGGTCGCCTCGAAGACCACCATGCTCATGATCCAAGACGGCAAGCGGCGAATACAAGCGAACACGCGCTTTCCAGTTGGATCGAAACTGGGATCAGCGGCTTGGCGCTCGGCTATCGTGTGGTGCCAATGACCAGTCAAATCGTCGATATCATCGAACTTGACGGCCGGCCTGTCCTTTAGGAGGTCGCGCAGAGCCAGTTCCATGGTAGTTCCAGCACATTTAGGGAAATGAAGCCAGATAAAGTCTGGACCTATGATCATGTGCGTTCCTGTCGTCCTTCATCCTCAATTCTTGCTGTCGGCAATTAATTAAGCGATCAAACGGATGGGGAACAGTTCATATGCTTTCAGGCGTCCGTCACCCCTATAGCCAAAATAGTTTGGTGAGTTCGTCATGAGATTGAAGGTCAGCGCTCTTGGTCAACGTGATCCTCGAGTAAAATTCCTTCAGCGCTTTGCCATCAGCCTCCATGAATTCCCTCACAATGGAGAAATAGCTATCAGAGATGGTTGACGAATTTGGATCCAGATTCGTGATCGCCACCAGGCCGGTTGGAGGGCAATCCAAATACGTTATATGCAGGTCTGATCTATACTTTCGTAAGACTGGAAGAATCTTCCATACATCTCCAGTCCAAGTGTCAGGAGCGTGAATGCGGCTCATCATCGCTATTGTGGTTGGCAGGCAGTCATGCAGTAAGATCACGGAATTCCTTCTGCAATAACTTTCCGTATTCGCGAAATCTCTCAGAAGATACTCAAATCGATGCATTCCATCGAGGAACGCAAGTTCGATGGGTCGCTTTAGGTAGTCGATAGGAGCGTGGTCGCGAAAGAAATCATCACTTGGCATTTGAAACATATGCAGAGATGGTTTGGATCCGATTACATTTTCGGCAAGCCTGAATTGAGGATCGACAGCCACACTGGCGCATTTCATCGCCTTGAGGGAAACTCCGGCGTCAGTTCCGATCTCGAAATACGCCCTAGGATTAAGAGATGTCCCAAGGTGTTCTATCATCTTGGTATAAAATAGGCCTTCGTGCTTAATCAAAGGGGCGTTGCTGTTTAATCCAAGTACATTCATTTGCAGTATCTCCCATCGGCGGAAAAATTCCAAATCTACTGTGTCAGAGCACGGCAAATAGGATTACGGCTTGGCCACAGCCCCAGTACGCTTGACCGACTCCACCGTCAGCGATTCGATACGGCCGCTCTTGAGCGTTAATTTCTTCGTGCATACGCTTTGGATAAGCGCCTCACTGTGGCTGGCCAGCACGATGATGCCGGCCTTTTCCGCCAATTCGTCCATGCGCCTTTTGGCCTTGTCCTGAAAAGAGGCGTCACCGGCGCCGATCCATTCGTCCATCAGCAGAATTTCGGGATCGAGCGCGGTTGCTGCCGAAAAGGCAAGCCGCGCGGCCATGCCTTGGCTGTAGGCTTTGAACGGAAGATCGATGAAGTCGCCCAACTCACTGAAGGCGATGATGTCCTCCATCTTCTCTTCGATCTCGGCTTCCGTCCATCCGCTGATCAATCCGCGCAACACGATATTTCGACGGCCGGTGGCCTCCCGACGAAAGCCTATATTGATGTTGAACAGAGCGTCGACCTTGCCTTCGATCGCAACGCTCCCCTCGGTTGGCTCGTAGATGCCGTAGAGCACCTTGAGAAGCGTCGTCTTGCCGGCTCCATTCGGGCCGACAAGACCCAGTCGGTCGCCAGCCTTGAGCTCAAAGCTGACGCCGTCGAGCGCCTGAACAAACTGCTTTCTACCTGAGCTCTCGATTCTGCCGCCCGGCCCGCTCACGCGCCTGTCCGGCGCGGAAAGCGTCAGCTTCTCATGCAGTTTGTAAACAAGGCTAACATTATCGAGTTTTATAGAAACCATTGAGAACTCAGATGAGAAAGACGACCTGTTTGCGGTACCGGCCCAGCAGCAGCAATGCAACCACCCATGTAAGCAGCGATGCGGTGATGGTTACAACGAAGGCATGAGCTGGAAATTCTCCATTTATGATTGGCAGCCGGACAATTTCCAGGAAATAGGTGAATGGGTTCCATTCATAGGCGTATTTTTGGATGGGGTCCTGGCCGTTGTTCATCCAGAAGACGGGCGTGAAGAACATGCCGACCCGCAGCAAGTTGCCGACGATGAATTGGCTGTCAGGGAAGAAGGTTCCGAGAAACGCGAAGACGGTGGTAAGGGCGGGCGTGACGACCAGGATCAGCAACAATCCTGCCAACGACCATAACCAGGAAATGGCGACTGGTGAGCCGCTCAAGATCAGTATGGCTACGCAACCAGCGATCGCGTAGCCGGCTCGGATGACCGACTGCAAACCCAGTCGCATCACGTATACAAACAAGGGCAGCGTCGTGCCTTCGATGAAGCTCTCCTCGCGTTGAAAGAGCGCCACGCTCGTGGACATAACCTCCATTAGATAGAACCATACCAGGAGGCCTATTGCGACATAGGCGGAATAGCCCGCAGCATCCTTGCCGGCAGGCTGGAACACAAAAACGAATGTGCCGACGAACGCAACGTAGTTGACCAGCAGCCAAAGCGGGCCAAGTGTTGTGCGTCTGTGCTGGTCGCCGATATCTTCATGAGCAAGCGCAATCCAGACCCGGTGCAGCTTCATGGCCTTGCTGATGTCGTCGACAGCGCCGTTTAGTGCCGCAATCATAGTTTCCTAGTGTCGCATTCTTTTGTTCTTGTGCATCTATGGCCACCAAACGGGCCAAAGGCGCCCTTCATAGTCATTGCAGCGCGCATTTGGCAACGCATTGCGTCGCGATGGACCACGAATCGCTTGCGACAGGTCGACGCCTCTTACCTCGATATCGCAACCGGCGCACTGCGCGAATCGCAAATTCATGCCTCTGATTATGAGCAGAGGCGCATCCTAGCACTTGGCCACAATTTGCTTTCCAGTCAATGCCGCGCCCGTCTGAGGCGCACCGTCTGCCCAGCGGCTCGATATTTTGCGAAACTGGGTGAAAACCTCGTTCGTTCAATTATTTTCAATCCCTTAACCAAAGGGTCCGCCAAAAAATATCTGGCGATCACTACAACTCCACGCTATGCGATACAAAGCGGCGGGGCTGGGGATTGGCACTCTAAACAGGTGATCGGTGACGGGTTTCCGTCGCTCTTGCACCACGTTAGTGTCCATGTCCTTGCGCCTGGAGTTCAGTACTACCCAATGACATCCTATGTAGAGGTCGTGTCCGGACTTCGGCCGAAGATGCGGCGCGCCATTATAATGATCCAGGATCTGGTCATGGTCCTGGTCGCGGTGGCGCTGAGTCTGGGGCTTTCTCAGTCGAGACTTTCATTCGACGCGCTCTCCACGGCCGGCCTGGCGTGCTGGGCAAGTATTGTTTTTCTCAGCCATATGCTGTTTCGCTATTGCGGCCTCTACAACACGGTGTGGCGTTTCGCCTCCACGCCGGACTTCTTCAACATCCTGAAGAGCTGCGCCATCCTGACCGTCACGCTCTATGTCGTCTCGCTGGCGGTTCGATCGTTTCAGCCGGTGACCGGCCTCAACGAGCGCCAGTTCATCGTCTTTTTCCTCGTCTCCTTCACCATCATATCGGCGCCTCGGCTCTATTATCGGTTCCTGCGCGACGGGGCGAGCTGGCGAATCCTGAGCCGCAACGCAAACAATGCGGCGATCAAACAAGCGCTGTTCGTCGGCAGGCTTGGCGAAGCAGACGTCATCATCCGCTTCACACGCACGGCCGAGCCGGCCGAATATTCCATCGCCGGCATCATGGCCATCGAGAACGGCGCGCCGTTGGGCACGCAGATCCAGGGCGTTCCGGTGGTAGCCGTGCGGCCCCGCCTGGTCGAGGTCCTCGAAGAATATGCAAGAGGCACCAAAAGCCTCGACATGCTGATTTTCGGCAATGGCACCGAACGCGAGATCGAGGAATATTCGGAACTGGTCCGTGTCGCCCGTCACAGCGGTATCGCCGTCGTCCAATTCTCCGGCGTTTCGGAGCTCGGCCAAGGCGGAAAGCTGGTACTCGACGCTGTCGAGATGGAAACCATCCTGCGCCGCTCCACAGTTGCTTCGGATATTGAGCGGATCGGCGGCTTTATCGGTGGCAAGCGCGTCCTGGTCACCGGCGGCGCCGGCTCAATCGGTCGCATCCTGGTCAAGCGGTCGCTGGAACTTGGCGCCGAGGCGGTTCTGGTCGCCGATATCTCGGAATTCGGTATTTTCCAGCTCGACCAGCAGGTTGACGAAAAGGACCATGTCCGGCTCAAGAGCCGCATCGTCGATGTCACAGACCGGCGCCAGATCACCCGCGTCGTCGGCGATTTCAAGCCCGACATCATCTTCCATGCCGCCGCGCTCAAACATGTGCCGCTGCTCGAGGAAAATTGGGAATCGGCGATCCAGACCAATATTTTGGGCACCCTCGTCTGCGCCGAGGTTGCCGCCAAATGCGGGGTGCCGCAGTTCCTGCTGATTTCCAGCGATAAGGCGGTCGATCCGACCTCGGTGCTCGGCATGACGAAACGCGCCGCCGAGCAGATCGTCTCTTCGCTGCACGAAACGCACGCCACCGGGCCCAGCGGCCGTCGCTCCGGCACCAAGTTCATCGCCGTGCGGTTCGGCAATGTCTTCGGCTCCAATGGCTCGGTCGCCACCATCTTCCAGGCGCAGATCGAGGCCGGCGGTCCGGTCACCATCACCGATCGCCGCATGACCCGCTACTTCATGACGGTGGCCGAAGCCGTCGACCTCGTCATCATGTCGGCGGCCGACGCCGAGCGGCGCCAGGGCAAGGACGACTACGCCATCTACATGCTCGACATGGGCAAGCCGGTGCCGATCCTCGAAGTCGCTGAAACCATGATCCGCATGGCCGGCAAAAGCCCCTACACCGACATTCCGATCCGTTTCACCGGGATCAGGCCGGGCGAGAAGCTTCACGAGGTGCTGCATGGCGGCAATGAGGAGATCGTCGCGCTGGATATCCCCAAGATCTTCGGCCTCAGGACCGATGTCGTGGGATGGCCCAAGGTCCAGGTTGCGCTGACATTGCTGCAGGCGGCCATGCGCGATCAGGACAAGGCCTCGGCGCTCGCCGTCATGGCCGGCCTCTATCAGGCGGAAGAGCCTCCAAGTGACGCACGCCGGGAAACCGTTGCGAAAACAGTCGGGCAAGCTGGTTAGAGCAATTCCAGAAAAAGTGTGGAGCGGTTTTCCCGTCCGGGATTGCGTCAGAACAAAGAGCCTGTCCTGATCGACCGGGATTGGCTATTGAAACCGATCCGATGGCCGTTCCCAGGCGTTTGCAGATGATTTTGAACCAGTGAGCAGACAAGATCAGCGCGTGGCCGTGCTGCTGGGCACGAAAGATGGCGCGGCTTTCCTTGACGAGCAGCTCGCGTCGCTGGCTGCGCAATCGCATCCTGTTGTCGACCTCTGGGTTTCCGACGACGGTTCGACAGACGGCACTTCGGCCATTATCGGCGCCTGGCAGAGCCGCTGGTCCAAGGGCCGGTTGACCCTGTCGAATGGTCCTCGCCAAGGCTTTGCCGCCAATTTCCGCGCGATGATCATCGATCCGCGCATCGAGGCCGACTACTACGCCTTCTGCGACCAGGACGACATCTGGGAGCCGGACAGGCTGGAGAGCGCCATTGCCTGGATGCAAGGGCACGACGCCGGAACGCCGCTGCTGTTTTGCTCCAGAACCGCGACCATGTCCGAAACCGGAGCAGCGCAAGGGTATTCGCCGCTGTTCCAGCATCCACCCGCATTTCGCAATGCGCTTGTGCAAAGCATTGCCGGCGGCAACACGATGATGATCAACCGCGCCGCGCGAAAGTTGCTGGCAAAGGCATCGGGAAGGACCGAGTTCGTCAGCCATGACTGGTGGACCTATCTGATCGTCACGGCTGCCGGCGGCATTGTCCGCTATGACCCGCGACCGCTGGTGCGCTACCGCCAGCATGAGGCAAACTTGGTCGGCGCCAACGTGTCGTGGAAGGCGAGGCTGTCGCGGCTGGGGCGCCTGTTCAGGGGCGAGTTCGCCGTCTGGACCGATCACAATCTGAGCGGCCTGGCGGTCAATCGCGACATCCTCTCGAGGGATGCCGCCGCCTGTCTCGGCCTGTTCATCAGGGCACGAAAGGGCGGTATTCTGCGACGCCTGCGCCTTCTCAGGAAAAGCGGCGTCTACCGGCAGACGCTGGCTGGGACGCTTGGGCTCTATCTGGCCTTCATCTGGCGGCGGATCTAGAGCATGCAGACACGGCCATGAGGGAACCCAAGCGAGCTTTCGACCTGGCGGTGGCGGCGCTGCTGCTGCCACTGGCCTCGCCTTTCGTCCTGCTTGCCATGCTGGCAATCAGGACGACGTCGCCTGGACCGGCACTCTTCTCTCAAACCCGTGTCGGCCAGCACGGGGTGCCGTTTGCCTGCCACAAGCTGCGCACGATGGTTGTGGGAACGCCGTCTCTGCCCTCGCATCAGGCGCCGGCAATGTCCGTCACTGCCGTCGGCAAGGTGCTGCGGAAATTCAAGATCGACGAGCTGCCGCAGCTCTGGAACGTGCTCAAGGGCGAGATGAGCCTGGTTGGGCCGCGTCCATGCCTGCCCACGCAAACCGAATTGATCGAACGCCGCAGGCAATTGGGTGTGCTTGCCGCACTTCCGGGCATTACCGGGCTGGCACAGATGAAAGGCATCGACATGTCGGATCCGAAACTCTGCGCCGAAACGGATGCCGAATATCTCAGGGGAGCCTCGATCGGACTCGACGTCAAAATCCTGCTTGGCACAATCTACCGGACCTGACGGGCCTGTCGTGCAAGTTCCTCAATCCGGCCGAGCGTGTCGGTTTCCGGCATCCAGCCTTCCGAGATCAGCAGTGACGGGTCGCAAATCTGTGTCGCCATGGAAGCGTCGTACGCTGCTTTTCTGCCAAGCAGTGTGGCGAACAGCCTGAATGGCCAGGCCGGCACAGGAACGAGCCGGGTCGGAACGTCGTATCCGTGCCTGAATGCAGTCAAGATTTCGAACATCGCAACGGGGGAAGCATCGCCCAGGACATAGGTCGGGCGCGGTGGCGTGGGACGAGTCAAAAGATGCGCCACGGCGCCAGCCACCGCGTCGCGCGATATCAGCGAACGAACTGCGGTGAAAGCGCCTGAGGGCAATGGTAAGGCAATGGCGGCAGCCCGCATCATTCCACGCAGGTTTCCCTTCATGCCTTCGCCATAGACCGGCGGCAGGCGCAGCGCGGTGGCATCGGAGGGCCTGGACGCATAGGCTTCCAGTGTCTTGATCTCGCCTTCGCGTTTCGAGCGCCCGTAGGCGCATTGCGGGGCAGGGAGCGTCGCCTCGCTGATCGTTCCGCTGAAACCGGGACCGGCTACTGCCCGGATCGACGACAGATAGATGAAGCGCCCGCTTGTCCGCGAGGCGGCCGCGCGCGCCAGCTGCGCGGTCAGTGTCGCGTTGGCTGCCATGAAGTCGGCTTCGCTCGCCTTGCGGTCATTATTGAGCGCCGCACAGTGGACGACATGGGTGATATCTCGCATCAGCGCCTGGTATGCCTGAGCCGGTGCGTCGAAGTCCGGCAACAAAACCGCATCGCTCACGGGATCGAGCCGTTCCGGGTGGCGCGATGCCATGCGCACCCCGAACCCGGCTTCGCGCAGCTGGTTGACGACCTGCCTGCCGATGAAACCCGTCGCGCCTGTGACCAGCACTTTCACGGCCGGCTTGCCTGGGGGGCCGGGGCCGGTGCCTGTTGTTCCGGCAGCATTTGTTGCCGGCCCGATGCAAGATATGTCCCGGACACCAGGAACACCATCAGTGTGGCATCGAGGATGTCGTGGCCGACCAGGATGCCGGTCAGGCCGCCGATGAGGTAGGTGATCGCAGTGACGACAATCATCGTGGCGCCGAACCGCTCGATCGCGTCCGTGCTGGTGCGCAGCACGATGGCCGCGTTTCTCGCGGCAACGAAGAACACAGCCGCGAGCGTTACGGCTCCAAGCAGCCCGGCCTCCACCAATGCAGTCAGGAAGCCATTGTGAAAATGGCTGAAGCCCGTGGACGGCATGTGGAACTGATTGTGGAATCCATCCTTTATCAGCTCACGGCTTGCAGCAATGCCGTGACCGAAAATCGGCATGTCGTGGAAGGCGCTCAGCCCAATCTGCCAAAGTGCGGCGCGCAAGCCGAGCGCGGTCGTGTGGTCGCCCTTCGTGGCGAGCGCATCCCAGTCGCTGAACAGGAAGGCCGCGCGCTCGGAAATGATGGGGAGACCGATGACAGCGATGACGATGCCGGTCGCCCCCGCAATCAGCAAAAGCCGAATGGCGTTTCTGTTGTTGAGCTTGCGACGGTTGATCAGCAGGACCGCGATGCCGGCCACCAGCATCGCCAGCCAGATGATCCGCGACCCCGAATAGACAATGGCGACCGCGCCGGCCAGTGTCGCGCAGGCCAGCAACGCCCTGTTCTTTTCGACACCCGATAAGGCGCCTGCCAGGCACATCATCATGCTGAGGCAGGCGACGGTCGCGAACACGATCGGATTGCCGGCGCCGCCTTCGGCCCGTATGCCCAGCCCGTGATATTGCACGACCGCCAGCAGCAGGGCGCCAAAACAGGCGGCGGCGCTCGCCAGCACGACGATGCGCGTCAGCGTGGTTTTCTCGGTAATGCTCCAGGTCGCGTATGAGACAGGGAAAAACAGGAAGGTGATCAGCCCTGCCAGATGCGGCGCATCCCTGGCGATCGAATTGTTGACGATGGAGGCGAACACGCTGGCTGCGCAATAGGCATAGATGGCCACCGTCATCGCGGTCATCGGCCGGTCAATGTTGAAACGCCGTCTTTTCAACGCAAGCAGAAGCACCGACCACAGGCCGCCACCATTGAACAAAAAGCTGACCGCCGATCCCAGCACCGGCGGGAAAAAGAAGCACAGAATGGAGAAGGTGATGTTGATCCGTGACGGCGAAACGTGCTGCTTGATGGCGGAAATCGGGGTCAATGCTCTGGTTCACAATGCGCTGGGTCGCTTGGCGACGGACGATGTTTGGCGGCGGCATTTGCGGCATGCCGCCCGGCGCAGGTTCAGGAGCCGGTATAGCGGCTGGGTGCGGTTTTCGAAAGTGCGACGAGGTCGGGCCGGCGTTTCTTTCGGTCCAGGCAAGATTTTTCCCGGCCTTTGAATGCTATCGCTCCGTCGGGCAGGAATTTTCGGATTCTAGGCTTTTCATGGAAAATTCGTTGCCGATCGGTGTGGCCGCCGGCCTTTCCAGCGTTGTTATATCAGGTGGCGATCTGCTAGAACGCCGGCACGAACCGATAGTGTCCAGCAGTGAAGCTTGAACCGGGCGGCTGAAAAGGACGCCCGATCCATCTGATGCAAGGTCTGGATTGCACGAGAGAACGCTCACAGTCCATGAACATCGCGCTTACGCACCTGCAGCGGCTCGAGGCCGAGTCCATCCACATCTTCCGTGAGGTTGCCGCCTCCTTCTCCAAGCCGGTGATGCTCTATTCCGTCGGCAAGGATTCCTCCGTGCTGATGCATCTGGCGATGAAGGCCTTCTATCCGGCCAAGCCGCCTTTCCCCTTCCTGCATGTCGACACCACCTGGAAGTTCCGCGAGATGATCGCCTTTCGCGACCAGATGGCGCAGAAGCTCGGCTTCGACCTGCTGGTCCACGTCAATGAAGACGGCGTGCGCGACGGTATCAACCCCTTTGACCATGGCTCGAACACCCACACCCATGTCATGAAGACGGTGGCGTTGCGCCAGGCGCTCGACAAATACGGCTTTGACGCTGCCTTCGGCGGGGCTCGGCGCGACGAGGAGAAGTCGCGCGCCAAGGAGCGCATCTTTTCCTTCCGCAACGCCCAGCATGTCTGGGACCCGAAGAACCAGCGGCCGGAGATGTGGAAGATCTTCAACACCCGCATCGCGCCGGGCGAATCGATCCGCGTGTTTCCGCTGTCGAACTGGACCGAGCTCGATATCTGGCAGTACATTCTGCAGGAAAACATCCCGATCGTGCCGCTCTATTTCGCCAAGGAGCGGCCGGTGGTCGAACGCGACGGCATGCTGATCATGAAGGATGACGATCGCATGCAATTGCGCCCCGGTGAGACGATGGAGAACCGTCTGGTGCGTTTCCGCACGCTCGGCTGTTATCCGCTGACCGGCGCCATCGAATCCGACGCCGACACGCTCGAAGCCATCGTCGGCGAGATGCTGACGGCGCGCACCTCCGAGCGCCAGGGCCGCCTCATCGACCGCGATGAAGCCGGCTCGATGGAAAAGAAGAAGCGCGAGGGATATTTCTGAGCATGCGCCATATCCTGGCCAAGAGCCTCGCTCCCACCGACGGCGTGCGCGAATACATGGCGGCGCAGGAGAAGAAGTCGCTGCTGCGCTTCCTCACCTGCGGCTCGGTCGACGACGGCAAGTCGACGCTGATCGGCCGTCTTCTGTCCGACACAAAGCAGATCTTCGAGGACCAGCTCGCCGCACTCGAGCGCGATTCCCGCAAGCACGGCACCACTGGCGACGACATCGACTTCGCGCTTCTGGTCGACGGCCTCGAGGCCGAGCGCGAGCAAGGCATCACCATCGACGTCGCCTACCGCTTCTTCGCCACGCCCAAGCGCAAGTTCATCGTCGCCGACACCCCCGGCCATGAACAGTACACCCGCAACATGGCGACCGGCGCATCGACTGCCGATCTCGCCATCGTGCTGATCGATGCGCGCCAGGGTGTGCTGCGCCAGACCCGGCGCCACTCGATCATCGCTTCGCTGCTCGGCATCCGCCATATCGTGCTTGCCGTCAACAAGATCGACCTCGTCGATTTCGACCAGGCGGTGTTCGACCGTATCGTCGAGGATTACCGGCAGTTCTCGCACGAGCTCGGCTTCCAGACGATCGTGCCGATCCCGATGTCGGCCCGCTATGGCGACAATGTCACCAGCCGCTCCGGCAAGACGGCGTGGTATTCCGGCCCGTCGCTGATCGAGCATCTCGAAACCATATCGGTCGACGAGGCCGCGGTCGAACTGCCGTTCCGGTTTCCGGTGCAGTATGTCAACCGGCCCAATCTCGACTTCCGCGGCTTTGCCGGCACCATCGCGTCTGGCTCCGTCGCGCAGGGCGACGAGGTGGTGGTCGCCAAATCCGGCAAGGCCTCGCGGGTCAAGCGCATCGTCGCGCAAGGCGGCGATCTTGCCCAGGCGGTGGCCGGCCAGGCCATCACCCTTGTGCTCGATGACGAGGTCGAGGTCTCCAGAGGCAACATGCTGGTGTCGCCGGCGGCACGGCCGCAGGTCGCCGACCAGTTCGCCGCCAACATCGTCTGGTTCGACGAGGCAGCGCTGCTGCCGGGACGCTCCTATATACTGCGCACCGAGACCGACCAGACCAGCGCCACCGTCACCGACCTGAAATACCGCGTCAACGTCAACGACTTCGCTCGCGAGGCGGCGAAGTCGCTCGAGATGAACGAAGTCGGCATCTGCAATATCTCGACCCGGGCGCCGATCGCCTTCGACACCTTCGCCGACAACCGCGATACCGGCGCCTTCATCCTGATCGACCGCATCACCAATGCCACGGTCGGCGCCGGCATGATCCTGCATTCCTTGCGCCGCGCCGAAAACATCCACTGGCAGTCGCTCGATGTCGGCAAGCGCGGTCGTTCCGACTTGAAGAGCCAGCGTCCCGCCGTGTTCTGGTTCACCGGCCTTTCCGGTTCGGGCAAGTCGACCATCGCCAATCTGCTTGAGAAGAAGCTGTTCGCTTCGGGGCGCCACACCTACATTCTCGACGGCGACAATGTCCGCCACGGCCTCAACCGCGATCTCGGCTTCACCGACGCCGACCGGGTCGAAAACATCCGCCGGGTCGCCGAGGTGGCCAAGCTGATGGCCGATGCCGGGCTGATCGTCATCGTCTCCTTCATCTCGCCCTTCAGCGCCGAGCGGCGCATGGCCAGGGAGTTGATGGCCGACGGCGAGTTCGTCGAAGTGTTCGTCGATACGCCGTTCGAGGAATGCGCCCGACGCGACCCGAAAGGCCTTTACGCACGGGCGCTGAATGGCGAGATCAAGAACTTCACCGGCGTCGATTCCCCGTATGAAGCTCCCGAAAATCCCGAAATCCATCTCAAGACACTCGGCAAGACGGCCGAGGAGATGGTAGAGGCTCTGGAACACTGGCTGAATGAGCGCGACATTGCCGAAGACCAATATGACAGCGGCGGCGGCATCTGACGACGAAGTGATGCTCGACGTGTTCGAGCGCCTGGCGCTCGAAGCCGGACGCGAGGTGATGCGGGTCTTCAAGGCCGGCTGCGCGGTCGACAGCAAGTCGGACTCCTCGCCGGTCACGGAAGCCGACCGCGAGAGCGAGACGATCATCCTCGCCGGCCTGCGTGCGGCCTATCCCGATATTCCCTGCGTGGCCGAGGAAGAGGTCGCCGAAGGCATTGTGCCGCCCGATCTGGATGGCGCCTTCTTCCTGATCGATCCGCTCGATGGAACGAAGGAATTCGTCAACCGCCGGACCGATTTCACCGTCAACATCGCGCTTGTCCGGCACGGCGTGCCGGAGATCGGCGTCGTCTTCGCACCGTGCAGCGGGCGGTTCTTCTCTGGACGGCCGGGCTGGGCCGAAGCAATCGAGGTCGATGGCGACTTCCGTATCGTCGGCCGCCGGCGGATTTCGGTTAGGAGGGCGGTCACGCCGCTGGCGGTCGTTGCCAGCCGCTCGCACAACACCCCGGAGACCGAAGCCTTCATCAAGGATCTCGGCGCCGCCGAGATCGTCTCGGTCGGCTCATCGCTGAAATTCTGCCTGCTCGCCGCAGCCGAAGCCGACATCTATCCGCGCTTCGGCCGCACCATGGAATGGGACACGGCGGCCGGCGACGCCGTACTGCGCGCCGCCGGCGGCATGACGCGCACGCTGGACGGCGAGCCGCTCACCTATGGCAAGCGCAAACAGAGCGACGACGAGGATTTCGCCAACCCGCATTTTATTGCGAGCGGGAAGGCGGCGGACGCGGCGTAACTTACGCCGCCGCTACATGCGCCGGTTCGAGCCAATGTAGTTGCGGATCGTCTCGATGATGCGGTCCTGGTCGGCTTCGCTGAGATAGGGATGCATCGGCAGGCACAGGATGCGCTTCGGCAGTTGCTCCGAAACCGCAAGCCCGGTCGGCGTGCGCGGATAGTCGCGATAGGCGACCTGCTCGTGCAGCGGCTTCACATAATAGATCACCGAAGGGATGCCCTTTTCGCCGAGATGCGCCCTCAACCCGTCGCGCTTCGGCGTCTCGATGGCGTATTGCGCCCAGGCCGAGCGGCCACCGCCCAGATTGCGTGACGCATTGACGATGTCGCCGAGACCTTCGGCGTAGCGCTTGGCCACCACCTGGCGGGCGACCATCTCGTCTTCGAGGATGGCGAGTTTCTCGATCAGGATCGCCGCCTGGATCGTGTCGAGGCGTGAATTGATGCCGACGCGGACATTGTCATACTGCGTCTCGCCCTTACCGTGGAACGCAAACGAGCGCAGCTGGTCGGCCAGCGCGTCGTCATTGGTGAACATCGCGCCGCCATCGCCGTAGCAGCCCAGCGGCTTGGCCGGATAAAAGCTGGTCGAGCCGACATGGCCGAAGGCGCCGCACATTGTGCCGTCGGCCGAACCGCCGATCGACTGCGCCGCATCCTCGATCACCAGCAGCCCTTCGCGCTTGGCAATCGCCATGATCGCCTCGTAGTCGGCGGCAAGCCCGAACAGGTCGACGGGAATAATCGCCTTCGGCTTCAGCCGGCCTTCCTTCTTGATCATGGCGATCGCCGCCTCGAGGCTGGCGATGTCGATGTTGTAGGTCTCGGCGTCCACATCGACGAAAACCGGTTCGGCCTTGGCAAGCGCCACCACTTCCGCCGTCGCGGCAAAGGTGAAGCTCGGCACGAACACCGCGTCGCCGGGGCCGATACCGGCGGCAAACAGCGGCAACAGCAGCGCGTCGGTGCCGTTGGCGCAGGCCACGACATGCTTGGTGCCGATATAGGCTGCGAGCTTGTTTTCGAATTCGGTGACTTGCGGTCCGAGGATATAGCGGCCTTCCTCGACGACATTGTCGATCGCGGCCTTCAGCCGGTCGCGGATACGTTCGCGTTGCGCGCCAAGATCGATGAACTGCATGTCGGCCTCAAAACGGTGGTGCGGGCTGCCCCGGGGACAATGACACGCACAGAAACAACAACTTAACCGGGCCGCTGGTACCAGAGTTGGGCCGGTCTAGAAAGCCGGACCGGCCGCGGGACGGGTTGTCTAGGTGTCGCAGCCTGTTACTTCAGGCTTTCCCTGCATTGCCGCAAGATGCCGGAAATCCGGGCTTCGCCGCCTATTAATCCGGCTGATTCAGTGCGTCTTTCCGGCTCGCGGAAACATAAAGTGATCGGCTGCTTGCAGCGGCTGGCGGCGGACTAAGCGTGGATCAGGCGATTTCGTGCCGCCAGGGCGGGTTGGCGCCGGCCCGCGACACGGTCACCGCCGCCGCTTTGGCGCCGAGCGCCAGCGCCTGACGGATGGCGTCCTCCGAAAGGCCGCCGATCCCGGCCTTGGTGAGCAGGCCTTGCTCGTGCAGCGAGGCCAGAATGCCGGCATTGAAAGTGTCGCCGGCGCCGACCGTGTCTACCACCTCCACCTTATGCGGCATCACCGTGACCTTGTGTTCCCTGCTGTAGCCGACGGCACCTTCGCTGCCGTGGGTAACGACGATCAGCTTCGGGCCGCGATCCAGCCAGTTGCGGATGACGTCCTCATGCGAGCCGGCCTCGCCGAACCAGTGCAGATCCTCATCCGATAGCTTCACGATGTCGGCCATCGCCATCATCGAGCGGATGCGCCGGAGGTGCTTGGCTTTGTCGGGGATGAAGTTCGGCCGGATGTTGGGGTCGAGCATCATGACGCGGCGTTCGTGCTCGCGTTTCATGAATTCTTCGTAGGCAGCACCCGCCGGGTCCGAAATCAGGCTGATCGCGCCAAACAGCATGGCTTCGATCTCGGCGCCCAGTTTCGGCAGATCCTCTGTCGTCAGCATGCGCCCGGCGGTGTTTTCGTCGTAGAAAGTGTAGGTCGCCTGGCCGTTGGTGAGCCGCACGAAGGCGAGCGTGGTCGGGCGAGGGGAGGTGTGCGCATAGGTGGAGCTGACCTTGCTTGCGCCGAGCGCCTCGCGGAACTGGCCGCCGAACAGATCCGACGACAGGCCGGAAAAGAAGCCGGCGGGCGCGCCGAGGCGGCCAAGCGCGATCGCCGTGTTGAACACCGCGCCGCCGACATAGGGCGCAAAGGCCGGCTCTCCCTGTGTCGTGGTGCGCGGCAGCATGTCGATCAGGGCTTCGCCGCAGCAGAGGATCATGATTTCTTGTTCTCCGGCGGATAGATCACGCCCTTGCGGATGATGATGTTGGCATAGAGCCGGGGTTCGCTGGTGGCGACGATCGCATATGCCGACCGGACGCGTGCATAGAAGTCGGCGCCCGCCAGCGCAACCACCTTGCGGCCCGGCGCGCGCCTGGTGCAGATCGTTTCGATTTCATGGTGGACCGGATCGGCGACCGAGGGATCGCCTTTTACCGAGGCACGAAACAGCGCTTCCGGCACGAAGTCGTCCACCGGCAGCACGCTCAAAATGGCGTCAAGCACCGGTATGAGGTGAAGACCGTCGGCGCGGATCAGCCGGTTTGCCTGTTCTTCCGCCGGATAGTTGCCGTCGACGAGCGCGATCTCGTCGCCATGGCCCATGGCGCGCAATGTCGCCAGAAGCTCCGGACCGAGCAGCGACGGAATACCGATCAGCATTCAGATGCTCCTGGAAATCGTGGTCGAACCGATGAGGAAGCGTTCGGACAGCGGCAGGCTGGCGCCGCCCAGCGCGCGGGCATGGATGCCGACGGTGCCTTCGCGCACCACCGGAAGCTTCAGCCCTTCGCCATCGATCGTACCGATCGCCTGCCTGATCGCATCGACGAGCCGGCGCCGGACAGCGAGCGGCATCCAGCCGTCGATCACCGCGGCCTCGAAATCGATCACCGAGGACGCCGATACGATGGCATAGGCCAGCGCCTGAGCGGCATTGGCGATCCAGTCGTCGAGCTCGTGACCGATCTCGCCCCAATCCTCAGGCGACGTCCACAGATGCGAAGCCTCGACGCCGCGTGCGTTAAGCGCCTTTTCCAGCATGGCGATCGAGGCGACGTCGATGAGCTGCGTCGGCTTGCCGTCCGGCCCCGGCACCGGCATCGAACCCAGCGCCCCGGCATTTCCGGTTGGCCCGCCGAACAGCCGGCCGTTGAGCACGATGCCGCCGCCGGCAAAGGCGCCGATATAGAAATAGACGAAGTCGCGCGCCCCGCCGGTCTGGCCGAACACCAGTTCGGCGCCGCAGGCGGAGGTGGCGTCATTCTGCAGATAGACCGGGAATTCGCACTGCGCCTGGATGTCGGCACGGATGTCGCGATGGCGCCATTCGTCCATGATGTCGCGCGGCGCGCCGGCGGTGTCGGCCCAGTTCCACAGTTCGAACGGCATGGCGATGCCGAGCCCGGCAATGCGCTTGTCCTGCGCAGGTGTCAGTTCGGCGCGCATCGTCTTCATGCCTTCGGTGACGAACTCAACCGTCTCGCGCGGCGCCGGATAGCGGTAGGAGTGCTGCAGCATGGAACGCACAGTTCCGAGGAAATCGATCAGCACCAGTTCGGCGCTGCGGCGGCCGATCTTGAGGCCGACGAAGAAGGCGCCTTCGGGGTTCAGCGCCATCGGGATGGAGGGCTGGCCGATCTTGCCGCGCAACGGCGCCTGGCGCAGCAGCAGGCTGTCTTCCTCCAGTTCGCGCATGATGACCGAGACGGTCTGCGCTGAAAGCCCGGTCATGCGCGCAATGTCTGATTTGGCCAAGCTGCCATGCTGGCGAACCAACGACAGCACCAGCCGCTCATTGTGGTCGCGCATGCCGCTCTGGTTGGTGCCACGGTGGAGACGGCTGGCGGCCGCCTCGGGCGAACCGTGCCTCGCAATGCCGGTCTCCACCCTTGTTCCTTCCCTTGGTTTATTCTTACTGCTTTTGCGGCAGAATGAGTGAACCGCTCAAACCTGTCAATAATAAATAAGAGTGATTTAATTATTGACAGGCGGCTCCCGCTGGTGTCATTTGAGGGCGCGTCCACACTGGGAGAACTTCAGTGGATGCGCTCGAGATGCCGGTTGGCGGCATCCGCATGGTTCAATGGGAGGAAGATCGTGACCAAAGCATTATTGAAGTCCACCGTGTTCGCCGCGGCGGGCCTCGGCCTGATGGCGTTTGCTTCGACAGCATCGGCCGCCGGCGTCGGCGCCTGCCTGATCACCAAGACCGACACCAACCCTTTCTTCGTCAAGATGAAGGAGGGCGCGACCGCCAAGGCCAAGGAACTTGGCGTCGACCTCAAGACCTATGCCGGCAAGATCGACGGCGACAGCGAGAGCCAGGTAGCGGCGATCGAAAGCTGCATCGCCGACGGCGCCAAGGGCATCCTGATCACCGCGTCCGACACCAAGGGGATCGTGCCGACGGTGAAGAAGGCGCGTGACGCCGGCCTGCTGGTGATCGCGCTCGATACCCCGCTGGACCCGATTGATGCCGCCGACGCGACCTTCGCGACGGACAATCTGGAAGCCGGCAAACTGATCGGCGCCTGGGCAGCCGCGACCCTCGGCGACAAGGCCAAGGACGCCAAGATCGGCTTCCTCGACCTGACCCCCTCACAGCCGACCGTGGATGTGCTGCGCGACCAGGGCTTCATGATGGGCTTCGGCATCGACGTGAAGGATCCCAACAAGATCGGCGATGAGGACGATGCCCGCATCGTCGGGCACGACGTCACCAACGGCAATGAAGAAGGCGGCCGCAAGGCGATGGAAAACCTTCTGCAGAAGGACAACTCGATCACCGTCATCCACACCATCAACGAGCCCGCCGCTGTCGGCGCCTACCAGGCGCTCAAGGCGGTCGGGCTTGAAAGCCAGGTGCTGATCGTCTCGGTCGATGGCGGCTGCCCCGGTGTGAAGTCGGTGACCGAAGGCGTCATTGGCGCCACCTCGCAGCAATACCCGCTGCAGATGGCGGCACTCGGCATCGAGGCGATCGCCGCCTTCGCCAAGGACGGCGCCAAGCCTAAGCCGACCGAAGGCAAGAACTTCTTCGACACCGGCGTCAACCTCGTCACCGACAAGCCGGCCAATGGCGTGAAGTCGATCGACACCAAGGAAGGCCTCGCCAAGTGCTGGGGCTGATGGCTGTCTGACAGCCAGCGACAAGCTGACGGCCGGGGGCTTGATCCCCGGCCGCTTCGGGTGGACGATGCGTCACGCGAATAATCCCGGCAGCAGACCGGACAGGCGCGAGCGGGTATCGGCATGGAGCTGAAGCCCAGGGGAGGAAACATGGCTCAAGCACAGGAATTCGAGAAGGTTCTCTCGAGCAGCGACACAAGCGTTGCCGCCTTTGACGAGCACAAATCGGCCGTCAAGCGCATCCAGCATTTCCTGCACTCCACGCCGGCGGCGGTGCCGCTGATTGTGCTGGTCCTGTCGATCGTAATTTTCGGCATCGCCATTGGCGGGCGTTTCTTCTCATCCTATACGCTGACGTTGATCCTGCAGCAGATCGCCATCGTCGGCATCCTCGGTGCCGCGCAGACACTGGTCATCCTGACCGCCGGCATCGACCTTTCGATCGGCGTGATCATGGTGATTTCGGCCGTGATCATGGGCAATTGCGCGGTCAGCTACGGCATGCCGGCCGTGCTCGCAGTGCCCATCGGGCTTGCCGCCGGCGCAGCCTGCGGCCTGCTTAACGGTTTGCTGGTCGCCTACATGAAGCTGCCGCCGTTCATCGTCACGCTCGGCACCTGGAACATCGTCATGGCGACCAACTTCATCTATTCGGCCAACGAGACGATCCGCGATACCGACGTCGACGCCCAGGCGCCGCTGCTGCATCTCTTTGCCCTGAGTTTCAAGATCGGCACGGCGGTGCTGACACTGGGCGTCATCGCCACGGTCGTGCTCGTTTTGATCCTCTGGTACGTGCTCAATCACACCGCCTGGGGCCGCCACGTCTACGCCGTTGGTGATGATCAGGAGGCGGCGAAGCTGTCTGGCATCCAGACCAAGAAGGTGTTGATGACGGTCTACACCCTTGCCGGGTTGATCGCAGCTTTCGCTGCCTGGGTTTCCATCGGCCGCAACGGCTCGATCTCACCGTCAGCCGCCGTCACCGACTACAACCTGCAGGCGATAACTGCGACGGTGATCGGCGGCATTTCACTGTTCGGCGGGCGCGGCTCAATTCTGGGCACGCTTTTCGGCGCGATGATCGTCGGTGTCGTCTCGATGGGCCTCAACATGCTGGGCGCCGATCCGCAATGGAAGGTGCTGCTCACCGGTGTGCTGATCATCGGCGCCGTGGCGATCGACCAATGGATCAGAAAGGTTTCGGCATGACCGTGGAACCCATCCTCACCGCGCGCGGCTTGATCAAGCGCTATGGCCGTGTCACCGCCCTCGACAATGCCGACTTCGACCTCTACCCCGGCGAAATCCTGGCCGTCATCGGAGACAATGGCGCCGGCAAATCATCGCTGATCAAGGCGATTTCCGGCGCCGCCGTGCCCGACGAAGGCGAGATCCGTCTTGAAGGCAAGGCTGTCGCTTTTAAATCGCCCATGGAGGCGCGCGAGGCGGGCATCGAGACGGTCTACCAAAACCTGGCTTTGTCGCCGGCCCTGTCGATCGCCGACAACATGTTCCTCGGCCGCGAGATCCGCAAACCCGGCTTCCTCGGCGACTGGCTTCGCATGCTGGACCGGCCGGCAATGGAAAAGCGCGCCCGCGACAAGCTGACCGAGCTTGGCCTGATGACCATCCAGAACATCAGCCAGGCGGTGGAAACGCTGTCGGGCGGCCAGCGTCAGGGCGTGGCGGTGGCGCGCGCCGCCGCTTTCGGCAGCCGCGTGGTGATCATGGACGAGCCGACCGCGGCACTCGGCGTCAAGGAGAGCCGCCGCGTGCTGGAACTGATCCTCGACGTCAAGAAACGAGGCCTGCCGATCGTGCTGATCTCGCACAACATGCCGCATGTCTTCGAGGTCGCCGACCGTATCCATATTCATCGGCTGGGACGTCGCCTCTGCGTCATCGATCCCAAGCAATATACCATGTCCGACGCCGTCGCCTTCATGACGGGAGCGAAGGTTCCGCCGGAGGCTGCACTCGCTGCCTGATCCGCTCGACGGATAAATTGCCGCAGGGGGACCGGCGGCATGCTGGTCTAAATCGATTGAACGTATGTTGCGATGCACTAGGATAGGCTGGGACTGAGAGTGAAAGCCGGTATGATCGCAGCACGATCACGAGAGGCAGTATGACGCGAACAATGACAGCCAAAGCCCCCGATCTCGAAATACCCGATCCCAAGACGCTGGCCGACGAAGTCTTGCTGGCTCTCAAATACCGGGTCGGCAAAGGCACCTCCGTTGCCACGCAATATGATTGGCTGACAGCCTCGATCAAGGTCGTGCGCGACCGCATCGTCGATCATTGGATGCAGGCGACGCAGGAGGCCTACGCCCAGCAGGAAAAGCGCGTCTATTACCTGTCGCTCGAATTCCTCATCGGCCGGCTGATGCGCGATGCCTTCTCCAATCTCGGCCTGATGGACAATATGCGAGAAGCGCTCAAGTCGCTGGGCGTCGACCTCGACCTCATCGCCGGGCTCGAACCGGATGCAGCGCTCGGCAATGGCGGTCTTGGCCGGCTCGCCGCCTGCTTCATGGAAAGCATGGCGACCGTCGACATTCCCGCGCATGGCTACGGCATTCGCTACGCCAACGGCATGTTCCGCCAGGAGATCCATGATGGCTGGCAGGTCGAACTGCCCGAAACCTGGCTCGACCACGGCAACCCTTGGGAGTTCGAGCGGCGGGAGCGTGCCTTCGAGGTCGGCTTCGGCGGCTCGGTGGAATCGATCACCTCCAAGGATGGCCGGCTCGAACGTCACGTCTGGAAGCCGACCGAGCATGTCCAGGCCGTCGCCTACGACACCCCGGTGGTCGGCTGGCGGGCCAACCGCGTCAACACGCTGCGGCTTTGGTCCGGCATGCCGGTCGATCCGATCCTGCTCGACAAGTTCAACGCCGGCGACCACATCGGCGCGCTGGCCGAAAGCAACAAGGCCGATGCCTTGTCGCGCGTGCTTTACCCCGCCGATTCCCACAAGGCCGGCCAGGAACTGCGGCTGCGGCAGGAATATTTCTTCTCCACCGCGTCGCTGCAGGACATCGTCCAGCGCCATCTCAGCCAGTATGGCGATCTGGCCTCGCTGCCCGACAAGGCGGCGATCCACCTCAATGACACCCATCCGGCGATCGCCGTGCCAGAGCTGATGCGCCTGCTGATGGACGTCCATGGCCTAGATTTCGACCAGGCCTGGGACATCACCAAGCGCACCTTCGGCTACACCAACCACACGCTGCTGCCCGAAGCGCTGGAAAGCTGGCCGGTGCCGCTGTTCGAACGGCTTTTGCCGCGCCACATGCAGATCGTCTACGCCATCAATGCGCAGGTGCTGCTTGAGGCGCGCGCCACCAACCAGTTCTCAAACGAGCAGATCAGCCGCATCTCGCTGATCCAGGAAAATGGCGACCGCCGCGTGCGCATGGGTAACCTGGCCTTTGTCGGCTCGCACTCGATCAATGGCGTGTCGGCGTTGCACACCGAGCTGATGAAGGAGACGGTGTTTGCCGATCTCCACAAGCTCTATCCCGACCGCATCAACAACAAGACCAACGGCATCACGCCACGGCGCTGGCTGATCCAGTGCAATCCAGGCCTCACCGCGCTCGCCCGCGCGGCGATCGGGGACCGTTTCCTCGACGACATCGACGCCATCAAGGGGCTCGAAGCCTTTGCCGGCGACGCCGCCTTCCGCGACAAGTTCGCCGCCGTCAAGCGCTCCAACAAGGTCAAGCTCGCCAATCTGGTCGCAGACCGGCTCGGCATCAAGCTCGACCCGTCGGCGCTGTTCGACATCCAAGTCAAGCGCATCCACGAATACAAGCGCCAGCTGCTCAACATCCTGGAAGCGATCGCGCTCTACGACCAGATCCGCTCGCATCCCGAGCAGGACTGGATGCCGCGCGTCAAATTCTTCGGCGGCAAAGCGGCGCCCAGCTACCACAATGCCAAGCTGATCATCAAACTGGCCAACGACGTCGCCAAGGTCATCAACAGCGACCCGTCGGTGCGCGGGCTGCTGAAAGTGGTGTTCGTGCCGAACTACAATGTCAGCCTGGCCGAGGTGATGATGCCGGCCGCCGACCTGTCCGAGCAGATTTCGACTGCCGGCATGGAGGCGTCGGGCACCGGCAACATGAAGTTCGCGCTGAACGGCGCCTTGACCATCGGCACGCTCGACGGCGCCAATGTCGAGATCAAGGAATGCGTCGGCGACGACAACATCTTCATCTTCGGCCTGAGCACGGCGGAAGTCGCCGAGCGGCGCAGCAATGGCTACAACCCGCGCGCCGTGATCGAGGGCTCCCCTGAATTGGCGCAGGCTGTTGCCGCAGTATCGTCGGGCGTGTTCTCGCCCGACCAGCCGGATCGCTACCGCGAGCTGGTCGACGGTCTCTACAACAGCGATTGGTTCATGGTGGCGGCGGATTTCGACGCCTATGCCGCCGCCCAGCGCGATGTCGACGCCGTCTGGCGCAACAGCCCCGATTGGTACGCGCGCGCTATCCGCAACGTTGCCCGCGTCGGCTGGTTCTCTTCCGATCGCACGATCCGCCAATATGCGAAAGAAATCTGGAACGTGCCCGCCTGATATGATTGCATGAGGCCACGACAATGGGTCTTGTGCACAAGAACTGGTTCCCAGGGAGGGACACCGCCTGATGAAGAAACCGCGCGCGACCGCGACGACGAGCGGGTCGGACGGGCTGGCGTCAGCCGGCGATGTCGCCGCAATTGTTGCCGGCACGCATGGCGATCCTTTTGCAATCCTGGGCGTGCATGATGCCGGCAAGAGCCTGGTTGCCCGCTGCTTCGTCCCCAATGCCGAGTTCGTCACCGCATACACGCTGGCCGGCAAGAACGCCGGCGAACTCACGCGGCGCGACGACGCCGGTTTCTTCGAAGGCAGACTGTCGATCAAGAAGCGCCAGCCGCTGCGGTATCTCGCCAAAAATGCCGGCGGCGACTGGTGGCTGACCGATCCCTATTCCTTCGGCCCGGTGCTCGGCCCGATGGACGACTACTATATCGCGCAAGGGTCGCACCTCAGGCTGTTCGACAAGCTCGGCGCCCATCTCCTCGACCATGAAGGCGCGTCGGGCGTCCATTTCGCGGTCTGGGCGCCCAATGCAAGGCGCGTCTCCGTGGTCGGCGACTTCAACGAATGGGACGGCCGCCGCCATACGATGCGCGACCGCCGCGACACCGGCATCTGGGAACTGTTCATTCCCGATATCGGCGCCGGCCACCCCTATAAATACGAGATCATTGCCCCGGACGGCGTGCGCCTGCCGCTCAAGGCCGATCCGTTCGCCTTCAAGTCGGAATTGCGCCCGGCCACAGCCTCAGTGACGGCGGTGCCGCCGGCGCATGAATGGGGCGACGAGGCGCATCGCAATTACTGGCGAAAGGCCGATCCCCGGCGCGAAGCCATATCGATCTACGAGGTCCATGCCGGTTCGTGGCAGCAGCACGATGATGGCAGCTTCCTGCCATGGGACGAACTCGCCAACCAGCTGATCCCCTATGCTGTCGAGACCGGCTTCACCCACATCGAGTTCCTGCCGATCTCCGAACATCCCTATGACCCGTCATGGGGTTATCAGACAACCGGACTTTATGCCCCCTCGGCGCGCTTCGGCGACCCCGACGGCTTCGCCCGTTTCGTCGACGGTGCGCACCGCGCCGGCGTCGGCGTCATCCTCGACTGGGTGCCGGCGCATTTCCCGGTCGACGCGCATGGCCTGGCCAATTTCGACGGCACAGCACTTTATGAGCATGCCGACCCGCGCAAGGGTTTTCATCCCGACTGGAACACCGCGATCTACAATTTCGGCCGCCGCGAGGTGGTGTCGTTCCTGGTCAACAATGCGCTGTTCTGGGCCGAGAAATACCATGTCGACGGTTTGCGCGTGGATGCAGTGGCCTCGATGCTCTACCTCGATTATTCGCGCAAGGCTGGCGAATGGATTCCCAACGAGAAAGGCGGCCGCGAAAACCTCGAAGCGGTGTCCTTCCTGCAGAAGATGAACAAGGAGGTCTACGGCCACCATCCCGGCGTGATGACCATCGCCGAGGAATCGACCTCATGGCCGAAGGTCTCGGCGCCGGTGCATGAAGGCGGGCTGGGCTTCGGCTTCAAATGGAACATGGGCTTCATGCACGACACGCTGGAGTATTTCGCCAGGGAGCCGATCTTCCGCAAGCACCACCACAACGACCTGACGTTCGGATTGACCTACGCTTTCTCCGAGAATTTCGTGCTGCCGCTGTCCCATGACGAGGTCGTGCACGGCAAGGGCACGCTGCTCGGCAAGATGGCCGGCGACGACTGGCAGAAGTTCGCGACTTTGCGCGCCTTCTATGCCTTCATGTGGGGCTATCCCGGCAAGAAGCTGTTGTTCATGGGCCAGGAATTCGCCCAGCGCCGCGAGTGGAGCGAGGCGCGCGCGCTCGACTGGAACCTGCTCGACTTCCACCCGCATCGCGGCGTCTGGCAGACGGTGCGCGACCTCAACTATCTCTACCGCTCGCGCCCGGCGCTGCATGCGCGCGACTGCGAGCCGGACGGCTTCTCCTGGCTGATCGTCGACGACAAGGAAAATTCGGTCTTCGCCTGGCTGCGCAGCGCGCCCGGCGGCAACCCGATCGCCGTCATTTCCAACTTCACGCCAGTGCCGCGCGACAATTATCGCGTGCCATTGCCCAAGGTCGGCAAATGGCGCGAAATCATCAACACCGACGCTTCGGACTACGGTGGTTCGGGCAAGGGCAATGGCGGTGTGGTCGAAGCCAGGGCGGAAGGAGGAGGCATTTCGGCAACGATGCTTTTGCCGCCGCTGTCGACGATCATGCTTGAACTCGTTGCGGACTAGGTCCGTCAACTCGTTTCGGATTAGGTCCGTCGACTCGTTGCGGACCGGGCGATGCTCCAGACTGGTAATTTGGGAGGGTAAAGATGGCAGACTTGAAGAGAACCCAGCCGCTGGCGCGCGATGCCATGGCCTATGTGCTGGCCGGCGGCCGCGGCAGCCGGCTCAAGGAATTGACCGACCGCAGGGCCAAGCCGGCTGTCTATTTCGGCGGCAAGACGCGCATCATCGATTTCGCGCTGTCCAATGCGCTGAATTCCGGCATCCGCCGCCTCGGTGTCGCCACCCAGTACAAGGCGCATTCGCTGATCCGCCACCTGCAGCGCGGCTGGAACTTCCTGCGCCCGGAGCGGAACGAAAGCTTCGACATCCTGCCGGCCTCCCAGCGTGTCTCGGAAACCCAGTGGTATGAAGGCACCGCCGACGCCGTCTACCAGAACATCGACATCATCGAGGCCTATGGCCCTGAATATATGGTGATCCTGGCCGGCGACCATATCTACAAGATGGACTACGAGCTGATGCTGCGCCAGCACGTCGATGCCAATGCCGACGTCACTGTCGGTTGCCTGGAAGTGCCGCGCTTGGAAGCGACCGGCTTCGGTGTCATGCATGTCGACGGCAAGGACAACATCATCGCGTTCGTCGAAAAGCCCGCCGACCCGCCCGGCATTCCCGACAAGCCGAAATTCGCGCTGGCTTCGATGGGCATCTATGTCTTCAAGACCAAGTTCCTGATGGAGCAGCTGCGCCGCGATGCCGCCGAGCCGGGTTCAAGCCGCGACTTCGGCAAGGACATCATCCCCTACATCGTACAGCACGGTAAGGCGATCGCGCACCGTTTCGCCAAGTCCTGCGTGCGCTCGACGGCCGAGAACGAAGCCTATTGGCGCGATGTCGGCACGGTCGACGCCTACTGGGAAGCCAATATCGACCTGACCGACATCACTCCCGAACTCGACCTCTACGACCGCGACTGGCCGATCTGGACCTATGCCGAATTGAAGCCGCCGGCAAAGTTCGTGCATGACGAGGATGGCCGGCGCGGTTCGGCCGTCTCCTCGCTGGTCTCAGGCGATTGCATCGTCTCGGGTGCTTCGCTGAAGCGCAGCCTGATCTTCACCGGCGCGCGCATCAACTCCTATTCGACGCTGGAAGAGGTCGTCATGCTGCCCGACGTTCATGTCGGCCGGAACGCAAAGTTGAAGCGCGTCGTCATCGACCACGGTGTAAGGATACCGGAAGGGCTGGTGGTTGGCGAAGACCCTGTTCTCGACGCCAAGCGTTTCCGGGTTTCGGAAAAGGGCATCTGCCTGGTCACGCAGGACATGATCGACAAGCTGAAGCTGTAAGACGGGGTACCATAAACGCATGCAGGTTCTTTCGGTCACGCCCGAGATATTCCCGCTGATCAAGACCGGCGGACTTGCCGACGTGACCGGCGCATTGCCGATCGCGCTGGCCGCCAAGGGCGTGACCATGCGCACGCTCATCCCCGGCTTTCCCCAGGTGATGGACGCCTTCAAGAAAAAGAAGGCTGTCTACCAATACCCGCTGCTGCAGGGCGGCAAGGCTTCGGTCCATGCCGTCAAGATCGCCGGGCTCGACCTGTTCGTGCTCGACGCGCCGCATCTCTACGACCGTCCCGGCGGCCCTTACGGCAATGCGGCCGGCGCCGATTGGCCCGACAATTGGCGGCGTTTTGCTGCGCTCAGCCAGGTCGGTGGCGATATCGCCGGCGGCGCCATTTCCGGCTACCAGCCGGATCTCGTCCACGCCCATGACTGGCAGTCGGCGATGACGCTGGCCTATATGCGCTACGGCAAGGCGGTCGGCGTGCCGTCGCTGATCACGGTTCACAACCTTGCCTTCCAGGGTCAGTTCGGCGCCGGCATTTTTGGCGAGCTCGGCTTGCCGGCCGCGGCGATGGCGCTCGACGGCGTAGAATACTATGGCGGCGTCGGCTTCCTCAAGGCCGGCCTGCAGGCGGCCTGGGCGATCACCACGGTGAGCCCCACCTATGCCCAGGAAATCCGCTCGCCGGAATTCGGCATGGGCCTCGACGGCCTGATCAACATGCGCTCTTCCGACCTCTACGGCATCGTCAACGGGATCGACACCGACATCTGGAACCCGGAGACCGACAAGCATCTGGTGTCGGCCTACTCCGCCGCGACGCTCAAGGCTCGGCTTTCCAACCGGGCGGTTGTCGAGGACCGCTTCAGCCTCGAGCGCGACGACAGTCCGATCGTCTGCGTCGTCAGCCGGCTGACCTGGCAGAAGGGCATGGACATACTGGCGGCTGTGGTCGACGGCGTCGTCGCCACCGGCGCGCGGCTGGCGATCCTCGGCTCAGGCGACGCCGGCCTGGAAGGCGCGCTGCTGGCTGCCACCGCCCGCCATCGCGGCCGTGTCGGCGTCGTCGTCGGCTATGACGAGGGGCTTTCCCACACCATGCAGGGCGGCTGCGACGCCATCGTCATCCCATCGCGCTTCGAGCCTTGCGGGCTGACCCAGCTTTACGGCCTACGCTATGGCTGCGTGCCGGTCGTCGCCCGCACCGGCGGCCTTGCCGACACCATCATCGACGCCAATGAAGCAGCGATCTCGGCCGGTGTAGCCACCGGCTTCCAGTTCGCGCCCAATAGTGGCGGCGCCATGCTGCACGCCATCCGCCGGCTGGTCGATGCGCATTCGAGCCCGGCCGTCTGGGAACAGATCCAGCGCCAGGGCATGAAGGCCGATGTCTCCTGGGACAAGAGCGCCGACAAATACGTTGAACTCTACCGCCTGCTGCTTTCGAAAAGGGTTGCCTGAAGCATGATCCGGACCGTCGCCACCAAACCCTATCTCGACCAGAAACCCGGCACGTCCGGACTGCGCAAGAAGGTGCCTGTCTTTCAGCAGGAGCACTATGCCGAGAACTTCATCCAGTCGATCTTCGACGCGCTGGAGGGCTTTGAGGGTAAGACGCTGGTGATCGGCGGCGACGGCCGCTTCTACAACCGCGAGGTCATCCAGAAGGCCATCGCCATGGCGGCGGCCAACGGCTTCGGCAAGGTGATGGTCGGGCAGGGCGGCATATTGTCGACGCCGGCGGCGTCGCATGTCATCCGCAAATACAAGACCTTCGGCGGCATCATCCTGTCGGCCAGTCACAATCCGGGCGGCCCGCACGAGGATTTCGGCATCAAGTACAATGCCGGCAATGGCGGCCCGGCGCCGGAAAAGCTGACCGACGCGATCTTCGAAAAGACCAAGACGATTTCGAGCTTCAAGACCGCCGACATCGACCAGATCGACATCGACAAGATCGGCACGGTGACCGCCGGCGGCATGGCGGTCGAGATTATCGACCCGGTCACCGACTATGCCGAATTGATGGAGAGCCTGTTCGACTTCGACGCCATCCGCGCCAATTTCAAATACGGCTTCCGCATGCGCTTCGACGCCATGCATGCGGTCACCGGCCCGTATGCCAAGGAAATCCTCGAGCGCCGGCTCGGCGCGGAGAATGGCACCTGCCGCAACTACAAGCCGCTGCCGGATTTTGGCGGCCATCACCCGGATCCGAACCTGGTCCACGCCAAGCATCTCTATGACGAGATGATGGGACCGGATGCGCCCGATTTCGGCGCCGCTTCCGACGGCGACGGTGACCGCAATCTCATCATCGGCAAGGGCATTTTCGTCACCCCGTCGGATTCGGTGGCCATGCTTGCCGCCAATGCGCAATTGGCGCCGGGCTACAAGGACGGCCTCAAAGGCATCGCCCGCTCGATGCCGACCAGCGGCGCTGCCGACCGCGTCGCCGAACAGCTCGGCATCGGCATCTACGAAACGCCGACCGGTTGGAAGTTCTTCGGCAATCTGCTCGATGCCGGCATGGCAACGATCTGCGGCGAGGAAAGCGCCGGCACCGGCTCGAACCATGTCCGTGAAAAGGACGGGCTGTGGGCGGTGCTGTTGTGGCTGAACATCCTGGCCGTGCGCGGCGAAAGCTGCAAGGACGTCGTCACCGAACATTGGGCGACCTACGGCCGCAATTACTATTCACGTCATGACTATGAGGAGGTCGAAACCGAGCGCGCCAACGCCCTGGTCGACGAGTTGCGCGCCAAGCTGACCTCGCTGCCCGGCACCAGCGTGCGCGGCCTGAAGATCGCCAATGCCGACGACTTCGCCTATCACGATCCGGTCGACGGTTCGGTGAGCAAGAACCAGGGCATCCGCATCCTGTTCGAAGGCGGCTCGCGTGTCGTGTTTCGTTTGTCCGGCACCGGCACGTCGGGTGCTACGCTGCGCGTATACATCGAGCGCTACGAGCCGGACAGAGCGCGGCATGATCTCGACACGCAAGAGGCGCTCGCCGACCTGATCGCGGCTGCCGATGATATCGCCGGGATCAAGAGCCACACCGGGCGCAACAAGCCGAGCGTGATTACTTGAGGGTGGTGACGTCTTTACCCTCGCCCTTGTGGGGAGGGTCGATCCGCGCAGCGGATCGGGTTGGGGGTGCTCGTAAAGCGCTTTCCCCGCGCCGACCCCCACCCCGCTCACTTCGTTCGCGACCCTCCCCACAAGGGGGAGGGTGGAGGATGCGCCGATGACCCAGCTCGGCGCAACGGTCACTCCCGAAGGCATCCGCTTCGCCGCCTGGTCGTCGTCCGCGCGGCGCCTGTGGGTGTCGATCTTCGACGACACCGGCGCCCGTGAAATCGACCGGCTCGAACTTCAGCCGGAAGGCGAGAGCGTCCATGCGCTGTTCGTCGCCGGCCTTGCCGCGGGTACGCGCTACGGCTTTCGCGCCGACGGCGAATATGCGCCGGAGCGCGGGCTGTGGTTCGATCCCGACAAGCTGCTCACTGATCCCTACGCTGTCGAGATAGACCGGCCCTACCAGCATCATTGGCGGCTTGCCGCCCGGCGCAACGAAGGCACCGATACCGCGCCGCTGATGCCGAAGACCGTCGCCCGCGCGCTACCCAAGCCGCTGCCGGCCAAGGCGCCTTTGTTCCAGCCGGGCGGTCTGATCTACGAACTCAATGTCCGTTCCTTCACCAGACTGCATCCGGACGTGCCCCAAGCGCAGCGCGGCACCATTGCGGCACTTGCGCATCCGGCCATCCTCGAACACCTCAGAAAGATCGGCGTCTCCGCCGTTGAGCTGATGCCCGTGACGGCATGGATCGATGAGCGCCATCTACCGCCGCTCGGCCTCAGCAACGCATGGGGCTACAACCCAGTCACCTTCATGGCGCTCGATCCGCGGCTGGCGCCGGGCGGCCTCGCCGAATTGCGCGATACGGCGGGGGTGCTGCGCAAGGCTGGCATTGGCACCATCCTCGATCTCGTCTTCAATCATACCGGCGAAAGTGACCGGCTCGGGCCGACGCTGTCGCTGCGCGGCCTCGACAATCAAGCCTACTACCGCAGCGAGCCGGACGGCAGGTTGGCCAACGATACCGGCACCGGCAATACCATTGCCTGCGATCATCCGGTCGTTCGCGACATGGTACTCGACACGCTACGCCATTTCGTCCGCCATGCCGGCGTCGACGGTTTCCGCTTCGACCTGACGCCGGTCCTCGGCCGCGTCGCTGGCGTATTCGATCCGGCGGCCCCGTTGCTCGAGACCATCGCTGGCGATCCTCTGCTTGCCGATAGGGTGCTGATCGCCGAGCCGTGGGACATCGGCCCGAATGGCTATCAGCTCGGCAATTTCCGGCCGCCTTACCTCGAATGGAACGACCGCTACCGCGACGACGTCAGGCGCTTCTGGCGCGGCGATGCCGGCGCGGTCGGTGCGCTGGCGACAAGGCTCGCCGGCTCCTCCGATGTGTTCGGCAGGGAGGGCCAATCCGCCAGCCGCACGGTCAACTTCATCGCCGCACACGATGGCATGACGCTGACCGATATCGTCGCCTATGAAGCCAAGCACAACCAGGCCAATGGCGAGAAGAACCGCGACGGCCACAATGAGAACCTGTCCTGGAACAACGGCGTCGAGGGCGAAACCTCGGACAAGGCGATTGCCGAGGCCCGTTCCCATGATCGCTTCGCGCTGCTCGCCACTCTGTTTGCCTCGCGCGGCACCATCATGCTGACGGCGGGCGATGAATTCGGCCGCACGCAAGGGGGCAACAACAACGCCTATGCGCAGGACAACGCCATCACCTGGCTCGACTGGGCCGGGCGCGACGTCGGGCTGGAAGCCCATGTGTCGGCGCTCGCAGCTCTGCGCGGCGCGGTGCCGGCGCTTTCCGATACGCGCTTCCTGACCGGAGAGCCGCCGGACGGTTCTGATGTGCCCGACGTCGCGTGGCTGACCGAGACCGGCGCGCCGCTCGGCGAAGCCGACTGGAACGATGGCTCGCGCCATCGCCTCGTCATGCTGCTCGGCGATGGCGGGGAAGGCCGCCTGGCTGTGATCGTCAATGGCGATCGCCGCCAATGCGTCTTCACGCTGCCCGCGCGGCAAGGGTTTGAATGGCAGCCGGGTGTTGAAGCGCAAGCGGTCGACCTCGCGTGGCCGCTGCCCGGCCGCAGTGTCAGTTTCATGATCGAGCGCCGGACCGCAAAGGCCCGCGCCAGGAAGGGTCCGTGATGGCCGACGACAATGCCCAGCCGGGACCCGAACAGAGCGCCGACTGGTGGCGCGGCTGCGTCATCTACCAGATCTATCCTCGCTCCTTCCAGGACACCACCGGCGACGGCAGCGGCGACCTCTCAGGCATCACCTCACGGCTGGCGCACGTCGCCTCGCTCGGCGTCGACGCCGTCTGGCTGTCGCCCTTCTTCAAATCGCCAATGGCCGATATGGGCTACGACGTCTCCGACTATCAGGCGGTCGATCCGATGTTCGGCACGCTCGACGACTTTGACGCGCTGGTTGCCGAGGCGCACAGGCTCGGCCTGAAGGTGATCATCGATCAGGTGTTGTCGCACTCCTCCGACAAGCACGAATGGTTTGTAGAGAGCCGTGCCAGCAAGGATAATCCCAAGGCTGACTGGTATGTCTGGGCCGACACCAGGCCGGACGGCAACGCGCCCAACAACTGGCTGTCGGTCTTCGGCGGCCCGGCCTGGGAGTGGGACGCGACCCGCCGGCAATACTACATGCACAATTTCCTCGCCTCGCAGCCGGACCTCAACTTCCACAATCCTGAGGTTCAAGACGCGTTGTTGCAGACGGTGCGGTTCTGGCTCGAGCGCGGCGTCGACGGCTTCCGCCTGGATACGGTCAACTACTATGTCCACGACCGCTGGCTGCGCAGCAACCCGCCGCTGGCGTCGAGCGTCGCCGGCACCAACGGCGAAACCAACACCTATCTCTTCCAGGAGCACCTGTTCGACAAGACGCAACCGGAAAACCTCGATTTCCTCAGGCGCTTCCGCGCTTTGCTCGACGAATATGACGGCCGCGCCAGTGTCGGCGAGGTCGGCGACGAAGGCCGCTCGCTGCAGACGCTGGCCGCCTACACATCCGGCGGCGACAAGCTCAACATGTGCTACACCTTCGACCTGCTCGGCCCGCAATTCTCAGCCGCCCATGTGCGCGGCTGCGTCGAGGCCTTCGAGGCAGCTGTCGCCGACGGCTGGGTCTGCTGGGCGTTCTCCAACCACGATGTCGTGCGCCATGTCAGCCGCTGGACGCGGCCGGGCGGCGATCCAGATGCGGTGGCGACATTCGCTATCGCTTTGCTCTCCTGCCTGCGGGGCTCGATCTGTCTCTACCAAGGCGAAGAGCTTGGGCTGGAGGAGGCGGAACTGACCTTCGAGGATCTGCGCGATCCCGTCGGCATCCGTTTCTGGCCGGGGGTAAAGGGCAGGGACGGCTGCCGCACACCGATGGTCTGGGAAGCGGGCGCCGACAATGCCGGGTTTTCCTCGGGAAAACCCTGGCTGCCGGTGCCGGAAAGCCACCGCGCTCGGGCGGTCGATATCCAGAACGCCGACGACAAGTCCGTGCTCGCCGGCTACCGGACGATGCTCGCCTTGCGCAAGGCGCATCTGGCGCTGGTCAAGGGCCCGATCCGCTTTCTCGATACCGACGGCGATGTCCTTGCCTTCATCCGGCAGGGCGAGGACGAGATATTGCTCTGCGTCTTCAATTTCGCCGACAAGCCGGCCGACTGGCGACTGCCGCCGGATCTCCAGCTTGTCGAGGCGATCGCCCTGGGTGGCGGTGCCGTCCTGCAGGAGGAGGGGCTGTTGCTGCCGGCCCTGGGCTGGTTTGTCGGCAAGGTAGGCTGATCTTTCAGGGACGCCGTCCGGCTTCAAAAAAGATCATGATCCGCGCAACCGGCGCCACGTTTTCCATTCGGGCTTCTTAGGTACTTTCGTTGAGCTTGGCCACGAACTGCATTCCTGGAATGGTTCCAGATGGTTGCGCTAATGACAACTGCTGAGGGCAAAACCCATACAGGACAACCACAAGCTGCACCCAATTGGACCTTGTAATATAGATTAGCTATGGCTGGTTTAAGGTGAGGATGCTCACTTAGCGTCAAGCAAGACTCGGTTGAAATAATATTTCCGTCTGTCTAGTCTCCTGCCACCAGCTGCCGGAACGGGAACCGGCGGCGCGCTCGAAGGGGCCAGAAATCGGTTCCGGGGCGTCAACACTCGTAAGGCGCAGCCGATGGGCAGCGCCACAGGGAGAGACTTCATGCTGAAAAATATGCTGAAGGCGACGCTTGTCGCCGCGACCATGACCTTTGCCGCAGGCACGTTCCTGACGCCGGCCCTTGCCGAGACCGTCTATAACAGAGGCAGCGCCGCCGAAGCGGAGACGGTCGATCCGCACAAGACCTCGACCGTCTACGAAGCCGATATCATACGCGACCTGTTCCAGGGACTGGTCATGCACGATCAGAAGACGAACCTCATCCCGGGCGCCGCCGAAAGCTGGACGGTATCTGATGACGGCACCGTCTACACCTTCAAGCTGCGCAAGGACGGCTTGTGGTCGGATGGCAGCCCGGTGACGGCGGACGACTTCGTTTATTCCTTCCGTAGGCTGGAGGATCCGGCGACCGCCGCCGAATACGCTTCCATGCTCTATCCCGTGAAGAACGCCGAGGAAGTCAACACCAAGAAAGGCAAGCCCGAGGACATGGGCGTCAAGGCGATCGACGCCAACACCCTGGAAGTGACGCTGAAGGCGCCGACGCCATACTTCCTGGAGATGCTGACCCACCAGGCTACCTACCCGGTCAACAAGGCCTCGATCGACAAGCTCGGCGCCGACTGGATCAAGGCGGGCAATCTCGTTTCGAACGGCGCCTATACATTGGCCGAGTGGATTCCCAACGACCACATGAAGCTGGTCAAGAATCCGAAATTCTGGGATGCCGCGACCGTCAAGATGGACGTCGTCAACTACATCCCGACCGAAGACCGCTCTTCGGCGATGAAGCGCTTCGAGGCAGGCGAACTCGACAGCTACGGCGACCTGCCGACCGAACAGCTCGCTGACCTCAAGACCAAGTTCGGCGATCAGGTCCGCGTCGGACCGTATCTCGGCACCTATTATTACGCGATCAAGACCGACAAGGCGCCCTGGGACAATGTCGAGCTGCGCAACGCCATCTCGATGGCTATCGACCGCGACTTCCTGGCCGAAAAGGTCTGGCAGAATTCCATGCTGCCTGGCTATTCGATGGTGCCTCCGGGCATCGCCGGCTACACGCCGGCAATGGCCAAATACGCCGACATGCCGCAGATCGACCGCGAGGACGCCGCCAAGAAGATCCTTGAGAAACTCGGCTATACGCCCGAGCATCCGCTGAAGATGGAGATCCGCTACAACACCTCGGAAAACCACAAGAACACCGCGGTTGCCATCCAGGAACAGTTGAAGCCGCTTGGCGTCGAGATCACGCTGCTCAACACCGATACCAAGACCCACTATTCCTTCCTCGAGCAGAAGGGCAACTACGACGTGGCGCGTGCCGCCTGGATCGCCGACTACAAGGATCCCGAGACCTTCCTCGGCATCACCCGCAAGGCCAGCGGCAACAACTATTCGAACTACGTCAGCCCGGCATATGAGGCGGCCATGGACAAGGCCGCGGCTGCCGGCGGCAAGCCGGAAGAGCGCATGAAGGACCTCACTGAGGCCGAGCGCATCCTTGTCGATGACGTCGGCAACATTCCGCTTCTCTACTACAGCTTCCACGATATCGTTTCCTCGAAGCTGCATGGCTTCGATGACAATGTGATGGACATCCATCCGTCCCGCTTCGTCTCCAAGGACTGATAATCATCCTTGACTGGACCGGGGGGGGGCCCGGGGGGGGGGGGGGGGGGGGGGGGGGGGGGGGGGGGGCGCGCCGGGGGGGAGGGGGGGTGGGGTGGTGAGGGGGGGGGGGGGGGGGGGGGGAGTAGAAAAAAAAACAGAGCG
>NZ_JAMYNB010000030.1:0-24068 GCF_040318795.1 Mesorhizobium sp. M1004
CACTCTCGCGCGCCATCGTCGGCGCATGGACGCCGGTCGCCGGGAAGGTTCGCATCGACAGCGCAAGCCTCGATCAATGGGACCGGGAAGCACTAGGCCGTCATATCGGCTATCTGCCGCAAGGTGTTGAACTGTTCGACGGCACCATTGCCGAAAACATTGCTCGTTTTGAACATGATCCTGACCCTGAGGCTATTGTCGCCGCGGCGAAAGTAGCGGGCACGCACGAACTGATCCTCCGATTTGAGCACGGATACGAAACTCCGATTGGTGAGGTCGGATCGGCACTTTCCGCCGGGCAGCGCCAGCTTATCGGTCTTGCCCGTGCCCTTTATCGAGACCCGTTCCTTGTTGTGCTGGATGAACCCAATATCCATCTCGACGCGGAAGGCGAAGCTGCAGTCGCTAAGGCGATCGCCTCTGTGCGCGAGCGCAAGGGCATTGCGGTTGTTGTCTGCCATCAGCCGAGCGTCATCCGCGCCGTGGATTTGGTGTTGGTGATGGAAGGTGGACGGCAGCGATCATTCGGTGCGCCTTCCAAAGTCCTGAAGGCCATCGAGTCTACACAGGATAACGTGGCAGAGCGCGCTGACATGGAGGATACCGGTGTCCGGCATTGATCAGAACAATGACGTTTCAAGCTCCATTCGCCGCCACCTGGTGGCGGGCTTTCTGGCGAGCGTGATCTTTGTGGGAGGAGCCGGAGCCTGGGCGAACTTCACGAATCTCTCCGGTGCGGTTGTAGCGTCCGGACACTTTGTCGTCGTTTCCTATGTCAAGAAGGTGCAGCACCCGACTGGCGGGGTGGTGGGAGAAATCCTGGTGCGCGAAGGCGATAAGGTAAAAGCCGGCGACATCCTCATGCGGCTCGATGCCACCCAGGCGCGCGCTAATCTCGCCATAGTCACCAAGCGGCTCGATGAGCTGGCCGCCTACCTAGCTCGACTCGATGCTGAGCGTGACGATCTCGCGGAAATCCCCTTCCCGGACTGGCTACTCGCCCGAAGAGATGTTCCGGACGTAGCTTCGGCAATAGATAGCGAGACGTTGCTGTTCGAATTCCGCAGGCAATCCCGCGACGGGAAGCAGGCGCAATTGGCGGAACGCATTACTCAATATCACCACGAGATCGAAGGACTCAAGGCGCAGGAAATTGCCTGTGAAAAAATGATCGAGGTTCTCCAAAAGGAAATTGCTGTTCTAAGTGGGCTGCGCAACCAAGGCATTGTCTCGGACCAACGGTTGAACAGCCTGAAGATCCAGGTTGCCACTTTCGGTGGCGAACGCGGTGAGAAGATCGCAGATCAGGCACAGACGGCAGCCCGCATAGCCGAAACGCGCCTGCAGATCCCGCAGATCGATCAGGATTTCAAGTCGGAAGTGGGCCAGGAGCTCAGAGAGGTTCAGGCGCAGGTCGGGGAGTATGTTGAGCGCAAGGTGGCGGTTGAACAGGAACTGCGGCGGATCGATATCGTCGCGCCGCAGTCAGGCACCATTCAACAACTCGCAATTCATACGGTCGGCGGAGTGATCACGCCCGCCGATCCGATCATGCTAATCGTGCCGGAAGGCGACGATCTTGCGCTTGAAGTACGAATCACCCCGAAGGACATCGACCAAATCCAGCTTGGTCA
Source organism: Mesorhizobium sp. M1004 (assembly GCF_040318795.1). NCBI lineage: Bacteria > Pseudomonadati > Pseudomonadota > Alphaproteobacteria > Hyphomicrobiales > Phyllobacteriaceae > Mesorhizobium > Mesorhizobium sp. M1004. Next base: position 1,635 of record NZ_JAMYNB010000030.1, read on the forward strand.
CAAGGCCGTGCTGCGGATGTCAGCCTTCAATCTGAGAACCACGCCGATATTGAACGGATATGTCAGCCGGATCGCAGCCGATCTGGCGACGGATGAAAAAAACGGCATTTCGTACTACCTGGTGCGCCTGTCGGTTCCGCAGGCGGAACTGACGAAGCTCAAGGGCCTGACGCTCGTGCCCGGTATGCCGGCCGAAGCGATGGTCCAGACGGGTGAGCGTACGGCGCTTTCCTATTTCGTGAAGCCGCTGTCGGACCAAATCAGTCGGACATTCCGGGAGGAATGAAATAACCCACAGGAATCTATTGTTGCTATTTCTGTTGGTTGTCCGCATGCTATGTGCGTGGTAAGATCTGAAAGCACCGACATTTCCTACTTGCCTCTGGGCACCGCTTGTTTCTGTAATATTCAGCTGATGTTGCACCATGTTGCAACTGAGTATCCTTGGTTTCCAACGGTTTTTACTGGTGCGCGGCTGATGGACGCGACATGAAACGCGACATGAAAAACCCGCCACCAGCCGCAGCGGGCTGTTCGTTTCTCTTCTGCGGAATGAAAGTCAGTCAGTGCCGCGTGGCTGACATCGCCTCGAACATATCCCAAGCCGCATCTCGGTTTCGGTGCTTGCCGGGAATGGGGACCCAGCACTGCTTCGCAAAGATCCGAGCTTCTAGATCGTCAGGATGCGTATCGGTCACAAGCGCCGCCCAGTCCCACTTCCGGGCTTCGCGGCGCATCACGTCGACCACAAACCAGCCGGAAGGCGGTCGATCACCTTCGGTCGTTCGCATGGCAGTTTCCTTCTGAACGAAAGATCATTGCCGTTCACTCAGCGGCCTGAAGTCAACGCCGACAGTCTGCAAGACGAGCAGCGCACGCGTGGCTGGCGAGGGCACCGTTTCCCATGTCGGGCTACAACTCTCGGTCATCGTAGCGGGAAATGGTAATGCGCCGCAAGAGTGTTGCAGGGCACGAGGGCTGTTTGGCGGTAGGGGTTGCGCTCGCGAGGGTAGATGTCGCGCATAAGCAGCAGACGTTCGAAGAACAGCCACTCACTGTAGGCTTGCAGCAGTTCCTCCTCGGAGGGCAGAGGCGCCGGTTGCGGCGAGACATGCGCCGCGGCCGCGCCTCTTATGGCCGGAATAGAGGCGATGGCACCGAGCAGGGCGCGGGAAAATCTTCTAAAGGGAAGGCAGCGGCCATAGCTTCGCCGGCCTCCAGAAGAGGGGTGTTAGGCATTTGGGTCTGCATTTGCGATAACGTTGCACTAATGGTATAAGGCTGCACGTATCGTACAGTCACTTTAATGTAAGGTTTAACTAAAATGACACTTTCGCCATCTCAATGCCGGGCAGCCCGGGCGCTTGTTGGATGGTCGCAGGATCAGCTGGCAGCGGCCTCCCAGGTGGCCAAGACGACCATTGCCAATTTCGAAGCTGGCAAGCGGACGCCATACGACCGCACGTTGGTCGACCTGCAGGCCGCTCTGGAGGCTGCCGGGGTTGAGCTCATTCCGCAGAATGGAGGAGGCGCCGGCGTGAGGCTCGCAAAGCCGTAGCCGGGCCGGCGCTTGCGTTCGCGCTCAACCGACGCGAAGCTGCCTTTTGAGGAACGGGAGGGCATACGTATGGCAATCAGATATCGGGCGACGACAACGATCCGGCTCAACACGGATGGCAAATGGGGTGCTTGGATGTTGATCGTGTCTCCGCTGGTGCAGGCGATTAGCTGGTACTACTATTTTGCGAAGCCGGACTATGGATGGCTCGGCCTTATTGCCCTCACCAGCGTGACAGTGCCCTGCGGCTTCGTGCTGCTACTGATCGGCCGCGACTATGACAGTATCGTAGACGAGACGAACTGACGCCTCGCCGATGGAGCGGCGCGATGCCCAAGGACAATACGTCTGGCATGCAGCGGGGGGAGGAAGACCTAGGCTGGCGCGTCCCGATGGGCTTTGCCGCGTCGCTCTGGCTGCATTCCTGCATAGAGCGGACGTTCAAAGACCTGGATATCGAGGATGACGCGGTGGCGCGCTGGCGGCCCTTCAATGGCAAGCAGTCCATCGTGATCGACCCCCATCGTTCGTTCGGTCAGCCGATCGCCTCCAAATATGGCGTCCCGACCGTGGCGCTTGCGCAAGCTGTAGAAGCCGAAGGATTTGTGGAAAAGGTGGCGCGCCTTTTCGATGTCTCAGCTACCGCTGTTAGAGACGCCATGAAATTCGAAGAGAGCCTTCAGAGTGCCGCGTGAAAGCCCTGGTCGACGAAAACCTGTCGCCCGCTCTCGCCCGTTCGCTAAATGCCCTGTTCGCCGGGGAGCATGAGATCGTCCATATCAGAGAGAAGTTCGGCCCCGGCGTGAAAGATGTGGCCTGGATCGCCCAGCTGAGCACGGAGGGGGCGTTGGATCGTCATCTCTGGCGATCGACGCATTACCCGGAACTCGCGGGCGGCGCGATGTTCGAACTTCCAATAAAGAGCACGCGCATCGAGCAACTGAAGGTGTAGTCTAAAGGCAATCGCTACACTTTCGCTTTCCGCCCGCCCGCCCACCACGCTTCCCATTGTGAGCAGAACCAGCGCTCTCCTCGAGCTGGGTTGACGCGCGTAGCAGAGTAATATTCCTGCCCCGGCATATGGTAGATATGCTCGCCGCGCTCGTTAATGTTGCCCTTGATATCGCAGCCCGCCTCGCGGACAGCCGCGTTGCTGGCCGACGAATCGCCGCCATGGTGAACGCGCGGCAGCTCGTGCCGATCGTCGCCGACTGCAAGATAGCCCGCGGAAGTCGCCCCGAGCATCACCAGAACGGCGGCGAGACGATAGCGGAAAAGCGAGCGCCACCAAGGCCGTCGCCTCTGCAACCTCCTGGCATGAACAGAATTGCCCATGATCCCTTCCCCGAGGCGAGAATGCATCGTCTGAAGCCGGGAGTCCAGTATCAGGCCGCAGCGCTGTAGCCCGCTTCCTTGATGCGGCGCCCGCGACGCTCAGGCGCGAGACATGGTCGGCACGACCGCTTCCCTCCTGATGGTGGCGCTTGGCGCCTGGCCCTATCGCTCCCGTGAGAGTAGGCCAGGAGGTCAGGCAGCGTGGCATGTAGGACTATGGTCCGCGTTGCGGCGAACCCCATCAAGCGGAGATCGCCAATGGCCCAGAACCAAACCTTCCGAACAGCTGTCTCGGGCTGAAATCCGAGCGCTTTCTGGCGGCAGCCGAAGCGGCTGCAAAAGAGCATCGTCGGGCCGCTTCTGCGATCGATTGCGCTCAGAAGACGGACCCCGTCAACTCCACAATACAAGTATTTGACCCGGAACATTAGTGGTCCCTTAAGCACTTCTCCACAAGCGGTACTTGTCCGGCTTGGCGCGTTTTGCTAATGAGTCCGTACAAACGGGGGTTTGGATAATGTCGAAACGCAATTTCCTGTCACCAATGGCCTTGTCGGCCACGATGATTCTCGGCGGCCAAGTTCAGGCTGCAGTCCTTGTCGAATCGGCAAATCAGCCTTCGACCAAGCTCGCTGAAGCTGGCACTGTCCCGGCGGACCTCGGCTACGGTGAGGTGCTAGATCGCTCAAATGGTACGGACGTTATCATGGCGTACCACACCAGCCATTCGAGCCATGCTAGTCACGGGTCTCACTGCTCTGGCTACAGCTATTGTTGATGGCGGACACCCCTCGCGAGAGCGAGCTCGTCCAGACTGCCCAAGTCAAGTTTGATCTGTCAGTCTTCAGCCTCGACTGTGTAAAGCGCGCAGCGTATCGGGTAACCGGCAACGCTGCGGTTGAGATCACGATCGAGGGCGGCTTCGCAGTATGCACGATCAACTTCAGCAAGGCGGCCGCGCGAACTTCGGCCGACGCAGCGGTAGAAAGACTGCGGCTAGAGGTCTTGGATCAGGACCTGCGTAGCAGCATCGCCGCCGAAACCGCCACTGTTAGAAACGCGATACTGGCGCTTGCGTTTTCCAGATCGGGCCTGCAGTCCGATGACTAAGTTTGCTCCGGCAACTGAGTTCCAGCGACCGTTGGACGACACTTATCAGCTCGCGTACTTTCGTTTTTCCCAGTTGGACGACGAGCGGTATGTGCTGACCAACCAAGCGGGCGAATATCTGCTATTGCCGCGCGCCGTGCTGGCTTCGTTTATCAGGCACGAGCTTCCCAGCACACACCCCGCCTACTCCCGCCTGCGCAGCAGGCAGTTCCTCTTTGATGCATCCTCCAATATCGGCAAGGAGCTGCTGGCGCTGAAGGTTCGGACCAAGGCAAGAAGGCTTGAGAACTTCACATCGCTTCACATCATGGTCGTGTCTTTGCGGTGCGAGCACTCCTGCCCCTACTGTCAGGTATCTCGCCAAAGCGAAGATCGTTCAGCCTTCGATATGTCAGAGGAGACTGCCGAGAAGGCGTTGGCGCTCATTTTCCAGTCTCCAAGTCCGGCTATCAAGATCGAGTTCCAAGGCGGCGAGCCGCTCCTGAATTTCCCGTTGATCCAACACGTCGTGCATCGGGCTGAAGCGATCAACAAGGTCGCCGGGCGGTCGCTGCAATTCGTCATCACGACGAATCTCGCCGTCATCACCGACGAAATCTTGGAATTCTGTCGCGTGCACAGGATTCTAATTTCAACGTCGCTCGACGGACCGGCCACTCTTCACAATGCCAATCGACCGCGCCCGGGAAAGAACAGCTACGAATTGGCTGTGGCAGGTATCCACAAGGCCAGACTGGCTCTCGGCCATGAACGCGTCAGCGCACTTATGACAACGACCAAAGCCAGTCTTCCACTGGCGCGCGAGATCATTGACGAATACGTGCGGCTAGATTTCCCCGGAATATTCCTTCGGCCGCTTTCCCCTTACGGCTTCGCGGTCAAGACGAAATCGTACGCAGCCTATGACGTGGACCGCTGGCTCGATTTCTACTTCGACGGGCTGAATTACATCCTGGAACTGAACCGTAACGGCATTCCTTTCAAGGAGTTTTACGCGGCCACCATCCTTACAAAGATGCTCACGCCTTTCGAGCCAGGATATGTGGATCTTATGAGCCCGGCAGGCATCGGTATCTCCGCCGTCGTCTATAACTATGACGCCAGCGTCTACGCGTCCGACGAAGCACGAATGTTGGCCGAAATGGGCGACAAGACATTTCTGCTCGGGAATGTCCACGAAAACACCTATGGCGAGATTTTCGGGTCCGACGCTCTCCTCGATCCTATCGAGCAATCTTTTGCAGGCTCCGTACCGATGTGCGCCGACTGCGCTTACGAGCCGTTCTGTGGCTCCGATCCAGTATTCCATACCGCAACGCAGGGCGACTTTGTTGGCCTCAAAACGCGGTCGGGATTCTGCAATCGCAATATGTCGATCTTCAAGAGGCTGATCGGCCTTATGGAGAGGGACGTTACCGCCCGAGAACTCTTTCTAAGTTGGGCGAATTAGGATGTTGCGACTGAGTGGCTTCGCTGCGTCAGCAAGCGTCGGTGATTTCTCACAGCGAGTGGCACTTAGGCTCGTGACGGGCCAAGCTGACCAAGCGCCTAACCGAGAACATGATGCGTACCTTTTCAAGGGGCAGACGTTTCATCCTGAATGCCAGTGGGTTGTCACCTTTGAGGAGCATCGGCCGGAAGCTGAGCGACTGTTTTCAGACCGACGACTAGTCGTTCTGCCCCACGAGTTCGACTACCTTTGCGAAGGAGACGTCATCCGCTTTGTGCCGGATCGGAAGGCAGTGCGTGTCCTGTTCAGAAAGGATGCCAACGCGAACTATTTCCTCGTAACGGAGCGGTGCAACCACCTGTGTTTGATGTGCTCCCAGCCACCCAAAGACGTTGATGATCGCTGGTTGGCGAGGGAGATTTTGGATGTGCTGCCCCTGCTGCCCGTAACGACCCCGTTTCTCGGGATCACTGGCGGTGAGCCAACGCTGGTGGGTGAGGACTTTTTTGACATTTTGTCATCAGCTCGTGACCACCTTCCGTCTACGCCGGTTCATATTCTTTCCAATGGCCGGACGTTCAAGGATCGGCAATTCGCAGAGCGCTATCAAGGGATTGGACATCCTCGTCTTTCGGTCGGCATACCGATCTATTCCGCCGACCCGGAAGTTCACGACTACGTGGTTCAGTCCAAAGGCGCCTTCGATGAGACCATCCGCGGGATCATGAACCTGAAGGCCGTCGGGGCTGAGGTTGAGATACGAGTTGTCGTTCACAAGCAGACCTATGAAGGTCTCGTCGACCTGTCAGATTTCATTTTTAGAAACCTCACCTTCGTAGACCACGTGACGTTTATGGGACTGGAGATCACTGGCTTCACAAGGGCAAATATGGATAAGCTCTGGATGGACCCGTACGACTATCGAAGTGAGTTGCGGGCGGCTGTGCAATATCTGGCTGCGGCTAGGATCAATGTTTCAGTCTACAATCACCAGCTCTGTCTTCTTGATGGCTCTATCCACAAGTATGCAAAGCGGTCGATTAGTGACTGGAAAAATGCGTACTTGAACGAGTGCACAAGCTGCTCCAAGCGCGCCGAATGTGGTGGCTTCTTTTCATCTAGCCACCTTGCACGAAGCTCCCATATCTCGGCGTTTCAAACAAAATAGAACATCAGATTGGTTGAAAATTACGAAAGCCGGTCGCCCGGTGGGATAACCTAGCCTAAATCTTAGAAATACAATCTGTGCGCTGCTGACTCGGATAGCGATTGGAGAGAATATGACCTTCGATTTTAAAAATGCGTCCAAGGCGGAGCTTCGAATTGAGTATAAACGTATCGCCGATGAAATCGGCGACGATCAATTTTTTACAAAGAAAGAGCTAAATCACCTTCCGGAGATTCTTTCAGACGGTGAGCAGGTATTGGCATTCACTTCTGGGCTCATGGACGGCGACACGTGGCTCATCACCCTGACAGACCGACGTATCATCTTTCTCGACAAAGGAATGATCTACGGCCTGAAGCAGGCCAGCATAGGCCTTGACAAGGTAAATGCTGTTAGCGGCAAAACGGGGCTCATCTTTGGTTCGATCACCATCGAAGACGGAGCTTCGCAGCGGCACATCAGCAACGTTTGGAAGAAGACTGTTGTCAAATTCGTCAATAAGGTTAGGGATGCACTGGAGCAGAGAAGGCAGCCAGCTCCAGTCTACAATCAACCGCAGGGTACCGACGTGGTGTCAATGCTTGAGCGTCTCGGCGCTTTGAAGGCGAACGGAATCATCACAGATCAAGAATTCGAACAGCAAAAAAGAAAAATACTGGCGGGATAATGGACTTTATAGGGGTCGTTGTCGGGATTATACTCTTCATCTCCGTTTATTTTTGCGTCGGTATTACCCTGCGCTTCATTTGGGAGTGGTGGATACTCGTTATGTCGACCCCATCGCTTTTTGCGGCAGCTCTGCTGTACGGGTGGATTGGTGCACTTGTATCCATAAGCCTTTGGGCCTGGACGCTTACCTTGAATAACTCGTGGCACTCGAGTGCGGTATATTTCAGAGGCGCAGATTGGCTTGATAGGCGGTTTAATTTCAAGGATACCTAGCCGCTGCGGTTCCTCGCCCCCAGAGCCGTTATGACTGTTGACGGGGCTTTAGTGTTTTTATCGAGGAAATTCAATGAAAGTAAACGTCATCGTTGACGGCAGCATTTCTACTCGGCTGCACCGCTTCCGCATACGCTGATTGCTTGGGTGAAAGCGACTACAGGGTCTGCACAGATTCCTATTCCGGTAAAAATGGGGATCAACATGTGAGATCGTACGATACCGAAGGGAATAACTATTCGATTGACACCGAAACTCTTCGCTTTCCGAACGGAGGCCAAGAGGTCACCAGTAGCGATAGCGAAGGAAACTCCTACTCCATTCGCTCCTGGAGAGACAGCACCGGAACTCATTCCGTGGACACTGAAGGCAACGAATGCACCATCACGCCATCAGGTACTATGATGGGATGCGGGGAATAGGTGCGATGCGATGAAGAAGTTCGGCGTCTTTGGCTGCACTGGTTGCGTAGCCGCCATTATCATAGGGTGGCTGCTCGGTGTGCGCATATTGGTAGTTCAACCGATCGGAGCCATTCCTGAGGGTGTAACTGCCATAGTATATGGGGTTCCGGATCTGCATCTCGTTGACAGTCCGGATGCCATCTGCCAACGAACCCAAGGGGGCGTCAGTCTCCTATGTAGAGGAATGACAGCTGCGGCAATTGCCAACCACGGCAAGATCCTTGCTCGGCTACCCTACAGCGAGATGCTTTTTCGTCTTAGCGGCGCTCCAGTTCTTGACCGGTAAGCCGGACGGCTTTCGATTTGCGCATATGTTGTTGTTGCACATCAGGGTATACTTGGAAGTGACACCAAAGCGTCGGGTTCAGCAGGGTTGCGCTGGGCAGCCCGGTCAGCGTCCGACACTTGCGGACGCTCCGTTATAAGACATTCCCTCTTCCTCTCGGGGGCGCGCGCGCCACTGTTCGACCCGCTCGTCGACCCATCCTACGGATGGAGCCCAGGACTTCGACTTGCTGGCCGTTTATGGACCGGCCGCTGGGTTGCTTTTCGGCATCGGCACACCAAGAAGCTTTGGACGCCTACGAGGTAGTGGCAGCTCGCTGAAGCGCCTAGCTCGCCTAATCACTTCGGATAAGATCGTCGTAAAGCGAGAGATATACGAAGCTCCGCCAAACGGGGGGTGCGGCTCGCAGCAGCAACAAATTTGCGTCAGGCTTCACGGAAGCTCTTGAAAAGATATGCCGAGCGCAAAGACCATACCCAGCCGTGGGACATGGCCGGAGCAGCTGGGGGTGCTTGTGGGGCTTAACCGCACCGGCCACTGCGGGAAGATATGAGCCCCCCACTCCTCTGCCTAAGATATAGGCATATTAGCAAGCGAGCAAATTATCTCGCAATGCCACCTTGAAGGCTCAACCGCGAAGCCAACTTAATTCCGAGAGAGCGGACGGAGCTGGTGAGCGCTTTGTCGAACCCCGGAAGCAGTGAGCATCTTTGGGCATTGGACCTTGCCGACCTGCGCAAGGAGTTTGGAAAGTTTCGTCAAGAGCGCGGGACAACGCCCCTTGAGTGGGACGAGCACACCGAAGCTGTTCCTTGAAGAACGACGGGAACGCCGCCGGGAACCGGATTTGTCCGAGCCGTTGGGGAATGGCTAGGCTAGCGTCGCGATCATCATTCACCTTCCGGCGTGGGGGTCTTGTTGTCAGCCCTTCGAACGCATGCACACACACCCCCCGGAACTTTTGCCGGGTCGCCGTGTTCGTTGGTGATGACGAAAATTGTTGACCTTGGACCGCCTAAGCCCGGCAAGCCACATGACGCTGACTGGCCGGAGCATTTCCATGCGTGCCCCATCTGCGGCCAGCAGGTAGACCGACACGACTTCCGGCAGGTGATGTGGCACGAGCAGCCCGATCACGAGCCGCTCGATCTCAACCAATAAAAAGCCTGCCGCCCTTCCGGCCGCGCGGGCTGACGACAGAGACGTCACACCGCAAGCCTCACCAGCAATGGAACAATCGGCCATCACCGTCGCGGCCCTGAGGGTACCCAGCCGCAGGAGGGTCCTAAAGCCGCACAACCTTGTCGAGATGCAGGCGTATCCGCTGGCCTTCTGCGAAGGCCAGTGCGAACGATTCCAGGGCGAATGAGCGTGTAATTTCCTGGTCAGTTTCAATGATGCGGACGACCCATTCGCCACTGGCTCCGACCACTTCCACGCAAGGCGCGGCCTTGCAGATTGGCACCACGTTGCCCATCACGTCCTCCCTACGAAAAGCAATGGCGAGTCGACTTAAAACCGTCGTAGCCGGTAGATCAATAACAATTGCTTGTTCGGATCGGACGAACCAACCTGGATGGGCAATACGACCGGGGGCTAATGCCACTTCGGTCAGGCGAACCCTCCGGGGAACCTACCGTGAGATAGCCTCTGCTTCAGGTCGTTGGCATTCAGGATGGCGGCCAGCTCCTCGGCATACTCCATGTCGGGAAGGTCGACAGATGGGTGGCCCGCTACAATAGCCGGGAGCCCGGTGAACACGTCGAATACCGTCCACGTCCCATCCGGTTCCTGCCTTTCGTCGTACCGCAGAGTTGCCATGAGGGGATCATATAGTCACCCTTAGGTGTTGGGAATATTTGGTCCACGGAGGCTCGCGATCCGGAGCGCTGATTTCGCCGCTTTGAAGATTGCCGATCTCGTCGACAGAGATCAGGCCGCTCAATCTGCGATCGAACTTTATAGGATGGAAGCACCGACCGCCGTGGCGCACTGCGCTTTGGAGGCGCATTTCGACGGTCGACCAGATGACTACCGCTTTTGGTGCGATGTCTTTCACCAACTGAGAAAACCAAACTGACGGAACTTTGCCGCAGCATCTTGTTCGGTCGCGCATGGCTAGAATAGCCGACCTTGGACCCGCCTATCCCCGGCAAGCCACACCAACCGCAGGACTGTGACGATCGATTTCACGCATGCCCGATCTGCGGGCAGCAGGTCGACAAAGGCGATTTCCGCGAGGTGATGTGGCACGAGCAACCAGATCACGATCCGCTTGAACTGGATCAGTGAGGCAGGAACAACTTGGCAGCCTTCAGGGCCACGTCACACTAGGAAGGAAAGCGCGGGCCGGACCCTTTGCCGCCGGCCGGCAGCGGTAAGGCATCCTCACGAGCGCTGCGGTGGACCAACTTTTCCATTTACGCGTTGTTCCTAATGCAAATGAAAGGTCGTGTCCCATCAGGTGGGTGTAGCTCGGCGGTAGCGAAGCCGCTCACGAGCGCGCCGTTAGTAGCGCTGTAGCCAGCGAGCGGGGTGTGGGTGGCCATCGGCGCTTTCCGGTAGGGTTTGGTTGTTGACGCCAACCCATTTCGGAAGGACCACCGATGACCGACGACATGATGAACCTGCGCACGCTAGTGGAGAAGACCCCGGATGCCGATCTGCTGCGGGAGATGATCGGCTTTGCCGCCGAGCGACTAATGGAAATGGAGGTGGCGGTTCGAGGAAACCTGGGAAGTAGCTTCCCTTCCTGAGCTTCGGGATGCGCAGCTCGACCGTGCCGGCCCGGGTCTCCCAGTCCCGGTCGCGGTAGCCATTGCGCTGGGCGAGCCGCAGCGGTTCTTCTCGCCATAGCTGGCGCCGGTGGCCGCGCCCGCATGGCCGAGAAGGCGCTAACCGCCGTCATCCAGGAAGCTTATGTGCAAGGCATCTCGACCCGGTCGGTTGACGACCTGGTCAAGGCCATGGGTATGAGCGGCATATCCAAGAGCCAGGTCTCGCGGCTGTGCGAGGAGATCGACGGGAAGGTGAAGGCCTTCCTCGAGCGGCCGATCGAGGGCGATTGGCCATACCTGTGGATCGACGCCACTTACCTGAAGGTCCGCCGCGGTGGGCAGATCGTCTCGGTCGCCGTTATCATCGCCGTCGGTGTCAACGCGGACGGCCGGCGCGAGGTACTGGGCATGGAGATTGGCACCTCGGAGGCCGAGCCGATCTGGACAGAGTTCCTGCGCAAGCTGACACGTCGCGGCCTGCGCCGATGCTCACGAAGGCCTCAAGGCGGCCGTCACCAAGGTGCTGTGCGCGACATGGCAGAGGTGCCGCGTCCACTTCATGAGGAACGTGCTGGCCCATGCCGGCAAGAGCGGCCACAGGGTCGTCTCAGCCTTCATCGCCACCGCTTTCGCCCAGGAAACGCCCGAGGCCGCGTCCGTACAATGGCGCGCCGTCGCCGACCAGATCCGGCCGAAGGTGCCAAAGCTGGCAACAATCATGGACGACGCCGAGCCCGACGTGCTGGCCTACATGACCTTCCCCAAGGAACATCGCGCCAAGCTCCACTCGACGAATCCGATCGAACGTCTCAACGGCGAGATCAAGCGGCGCACCGAGGTCGTCGGAATCTCAGGCCGAAACGATTGTCAACCAGAGGCGCTGAGGGAGCTATACCTCACGTTTGGGTGTTGCTCTTGCGCAATAGCTAAGTCGGCAAACGAAAGAAGTCGCTCGGTTTTCAATAGCCGGGCGCTCCTGCTCATGGAACAATCAGACTCAGCGCGAGTTTGAATGCGACGATGAGCAAAGATTACGCAATAGAATCATCCGTTTGTATCGAAATGGCACGGTCGCTCCGATCATGTCTGGCGGAAGAGCGAGCGCTCATGCACCATTTCCGGGAGGAACTCGCCTCGGCACGGAGTGACAGTGTTTACTCCCGCCAGGACCGCATCAGATCCGAACAGCAAAAAGCCCCTGCCGTGGGGCTAGGGCTTGATGGGATGGCCCGCGCCTGCTTCCGAGGCTGCGCGGGCCATCCCATGACGAGTGAGGGACGCATCTTGGTCACCGGCACGGACCGCTGAAGAACGAGCCGGTTGTAGCGAAACAGCCTCAGAGCGGGAATGTTCCCGCCTGACGCAAAAACACCCGTGGCTCAGCCGGCGGGCTCTGTTGCAGGGGCACTGTGCACGGGGGCGGCGTCTGCCGTCAATGCAGTTTGCCGACTAGCCGAGCGTATTCGGCTTCAGCCCTGCCATATGACCCATCAGCCAGCGCAATTAGACGCGCGCGATCAAGAATGACTACCTCTCCTCGCATTGAGCGTATCAGACCTTGGCCCTCCAAGGTTTGCAGCGCTATGGTGACGCCGGGCCGCCTGACACCGAGCATAACTGATAAGAACTCGTGCGTAATCGCAAAGCTGTTCCCGTCGACGCGATCATCACACATCACCAGCCATCTTGAGAGCCTGTCGACTATGCCGCCTGCTCGTCATCCGCCGCGCAGCACGCGCCAGATAGACCAACAGGGCGTAACTAAGCGAGGCGAGCGCCGCCGCTGCCATGCCAGTGACGCCCAATGCGCCGAGGCCCATCAACTTCCACCGGGTCACCTCGGCAGAGACCGCCTCCACCTCGGTCATGTCTTCGCTGAGCGATTCACCGCGTCTTCAGTCTCGGCAAAACGCTCCGCCAGCTTATCGGTCTTGGCGTACATCTTCGATTGGCTGGCGGCTGGGCGCTGCTCGGATTGCTCGTAAGAGAGCGCGGCTGAAGCATCGCTGTCGTTTAATGTCGCGCCGAATCTCAGTTGCGTCTCGCTGAACGCCCTCCATGGACGCCCTTCATCGTTGGGCCACCAGGGTCTTTCTTGTTGTTTGAATAGCCGCCTTCGTGCGCGAGCACTTTGGCAGGCGCTTTCTTTTCGCGCGAAATTGCCACCGTTTTAGAGCGGGAGGGTCGGGATGCAGGTTTTCGATGACATCGAGGCGCTGCTGGATGCGGGTGAAGCCTCGACGGCACTTAAGGAAGTGCTGGCGCTGGTGCATCAATTTGGGCGCGGGTCCAGTGTCTTGGCGGGCGCGATCGACGACCTCATTGTCGACCTGTCGACGCTATCATTGGCGCGCATGCTGGCTCGAAAAAGACTATTGAAGATCAAGTTGCTCGCACCTCGTCAGAGCGTCGGAGCGGCCAGCTAGAGATTGGTGGTCGCTACGAAAAACGTGTCGACCTGCTCGGTGCTCCGAGCGCATCGAAACCTCTCGCCATCATCGGTTCCGTACGGACGAAAGAGCCGCCTGACCCTGCGACCAGATGAAACCTTGGACTTGCGGCAGACCGCAAGCAGTTGGAGCTTGAATTGCCGACACACTCTCAGGAACCGTTGCCGGGATCGCACTCCATTGGTCGTCGGCCCAGATCCGGCGCGCGTCGCTTAAGGTGCCGGTCGAATATGGCCAGCTTCGCTTCGTAGCCGATCCGCACTCTGGACCTGCAGCTATCGCAGCTGAAACCGGCAATCGTTTTCAGCCAGGATCCCCTTCTCACCATTGGGCACGAACAGGAGGGGCATTGGAATTCTATCGGTACGTCGCGCAGTTCATTTGATAGAGGCACTGTGCATGTTCTCCTCAGCGGCACGGCCACTGCAACAAAGTAGAAGGAGAAATGTTTCCGGCTTCGGCCATTTGCGCGAAAGAATCGGACCTAAGTCTAAATGGTGAGCGGCCCAGAAACCTATTTCCCTTGCTATCGGCCTTTGCGTCGGAAATTGAACGGCAATAGCGAGGGTGATCGAAGGCGGCCCCGGGCGTGAGGCTGGCAAGTGGGGCCAAGACGCGGCGGAAAAGCGGAGCCTGTTGCGATCAAATAACCGGTTCGCCTAGAATCTCGTTCACCCAGCTCATAGTTCTCAGCCCGTATGCCATTCCGGCGCAGTCGGCAAACCAGTCGAAGACACTCATGTCACGCCCTGTGACGCATTGAAGGATTTCAATCGCTGCGCCCGTTAAAGCAAGTAGAACCGCCAGCCGGACCACCTGTTGGGGCCAGCCGAGGCTACCCAAAGCTGACAAGGTGGCGAACGCGGCGGCGTGGTTGAGCTTGTCGTGATGAGACGTAAAGGCCAATCCGAGGGCGTGCAGCAGGTGGTCTGGCAATAGCGCGAGCAGCAGGACGACTGCCAACGTGGAGAGAAAGGCAGCCCTTGCCATGCTCTGATGAAAGCTGGACTGCGGCAATCTATTCGTAGCACTCCCGGTTCCTAGTTCTCGCTTCTCATACTGGTGCACTAGGAAGGGCTCCAACCTGCATCTGAGCTATGAGCGCGAACAACTGGCATGCTTAACAGGCCTCCTGATGTCATCAGAAGTTCCATGAAACAGCCTATGTCACTCTGGATGGTTCCATAGGGCGCTGCGAATGTCGCCCTCCATTGTGATGAGGCCGAGGGTTTCCTGCCGAAAAGGCGCGGCGGAATAGGCGAGCCGTTGGTACCGCTTGCGCCCAGGTGCGATGCGTATCGTGCTGGGCACGGCTGGGCTGGAGCGGAATTCTTTCCAGCCTTGGCCCGGCTGTCTTTTGCACCCTGATGTTGGGCAGCCGGGCCGACTCCCTTCTGAATTCAATTATCGTCGGCGTGGCGGCTAACAGACGAAACCGTTATTTAGTCTGGTCATCCCTGCCTTGGTGATCTCGCCTTTACAGATTCCAATCCTGGACGCTAAGCCAGCAGCGGCCACTCGCTGCTGTCCAATCAACAAGCCCCAAACATCAGGTCGCGCTTATATACAAAAAAGCCGGCCACCTTTCGGCAGCCGGCCAGTGCAAACAAGGAAGGGAACGTTGCACTGATGGGGCAGTGCACCGTCCGAAGCGTTTCCAGGCGACAATGTTCCACCGATGAGAGAACAAAGAAGGCTTCACCGCCAGCGCACATCCCCTTAGCCGCGCTGTGTTGCCGTCGCCTAGTGTCTAAAGGCCTTTAACCAGCCACGGATCGGTGTCGTATCCGAGGCGCGGCTTTTCCGGCGTTCCACCGGCCGGCAATTTGGCGGTTCCGGTCGGCCTGCAGTCCAGCTCGAGCACCTGCTTCTTGGCCGAGTGCTTCGTAGAGCAAAGGTCCGTGGCGTCACTCACCACCACCTTCTTCTCCTTGGCAACAGCGACACCAGTCCCAGCGATCACGATCGCCGCGCAAAACACAGCAACTCTCATCATACTCCCCACGTTGTGCCTCCCCAAAAAGGCTGAGCCTGACGTTACGGCACATTTAAATTAGCGCAAGCGAATATTAGCTGCCTAGTCCCTTCACATCGGCTCTGGTCGCCTCCCCCTTGCTGCCGGCGCCTTGCGATACCGGCAGCGCGATATGCTAGGATGGGCGCATGCCTGCTCATGATCGGAGGGCCGATGTTCATGACGAGCTCGACATGGCAGAGGGCTGCAACCGTCAAGTTTCCCAGGCCGTCGTGGCGATGAACGATCGCGTCGAGGATCGCTTAATAAGCGGCGTTTACTAGGTTCCGCTGGTCTAGCCCTACGCGATCACACCATAACCACGTGATGACAAATCAGCCATGTGTGTGGCGCGGCGGGCCTGTTCCGCTTGTGGCCGGCGCCTACCCACCCGGGTTCCCCAACCATGGCGTCGGCCATTTTCGTTCTCTCAGCGATTATAAGCCTTTGCTATAGGCCTATGTGTTGGCTGGATGGTGAGATCGCTGTTAGATCGCCTCGTTCGTTTGGATGTTTCGCTGGCGTTGGGAGGAGGCGCATATGTTCGCCAGCCGGCGGATACCACACCGCCCCACCCTCTTTTTTTGATTGCAGAGAGAGTCTGAGCGGGCTTACTAGTGAGGGGTTTGCCATCGCTTTGAGGGAGGCTGCGATGGTTGCAACACCCATAGATATCGCTCAAGCGGCCACTACGGCCACCTTGCTGATGCGCCTTCGTTAACGTCATCGCGATGACGTGGCGCGAGGCTGGGAAGATGCCGACCATTCTACTGTTGCCGTCTCCCGTACGCCTGAGTGTCAATGGCGCGATTTAGCCAAGGCCCTGGTGCACGATTGGTTCGAGCTGATCGAAACTGGCTTGGTGGATTGGATCCTCAGCAAGTAGCCGCTGCCCGCCAGCGGCCCAGCAGCCGTCTGCGGGACTTTGCAGCGGGCGCGCTGGGCCTGACCGGTTGTCCTCGCTCCCTGTTCTGTCATCGCAATGAAGGACGACATCTTCGAGCACCCGCAGCACACCTGTCGCATGGAAAAAGCTGTAGGCGTTTATAGGTGCTTGGGGAATCCGCCGTTTGTTTGCGTTGTGGAGCGGGACAAAGCAAGTTACTCACTCAGGCTGGCTACCGTGAAGCGGGGCACCAGCCCGACTTCCACGCGTTGCCGTGGGAAGCTGAACAACAGGGCCGTCAAAGAAAGGCAAGGTGGACGCGACGGCGCTCGCTGAACGCATTCGGGCGCCGGCTGCGTTCGCGTTCACACCCGGCGCTATGTCGCTTCTAGGCCCGCTCTGTCGCTACTTTGTGCGCAGCATATTGTGGGAACTCTGCCTCGGCCCATGCACTCAGTGGCTGACCAGAACGAGCGCATCATCGGCCTAACCGTTTAGGCTGTAGAATTTGTGTGTGCGCTCGTATCGAGATGCGGGTGATGTCGCAGCCGAAACGCGTTGCTTCCTTCTCGATCCGCCCCATCAGTTTGGCGCCGATACCAGCACTGCGCATCTCGGCGTCGACAACCACATGGTCGGCCTACGCCCACTTTCCGCCCATACCCGGTTTGCTGATAGAGCGGGTAGATAGCCGCGATCTCTTCGAGCTCCATGGCTGAGTGTCGATGCCTATGTCGGCGAGGTAATGAGTGCGGCCTTGCCGCCGAACACCAGCCCCAACTGGGCAGTCGCATCGCTCGACATTACGGGCGATGCAGCCACTGCGAAGGTCGAGGACGAATTTGGAACCACAAGGTTCACCGACTATATTTCTCTGCTCAAGATCGCAGGAGAATTGAAGATCCTTAGCAAACTCTACCACCTTCACTAATACGACCGTCCAGATCAGAGGCCAAATACCGCAAAACTGACCAACCTGTCGTAGGTCTCCCAGCGCCTTTAGAGCTTGAGCTCAGTCCTTAGCGCGTCGATTCCGTTCGAGGCCTCGGCTTTGCTTAGATCTTCGGCGTAGCTTCTGTCGTCGCCCGCCTGCTCACATAATGTTTTCAAGTAGGAAGCTTGCGACGGAGTCATTGGCTCGTCTCCCGTCGTCCATTCGTCAGGATCCTTGCTGATAGCTTCGCCTTTGGCTCGGGGTGTAGTTTTGCATGACGCTCTCCATGTTGGGAACGGCACAACGTATTTGATCTGCTTTTGTTCCACATGCTTGAAGTGTCTG
This sequence comes from Mesorhizobium sp. M1004, assembly GCF_040318795.1. Taxonomy (NCBI): domain Bacteria; kingdom Pseudomonadati; phylum Pseudomonadota; class Alphaproteobacteria; order Hyphomicrobiales; family Phyllobacteriaceae; genus Mesorhizobium; species Mesorhizobium sp. M1004. Next base: position 19,354 of record NZ_JAMYNB010000030.1, read on the forward strand.
AGATTGCGATGGCAGGGGTGTTCACGAACGCAAGTTTACCCGTGCTGGAAGAATCCGACGAGATTGCTTAGCTTCCGCTCGCGGTCGCCAACGATGAACTCAACGCCAACTCTGCGCGAGACATCGAAGACCCTCCGCGCCCGCAATTTACCCCAACGGTGAGGAGACGCCCCATGAAAGCAATCGTAGCGACGGACCAGACTGCAGGAACGGCCGGGATGAAGTTGGTGGAGCTGCCCGAGCCTCAGGCGGCAATTAACGACGTGGTCGTACAGGTTCATGCGGCAGGATTCGTCAACACCGAACTGGAGTGGCCCTCGACGTGGGCCGACCGAGCCTTCCGTGACCGGACCTCTTCGATCCTCGGCCACGAACTGGCTGGTGTGGTCACTGCGCTCGGCTACGGCACCACGGGGCTTTCTAGAGGTCAGCGGGTGTTCGGCCTCGCGGACTGGCATCGCGACGGCACCCTCGCCGAGTATGTTGCCTTGGAGGCCCGTAACCTCGCGCCGCTGCCCGGCGATGTCGACTTTACGGTGGGCGCTAGCCTGCCGATCTCCGGCCTAACCGCATGGCAGGGGCTGTTCCAGCATGGCCGCATCAAGGCCGGGCAGAGCGTTCTCGCGCATGGCGCTGCCGGTGCCGTCGGTTCGATGGTGGCGCAGCTTGCAAGGGAGGCCGGAGCCTATGTGATCGGCACCGGGCGGGCCGCCGACCGCCAGAAAGCGCTCGACTTCGGTGCAAATGAATTCCTCGACCTCGCAAAAGACACCCTTGAAGATGTCGGCGGCGTCGATCTGGTGTTCGATGTCATCGGCGGCGATGTCCAGAAGCGATCCGCAACGCTTGTCCGGGCCGGAGGTATCCTTGTCACAGTCGTCGGACCAACGGATATTCGACCTGCAGACGGCCTGACCGTTGACTTCGTCGTCGAGGCTGATCGAGCCCAGCTTTCTGAGATAGTGCAGCGGATCCGCGATGGACGACTGCGGTCGAACATTGGTAAGGTTTCGAGCTTGGATGATGCCATCGGCACCTTCAACTCAACGGACCGACGTGCAGGAAAGACCGTTATCCGCGTTCGTCCGTGAGAACTTGGGAGAGAGGCGGGCCCTCGCTCCTTATGGTCGCGTCGGCAGCTGACACGGTGAGGTGCAAATCAGCGCCTGTCGCGGGATTTAGCCATCGTAGGGCGGTGTTTGCGGGAACCTACTTTGTACGTTTCCGACTCTTGCCTTTTTCGGAAAGTGACCCACAGAATAGCTGATTGAGGTTCTATCTCTCTGGGAGGATGGGATGGACATTCAAGCACCTGTTCGGCCTACGCAGCAAACGGCCAAGGAGCTGGTCCGCGAGGTCCTGTTGGGCTCTCAACCCGGCGACATTATTTCCGTCAAAGCGACCATTGTAGCGGTCCGTGAGCGCGGCGGCGATCTTCTCGAAACTGACTGCCAGTTAGTCGAAATGATCGTCAAATCAGCCTCCGTTTGGGGACTGTTCATCGCCTTTGACGTTCGAGAGGCGTGATGCCCCACCGTTGGTTCAACCCTCCGGTTTATGTGAAGACTGAGCGCCCGGGGCTTCGCCTTGGTGTCAACCGGGTTGATGCCGCCGCCGAGGAGCTCCTAAAGTGGTCCAATCGTGGCCCCAAGTGGCGGCTGGCGGCCGAGGCTTGCCTATCTGCGATGGATGGCAAAATGCCGGGTAATGACTTCCGGCTGCTGTTCGAAGCCGCGGCCGATGAAGAGGAGATGCTGCTGCCGGATTAACAACGCTATACGACGAGCCCATTCGGGTCTGTTCGCGTTGCGAATTCACCGGCGCAACGGGCATTTATGCTGTCCGTCTCCGTCGTCAAACTTTAAAGTGAGACACTAACGAGCGACGACCTAGATGGACAGTTTATTCGCCGGTGCGCGTACCATATAGGGCCGCGGGTGACCGATGGAGGTCACATGGTTGATGAAGAGCATCGCCGCGAACGGAGGCAGCGGGTGCTGAAAGGCGCCTCAATCATCAGCGGAATCACAAACTCCGAGATCAGTTGCACCATTCGGAACCAAAACAGTGGCAGAGCTGAGCTCAAAGTCCCGGTGGAATCGCGTGTCCCTGAGCGGTTCGTGGTTTACGTGCCGACCGACGGCGTTGCCTACGAGGCAGTCCTGCGGTGGCGCAGGAACGACCGAATTGGGGTTCAATTTATAGGAACGTTGCCAAAGCCGCGTCTCCACTATGGCTGAGCTTGTGCCCGGGATGCACAGACCGGGGAATTGGACACTCTCCGGCGCTCGGCACGTGTTCCATGGCAGTCGCACTTTAGAGATTACCCCCCGGCGAAACTTCGCTTCAGGTCGACGCGGTCAGAAGGCTTACAAAATCGCGGGAATATTCCCCGTCCAGATATTTAGCCGGAGCGCCCCACGCCTCGGCTGGTTGGCCAGTGAACGCGTCAAACACCGCTCAGGTTTCGTCGAGTCCCTCCTGAGGTCGTATCTTTGAGAAGCCATGCCGTCGCTAGGTAAGTCTGCGGTCCAGTTCTCAAGCGGTGATCGACATTCCTGTTGGAGTGCGGGTTCTACAGGAGATTCGGTTTTGAGGATCGCGAGGGCTCAACGGATCATGAGCGACCCAGCAGGATCAGAAACCGGCACCCGTCTGCGCAGCCCTTTGATGAAGATAGGTAGAGTCAAAATCTGCGGCGCGAACGAGCCCTGCCCAGTCGGTCGCATGAAAACGCGAGCCAACGGTGGATATCAGACCGTCGCGTCTAAGGTCCTGAAGCACTCGGTTCACGTGCACGGTAGAGAGGCCAAGTGCGTCGCCAAGTGCAGCCTGCGTTATGGGGAGATAGGCCACATGATCTTCAATGCGGCCTACCGACCGAAGGCGAACAATGAGTTCGCAAAGAATGTGAGCCATACGCGAGTAGGCGTCGCGCCTACCGACGTTGGTGACCCACTCTCGATAGATCGCCGCATCGATCACCGTCGAGCGCCAAAACACTCTCGTTATCGAAGAGTGCTGGTCGCAAACGGCGCGAAGTTCGTCGTGCCGCATGAAGCCCACCCTAGCGGGCATGAGAGGGGTGAAAGTGCAATCCATGACCGACAAATGCAAACCATGCAGGTCGGGAATGTCGCCCGGAACAAAAAAGGAGGAGATTTGACGCTTCCCCTCCCCGGTTAGTTTGATCGACCCTATTAAGCCTTCAAGAACGACGAACGAAAGGCTCGGCTTATCGCCCTCGCGCAGAATGTCTTCGTTGGCCTGATATCTCTTCTCCTGAATCGAGATGTTCCCCAAGGTCGCAATGTCTGATTCTGCGAGTTCCGAGATGGCTTGGAGCTTGCGGATCAACATTTTGAAAGAATGATCATGTGCCATCAAGAACCTGTTCGTGTTTGCTCCCAACTTTTAGTTGGCGCTAATGTTCCCGCTGCCTAGAGGAGACGAAGGCCAATGGTCAGTGCGTCGATGATGCGCGCAAAGTTCAGCTGTCCTCAATCCTTTTCGCCTGCCGCAACCTGTTCGAAACGGCTGGATCACAACCTGCTTTCCACCGGATTAACGAGTGCTATTGCGCGCCAGGAACCTTAAGAGTTCGCAGCCGTTCAACTGTTGGGGCGCACGAAGCAGGCTTTCAATGTCATCGGGTTCCGTGCTGATCGTGGAGACGTCGAGAACTCTCTCCGGGAGGCCGGGTTCGAGGTGGTCGCCGGCTTAAAAGGGCCTTCAAGCGATTGCGACTTTCGATCGTGAGCCGGAGCGAGTTGTGGCTCTCCTGACAGATATCAGACTTGGGGACGGCCCAAGCGGGTGGGATGTGGCCCGGCACCTCCGAGGCGCCGATCCTACTATGCCAGTTATATGACAGCGTTGGTCGATGCCATGGCCTGCTACGCAATTGACCGACATCAAATCGACATCCTGTCTCTCGGCTGCGTTGAATTGGAGTTCGCCTTCACCAAGGGCCAAATCGCCAAGGGCGGTATCAGGCACTGGCGCGAGATCATTTCTGCCGCCATGCGCCTGCAAAGCCAGAATGCACTGGGCCAAGCTGGGCTGCTGGTAGGACGAGACCGTCTACTACGCGTCGACGGAGCACCTATGAAGTCTAATCCGATCGACCTCGACGACTACACCGGTCCGCCGCAGAGTTACCTGTTATTGCTGCCTCACTGGTCAAGCAACATGAGGAACGGCTGGCCGCGCTTTTCGTTGCGCCGCGTCCACCCTACAAAGCGGTGTATGGGCCAAGGTCTCAGGACCCGTAAATAGCCACCTGTTCTTCGCACGATGTCGGCTTTCAGAAACCGCCTAAAGCGATCCCGATATTGAGCGCAATGGCCATCCGTTCTGATTAAGTCGTCTTGGCCAGCCGTGGTCTTCACTCGACCCCGCATGATGAGGTATGACCAAGAAGGATGTAGACCGGAAGAGACAAGGTGCAGGTGCAAGGCATTGAGAGAAATAGCAGGAACCGAACCAATCCACAGGAATATTTTGTTGGTATTTATGTTGGTATCAGATGCGGCTAACATTCCCCTAAGTATCTGAAAGCAAAACGGGATTTTCTTCACTTGAATTCCGCCTCTGGGCACCAGTTTTCTCTGGGTCCATTCCGGACACATAGGTTACGGTTTATATCGGAGACATGGGTAACACTTTTGGCCCGAAGGGGTTTTGGAGTGGTTCGAGCCTGCATGTCTCATCAT
>NZ_JAMYNB010000031.1:0-22807 GCF_040318795.1 Mesorhizobium sp. M1004
CAGCGCCCGTGATCATGTTCTTCACATAGTCGGCGTGGCCGGGGCAGTCGACATGGGCATAATGGCGCGCTGCCGTCTCGTATTCGACGTGCGCCGTCGAAATCGTGATGCCGCGGGCCTTCTCTTCGGGCGCCGCATCGATCTGGTCGTAGCGCTTGTATTCGCCAAAATACTTCGTGATCGCCGCCGTCAGCGACGTCTTGCCATGATCGACATGGCCAATCGTGCCAATGTTCACATGAGGCTTGTTACGCTCGAATTTACCTTTTGCCATGTGATGTCTCCAATCTGCTCGCCCGTACGGGCCTTGAATTAAGTTACCGATGCAACCCGTTCAGGTTACGCGTATTTCTTCTGGACTTCCTGGGCGACCGCGGTCGGCACAGGCTCATAGTGATCGAACTGCATCGTGTAGGCCGCGCGGCCCTGGCTCATCGAGCGCAGGTTGTCGACGTACTTGAACATGTTGGCCAGCGGCACCATCGCGTTAATGACGACAGCCACGCCGCGAGCTTCCTGGCCCTGGATCTGGCCACGACGGCCGTTCAGGTCGCCGATGACGCTGCCGACGTAGTCTTCCGGGGTCACGACTTCGACCTTCATGATCGGCTCGAGCAGCTGCACGCCAAGCTTGGGTGCGGCTTCACGGAAGCAGGCGCGGCCGGCGATTTCGAACGCCAGGACGCTGGAGTCCACATCGTGGTAAGCGCCGTCGATAAGCGTCGCCTTGACGCCGATCATCGGGAAGCCCGCGAACGGACCCGACGACATGACACTGTTGATGCCCTTTTCGACACCCGGGATGTATTCCTTGGGAACCGCACCGCCGACGATCTTGGTCTCGAACTCGAACTCCGAGCTTTCCGGGTTCGGTTCGAACACGATCTTGACGCGAGCGAACTGACCGGTACCGCCGGTCTGCTTCTTGTGGGTGTAGTCCTGCTCGTGCCTGCGGGTGATGGTCTCGCGGTAAGCCACCTGCGGCGCGCCGACATTGGCCTCAACCTTGAACTCGCGACGCATGCGGTCGACGATGATGTCGAGGTGAAGTTCGCCCATGCCCGAAATGATGGTCTGGCCGCTTTCCTCGTCGGTCTTGACGCGGAATGACGGATCCTCGGCGGCCAGGCGGTGAAGGGCGAGGCCCATCTTTTCCTGGTCGTTCTTGGTCTTCGGCTCGATGGCGATCTGGATGACCGGATCCGGGAATTCCATGCGCTCGAGGATGACCGGGTGCAGCGGATCGCTGAGCGTATCGCCGGTGGTCGTGTCCTTGAGGCCGGCCAGAGCAACGATGTCGCCGGCAAAGGCTTCTTCGACGTCGGCGCGCGAATTCGCATGCATCTGCAGCATGCGGCCGATGCGCTCTTTCTTGCCCTTGACGGTGTTATCGACCGAGATGCCCTTGGTCAGTTTGCCCGAATAGATGCGGGCAAAGGTCAGCGAACCGACGAACGGGTCGTTCATAATCTTGAAGGCCAGCATCGACAGCGGCTCGTTGTCGTCGGCATGACGCTCGATCTCGGCATCGGTCTTGGCGTCGACGCCCTTGATGGCGGGAACATCGGCCGGCGACGGCAGGTATTCGACGACGGCGTCGAGCAGCGGCTGCACGCCCTTGTTCTTGAAGGCCGAGCCACAGAACATCGGGTAGAACTTGACCGCGATGGTGCCCTTGCGGATCAGCGCGCGGATCTCGTCATTCGACGGCATCTTGCCTTCGAGGTAATTCTCGAGGGCCGTCTCGTCCATTTCGACGGCGGCTTCGATCATCTTCTCGCGGTATTCTTCGGCCCGGGCCTGAAGGTCGGCAGGGATCTCGACGACGTCCCAGGCAGCGCCCAACGTCTCGTCGCGCCAGACCAGCGCGTTCATCTCGACGAGATCGACGACACCCTTGAACTCGGTCTCGGCGCCGATCGGCAGCTGCATGACGACGGCATGCGCACCAAGACGCGAGCCGATCATCTCGACCGAGCGGTAGAAGTCGGCGCCGATCTTGTCCATCTTGTTGCAGAAGATCATGCGCGGAACTTTATACTTGTCGGCCTGGCGCCAGACAGTCTCGGTCTGCGGCTCGACACCGGCATTGGCATCGAGCAGCGCAATGGCGCCGTCGAGCACGCGCAGCGAACGCTCGACTTCGATGGTGAAGTCGACGTGTCCGGGAGTGTCGATGATGTTGAAGCGGTACATCTTGCCGCTGCGACCCTTCCAGAAGGTCGTGGTGGCGGCGGACGTGATCGTGATGCCGCGTTCCTGCTCCTGCTCCATCCAATCCATGGTGGCAGCGCCGTCGTGGACTTCGCCGATCTTGTGCGACTTGCCCGTGTAATAGAGGACGCGCTCGGTGGTCGTCGTCTTGCCGGCGTCAATATGCGCCATGATACCGAAATTGCGGTAGTCTTCGATTTTATATTCGCGGGCCATCTTGGATGCCTTCTCAGTCTCGTTCGCGCTTTACCAGCGGTAGTGTGCGAAAGCGCGGTTGGCTTCTGCCATCTTGTGGGTGTCTTCACGCTTCTTCACGGCGGTGCCGCGGTTATTGGCCGCGTCCATCAGCTCGCCGGAGAGGCGGTCGACCATGGTGGTCTCGTTGCGGTTGCGGGCCGCGGCGATCAGCCAGCGGATCGCCAGGGCCTGACGGCGCTCGGGGCGCACATCGACCGGAACCTGGTAGGTAGCGCCGCCGACGCGGCGCGACCGGACTTCCACATGCGGCGCGACATTGTCGAGCGCCTGATGGAAGACGGTGACCGGCTCCTGCTTGGTCTTCGACTGAACCTGGTCGAGCGCACCGTAGACGATGGTCTCGGCAACCGACTTCTTGCCGTCATACATAACGGCGTTCATGAACTTGGTAACGATCAGATCGCCGAACTTCGGGTCCGGATTGATCTCACGCTTTTCTGCACTGTGACGACGCGACATGGCTTTTGTCTCTCAATCTCGTAGCCCGACGCATTCAAGCAGCGCCAGGGCCGGAAAATCTTACTTCGGACGCCCCTTACTTCGGACGCTTGGCGCCGTACTTCGAACGGCGCTGCTTGCGGTTCTTCACGCCCTGCGTGTCGAGCACGCCGCGGATGATGTGGTAGCGCACGCCCGGAAGATCCTTGACGCGGCCGCCGCGGATCATGACCACGGAGTGTTCCTGAAGGTTGTGGCCTTCGCCGGGGATGTAGCCGATCACTTCAAAGCCGTTGGTCAGGCGGATCTTGGCCACCTTGCGCAGTGCCGAGTTCGGCTTCTTCGGCGTCGTTGTATAGACGCGCGTGCAGACGCCCCGCTTCTGCGGGTTCTGCTGCATGGCCGGGACCTTGTTGCGCTTCACCGGCGCAATGCGCGGCTTGCGGATCAGCTGGTTGACGGTAGGCATTAAACCCTCTTGTCTCTCAATTCCGTGTCTCGCCCGGTCAGGGCCGCTCAAAGCGCCAATTCCATACGCAAATTCGGGCCATAAACCGCGCCTCGCGGTCCTGCCCGAACAAAATGCAGAGGAAGCGGGAACCGCTTCATGCGCGCCGGAAATGTCTTTTCGCTCGTAAAACGAACCCTGTTTGAGGCAAACTCCAAAGCGTGTCGCTTCGGAAGGGAGAGCCTCACATCGGTTCTGACTGGGCGGCTTCTACTCGCAAGACCGTGAACCGTCAACCCCGGCACGCCAAATATTGCGCGCTGACGACGGCTTGGCAGCCATGCGAAAAACGCATGTAATTTTCTTTCTTCGTTTTGCAAGGCAGAGGAAGAAAGTGACCCGGGCAGACAAGAAAGTGACCGGCTTTTGGCTGTCATGCGCGGGTTCTTCATGGCAAAAGGCGCCATGGACAGCCCAAAACCCCTCGCCCGCCCCCGCCTCAAGAGGAATCAGCCCGTGAACGACAATGAGGAACGCCCGGTCACCATCGTCACCGGCCGGGTCTGGAAAAAGAAGGGCGGCAAGCCGGAAGGCGTCCATGTGATGCTGGTTGCGCCCGACGACGATTCGGCCGTGCGCCGGGTGCTCGAATCGCTTGCGGCCGAAGGCTATGCCGAAGTCGAGCTCGACCAGATCGGCGATATGGACGGCGAACCCGACGAGGAGCCGCATCTGTCAGCCTTTCAGGGTGCCCTCGAAGGTGAGGTGTCGATCGTCACGTTTGACGTGCCGCTCTGAGCGTCACAGGCTGCTTGCGCCTGTACCGCGCCGGCTTTCCCGGCACCGGTTCTCTGCTAAGAACCAAGCGACTTAACAAGCCAAATTCGAATCCGCGGAGTCCCCATGCCCTCGAACAATGGTCCCATCAAGCTCGGCATCGTCGGCGTCGGCAAGATCGTGCGCGACCAGCATCTGCCGGCAGTGGCCAAGGATGCGGACTACCGCCTCATCGCCGCTGCCAGCCGGTACGGCAAGGTGGACGGCATCCCGAATTTTCCGACCATTGAGGCGATGCTCGACGCGGTGCCCGACCTCGAGGCCGTCTCGCTGTGCATGCCGCCGCAGTTCCGCTACGACGCGGCACGCACCGCGCTGATGGCGAAGAAGCATGTTTTCCTGGAGAAGCCGCCGGGCGCCACCGTCAGCGAGGTCGAGGACCTGAAGCGGCTGGCGGCAGCCAGTGGCGTCTCACTGTTCGCCAGCTGGCATTCGCGCTACGCGCCGGCGGTGGAAGCCGCGCGTGCCTTCCTGGCGTCGGCCAAGGTCAACTCGGCCGCCATCGTCTGGAAGGAAGATGTCCGCCGCTGGCATCCGAACCAGGATTGGATCTGGGCGCCGGGCGGTTTCGGCGTCTTCGATCCCGGCATAAACGCACTGTCGATCGCAACCCACATCCTGCCGGCGATGTTCATCACCTCGGCCGTCCTCGACTTCCCGGAAAACCGCGCCTCGCCTGTGGCGGCCCACGTGACCTTCCGCACCTCGGATGGGTTGCCGGTGACCATGGAGCTCGACTGGCTGCAGACGGGACCACAGAGCTGGGACATCCGGGCGGACACCGACAAGGGCAAGATGGTGCTGTCCGGCGGCGGCACCAAGCTTGCCATCGACGGCAAGTTGGTTCACGACGAGCCGGAGGCCGAATACCCCCAGCTTTACCGGCGCTTCGCCGAAGTCGTACGCGACGGCGTCTCCGATGTCGATTTGGCACCCCTGCAGCACGTCGCCGACGCGTTCATGCTCGGCAAGCGCAATGTGGTGGAAGCGTTCTTCGATTGAGCGATGAGTTCTGCCGGACCGCAGTCCGGACACTCACCATGCAGCCTTACTCGACGATCGCAATCGCAAACCCGTCATAGCCTTTGGCGCCGACGGTCTGGATGGCGGTGCCGTCCAGGCCATTGTCGCCGCCGATGAAGGAAAACGCACCGCGTGCGCCTTCGACATACGCGTCACGGCCATCGTCGTTGAGCACGGTGCCGTCGCGGATGACGTTGTCGCAGATGATGACCGTCCCCGGCCGCGACAGGCGCATGGCCCATGACAGATAATTCGGATTGTTCGGCTTGTCGGCGTCGATGAAGATCAGATCGAACGGAGCGGCATTTTCGGCAACCAGCGTCTCAAGCGACTGAAGCGCGGGGCCGATCCTGAGCTCGACCTTGTCCGACACCCCTGCCCGCTCGAGATTCGAGTGCGCGACTTTTGCATGATGCGGCTCGAGTTCGAGCGTCACGATCTTGCCGCCGACGGGCAATCCCCTTGCCATCCAGATGGTCGAGTAGCCGCCAAGCGTGCCGATCTCCAGCACCTTCCTGGCGCCGCTGATGCGGACCAGCAGCGACAGCAGCTTGCCCTGCGCCGGCGATACGTCGATGGCCGGCAGGCCCTGGTCGCGGTTGGCCGCAAGCACCGCTTCGAGGATGGGATCTGCCTCGAAGAGAGAGGAAACGATGTAGTCGTCGACGTCAGTCCAAACCTTCTTGCTCATGTTTTCCTCGATTCGATTGGGGGTCAAAACGCGAAAAGGGGCCACTGGGGCCCCCTTCCTTCTTCTCGTCCTACCGCGCTTACTGCGCGGCGTTGACCATGTCGGTCAGCATCGGCTCAGCGACCTCGACACCGGAGGCCTTGCGGCGCTCGTCGATGATCAGTTCGTCGCGCGAGGTGGCGATGCGCCGGATCTGGCTCATCGTGCCGCCGGTACCGGCCGGGATCAGCCGGCCGACGATGACGTTTTCCTTCAGGCCCTGCAGCATGTCGGTCTTGCCGGCAACCGCAGCTTCGGTCAGCACCCTGGTCGTCTCCTGGAAGGAGGCGGCCGAGATGAAGGACGGCGTCTGCAGCGAGGCCTTGGTGATGCCCAGCAGCACCGGCTGGCCTTCGGCCGGCTTCTTGCCGTCCTCGACCAGGCGCTCGTTGACCTCTTCCAGTTCGATCACGTCGACGTGGTCGCCCGGAATGTAGGTCGAGTCGCCCTGCACCGTGATCTCGACCTTCTGCAGCATCTGGCGAACGATCACCTCGATGTGCTTGTCATTGATCGACACGCCCTGCAGACGGTAGACTTCCTGGATTTCGTTCACGAGGTAGGAAGCAAGTGCTTCCACGCCCTTGATCGCCAGGATGTCGTGCGGCGCCGGATTGCCGTCGAGGATGTAGTCGCCCTTCTCGATGACGTCGCCGTCCTGGAGATGGAACGGCTTGCCCTTCGGGATCAGGTATTCGACCGGCTCAAGCGTCGAGTCATGCGGCTCGATGATGATGCGGCGCTTGTTCTTGTAGTCGCGGCCGAAGCGGATCGTGCCATCGATCTCGGCGATGATGGCGTGATCCTTCGGACGACGTGCCTCGAACAGTTCGGCAACACGCGGCAGACCGCCGGTGATGTCCTTGGTCTTGGCGCTTTCCATCGGGATACGCGCCAAAACGTCGCCGGGACGAACCTGCGAACCCGGCTCGACCGAAAGAATGGCCTCGACCGAGAGCAGGAAGCGGGCGTCGCCGCCCTTCGACAGCTTGCCGACCTTGCCCTTCGGGTCAAGGATGGCGATCGCCGGCTTGAGGTCGTTGCCGCGTGGCGTCGAGCGCCAGTCGATAACCTCGCGCTTGGTGATGCCGGTCGATTCGTCGGCCGTTTCCTGAACGGAAATGCCGTCGACCAGATCCTCGTACGACACCTTGCCCTCGATTTCGGTGAGGACGGGGCGGGTATAGGGATCCCATTCGGCGATACGCTGGCCGCGCTTCACCTTGTCGCCATCGTCCACGAAGATGCGCGAACCATAGGTAAGGCGATGCGAGGCACGCTCCTTGCCGGCTTCGTCGAGGATCAGCACCGCCATGTTGCGGCCCATGACCATCTGCTGGCCGTCCGAGTTGCGCACCACGTTGCGGTTGCGGATCTCGACCTTGCCCTCATACGAGGCTTCAAGGAACGAGCTGTCCACCACCTGCGCCGTACCGCCCATGTGGAAGGTACGCATGGTGAGCTGGGTCCCCGGCTCGCCGATCGACTGCGCCGCGATAACGCCGACGGCTTCGCCCTGGTTGACCGGGGTGCCGCGGGCAAGATCGCGTCCGTAGCAGACCGCACAGACGCCGATCCTGACCTCGCAGGTCAGTGCCGAGCGAATGCGGACCGACTGCACGCCGGCCTTTTCGATCTTTTCCACGTCACGTTCGTCCATCAGCGTTCCGGCCTTGACCAGAACCTCACCCGAAACCGGATGCGTGATGTCGTCGAGCGAGGTGCGGCCCAGCACGCGCTGGCCGACCGAAGCGACGACCTGACCGGCATCGACGATCGGCTGCATGGTGAGGCCCTTGTCGGTGCCGCAATCCACGGAGTTGACGATGCAGTCCTGCGCCACGTCGACCAGACGACGGGTGAGGTAGCCCGAGTTCGCCGTCTTCAAGGCGGTGTCGGCCAGACCCTTGCGGGCGCCGTGGGTCGAGTTGAAGTACTCGAGCACGGTCAGGCCTTCCTTGAAGTTCGAGATGATCGGCGTCTCGATGATTTCACCCGAGGGCTTTGCCATCAGGCCGCGCATGCCGGCGAGCTGACGCATCTGGGTGGGCGAACCACGCGCACCCGAATGCGACATCATGTAGATCGAGTTCATCGGCTTTTGACGGCCACTGTCCTCGAACTCGACGGCCTTGATGCGGGCCATCATCTCGTCGGCGACCTTCTCCGAGCACTTGGCCCAGGCGTCGACGACCTTGTTGTACTTCTCGCCCTGCGTGATCAGGCCGTCATTGTACTGCTGCTCGTATTCCTTGGCCAAAGCCTCGGTGTCGGAAACCAGCTTGATCTTGGCGTCCGGGATCAGCATGTCGTCCTTGCCGAACGAAATGCCGGCGCGGCAGGCGTGGCTGAAGCCGAGGGCCATGATGCGGTCGCAGAAAATGACCGTCTCCTTCTGACCGCAGTGGCGGTAGACGGTGTCGATCATCTTGGAGATGTTCTTCTTGGTCATCTCCTGGTTGGCGGTCTCGTAAGGCACGTTGACGTTCTTCGGCAGCAGCTCGCCGATGATCATGCGGCCAGGCGTGGTGTCGTAGATTTTCGACACGACCTTGCCTTCGGCGTCGACCGTGCGGAAACGACCCTTGATCTTGGAGTGCAGCGTCACCGCCTTGGTCTCGAGCGCATGCTGGAGTTCGCCCATGTCGGCAAACACCATGCCTTCGCCCGGCTCGTTCTGATTGACGATCGAGAGATAGTAGAGACCCAGGACCATGTCCTGCGAAGGCACGATGATCGGCGCGCCGGAAGCCGGGTGCAGGATGTTGTTGGTCGACATCATCAGCACGCGGGCTTCAAGCTGCGCTTCCAACGACAGCGGCACGTGAACGGCCATCTGGTCGCCGTCGAAGTCGGCGTTGAAGGCCGTGCAGACCAACGGATGCAGCTGGATCGCCTTGCCTTCGATCAGGATCGGCTCGAACGCCTGGATGCCGAGGCGGTGCAGCGTCGGTGCACGGTTCAAGAGCACCGGATGCTCGCGGATGACCTCGTCGAGGATATCCCAGACTTCCGGACGCTCCTTCTCGACCAGCTTCTTGGCCTGCTTGACGGTCGAGGAGAACCCCTTGGCGTCGAGGCGGGCGTAGATGAACGGCTTGAACAGTTCGAGCGCCATCTTCTTCGGCAGGCCGCACTGGTGCAGCTTGAGCTCCGGACCGGTGACGATGACCGAACGGCCCGAATAGTCGACGCGCTTGCCGAGCAGATTCTGGCGGAACCGGCCCTGCTTGCCCTTCAACATGTCGGACAGCGACTTCAGCGGACGCTTGTTGGCGCCGGTGATGACGCGGCCGCGACGGCCGTTGTCGAACAGCGCATCGACGGCTTCCTGCAGCATGCGCTTTTCATTGCGCACGATGATGCCGGGGGCGCGCAGCTCGATCAGCCGCTTCAGACGGTTGTTGCGGTTGATGACGCGGCGATAGAGATCGTTCAGGTCGGACGTCGCGAAACGTCCACCATCCAGAGGAACCAGCGGGCGCAGGTCCGGTGGGATCACCGGAACCACCTTCATGATCATCCATTCCGGACGGTTGCCGGACTCCATGAAGTTCTCGACGACCTTGAGCCGCTTCAGATACTTCTTCTGCTTCAGCTCGGACGTGGTCGAAGCCAGTTCCGAACGCAGATCGCCGGCGATCTTCTCCAGGTCCATGCCGGCCAGAAGGTCATGAATGGCCTCGGCGCCGATCATGGCGGTGAACGAATCCTCGCCATACTCGTCGACGGCGATCATGTACTCTTCCTCGCTGAGCAGCTGGTGCTCCTTCAGCGCGGTTAGGCCAGGCTCGGTGACGATGTAGTTCTCGAAGTAGAGGACGCGCTCGATGTCCTTCAGGGTCATGTCGAGCAGCGTGCCGATGCGCGACGGCAGCGACTTCAGGAACCAGATGTGAGCGACAGGTGCCGCCAGCTCGATGTGGCCCATGCGCTCGCGGCGAACGCGCGACAGCGTGACTTCGACGCCGCACTTTTCGCAGATGACGCCCTTGTACTTCATGCGCTTGTACTTGCCGCACAGGCATTCATAGTCCTTGATCGGGCCAAAAATGCGCGCGCAGAACAGACCGTCACGCTCCGGCTTGAAGGTGCGGTAGTTGATGGTCTCCGGCTTCTTGATCTCGCCGAACGACCAGGACAGAATCTTCTCAGGGCTGGCGAGCGATATCCGGATGGAATCGAACACCTGCGCCGGCGCCTGCGGATTGAAGAGATTCATGACCTCTTGGTTCATGCCGTTCTCCTTTTCGGGGTCCTCGAAAACCCCTTGCATCTAACGCGGGCCAAATGCCCGCTGAGTGGTCGGCCCACTGGCCGTAGAATTTGTTGCATCCGGTCGCGGCGTTCCGCGACCGGATGTCTTGCTTACTCGGCCGCGCCCCTATTCGGCAGCATCTGGCAGCCGGACAGGGTTGTCGTCGAGCTTGGTGTTCTCCAGCTCGACATTGAGGCCGAGAGACCGCATTTCCTTGACGAGCACGTTGAAGCTCTCGGGAATGCCGGCCTCGAACGTGTCGTCGCCGCGCACGATCGCCTCGTAGACCTTGGTGCGGCCGGCGACATCGTCCGACTTCACCGTCAGCATTTCCTGCAGCGTGTAGGCGGCGCCATAGGCTTCCAGCGCCCAGACCTCCATTTCGCCGAAGCGCTGGCCACCGAACTGCGCCTTGCCGCCCAGCGGCTGCTGGGTAACGAGCGAGTACGGACCGATCGAACGCGCGTGGATCTTGTCGTCCACCAGGTGGTGAAGCTTGAGCATATAGATATAGCCCATCGTCACCTTGCGATCGAACGGCTCGCCTGTGCGTCCGTCATAGAGCTGCGACTGACCGCTGGTGTGCAGGCCCGCCTGCTCCAGCATGATGTTGATGTCGACTTCATGCGCGCCGTCGAACACCGGTGTCGCGATAGAGACGCCGCGGCGCATCTGCTCGCTGAGGCGAACGATGCTCTCGTCGTCATATTCGCGGACCGGCTCGTTGCGGTCGTTGGCTGGGATGAAGCTCTCGAGCGTCTTGCGCAACGGCTTGATGTCTCCAGCCGTCTTGTACGCGTCGATCAGCTCGCCGATCTTCTTGCCCATGCCCGCGCATGCCCAGCCCAGATGCGTTTCCAGGATCTGGCCGACATTCATGCGGCTCGGCACACCCAGCGGGTTGAGCACGATATCGGCATGCGTGCCGTCCTCGAGGAAAGGCATGTCCTCGACCGGAACGATCCGCGACACGACACCCTTGTTGCCGTGACGTCCGGCCATCTTGTCGCCCGGCTGCATCTTGCGCTTCACGGCCACGAAGACCTTGACCATCTTCATGACGCCCGGAGGCATTTCGTCGCCGCGCTGGACCTTCTCGACCTTGTCCATGAAGCGCTGTTCGAGCGCCTTCTTGGAATCGTCGTACTGGCCACGCAGGGCTTCCAGTTCGCTCTGGAGCTTTTCGTTCTCCACCGCAAACTGCCACCACTGCGAACGCGGATACTCGTCCAGCGTGTCCTTCGACAGCTTCGAGCCCTTCTTGAAGCCCTTCGGCCCGGCAATGGCTTCCTTGCCGACGAGAACGTCGGAAAGGCGCGAATAGACGTTGCGGTCGAGGATCGCCTGCTCGTCGTCGCGGTCCTTGGCGAGGCGTTCGATCTCCTCGCGTTCGATCGCCATGGCGCGCTCGTCCTTCTCGACGCCGTGGCGGTTGAACACGCGCACTTCGACGACGGTGCCGAAGGTGCCCGGAGGCATGCGCATCGAGGTGTCGCGAACGTCCGACGCCTTTTCACCGAAGATGGCGCGCAGGAGCTTTTCTTCCGGCGTCATCGGGCTTTCGCCCTTCGGCGTGATCTTGCCGACCAGGATGTCGCCCGGCTGCACTTCCGCGCCGATATAGACGATGCCGGCTTCGTCGAGGTTCTTCAGCGCTTCTTCCGAAACATTCGGAATGTCGCGCGTGATTTCCTCCGGTCCAAGCTTGGTGTCGCGGGCCATGACCTCGAATTCCTCGATGTGGATCGAGGTGAAGACGTCGTCGGCCACGATACGCTCGGAGAGCAGGATCGAGTCCTCGTAGTTGTAGCCGTTCCACGGCATGAACGCGACCAGCACGTTGCGGCCGAGCGCCAGATCGCCGAGCTCGGTCGACGGACCGTCGGCGATGATGTCGCCCTTGTTGACGCGGTCGCCCATGCGCACCAGCGGACGCTGGTTGATGCAGGTGTTCTGGTTCGAACGCTGGAACTTCATCAGCCGGTAGATGTCGACGCCCGACTTGCCGGGATCGAGATCTTCCGTGGCGCGGATGACGATACGCGTCGCGTCCACCTGGTCGACGATGCCGCCGCGGCGGGCGCCGATGGCGGCACCCGAGTCACGGGCAACGATCGGCTCCATGCCGGTGCCGACGAACGGCGCTTCGGCGCGCACCAGCGGCACGGCCTGACGCTGCATGTTGGAGCCCATCAGCGCGCGGTTGGCGTCGTCGTTCTCGAGGAACGGGATCAGCGCCGCGGCCACGGACACCATCTGCTTGGGCGACACGTCCATCAGATCGACGTTTTCGCGCGGCGCCATCATCACTTCGCCGGCGCTGCGGCAAATGACGAATTCGTCGACGAAACCACCATTCTTGTCGAGCTCGGCATTGGCCTGCGCAACGTGGTGCTTGGACTCTTCCATAGCGGAGAGATAGACGACCTCATTGGTCAGCTTGCCATTGACGATCTTGCGGTACGGGCTTTCGATGAAGCCGTACTTGTTGACGCGCGCGAAGGTCGCCAGCGAGTTGATCAGACCGATGTTCGGGCCTTCCGGCGTCTCGATCGGGCAGATGCGGCCGTAATGCGTCGGGTGCACGTCGCGCACTTCGAAGCCGGCGCGCTCGCGGGTCAGACCGCCCGGGCCAAGTGCCGACAGGCGGCGCTTGTGGGTGATCTCCGACAGCGGGTTGGTCTGATCCATGAACTGCGACAGCTGCGAGGAACCGAAGAACTCGCGCACGGCGGCAGCCGCCGGCTTGGCGTTGATCAGGTCCTGCGGCATCACCGTATCGATCTCGATCGAGGACATACGTTCCTTGATCGCGCGCTCCATGCGCAGCAGGCCGACGCGGTATTGGTTCTCCATCAGCTCGCCGACAGAACGCACGCGGCGGTTGCCGAGATTGTCGATGTCGTCGATCTCGCCCTTGCCGTCGCGCAGCTCGACCAGCGTCTTGACCACGGCCAGGATGTCGTCCTTGCGCAGCACGCGCACGGTATCCTCAGCCTTGAGCTCGAGGCGCATGTTCATCTTGACGCGGCCGACGGCCGACAGGTCGTAGCGCTCCGAGTCGAAGAACAGCGAGTTGAACATGGCTTCGGCGGTTTCAAGCGTCGGCGGCTCGCCCGGGCGCATGACACGGTAGATGTCGAACAGTGCGTCCTGGCGGCTCTCGTTCTTGTCGACGTTGAGCGTATTGCGGATGTAGGCGCCGACATTGACGTGGTCGATGTCGAGAACCTTGATCTCGCTTTCGCCCGTGCCGAGCAGCACCTTCAGCGTCTTTTCGTCGATCTCGTCGCCGGCTTCGAGGAAAATCTCTCCGGTGCCGTAGTTGACGATGTCCTCGGCCAGGTAATTGCCGAGCAGATCCTCGTCGGTCGCCTTGATCGCCTTCAGACCCTTTTCGCCAAGTGCTCTTGCCTGGCGGGCGGTGATCTTCTTGCCGGCCTCGACGACAACTTCGCCGGTATCGGCATCGACGAGGTCGCCAACGGCCTTCAGGCCGCGGAAACGCTCGACGTTGAACGGGATGCGCCAGTGGTCACCGGCGCGCTTGTAGGTGATCTTGTTGTAGAAGGTCGACAGGATTTCTTCGCCGTCCATGCCGAGCGCCATCAAGAGCGACGTCACCGGAATCTTGCGGCGGCGGTCGATGCGGGCGTGCACGACGTCCTTGGAATCGAACTCGATGTCGAGCCACGAACCGCGATAGGGAATGACGCGCGCCGCAAACAAAAGCTTGCCCGAGGAGTGCGACTTGCCCTTGTCATGGTCGAAGAAGACGCCCGGCGAACGGTGCATCTGCGAGACGATGACGCGCTCCGTGCCATTGACGATGAAGGTGCCGTTGAGCGTCATGAGCGGCATGTCGCCCATATAGACGTCCTGCTCCTTGATGTCCTTGATCGACTTTGCGCCGGTATCCTCGTCGATATCGAACACGATGAGGCGCAGCGTCACTTTGAGTGGCGCGGCATAGGTCAGGTCGCGCTGACGGCATTCGTCAACGTCGAATTTCGGTCCTTCGAACTCGTACTTCACGAACTCCAGCATCGAGGAGCCGGAGAAATCGGAGATCGGGAAAACCGACTTGAAAACGGCCTGCAGCCCCTCGTCCGGACGCCCACCCTTGGGCTCCGCCACCATCAGGAACTGGTCATAGGATGCTTTTTGAACCTCGATCAGGTTCGGCATCTCCGCAACTTCCGGAATCTTTCCGAAGAACTTGCGTACGCGTCTGCGGCCATTGAAAGTCTGGGTCTGGGCCATCGTCGCTCCTTAGCTATAAACTCGGGGCGAGCCTCGCCGCGGCTCACCTTGCATGCGCGGCCACCTCGGCGGCGGCCCCTGATCTGTTTCCCGCCGCCTGGCGGCGACGGCTAAAACGGGAGAAAACCCGTTTCCTGAAGGCCGGTTTCGGCCCTCAGGAAAGAGGTTCTCGTACATCTCGCGCTACGCATCCTCCCCTCTGATGAAGGGAGTGGCGGACGGCGCGAGGCCGCCCGCCGCTTTTACGCTTACTTCAGGTCGACCTTGGCGCCGGCTGCTTCCAGCTGGGCCTTGAACTTCTCAGCGTCAGCCTTGGAAACGGCTTCCTTGACCGGCTTCGGAGCTGCTTCGACCAGATCCTTGGCTTCCTTGAGGCCCAGGCCGGTGATGGCGCGGACTTCCTTGATGACGTTGATCTTCTGAGCGCCTGCCTCGGTGAGGACGACGTCGAATTCCGTCTTTTCCTCAGCCGGAGCAGCAGCAGCGGCAGCGCCGCCGGCAGCGGCAACCGCCACCGGAGCAGCAGCCGAAACGCCCCACTTTTCTTCCAGAAGCTTCGACAACTCGGCCGCCTCGAGGACGGTCAGCTTCGAAAGGTCGTCTACGATCTTTGCCAGATCAGCCATTGTTGTATTCCTTCATCAGGTTCGAACGTGTGTTTGTGATAGCGAGGAACGGCCTCATGCCGCCTCGTCCTTCCGGGCGTAAGCGCCGATGACGCGCGCGACCGAAGCCGCTGGCGCATTGACGATCTGGGCGATCCGGGTTGCCGGCGTGGCGATCATGCCAACCAGCCTGGCGCGCAGCTCATCGAGCGACGGAAGTGTGGCGAGTGCCTTCACACCGTCGGCGTTGAGCGAGGTGGTGCCCATTGCGCCGCCGAGAATGACCAACTTGTCATTTCCCTTGGCGAAATCGGACGCGACCTTCGGCGCCGCAATCGGATCCTCCGAATAAGCGATCAGCGTCTGTCCCTTGAACAGGTCGATGATCGATGCGGAGTCCGTGCCCTGAAGAGCGATTTTGGCGAGACGGTTCTTCGCGACTTTGACGGTGCCACCGGCAGCGCGCATTTTCGACCGAAGGTCGTTCATTTGCGCGACGGTGATACCGGCGTAGTGGGCCACGACGACTGAACCAGCGCCTGCAAAAGCACCGTTCAGGCCCGTGACGAGTTCGCGTTTTTCCGCTCTGTCCACTGCCTATCTCCAGTTGACCCCTGCCCCGCTAGTGGGACAGGCGTCGGGTTGCCTTTTTGCCGGCCGGGCCATCCATTACAGATCTCCCGAACGACGCTCGAGGATCCTGCCCCCTTTCGCCACATCGACGGCAAGCCGGAGATGCGCAGACAAAAGGCAAACACGGTTCG
This sequence comes from Mesorhizobium sp. M1004, assembly GCF_040318795.1. Lineage (NCBI taxonomy): Bacteria > Pseudomonadati > Pseudomonadota > Alphaproteobacteria > Hyphomicrobiales > Phyllobacteriaceae > Mesorhizobium > Mesorhizobium sp. M1004. The sequence continues at coordinate 15,839 of NZ_JAMYNB010000031.1, forward strand.
AACCTTTCATTGGAGCTTGTCGCTCCGTTGTCCGGTTTTCACCCGTCTCATGCAGGCCCAATTCAATTAAGGCTTCTGGGCCGCCTGCAATCTCGGACAGGATGTCCGGAAGCCTCTCGACTTCCGGTACCGGGCCGCCGACAAAGTCGGAGGCCCGGAATTCACTTGCGGATCAGCGCCTTGGCAGCCGATCCAGATGTTCGTATCAAGACGCTGCGAGCGTCGAGACGTCGAGCTTGAGGCCCGGGCCCATCGTCGAGGTGACCGACACCTTCTTGACGTAGTTGCCCTTGGCGCCAGCCGGCTTTGCCTTGGTCACGGCATCGGCGAAGGCGCGGACGTTTTCTTCCAGCGCCTTGACGTCGAACGAGACCTTGCCGACGCCGGCATGAACGATGCCGGCCTTCTCGACGCGGAACTCGACAGCGCCGCCCTTCGATGCCTTGACGGCGGCGGCGACGTCGGTGGTGACGGTGCCGACCTTCGGGTTCGGCATCATGCCGCGCGGGCCGAGCACCTTGCCCAGACGGCCGACCAGCGGCATCATGTCCGGCGTGGCGATGCAGCGATCGAAGTCGATCGTGCCCTTCTGGACGATGTCGACCAGATCCTCGGCACCGACGATGTCGGCGCCGGCGGCGCGAGCCTCATCGGCCTTGCCGCCACGTGCGAACACGGCGACGCGGACAGAGCGGCCGGTGCCGTTCGGCAGGTTGACCACGCCGCGGACCATCTGGTCGGCATGGCGCGGGTCGACGCCGAGGTTCATCGCAACTTCGATGGTCTCGTCGAACTTCACCGTCGAACGGTCCTTGAGCAGCTTCAGCGCCTCACCAAGGGCATAGGCCTTGTTGGGGTCGATGCCGTCGCGGGACTTCGATACACGCTTTGCAATCTTTGCCATGATCTCAGCCCACCACTTCCAGACCCATCGAGCGGGCGGAGCCCTCGACCATGCGCATGGCCGCCTCGACGTCGTTTGCGTTCAGATCCTTCATCTTCTGTTCGGCAATGGCGCGCACCTTGTCGCGACCGATCGTGCCGGCCTTGATCTTGCCCGGCTCTTTCGAACCCGAAGTCAAGTTCGCCGCCTTTTTCAGGAAGTAGCTCACCGGCGGCGTCTTCATGACGAAGGTGAAGGACTTGTCCTGGTAATAGGTGATGACGACCGGGATCGGCGATCCCTTTTCCATTTCCTGGGTCTGCGCGTTGAACGCCTTGCAGAATTCCATGATGTTGATGCCGCGCTGACCAAGTGCCGGGCCGATCGGCGGAGACGGCGTAGCCGATCCCGCTTTGACCTGGAGCTTGAGCTGGCCTGCAATTTTCTTAGCCATCTCTTTCCTGCCTTTATCTCATGCCGGCCCCAGTATCGGGAACACCGGCGGTTGCAGTCTGGTGGTGCGGTCCGCGCGGCCGGCTAAAGCCGCATTCGCCTCCCACCCGTTCATGGCCGCGCGCTTTCCGCGCCGCCTCCCCTTGCCGGCGAACCGGCGCAGGGTTTTCGGATCAGCCCTTTTCGACCTGTCCGAATTCCAGATCGACCGGCACGGCGCGCCCGAAGATCGAAACTTCCACCTTGAGCCGCGCCCGCTCCTCGTCCACTTCCTGGACGAAACCGTTGAACGAGGCGAACGGACCATCCGAAACGCGGATCGCCTCGCCGATCTCGAAAGTGACCGAGGGCTTCGGCCGCTCGACGCCTTCCTGAACCTGGTTCAGGATGCGCTGCGCCTCGGCTTCGGTGATCGGCACCGGCTTGGAGTCACCGAGGAAGCCGGTGACCTTCGGCGTGTTCTTGACCAGCGAGAACACCGCATCGGTCAGATTGGCCTTGAGCAGCACATAGCCCGGAAAGAACTTGCGCTCGGCATCGACCTTGCGGCCGCGGCGGATTTCGACGACCTTCTCGGTCGGCACCACGATCTGCTCGATATCGGCGGACAGGCCCTTCTGCTTGGCCTTGTTCTCAATGTCCTCGGCGACCTTCTTTTCGAAGTTCGAATAGGCGTGGACGATGTACCAGCGCGCGGTCATTTCAAGACTTCTCCGTAATCGCCGGACTTAATGGCCGAGGCTCAGTAACCGCTCGATCGCGTAGCCCATGGCCACGTCGGCGGTGAAGAAAAAGATCATCGCGATGACCGCGAATACGAGCACCATCACCGTCGAGATCATCGTCTCCCGGCGAGACGGCCAAGTCACCTTGGCCGTCTCCGCGCGGACCTGCTGGAGAAAGACGAAAGGATTTGTGGTTTTCGAAGCCATATGCCGCTCTGTCTTCAAGACCCGTTGGCCGGGTCTCCTGGATGATCCCGCTGGCCGGGACGTGCCGCCTGGGTTCAAGTCGGCGCCGAATCAGCGCCATTTCGCCCATGCAAATCGGACGCGTAAAGCCGGCTTCCCAGCTCCACGCGTCGCGTGTCTGTTGTGTCTACATAAAACCGATTCTTGATCCACGCAAGTGGCAAGTGTCCGCTTTATGACCAAACGCCGCCTCGGAACCATCCAGTCGTCCCGTCCCGGCTATCGGGGCCTTATGCCTCAGTTCGCCCAATATGGCAAGCCACCTGCCGTTTTTCAATGCCGGACCCCATTCCGGAGGATGCATCCGGAAGATCAGGCACGTGATTACAAGTTCGAGGAAATGGCGTTGAGGTCGAACCTGCGACCTGCTGTTTTGGAAACCAAATGAAGCGCACGCAAGATTGGAATCCAGCTGCCCATGCCGAGGCAGCTGGATCAACCCAAGGTTAGCTCAGGCGCAGGCGAGTTCGACCCCGGCCACTGCGCCGATTCCGCGTGGTGGGCGTGGGCGCGGCGCGATCACTGCCGGGCACGGGGGCGGGTCGTCGTCATCGTCGGGGCCGAAAGAACGGCCACTATGCCGCCAAGCTTTGAGAACGCTGCGGCGCGAGGAGGGTCGCCAAGGCAGCACCCGGCCTGAAGTCTCTTTCCCCAGCGTGGGTTTCTCATCCAGAGCCTTCAACGCCCTCAGAATCTGGTCGACAGGGATTACCGTGCCGTTGTCCAGGCGGCGCAAGGCAGGCTGGTTTTCCACCGCGCAGGCATCGGACGCCCACGAGGAAAGCAGTGCCCGCTTTTCTCCACGACTGAGGCGTGGATGGTTGATGACGTTGTCTGGATTGTCGAGCAGGCACAAAGAAGCTTCAATTTTGCCCGAGCGTGCCGCAGAAAGTGTCGGTGTCTCGTAGAAGTTGTCCATCTCCATTCTCCGCAATCTGGGCCTCCCGGCCGAAGCCGGGAGGCGGACCGCAGGGATAACTGAATCGATACGATCAGGCCGCTTTGCGGGTGCGTTCCGTATCCTGGGCGATCTGCTTGCCGCCCACCTGGGCGTCGCCGGCCCCGATGCTAATGCGGCGCGGCTTCAGCTCTTCGGGAATCTCACGGACGATGTCGATCGAGAGAAGGCCATTCTCCAGTTTGGCTGCCTTGATCTTCATGTGGTCGGCAAGCTTGAACGTCTGCCTGAAACTGCGGTAGGCGATGCCCTGGTGCAGCAGCTGGCGTCCGCTCTGATCATCAGCCTTCTGGCCTACCACGACCAGTTCGGGTCCATGCTGGGTCAGCTCAACCTCATCCTGGCTGAAGCCTGCGATGGCCATCGAGATACGGTAATCGTTCTCGTCGACCTTCTCGATGTTATAGGGCGGCCAGTCTGGACGCGTGCCGCTGTCGAGCATGTCGAAAAGCCGGTCGAAACCGACGGTGGTCCGATAGAGGGTATCAAAGGTTCTCATAGCCACATCCTCCTTGAAGCAACATGGGTACAAGGACGCCGCCCAGCAGCGCCGCCTTTTGCCAAGCCAATCGGCCTCGGCGGGAAACGAATTAGGAAGGGCCGAAAACGGGTTCAAGAGCCCCTGTCCAGCATCCCGCTTCCAATAATTCGCAGCCGCTGAAAAGCAGCCGGCGGCAGCAAAACAGGCCTATTCTGAATTGTGAACGCAAATGGCAATTGGCTCGCCGATGGCAGTTGAATCAAGGAAATCGGTTCGTGGAAATACGCCGACTTCGGCATTGCGCATCAGCGCTCTCGCTCTGCGCATGCCTTCGGAACGTCGGATGGGCTTGTCGAGTACGCGGCTTCAGCCCAACCAAACGAGGAGCCAAAACAAGGCGCTTCTAAAATGCCGGATTCCAACGAGGAAAATGGCACGGGCAGCAGGGCTCGAACCTACGACCTGCGGTTTTGGAGACCGCCGCTCTACCAACTGAGCTATGCCCGTACGCGCGTTTCAGCGCAGGCGCTTCCTAAAAGCTTCCGGGCGCGCTGTAAAGAGTTGTCTGACGCGCTTTCAGATCCTTTGCCGGAAATCCGGATAGGTGATGACCAGCCCGTCCCTGCCTATGTCGATTTTTCGCCTGCCTGAAGCCGCATGCCGGCGCTCAGCCCCCGGCCGGCGGCTTGTACGGCCCGCCCGGCACGCCCCAGCCCCAGGCCGGCATCGGTTCGGTCTGCGGGTCGCAGGTCTCGCCGAGGGTGGAATTCATCCTGGCAAGCCGTGAGCCCCATTCGACATAGCCCATGAAGGCGGAACGGAATTCGGGATCGTCCGGCAACCCGACCGCATCGGCGGCATCGGCAAGCAGGCTGATCCAGCGGCGGCGCTGTTCCTCCGTCAGATGCTTGCCCAAGTGATGCATGACCATCTCGCGATGGCCGCCATGCTGTTCGCTGTAGGTCTTGGGTCCGCCAAAAACTTCGCCGATGAAGGCCGCGACATGCGCGGGATGATCCGGCGACATGTGTTTGAACACCGGGCCGACCACCGGGTCGCGCGACACCTTGTCGTAAAAGGTTTCCGTCAGCCGGTTGAGGGCTTCGATGCCGCCGGCCCATTCGTAGAGTGTCGGGATGTCCTGGCTCATTGTCGATCCTCCGCCAGCCCGGCGCCGGCACGAAGATAGCGGAAATCGCACCCTGCTCAACCTGCCTCGACGGCGAGTGTGAACCCGCCGCCCTACAATTTGGCGGGGCGATTCGGCGTGATGTCGCTTGCCGGCGTCGCCTTCCTCGGCTCCAGCACGCCCATCCGACCCCTTTCGCTTCCATGAGGATAGGCACGATCAGCCATTGGACGACGGCACCACGCGGCAATTCTCAGGTTTCGGCGCCGATTTGCAGATGCTGGACCCCGTCAGCGCATCCACCGACTGGCGCTCGGTCGTCAGGCCGACCTTCAGCATCATGTCGGGTTCGAGCTGACGCTCGACCGAACTGCCCTGGAGCGCCCGGAACAAAGCGGGGCTGATCGCCATCTCGTCGAGGTAGGATTTGACCGCCTGCTTCTGCCCCATCAGATAGAGGCTGAGCCGCGCCTGGGAACCGACAAGCCGCCTGGCGCCACCGGCCAGCATGAGCGCGCAGGCCGAATCGCAGTCGCCGTCGCCATCGACGCTCAGCCCGGCATAGGCGCCGTCCTTGGCCAGGCAATTCCACTCTGCCGGGTCGCAGCCGACGAAATCGGTGCGGGCAACGCCAACGTCGAGCTTCTTTTCATGGATGATCCGGCCCGCCGCCAGGGCGCCGGAGAGGTCGCCGCCTCGCGAGCTGATCACCACCGGCAGCCGCCGGTTGCCAAGCGTGGCGAGCAATTGGCTGAGTTTCTGCGGCGTCTGGGGCGTAATCGCGCCTTGCGCTGCAATCCATTCCGGGCAGTCGGGATTGCAGAGCGGGTTGCTGCCGCGAACCACGACAAAGCGCATGCCCGGCGCGCTCTCCGGCTTCACCGGCAGCGGCGCAGCCTTTGCCACGTCCGGCAGGCCGCCGGCTGGCTTGTTCGCCGGTATTTCCCGGCAATTCGGAGCCGGAAGGTCCAGCCTGCACAGGCTTGCGCTGGTCAGCAAATCTGCAGCGTCGTCGCTGGTGACCAGCTTCATTGTCAGCATGTCGCTGAGGTCGATCTGCTGGATGTCGCTGGCCGGCGTGCTCTTCATTGTCTCGATGATGCTGAGGTCGACACCCATCTCCTTGAAATAGGCGGACAGCTTGCGCTCCACCCCCTTGCTCATCTCGTAGGTCTTGTAGCTGCCGGTGTTCTTGCGGCTGACGACCTTCTTGCTGATGACCCGCTTCTTGCCTTTCACGATCCGGTAGCGGACCTGATATTGCACGTTCATCTGCACGATCGTGGTCGTGATCTGGTGGACGCCGAGATAGGCCAGCGGCCCGACCAGGCGCCTGGTGCCGCCGGCCAGCATCATTGGACAAGCGGACGCGCAATAGCTGCCGAGCACATAGGGGCTGCCGATATAGTGCGCGCCTCTGGCGTCGTTCTCCCTGCAGTTTTTCATCCCCGGCTCGCAGCCGACGAACCAGGTCCTGCCGACCGCGATGTCGAGCTTGTTCTTGCGTATCATCCGGCCCATGGCGATGGCCGCATCGACATCGCCGCCCGGAGAGTTGATGACGATCGGCAATTTGCGGCCGCCGAGCGTTTTCAGGGCAGCCTTGAGCAGCGCCGGCGACTTGGCCGATATCGCACCCTCGGCCGATATCCATTCCGGACAGGTCGGCTCACAGCCCGCCGCGTCGCTGCGCACGACGACGAACCGCATCGGCGGATCCGGATCCGGCTCTGAATTTTTTGTCTCGGCCGCAAAGGCGGCACTGCCCACGGCAAGCATCGACACCAGGCAGATCAGCCCCAGTGCCAACCATGGCCGACTATGCAAACGGTGCTGTGGAACCATCCGACCAAGCCCTCAACGCAATCTATACTGTAGAGGCTCACAGACTTGCAACAGAGATTGGGACCCCAAACAGGCACATCTGGCCAACGAAAAAGGGCGGCCCGAGGGCCGCCCCTATCCGTTTCGATCCGGCGATGCCGGGCTCGATTACTCTTTGATGGTGACGACGATGCCGGCACCGACGGTACGGCCGCCTTCACGGATGGCGAAGCGCAGCTTCTCTTCCATGGCGATCGGCACGATCAGCTC
>NZ_JAMYNB010000032.1:0-17542 GCF_040318795.1 Mesorhizobium sp. M1004
ACGCCACGTCCGAAATGTCGGCAATCCCGCTCGCCGCCGCCCAGGCCACGACGCCCCGCATGCCAACCTTGCCAAGGCAGTAAGCCAGTGTCAGGCGCAACAGATCGCTCGCCGACCTGACGCCCCGCGGGCGCAGGAACGCCTTCGTCTCGCGGGCACTTCCTGCGATCAACTCTTCGCCGCCCAGAAGCTCAATCGTCTCGGCCCAGCCGTTTCGTGTGTCATCGCAGTGTAGAATCACACCCGATTCCGCAGGGCACTACCTATCTTAGCGCCTATGGCCTTATCGGGGGGCGGTTCGGCGCCGGTGGCTCCGCCATCCTGCGGATAGGTCCCGCCGAGATTGTTCTGGGCAGCGGCCGCAGCTGCGTCTTCAAGACGTTGCTTTTCCTCTTCGTATCGTTGCCGAGCCTGCTCTTCCTGCAATTGGCGCTGCTGTTCCTGGCGTTTGTATTCCTCGTAGAGCGCCGCCTCCTTGGCGCTGTCGCCCATCGCGGCATCGGGACTGCCGGAGCCCGGGGCAACGTCCATGGGGTAGGGCTCCTGACCGCTGCCATCGGCGTAGTCGCTGCCATCAGGCTCCCAACCGCCACTCCCGGAGATGTAGCCGCCGCTCGCCATCGCCGGCGGTGCCGGTTCCGGTACAAGCGGCAGCGCCGGTGACGCGCCGGCCACCTGGTCCGGCGTCAGCACAAAGGCAGCGTCTGCCGAGCGGCCATATGCCATCCATGGCCACTGGGCGCCTGACGTTTTGTCGATAGTGGTTTGCCTGACCGAGGCGAGGATGATGGCTATGTCCGCGCCGCGCTTGACCAGCGCAGCGGTGAGCGCATCGGCAAATACGGTGACGGGGCGGGCTTCGTCCAGTGCAACGGTTCCGGGTTTGGGCGACAGAGCGACGATGGCGTGGGTGAGGGGATCGACCGCCGCCAGACCCTGCATCACGCCGGAAGTAGGGTTGTGGCCATCGCCGGGATTGTCGAGCAGAACCACCTTCAATGTCGGGGTTGCCTCGAGCGCCTGCATGAACAGATCGAGGGGCAATGCCGTCTGGTCGACCGTTTCCTTTGAATCGATCCGGGTGCCGCGCGTCAGTAAATAGTTCCTGCCGTTGGCCTGCGCGGTGTGGCCGACATAGTAGAAGATGCCGACGGAGTCCGGTTTGGCCAGGGATTGGGCGAAATCATGCATGGCGCGCGCGACATCGGCGCGGTCGCCATCCGACACCTGCCGGACGGTGAAGCCAAGCGATCGTAGTGTCGCTGCAACGAGTTCGGCACTGAGGTCGGCGTTGGCGATTGCCGGTGAGCCCTCAGAGGCCGGATTGGCGACAACCAGCGCTATCCGCTCTTCGCCGCGCGCAGCGGAGAAGAGCGCCATGGTCATCAGCAGCACGACCGCCAGAAAAAGGCGCATGACCGTGATCCAAGCCCTGCAGGCTGCGGCGCTCACGCCACGGCTTGCCCCAATTCATCAATGGCCCAACCTTGACCATATCATGTCGGCTTCGCCGGCGCACTGCCGGTGCCGATGATGCAGTTGTGTCGCTAAAAGATATTGACTGTATGTTTAGTAATTAATACCGTTGCCCGAGATACCGAGTTGGTCAGCCGGCATTCGCCGGTGAATGATCACCAGGACGAAGGGAACTTAGGGACTCGAGGCGCAATCCCGCCGGTCCCAACAATGGGAGACACAAGCATGCAGTTGAAATCGACCGCCACGGCGCTCGGCCTGTCGCTGCTGGCGATGACCGGCATTGCCCGCGCCGAGGGCGAACTCCAAATCTACAATTGGGGCAACTACACCAGCCCGGACCTGATCAAGAAGTTCGAGGAAACCTACAAGGTCAAGGTTACCGTCACCGACTACGACTCCAACGATACGGCTCTGGCCAAGGTCCGCCAGGGCGCTTCCGGCTATGACATCGTCGTTCCATCGGCCAGCGTGATGCCGATCTGGATCAGCGAAGGCCTGCTCTTGGAAACCGATCCCAACACGATGGAGAACTTTAGAAACGTCGATCCGAGATGGGTCGACGTGCCGTTCGACCCCGGCCGCAAATATTCGGTGCCGTGGCAATGGGGCACGACCGGCATCTCGGTCAACAAATCGGTCTATGCGGGCGATCCGAACACCTCGGCGATTTTCCTCGATCCGCCGCCGGAACTCGCGGGCAAGATCAATGTCGTGCCCGAAATGGGAGACATCATGTTCCTCGCCATTGCCTATGAGGGCGGTAAGTACTGCACCGACGACAAGGTGCTTTTGAAAAAGGTGCATGACAAGCTCATCGAGGCGAAAGCGAAATGGCTGTCGCTCGACTATGCGGCCGTCGACGGTCTCGGCAGGGGCGACATTGCCGCCGGCGTCAACTGGAACGGCATATCGCTGCGCGAGCGGCTGGAGAACGACAAGATCGTCTACGGCTATCCCAAGGAGGGCTTTCCAATCTGGATGGACAATGTCGCGGTGCTCAAGGATGCCAAGAACGTCGAGAACGCCAAGCTCTTCCAGAATTTCATCATGGACCCCAGGAATGCAGCGATGATCTCGGCCTTCGCGCACTACGCCAATGGCATCAAGGGCTCCGAGCCCTTCCTGCCGGCCGATATGAAGGGCGCGCCCGAAGTGGATGTTCCGGCCGAATTTGCCGACAAGGGCCAATTCATGTCGGCCTGTCCCGCCGACGTCCAGGCGCTCTACACCAGGATCTGGACCGATCTGCAGAAATAGCAGCGCCGCCGGCCGAAGCTGACCAACATCGGGCCGCGCATCGCGGCTCGGCCATCCCCAATGCCAGATGCCGTAAAGCCGCCGCGGGAGATTTTTTATGTCCGATCTCGACTTTTGCTACATGCCGGCCAGCGAGGCGTTGCGGCTGTTCAAGGCGAAGAAACTGTCGCCTCTGGAACTGATGCAGGCCACCATCCGCCGCGCCGAGGCAACCAAGGCGACGATCAACTGCCTCACCTTCACGCATTTCGACGAGGCGATGGATCTCGCCAGAAAAGCCGAGGCGAAATACGCCAGAGGCGCCAGGACCGGCGCGCTCGAGGGCCTGCCGATCGGCATCAAGGATGAGAGCTACATCAAGGGCAAGCCGACCTCGCATGGCTCGCTGCTGTCCGGGGACGCCATTGGCGGCCATACCTCGACCATGAACGAGCGTGTCATGAAGGCCGGCGGCATCGTCCACGCCCGCACCGCGACGCCCGAATTCAGCTGCGCCGGTTATACCTGGTCGAAGCGCTGGGGCGTCACGCGCAACCCCTGGAACCCGGATTTCACGCCGGGCGGTTCGTCGGGCGGTTCGGCGGCAACGCTGGCCTCCGGCACGTCGTCGATCGCAACCGGCTCGGACATAGCGGGCTCAATCCGCATCCCTGCCTCGGCCTGCGGCCTGGTCGGCTTCAAGCCGCCTTACGGCCGCAATCCCGATGAGCCGCCGTTCAATCTCGATTTTTTCTGCCACACCGGGCCCTTGGCCCGAAACGTCGGGGATGCGATCCTGCTGCAGAACGTCATGGCCGGGCCGAGCCCGCTCGACATCGCCACGCTGCGCCCGAAACTGCGCCTGCCGCTCGACTACAAGCCGATCAAGGGTTGGAAGATCGCATTCTCCATGGATCTCGGGTCCTTCGAGGTGGATGCGGACGTGCGCAAGAACACGCTCGCTGCCTGCGATGTGTTCCGCTCGCTCGGCGCCACCGTCGAGGAGGTGGACCTCGGCTGGGGCGACGAGGTGCTCAAGGCCGGCATGGCCTATCTCGAACATCTCTTCGGCGCCTCGCTGTCGCCGCTGCTCGCCAAGAACGGCAAGGACATGACCAGCTATGCCAGGCAGTTCGCGCAGGACGGGCAGAAGTCGAAGGCGACGGATTTTGTCGCGACGCTCGATGTGGCGGCCAGGATGTACCTGACGCTGGGGCCTTTGCTGGAAAAATACGACGTGCTGATCTGCCCGACCAATGCGCTTCCCGCAGTGCCGGCGGAATTCGATCAGACCAAAGGCAAGGTCGAGATCAATGGACGAGAGGTGAACCCGTCGCTGGGCTGGGTGATGACGACGCCGTTCAACATGCTGAGCCGCTGCCCGGTTCTGTCGATCCCGTCGGGCCGCGCCGCCAACGGCGTGCCGACAGGCATCCAGATTGTCGGCCGCACCTATAGCGACGCTGACGTGTTCCGGGCGGGTATGGCCTATGAGACGGCTCGTGGTCAGTGGTACACGAATGCCGGGACACGCCCGGCGCTGTGAGTCCGCAGGGCGCCGGCATGCCAAGGCAGCGGCGGGATGTTTCGGCCGCCGGGGAAAGGCCTGACGACAATGGCGCAACGCATAGCCACTCCGGATGCGGGAAAAAGCAAGGCGGCCAAGGGTGCGGCGAACGACGCCGCGCCCAAGGACCGCCGGCGCGAGCGCGGCGAAGCGAGCGTCCAGCGCATCATCGACGCCACCATCGAGCTCATCGCGGAGGAGGGGCTGGCCAGCGTCACCATGCAGCGCATTGCCGAGCATGTCGGCTCGTCCAACGCACTGGTGGTCTTTCATTTTCGCAGCAAGGAGAACCTGTTCCGGGCCGTCCTGCAATATCTCAGCGACCAATATGACGCGCTGTGGCTGACGCTGGTGCGGGCGCCCGGCCTGTCGCCGGTCGAGCGGGTGTTGGGCGCGGTCGATTGCGCGCAGCGCTTTGCCCGGCAGCATCCGAAATGGGTCTCGGTCTTCGTCGTGTTTTCCAGCGACCGCAAGAGCATGCAGATCTACAATGAAATCGGCCTGCCGAGCGATCTCGCCTACACGGCCGAAGCGCGCGAGCTGCTGATCGAGATTTCACGCAGCGGCGGTTACACCGGCGTCGACATAGACACGCTGTCGGAGAGCCTGAACTATCTGGTGCATGGCGCCTGGTATTGGGACCATCTCAACCCGTCCAGCCGCGACACCGACGTGCTGCGCAAGACCATGCTGCTCCTGCTGCACAAGGCCTTTCCGCGGCATTTTGACTTGGGGTGAGATGCGGCCATTGCGAGCGACGAAAGCGTCCTCTGCAAACCTAAACCCGAAAATCTCTACGATGCCTTGATCTCTGTAAAAACGCTTGCACAATCCAGAGGTGCGAGCTAAACAACCCAGGGATGTATTCGAGGGTGGGTAAATGTGGCATTGGGCGATACTTCTGTTGCTGATTGGCGTGCCGGTTTTCTTCGCCGTCCGGTCGTCGCGCAAATCGTCACAGAGCCCAGATGACCTCGTGGGGTTCGGCGGCTGGCTGATCCTGCTGGCGATCAGCCTGTCCCTTTCGCCGTTGCGCACACTTGTCGATATGGCCAGTCTGGTCAAAACCTACCAACAGCTTGTTACAGTGCCCAACGGGGCCTTGGCCATCTATGGCGAGGCAGCCCTCAATCTGGCATTTCTGGTGCTTCAGCTGGTCGTGCTTGTTTCGATGCTGCGGCGAAGCCACCGCTTTCCGCAGCTGTTCATATGTCTGTGGTTCGCGATCCCTCTCTTATTCGTACTGGACACAGTTTGGATATCGACTGTTCTGGGTGTCCCGGTAAACCGTTTGCTTGCCGGAGGAGCTCTGGTTACACCTTTGGCATCCTTCATAGTCACAGGGATCTGGGCCGCCTACGTCTACAGGTCGGTTAGGGTGAGGAACACGTTCGGCGATACGGCAGCCATACAGGCTGCCACATTTTCCTAGAAGGTCCGACGGCTGCGAGTTGGCCTGATGTCGTGCTGCCAGCTCCGCCGAATAGAACCGTCGGCAGTCCTCCTTCGACTAACGAGCTTCGAGTGGCCTGCCACCCGAAGCTCGAAGAGCGAAGGGTGGTGCCCCCGGACGGAATCGAACCGCCGACCTTCGGTTTACAAAACCGCTGCTCTACCAGCTGAGCTACAAGGGCACGGCGCTCCGGTTAGCATATTTCGTGCGCCAGTAAAGACAAAACTCCGTTTTCGATCGCTAATGGACCCCGCCGAGGTGGGCGGGCCGCCATGCTGAAAACCGCCAATGCGATCCCTACATATCTCTCAGGTGCAAACGCATCGAACGGGGTGTCGCATGATCAGACTTGTCATCATCCTGCCGCTTGTCGTCATTGCCTGGCTGCTTGCGGTAAAGCTCATCAGGGACGTGAAGAGCGCCAATGTCGACTGGACCGGCATCGCCGCCATCGTCGGTTTTATCGCGATGGCGTTTTGGCTGCGGCATGTGACTGGGATGGGGATGAATGGTGAATGGTGAATGGGCGAACGCCTTTCGGACCATTGACTACTCACTACTCGCTCAAAACCTCGAACCTTTCACCACGTCACCGCGACTGATCTCCAGAGGCGAATGGTCGCCTCGATCAAGGAGATCATCATGTTGAAGCGCAGTCTTACTTCGGGCCTGGTCGCCATCTTCGTCGCCACCGGCGCGCTCGCCGGTACCGTGCAGTCGTCCTCCGCTCACAGCCATCATCACCACCATCACAAGCACCACGACAAGCCCTGGTGGTGGTGGAACCATCACCACAAGCATCATCACCACAAGCATCATCATCACCACGGGAAGGTGATCATCTTCCTTTGAGCGAGACGACCTGCCTCGCGGAAAGGGCGGCTTCAGCCGCCCTTTTTTGCGTTGAGCGCTCGATCGATCAGATCATGGTTTCCATCGGCTGATTTCCAGCCTTCAAGAAAATCCCAAATTCTTTCGAACCTTTTTCCGCGCCGAAACGACTGATGATCAAGAGGCGGATGGATCGCCTCTCGCAACGAAACAAGGAGATCGTCATGTTCACGCGCAAAATCGCTTCTGCCCTCATCGCCAGCACCGTCGCCGCCACCTCGCTGGTCGGCACCGTCCAGCCGTCGGCCGCCCACAGCCATCACCACAACCGCGAAATCGGCATCGGCATCGCCGCCGGCGTCGGCGGCTTCGTGCTCGGCAGCCTGCTCAACCAGCAGCCCCGCACCGTCTATGTCGACGACGAGGGTGGCTCCTGGCACGTCCGCCGCTGCGCCAATCGCTACGCCAGTTACGATCCGTACTCCGACACCTATGTCGGCTACGACGGCTACCGCCACTATTGCCGCCTTTAAGAGGAGGCACCCCCACACGGAAAGGAGGGGCTGTACGCAGCCCCTCCTTCCTGATTTGAGCTCGCCGCGGTGCGGGCTACGGTTCGGAGATCGGCAATCCCGCTGCACGGCAGATGCGGGCAACACTCGCATTCTGCGATTGATCCCCCATGGCGATGAGTTCGAAGCTGCTTCCTTCATCCGGATAGATCTTGGCGGCGAACGGTTGGTCTGTTGTATGACCACCGGACGACGTCTTTGCAGCGACATGGCCGCAGACCAGGATTTCGCGGCGGCCGTCGAGCGTTCGCTCGCCGGCACGCATCGTCCCGAATTTGGCGGATACAGGATCCTGTAAATGCTGGCGAATGCCGATCGTGATTGTCTCCTCCAAAGCGAGCGAGATCGGAATCTCGCTGACTTGCTGGGAGACAGGGGCGGGCTCGGGCGCCGTCGCCACGCATCCGCACAGTGAAGCGGCGAGCAAAAGCTGAAGCGTTCTCCGCATTATAATTGGAACCCGCCGATCATCCTCGTCACCTCAGCGGCGGCGTCGCGCACCAGCGGCCCGATCTCGTCCAGCCGCTCCATCGTCACCCGCACCGTCGGTCCGGAGACCGAGACACCGCCGATCGGCTCGCCGAACTCGTTGAAAATGGCGGCGGCCACGCAGCGCATGCCGGGATGCCGCTCCTCGTCGTCGACCGACCAGCCGCGGTGCTTGATGACAGCCAGGTCATGGGCCAGCGCCGAAATGTCGGACAGCGTCTTGTCGGTGAAGCGCTGCAGGCCCGACTTGCGCAGGATGGCGGCGACGCGTTCCGGCTCGAGCTGCGCCAGCACCGCCTTGCCGATGCCCGAGGCATGGAAGGAGCTGCGCGTGCCCGGGCGGAAGAAGGCGCGGATCGCCTGATGGGTCTCGACCTGGCTGACGAAAACGACGCAATCGTCCTCGGCGACGCCGAGATTGGCGGTTTCACCGGTCTTCTCCATCAATTCCTGCATGACCACGCGGGCCCGGTCGACAAGCTTGCGGCGGCGCAGGAAGGCGGCACCCATGCGGTAGGTCTCGACGCCGATCGACCACAGCTGGTCCGATGTATCGAACTCGACCATCCCGTGGTTCTGCAGCGTCGTCAGCATGCGATAGGCGGTGGACGCCGCAAGCTCGCTGCGCGCCGAAATCTCGCTCAGCGACAGGCCACTGCCTTCGGCGACGATGGCCAAGATGCGCAAGGCCCGGTCGAGCGACTGTACAGAACCGGCCTCGGACGGACCGTTGAAAGCGCGCGGCCGGCCGCGCTGGCGTTTTTCGCTGGTTTCCATGGCGGCATTGTCGCCGGTTTCGCCGAAATCGCAATGAAAAACTTTTTCATCAATTTTGATGGCCGGATTCATGGAAAACGAAAAAGCCAGTGGAATCAGTGTATAGAAGGGGTTTTCTCGAAATGAAAAATTATTCTGAAAAAATTGAAAAATGAAAACGACACTGGCATTGTCAACCAACCAACAATCTTGAGGAGGCTGGACATGGCCAGGATGCGCGCTGTCGATGCAGCGGTTCTCGTTCTCGAAAAGGAAGGCATTTCCTGCGGCTTCGGCGTGCCGGGCGCGGCGATCAATCCGTTCTATTCGGCGCTGAAGGCGAGGGGCTCGATCCGCCACATCCTGGCGCGCCATGTCGAGGCGGCCTCGCATATGGCCGAGGGCTACACGAGAGCTAAATCAGGCAATATCGGGCTGTGCATCGGCACGTCGGGCCCGGCCGGCACCGACATGGTCACCGGGCTCTATTCGGCGGCGGCGGACTCCATCCCGATCCTGTGCATCACTGGTCAGGCGCCGCGGGCACGGCTCAACAAGGAGGATTTCCAGGCTGTCGATATCGCCGCCATAGCCGCACCCGTCGCCAAATGGGCGGTCACGGTCATGGAGCCCTATCTCGTGCCGATGGCGCTGCAGAAGGCATTTCACCTGATGCGCTCGTCGCGACCGGGCCCGGTGCTCATCGACCTGCCGGTCGACGTGCAATTGGCCGAGATCGAATTCGATATCGATGCCTATGAACCGCTGGTCCCGTTCAAGCCGGCAATGTCGCGCGCCCAGGCCGAAAAGGCCTTGGCGATGCTCAATGCCGCGGAAAAGCCGCTGATCGTCGCCGGCGGCGGCATCATCAACGCCGATGCGTCGGATCTGTTGATCGAATTTGCCGAGATAACGGGCGTGCCGGTCATCCCGACGCTAATGGGCTGGGGCGCGATCCCCGACGACCACCGGCTGATGGCCGGCATGTGCGGGCTGCAGACCTCGCATCGCTACGGCAATGCGACGATGTTGGAAGCCGATTTCGTCTTTGGCATCGGCAATCGCTGGGCCAACCGCCACACCGGTTCGGTCGATGTCTACACCAAGGGCAAGAAATTCATCCATGTCGACATCGAACCGACCCAGATCGGCCGGGTGTTCGCGCCGGATCTCGGCGTCGTCTCGGACGCCGGTGCGGCACTAAAGATGCTGCTCGACGTCGCCACCGAATGGAAGACGGCAGGAAAGCTGCGCGACTGGTCGGGCTGGGCGAAGGAATGCCAGACCCGCAAGAAGACGATGAAGCGCAAGACGCATTTCGAGCAGGTGCCGCTGAAGCCGCAGCGCGTCTATGAGGAGATGAACAAGTCGTTCGGCCGTGACACCACCTACGTCACCACGATCGGCCTCTCGCAGATCGCCGGGGCGCAGTTCCTGCATGTCTACAAGCCGCGCAACTGGATCAATTGCGGCCAGGCCGGCCCGCTCGGCTGGACGCTGCCGGCAGCGCTTGGCGTGCGCGCCGCCGATCCGGATCGCACCATCGTGGCGCTGTCGGGCGACTACGACTTCCAGTTCATGATCGAGGAACTGGCGGCCGGCGCACAGCACAAACTGCCGTATATCCATGTCGTCGTGAACAATGCCTATCTCGGCCTGATCCGCCAGGCGCAGCGCGGTTTTGCGATGGATTTCGAGGTGAGCCTGGCCTTCGAGAACGTCAACCGCGCCAACGATCCGGAGGCCGGCTACGGCGTCGATCATGTCGCGGTCGCAGAAGCGATGGGCTGCAAGGCGGTCCGGGTGCGCAAACCGGAAGAGTTCGCCGGCGCGTTCAAGGAAGCGCAGCGGCTGATGAAGGAATACCAGGTGCCGGTGGTGCTCGAATTCATCCTCGAGCGCGTCACCAACATTTCCATGGGCACGGAAATCGACAAGATCACCGAATTCGAGGACCTTGCCGAAAGCCATGAGGATGCGCCAACGGCGATTGTGTTGCTCGATTAGGCGCGCCGATATTCAGGTGAGACAGGCCTGCAAACGGCGCCTTCCTGCGCTTCCGGTGCTCACGTACAGAAAGTACGTTCCGCTCCGGTTTTCGAAAGTCACCGTTTTCGACTCTGCCCGACCTGAATCTCAACACGCCTAGGGCCAAGCAGAAGAAGGAGAAAAAGAATGCCGCGTTTTTCAGCCAATCTGTCGATGCTCTTTGGCGAGCATGAGTTCCTCGATCGCTTCGATGCCGCAGCCCGCGCCGGCTTCAAGGGCGTCGAATATATCGGCCCCTATGATCATACGCCTGACGTGGTCGCGGCCCGGCTGAAGAAGAACGGCCTGACACAGGTGCTGTTCAACCTCCCGGCCGGCGACTGGGGCAACGGCGAGCGCGGCATCGCGGTTTTGCCCGACCGCGCGCCGGAATTCCGGCAAGGCATCGCCAAGGCGATCAGCTATGCCCATGCGCTCGGCTGCGAGCAGGTCAATTGCCTCGCCGGCATCGCGCCGCAGGGCGTGGATCGTTCGGTGCTGGAAAATACTTTAGCCGAGAACCTCGCGTTTGCAGCCGAGAAACTGGAGCAGGCCGGCATCCGGCTTTTGATCGAGCCGATCAACACGCGCGACATACCGGGTTTTTTCCTGAACTATTCGGAGCAGGCGCTGGCGCTGATCGAGCGCGTCGGTTCGAAGAACCTGTTCCTGCAATACGACATCTATCACATGCAGATCATGGAGGGGGATCTCGCCCGTACCATCGAGGCCAACCTCGGCCGCATCGCGCATATCCAGCTTGCGGACAATCCCGGCCGTCACGAGCCGGGGACGGGCGAGATCAATTATCCCTTCCTCTACGAGCATATCGACAGGATCGGCTATTCCGGCTGGGTCGGAGCGGAATACAAACCGAAGGCGGGGACGGAGGCTGGGCTGGGGTGGTTTCGGGAGCTTAACGGGCAGGGGAGTGCCGCGGCTTAGCTGTTACGATTGAAGTCGCGTTCCTTCGCGCCCCCCTCTGGCCTGCCGGCCATCTCCCCCACAGGTGGGGAGATCGGACGTCATCCCGGCTTTCGCTCCCCAACATTGCAGGGTGAGCGAGGCGCCGAAACTGCCAATCTCCCCACAAGTGGGGGAGATGGCCGGCAGGCCAGAGGGGGCGCGAAGGAACTCAGCCTCAACAAAGGAGAAAACAATGGAAACCATCGGCTTCATCGGCCTTGGCATCATGGGCGCGCCGATGGCGGGGCATCTCCTGGATGCCGGCTACGCCGTCATTGCCAGCGACCACCGCTCGAAGCCGCCGGCCGATCTCGTCGCCAAGGGCTTGAGAAGCATCACCGGCCACGCGGCAGTGGCGAAGGCCGCGGATATCATCATCACCATGGTTCCCGACACCCCGCAGGTAGCCGAGGTGCTGTTCGGCGAGAACGGTGTCGCTTCCGGCCTGAGCAAGGGCAAGCTGGTCATCGACATGAGCTCGATCTCGCCGATCGAGACCAAGGTTTTCGCCAAGAAAATCAACGATCTCGGCTGCGACTATCTTGACGCGCCGGTGTCGGGCGGCGAGGTCGGCGCAAAGGCGGCGTCCCTGACCATCATGGTCGGCGGCGAGGACAAGGCGTTCGAGCGCGCCAAGCCCGTGTTCGAAAAGATGGGCAAGAACGTCACGCTTGTCGGCCCGAACGGCGTCGGCCAGACCACCAAGGTTGCCAACCAGATCGTCGTAGCCCTGACCATCGAGGCGGTCGCCGAGGCGCTGGTCTTTGCCGCAAAAGCCGGCGCCGACCCCGCCAAGGTCCGGCAGGCGCTGATGGGCGGGCTGGCGGCATCGCGCATCCTCGAGGTGCATGGCGAGCGCATGATAAAGCGCACCTTCGCGCCGGGCTTCCGCATCGAACTGCACCAGAAGGATCTCAGCCTGGCGCTGGAAGGCGCCAAGGCGCTCGGCGTCTCATTGCCCAACACCTCGACGACGCAGCAGCTGTTCAACTCGTGCGCGGCGAATGGCGGGGCGAAAGAGGATCATTCGGCGCTGGTGCGGGCGCTGGAGCGGATGGCGGGGCATGAAGTGGGTGAATAGTGAACGGTGACGGTAAGAACGCTTTCCATTCAGCATTCACTATTCACTTTCCAAGGAACTTCCGTGCCGCATAAAGGCTCACCGCCGCGGCGTTCGACACGTTGAGCGAGCGGATGGCGCCGGGCATGTCGAGGCGGGCGAGTGTCGTCACCGTCTCGCGCGTCTTCTGGCGCAGGCCCTTGCCTTCGGCGCCGAGCACCAGGGCTATCTTTTTGCCTGAAAAACTCGTTTCGAGTTCGGCCGGCCCGTCCGAATCGAGGCCGATGGTCTGGAAGCCGGCTTCGTGCAGCTGTTCCAGCGCGTCGGCGAGGTTCTTCACCTCGACCTGGTCGATATGTTCCAGCGCGCCGGAGGCGGATTTGGCCAGCACGCCGGATTCCTGCGGGCTGTGGCGGGCCGTGGTGATCAGCGCACCGGCGCCGAAGGCGACCGCCGAGCGCAGGATGGCGCCGACATTGTGCGGGTCGGTGACCTGGTCGAGCACCAGCACCAGTTTGGTATCGCCGAGCGCGTCAAGGCGCTTGGGCTTCAGCGGCTCGGCCTCGATCAGCACGCCCTGGTGGACGGCGTCCGAACCGGTGATCTTGTCGATGTCCTTCGGCTCGACCAGTTCGGCCTTGAACGGCAAAGCGGCGAGGTCGGCGATCGCCAGCCGCTCGGCGGCATTGCGCGTCACCAACATCTTTCTGATCCGCCGGCGCGGATTGTCGAGCGCGGCGCGCACCGTGTGCAGGCCATAAAGCCGCACCAGCCCGTCGGCGGCGTTCTCGCCCGGCGGCACCGGCTGGCGCGGCCGGAAGGCAGGCGCGCCGCCGGCCTTCTCGTCGCGATGAGCGCGACGCAGCTTGGCGTAGTGGGTGTCTTTGGCGGTCTTGGACGTGTTGTCATTGCTCATGGCCGGCTTCTATAGCCGCGTCGCCGGGCCATGGATACAGGCAGAAAGCCGGCTTGCCGGGTGAGCTGTCAAAATCAGCGCATTTTGCCTTGCGGTGCGGTTGACACCCACTGGCCTTGCCGCCATAAGGCGCTTCGCTGATTTCGGACAAAACCCTGGTTTCGACCTGATCGGCGAGAATGCCTCGTTGCAAGGCTTCGACGGCAGGCTGGAGAGGTGCCCGAGTGGTTAAAGGGGACGGACTGTAAATCCGTTAGCTTAGCTTACGTTGGTTCGAATCCAACCCTCTCCACCACTGCCAGCCCGCGAACCTTGAGGACGATGCGGGTATAGCTCAGTGGTAGAGCAGCAGCCTTCCAAGCTGAATATGCGGGTTCGATTCCCGCTACCCGCTCCAAACTCCCCACTCCGCATCAGATCTCAGCGAATATCTCGACAACGTTGCCGTCCGGATCGCGGAAGAACACTGTCCTGTGGCCCCATTCCTGGTCGGTGAGCGGCAGGACCGGCTGCACGCCCTTGGCCTGAAGCGCCTCGGCGCAAGCAGCGACCATCTCCGGCGCCACCCGGAATGCCAGCTGAAGCGACAGCGCATCCCGCTGCTGCGGCGTGTCGTTGAACATCATGCCGAGGCTGGTCAAGGCCAGCGTGTTCGGGCCGACCCGATATTCGATCCACCTGTCGCCGAGTTCGCGCTGCAGATCAAATTCCATCACATCCCCGTAGAAGTGCCGCATGGCGGCCATGTCGCGGGCGAAGATGACGGTGTAGTCGATCTGACGGATTTCATTGAGCGCATTCATTGTCGAAGTCCCGTGGGCTGATGTTCGATCGCCCGCAACCTAGCTTTCCTTTAAAGTAGTACAAGACTATAGCTTATACTGGTATCGGAGGTGACTGCATGCCATACGACGGCCCACGGCACGATGAGCTTGCCCGCTTCCTGCGCGAGCGGCGGGACCGCTTGCCGCGGATCGATGGCGCCAATGGCCGCCGCCGGGCGCCGGGCCTCAGGCGCGAAGAGGTCGCCGCCGAGGCGGGGATCAGCACCACCTGGTACACCTGGCTCGAGCAGGGACGGGAGGTGAACGCGTCGCCGCAGGTGCTTCGCTCGCTGGCGCGGGTGCTGAGACTGAGCCGGTCGGAGCAGGCCTATCTCTTCCAATTGGCGCGGCCCGATCTCGATTGGCGAAACCGGCTCGGCGCGCAAGGCCTGCCCAGCGCGCCGTTGCTCAGCCTGCTCGACGGGCTGGCGCCGCACCCGGCATATGTCGTCAATCGCTACTGGCAGGTCGTCGCCTGTAACCATCCGGCGGCGGTGCTGCTTGGGGATTTCGAGACGGATGATGAGTGGTCCGGCAGCCTGCTCGCCCGGCTGTTTCTCGACCTGGAATGGCGGCAGCGCTTTGTCGACTGGCCGGAGGTTTCGCGCTCGGCGGCGGCGCAGTTCCGGCTTGCCACTGTCGCCATGACTCGCGATCCGGTGCTGGCTGCGCTGGTTTCGTCACTGGAAGCGGCAAGCGAAGCGTTCGCCACGTGCTGGAACAGCCGCGACATCGCCGAGCCACCGATCTGGCGGAAATCCATCCGGCACCCTGTCGCCGGCGCGATGTCCTTCGATTTCGCCACGCTGCAGCCGGGCGGCCGCGACAGTGATTTCTCAGTTTCCGTCTACACGCCGGTCGATGCGTCGACTGCCAGGCGGTTCGCCGCGCTGGTCGGAGCAACGCCCGACAGCCGCAAGGCGGTGCCGGGCGTGTTTGCGCGTGATGCAGGCGCAGAAGTCTAGCTGTTGAAAGCGGACGCGACCTGGTGTTGCTGCGGCACCTGTCCGTTCGGCGTCAGTCTGTCGACAATGCCGGGCAGGGCTGTGGACAATTGCTTGAGCAACTCCTGCTCGTCCAGTCCGGTCCTTTGCGCGATCTCTCGAATGACCTGCGGGCCGATCGCCTTGCCCAGATCATTGGCGTTGATCGGCTGGTTCTGCCCGGTGCCGACCCATGAGTCAGCAACATTGCCTTGGCCGGCATTCTTGAGCTTGTCGAGCAGTCCGCCCAGTCCGCCAAGCAGGCCGCCGTCGCCTGAGGCCGTGGTTCCGGTGGGGGCTGGCGTTTGAGGCTGGGCGGGCTCGCCCGTCTCTTCGGCACTCGTCTGTTCGGCGCTTCTGCCGCTCAGCATCTTTCCCACCAGCAGCGCGCCGAGCGCGATCATCAGCGGTTTGGTGATGTTGCCGCCGGGCACGGCGTTGTCAAAAAGTCCCATAGGTCAATCCTCCATAACGACCAAGCCCGTCCCGCCGGCTACAATGGACCATGCGGGCGGAATTTCAAGTTGGCTTGAGCTTTTGACAATCATGTGACCATGATCGGCGGGCGGGGAATGGAGAGGAAAAATGAGCATTATCAGCTGGATCATCCTCGGCGTCATCGCCGGCTTTATCGGCAGCAAGATCGTCAACAAGACCGGCCAGGGCCTGATCATGGATATCGTGCTCGGCATTGTCGGCGCCATCGTCGGAGGGCTGATCTTCAGCGCCTTTGGCGCCACGGGTGTGACCGGCCTCAACATCTGGAGCCTGATCGTCGCCATCATCGGCGCGGTGGTCGTGCTGTGGGCCTATCACCAGTTCTCCGGCAAGCGAACGCTTTAGGCGCCAGTCTGCCGACTGGCCGACCGCAGGTCGGCCAAACCTGCTTCGACGCGTTGACTTGAAGGTCAGGCGACGACGGTCAGCCTGCGCTTGCGTTCATCAAGCGAGACGATGGTCAGCCCGCTCGCGACCACCAGCAGGATGCCGCAGACCGCCAGGGCATTCGGGAACTGGCCGAACACCAGAACGCCTGAGATGACCGCCCAGACGGTGAAGCAGTAGTAGAACGGCGCCACCACGCCGGTCGGACCGACGCGATAGGCCATGAAGATGAAGAAATGGCCGAAGATCAGGAAGAATCCGGCGCCGGCCATGAGCAGCAGGTGCCGGGCTTCCGGCATGACCCAGCGCTCGGAAACGAGATGCGCGGCGCCCGCGCCGATCAGCACCACCACAACGGCGGAAATGGCGACGATCATGCCCGGCACCTCGGCCGCGACCCGCCTGCCGGCAAGATCGCGCGCCGCCGCCAATGCCGCGTTGCCGAGCGCCAGCAACGCATAGACCGAGATGCCCTGCATGGTCGGCTGGGCCACCATGAGCGCACCGATGAAGCCAAGCCCGATCAGCGCCATGCGCACGCCGCCGATCCGTTCGCCGAACAGGATGGAGGAGCCGACCAGCATCAAAAGCGGGGTGATCTGCCCGAGCGCGGTCGAATCGGCGATCTGCATGTTGGCCAGCGCCACGACGTAGCAAAGGATGGCCGCCAGCTCGAGCAGGTTGCGGCGCAGCACGCGTTTGTCGAAGATCAATGGAATCTGCCTGCCATAGCCCAGCAGGAACAGCAGCGGCATGCCCCATAGCGTGGCCGCGACCCCGCGCAGGAACAGCACTTCATAGGACGGCAAGCCCGCGGTCGCGAGTTTCATCATCGTGTCGTTGACGAGGTACGACCCCGTCGAAACGATCATGAACAGCGGGCCGCGTATGGAGGTCGGTATGAATTGCATGGGGCAACCAAATCAGACCGCCGCCGTAGCGGCAATGGGCCAGGCGCTGGCTGCACATCCGGCAGGCAAAGGCCAGGACATGGGCGGGACAGGACATGGGCGGGAATAGCAAACAGGTGCTGGAGCCCGCAGCCCCCATTTCATTTCCGCTCGCGCGTTCCTATATCAGCGCCACATCCCGCAATCGGATCATCGGTTCGCACCGAGTGGACAGCGCACCCGGCCACAAGGCACTTGTGTTTTTCGGCCGTAGTCGCTAATCGCCCCGCATTCGACTGAACTGAAGGTCAAGGCCGTCCAAGGAAAGAGACTATGGCAAAAGGTAAATTCGAGCGTAACAAGCCTCATGTGAACATTGGCACGATTGGCCACGTCGATCATGGCAAGACGTCGCTGACGGCGGCGATCACGAAGTATTTTGGCGAGTACAAGCGCTACGACCAGATCGATGCGGCGCCCGAAGAGAAGGCCCGCGGCATCACCATTTCGACGGCGCACGTCGAATACGAGACGGCAGCGCGCCATTATGCCCATGTCGACTGCCCCGGCCACGCCGACTATGTGAAGAACATGATCACGGGCGCTG
>NZ_JAMYNB010000033.1:0-15354 GCF_040318795.1 Mesorhizobium sp. M1004
GGGGGAGATCAGCCCTCGCCTCGGTTTTCGCTAATCGCCAGCGCGGAGTGGCCTGAGCATGGGTCACGACCTCGTTCCATCGCGTCAGCGCAAGAATGCAAAGTCCATGCGTCGCGTCATGACCGATGCCGAGCTGAAACTGTGGAATGAGTTGCGGGCTCACCGGCTGATGGGGATGAGCTTTCGCCGACAGGTACCGATTAGGCCCTACATTGTCGACTTCGCCTGTTCGGCCCACCACCTCGTAGTCGAGGTTGATGGCAGTCAGCATGCCGACGTAGAAGATGCAGAACGCGACAAGGCACGCAGCGCTCAATTGAGTGCCAGTGGCTGGACCATCCTGCGCTTCTGGAACGACGACGTCATCCGCGATATCGACAATGTCTGCCAGCACATCGTGATCGAGGCCGGCTTGGCCGGCGCCGACGTGCCGGCGCCAGCAAGGGAGGAGCTTGTTTCATGATCGACCATCTCGGCATCAATGTCGCCGATTTCGGCGCGTCGAAAGCCTTTTATGACCAGGCGATGGCGCCGCTTGGCGCCTCGCTGATTTACATGGTGCCACTGGAATATACCGGCGGCGCCAAGGTCGGCGGTTATGGCCGCGACCGGCCGGTGTTCTGGCTGCAGGCCAGCGATGACAAGCCGAGGACCCATCAGCACGTCGCCTTCACCGCGCGCAGCCGCGCCGAGGTCGACGCCTTCCATGCCGCGGCGCTCGCCGCCGGCGGCAAGGACAATGGCGGGCCGGGGCTGCGCCCGCATTATCACCCGGACTATTACGGCGCCTTCGTCTTGGATCCCGACGGCAACAATGTCGAGGCCGTCTGCCATGCGCCCGAATGACTATGAAACGGAGTGAGACGCCATGAGCCTCGACAACCGGCCGATCTACACCGGTGGCTGCCAGTGCGGCGCGGTGCGCTTTCGCGTCGAGGGTGCGCTGGGTGACGCCTCGGTCTGCCATTGCCGCATGTGCCAGAAGGCGTTCGGCTCATTTTACGCGCCCCTGGTCTCGGTGCGTGGCGCCAAACTCGACTGGACGCGCGGCGAACCGAAATATTTCGCCTCGTCCAGCCATGTCGATCGTGGCTTTTGCGCCAATTGCGGCACGCCGCTGACCTTTACCGCGCCCGACGGCGTCGGCCTTGCCATTGGCGCCTTCGACAATCCGGCCGAAATCGTGCCGCTGATCCAGTGGGGCACCGAGGCAAAACTGCCTTATGTCGACACCCTTCCGCAATTGCCGGGCGAGGACACGATGGCCGACATGTCGTCGGCGCCTTATCTTGCCGAGCTTGTCTCCTACCAGCATCCCGATCATGACACCGAACAATGGCCGCCAGAGGAAAAGTTATGACCGATGAAGTTCGAACCGGCGGCTGCCAGTGCGGCGCCGTCCGTTTCCGCATCAAGGGCAAGCTTGGCCGGGCGTCCATCTGCCATTGCCGCATGTGCCAGAAACAGTTCGGGTCGTTTTTCGGCGCCCTGGTGACAGTGCCCAAGGATGGCGTCGAATGGGTGCGCGAGGAGCCGACCTACTTCCAGTCGTCGGTCAACATCGATCGCGGCTTCTGTGCCCGCTGCGGTACACCGCTGACCTATCGCCAACCTGGCGCACTGGAGATCGCCATCGGCGCCTTCGACGACCGCTCCGATCTGGCGCCGCAGATCCAGGTCAACTACGCGGTCCGATTGCCTTGGGTGGAAACGATCTTTGACCAGCCCCTGCATCAGGATCCGGATTTCTACTCCCGCCAGGAGCAGATCATCTCGTTCCAGCATCCCGACCACCACGGACTGGCCCGCGCACGGCCTGAAGATATGAGCAATGAAATGAACAGTGAACTTCGTACTCTTTATCCAGAGATCGATGCGTTCGAGTCCGGCATGCTCGATGTCGGCGACGGCCATCATATCTACTGGGAGCGTTCCGGAACCAGGGGCGCCAAGCCGGCCGTTTTCCTGCATGGCGGTCCCGGCGGCGGCTTCTCGCCAAAACATCGGCAATTGTTCGACCCGAAGCTTTACGACGTCATCCTGTTCGACCAGCGCGGCTGCGGGAAATCGACACCCAACGCCTCGCTCGAGGCCAACACCACCTGGCACCTGGTTGCCGACATCGAGCGGCTGCGTGAGATGTGCGGCTTCGAAAAATGGCTGGTGTTCGGCGGCTCGTGGGGCTCGACGCTGGCGCTGGCCTATGCCGAGACGCATCCTAATCGCGTCAGCGAGCTTGTCGTGCGCGGCATCTACACGCTGACCCGCGCCGAACTCGAATGGTACTATCAGTTCGGCGTCTCCGAGATGTTCCCCGACAAATGGGAGCGTTTCCTGGCGCCAATTCCTGAAGCCGAGCGCGGCGACATGATGGCCGCTTACCGCAGGCGGTTGGTCGGCGCCGATGGCAAGGCGCAGCTGGAAGCCGCCCTTGCCTGGAGCCTGTGGGAAGGTGAGACGATCACGCTGCTACCGGAGCCGGAGACCAGCGACAAGTTCGGCGAAGACGACTTCGCCATCGCCTTTGCCCGCATCGAGAACCACTATTTCGTCCACGCCGGCTGGCTGGAGGAGGGGCAGCTTCTGCGCGATGCCCATAAGCTCGCGGATATTCCCGGCACAATCGTCCACGGCCGCTACGACATGCCGTGCCCGGCGCGCTATGCCTGGGCCCTGCACAAGGCCTGGCCGAAGGCGGATTTCCACCTCATCGAAGGCGCCGGCCATTCCTATTCGGAGCCGGGGATTCTGGATCGGCTGATACGCGCGACGGATGGGTTTGCGGGGAAATGACAGCGCGTGGCACCCCCCTCTGTCCTGCCGGACATCTCCCCCTCAAGGGGGGAGATTCGCTGTCATCGGCGCTTTCGCAAATCTTCATCGCTGCAGGAAACGATCCGACGCTAAAGCTGCCGATCTTCCCCATTGAGGGGGAGATGGCCGGCAGGCCAGAGGGGGGTGCTCGCGCGCCAACAGAACAATGACCAAACAACGCCTCTATCTCTTCGACACAACCCTCCGCGATGGCCAGCAGACGCCGGGCATCGACTTTTCCGTCGAGGACAAGATCGCGATTGCCAAGCTGCTCGATGAGTTCGGCATGGACTATGTCGAAGGCGGCTATCCCGGCGCCAATCCGACCGACACCGCCTTCTTCCAGCAGAAGCGCACGGCGAAGGCAAAGTTCGTCGCCTTCGGCATGACCAAGCGGGCAGGCGTGTCGGCATCCAACGACCCGGGCCTGGCAGCGCTCGTGCAGTCCAAGTCCGACGCCATCTGCTTCGTCGCCAAGAGCTGGGACTATCATGTCCGCGTCGCGCTCGGCTGCACCAATGAGGAAAACCTCGACTCGATCAACGCGTCGGTCGAAGCAGCTGTTGCCGCCGGCAAGGAAGCGATGGTCGATTGCGAGCATTTCTTCGACGGCTTCAAGGCCAATCCGGACTACGCACTGGCCTGCGCCAGGACCGCCTATGATGCCGGCGCGCGCTGGGTGGTGTTGTGCGACACCAATGGTGGCACGCAGCCCTCGGAAGTGCGCGCCATCGTCGACAAGGTCATTGTTTCAGGTATTCCGGGCGGCCATCTCGGCATCCATGCCCATGACGACACCGGCCAAGCGGTGGCCAATTCGCTCGCCGCCGTCGAGGCCGGCGTGCGCCAGATCCAAGGCACGCTGAACGGCATCGGCGAGCGCTGCGGCAACGCCAATCTGGTCTCGATCGTACCGACGCTGGCGCTGAAGCCGGCCTTCGCCGATCGGTTTGAAACCGGCATCTCGGCCGAGGCGCTGACCGGGATATCCCGGCTTTCCCGCGCCTTCGACGAATTGCTGAACCGTGCTCCGGAAGCGCAGGCGCCCTATGTCGGCGCCTCGGCCTTCGCCACCAAGGCCGGCATCCATGCCTCCGCACTGGCCAAGGAGCCGGCGACCTATGAACATGTGCCGCCCGAGGCAGTAGGCAACCGCCGCCGCGTTATGGTTTCGGACCAGGGCGGCAAGGCCAATTTCCTCGCCGAGCTGAAGCGGCGCGGCATCGATGTGCCCAGAGACGACCATCGTCTCGATGCGCTGATCTCGGTGGTCAAGGAGCGCGAGGCCGAGGGCTACGCCTATGAGGGCGCCGATGCCTCCTTCGAGCTGTTGGCGCGCAAAATGCTGCACGGCCTGCCGGAGTTCTTCAACGTCACTTCGTTCCGCTGCATGGTCGAGCGCCGCTTCGATGCCAACGGCCAGTTGAAGACGGTCTCCGAAGCCATCGTCAAGGTGATGGTCGAGGGCGAGGAGAAGATGTCGGTGGCCGAAGGCCACGGCCCGGTCAACGCGCTCGACATCGCGTTGCGCAAGGACCTCGGCAAATTCCAGAGCGAGATCGCCGACATGGAGCTCGCCGATTTCAAGGTGCGTATCCTCAATGGCGGCACCGAGGCGATCACCCGCGTCCTGATCGAATCGCATGACGGCACCGGCGCACGCTGGTGGACGGTCGGCGTGTCGGAAAACATCATCGATGCGTCCTTCCAGGCGCTGATGGATTCGATCGTCTACAAGCTGATGAAGAACCGCGACATGGCGGGATTGGTGGCGGCGGAGTAAGCTTGCAGGACTTGGGTTCCTCGCCCCTCGAAGTGGGGCGAGGAACTGGCGGCGCCCCTTGAACCATCAGCGGAAGTCCATTGATCCATCATAATTTTGCGATGGTTTTGGATGGCCCACTGGGCCATAGCGTTTGCCATGGCCAGCGACACGATCCAGCCCGACGCCGACTCCAAAGCCCGCAGCGGCTTTCTCCTCGCGCTCGGCGCTTATCTGCTATGGGGCCTGTTGCCCTTCTACATGAAGGCGGTTGCGCATCTGCCGCTGATCGAGGTGATCGCCCACCGCATCGTCTGGTCGGTGCCGATTGCTGCTGCAGTGCTGGTCTGGGCCGGCCGCACAGCCGATTTCAAGGCGGCGATCCGCTCGCCGCGCAGCATCGCCATGGCGGCGCTGACGGCGACCCTGATCTCCGTCAACTGGGCCATCTATGTCTGGGCGATCTCGGTCGACCGCACCGTCGAGACCGCGCTCGGATACTACATCAACCCATTAGTTAGCATCGTCGTCGGCGCGTTGTTGCTCGGCGAGAAGCTCGACCGGCTGCAGATCGTGGCCGTGTTGCTGGCGGCGGTCGCAGTTGCCGTTCTGACCGTCGATGCCGGCAAATTGCCTTGGGTGTCGTTGGCGCTGGCGTTTTCCTTCGCTGCCTATGGGTTCTTCCGCAAGACGCTGCCGATCGGCCCGAGCCAGGGCTTTCTGCTCGAAGTGCTTTTGCTGTCGGTGCCGGCGCTTGCCTACATCGTCTTCCTGGTCGTCAACGGCCAGGACCATTTCATCTCCAGCAACGGCACCGATATGGCTTTGCTCATCGGCTGCGGCCCAGTCACCTCGGTGCCGCTGCTTCTGTTCGCCTTCGGCGCCAAGCTTCTGCGCCTCTCCACCATCGGCATCATGCAGTACATCGCACCGACCATGGTGTTCCTGATCGCCGTGCTGATTTTCGACGAGCCGTTCGGCACCACGCAAGCAATTGCCTTCGCGCTGATCTGGGCGGCATTGGCGATGTATTCCTGGTCGATGTTTCGTGGCCGTGAAATCCGCCCGGTGGCGTTGGCCCCGAAGTAGGGAGCCTTTCCATGTACGTGCTGCATATCGCCAACAAGAACTATTCGTCATGGTCGCTGCGGCCATGGGTGCTGATGCGCACCCTCGACATTCCGTTCGAGGAGCAATTGACGCCGTTTCCGACCGGGCCCAGTTTCGATCTCTACCGGGCGTTCTCGCCCAGCGGGCGCGTGCCTTGCCTGGTGGATGACGGCTGGGCTGTCTGGGATTCGCTGGCTATTGCCGAGTATCTCGCCGAGCGCCACCATGGTGTGTGGCCTGCCGAGGCCAAGGCGCGAGCCTGGGCGCGCTCGGCCGCCGCCGAAATGCATTCTGGTTTCACGGCCTTGCGCGGCGCATGCCCGATGAATTGCGGCTTGCGGGTGAAACCGTTGCCGATGTCGGACGCGCTGAAGCAGGATCTGTTCCGTTTGGGCGATCTCTGGAACGATGGCCTTGCCCTGTTCGGCGGGCCGTTCCTTGCCGGCGGCCATTTTACCGCCGTCGACGCCTTCTTTGCTCCGGTGGCGTTCCGTGTGCTAT
This sequence comes from Mesorhizobium sp. M1004, assembly GCF_040318795.1. Taxonomy (NCBI): domain Bacteria; kingdom Pseudomonadati; phylum Pseudomonadota; class Alphaproteobacteria; order Hyphomicrobiales; family Phyllobacteriaceae; genus Mesorhizobium; species Mesorhizobium sp. M1004. Next base: position 6,188 of record NZ_JAMYNB010000033.1, read on the forward strand.
CCTATGGGCTGTCTTTCGAAGGGGCAGCTGCAGCCTATCCCCCGCAATTGCTTGGCCTGCCGGCCATGCAGGAATGGTATGCGGCGGGTCTCGCCGAGACCTGGCGGGAGCCGGACCATGAGGCGGAGGTCGCTGCCGCCGGCACCATCGTCGAGGATCTTCGCGCTACGGCGTGATGGGCATTCCAGGAAAAGCGCGTCGCGTTCCCTTGGGAATTGCGTGAAAACAAAGGGATCGGGGCGTTACGTCCGCCCGAGCCGCCTTACGAACATGTAGGTCGCCGCGGCGATCACGATCGAAACCGCCGAGACCACCCAGAAGCCCATCGGCGTATTGACCATGGGCAGACCACCGACATTCATGCCGAACAGGCCTGATATGATGGTCATCGGCAACAGCACCGCCGTCATCACCGACAGCACATAGAGCAGCTGGTTGGACTGCATTGTCAGCTTGGCCATCAACTCGTCCTGCAGCAACCTTGCGCGTGCCTGCAACTGCTCGCCGTCGTGATAGAGCGTGTGTGCCCGGTGCGAGAGCCTTGTCGCCATGTCATTGATCCGATCGGGCAGCTCATTGCGATGCGAATGGTCGAGATGGCGAAAAAGGTTTGTGAGCGTCGCCATCTGCCGGTGGATGACCACCAGTTGACGGCGCGCCTCGACCAGCGACTGCCGCTCGCCGTGCCAGGCATCGCGCACGATACGGTCCTCGATGCCGTCCAGCGTATCGCCAAGACCGTGGAGCTCGGCCGCCATGCCGTCGAGCGACTGGCCCATGACCGCTTCGACCAGGTCGGCGGGGGAGCGGAATTTGCGCGAGCCGCTCTCCACCGCCTTGCGGATGAGATCGACCGATTCCAGTGGCTGCTTGCGCGCGCCGATCAGCGTCTTGTCGTTGAGCGCAAAACGGAAATGGCCGAGCCCGCGCGCTTCCGCCGAATAGTCGTGGCGCAGATCCGGCAGGTCGCCATAAAGCCAGGCATCCTCGAGATCGATGTGGCAACCCTGGCTGGCGCCGAGGAAAGCTTCGCGCACCGGCCCGGGCAGAGCCTGCTCGGCGGCGATCTCATGACGGGCGCGCAGGTCGGACAGCTGGTAGCTGCGCCATGTCCATGCAACCTCGGCCGCGTCCTTGGTGCGCAGGCCCTCGGCGGTGAAATGGTAGATGAAGAACAGCCCGTGCTCGTCGGGCAGGTAAGGCGACAGGCCTTCCGCGTTGAGAGCAATGTTCACGGCTCGCCTCGCCAAGAAATTTCGACCAGGTTCAGATTTCGACTATGCCGACGCGCGGATGCCGACCCGTCCTTCGTAACACGAGGGAGGCGGGTTCCGTGTGACGGTTTCTTGACAGGCGATCACAGTTTGTCGAGCAGCGTTTAGAGTGTTTGCTGCTATCGCCGACGAATGGAGCTCACCCATCGCAACGGTCCGGTCAATCGCCATCTGCGTGACGCAAGCGCCGCATCGCGCTCCGCCACCAGGTCGTCTCGGATCCTGGCCAGCGCGCTACGCTCGGCTACGAGGCCGTCTTGGCCCAGGGCGAGCGCGTCACGCTCCGCCATGAAGCTGTCTCGGGCTTGGATGAGGTCCTGCTGGGCGTGAGCAAGCGCATCACGCTCCGCCATGAAGCTGTCTCGGGCTTGGATGAGGTCCTGCTGGGCGTGAGCGAGCGCGTCACGCTCCGCCATGAAGCTGTCTCGGTCTCGGATGAGGGCCTGTTGGGCGTCAGCGAGGGCGTCACGCTCGACGATGCCCTTTCCCAGTTCGCCGTGTAGCCGTTTAGCGGCCAGGTTCCCTGCGGCAACGGCCTTGCCAACCACATTGCAGCTCTCATCGAACGTCGCCCGCACCCTGTCGAGCTGGTCGCGCAAGTCCTGGCTGTCGCCTTCAGACGCCATACTGCGCAAAATGGCATAGGCACTGCGGACTAACGGCGTGGCATCCGGATGGTTTTGCAGATCAGCGACCGAGGCCCGCTGATGATGCAGATCCTTGTCCAGGAACTCGGCGATTGCGGCGTCGGCGTGATCGGACGTGACAGGCCAGACGATTCCGGTCTCCCTGGCCGCGCGGTCCATCTGATGTCGCCAGTCGCTCAACAGGTCTTCGTGGCGCAGGATACAGCGCGGCATGTGTCGCGAATGATGCTCCGCTTCGAGCACGTGCCTGAGCCACAGCATGAACGCTGTCGGTAGTGCCATTTGATCCCGTTCCTGCAGCGAACAGGCGACTTCAAGCGGGTTGCGAACAGGCAGAAATGCGATCGGGTCAATCCTGAGATCGGCCAGGATCGAGGCTATGAAGGGAAGGAACCGGCAGATCCGCGGATCCTTGACGAAAAACAGGGGGGCATCGCCGAACTCGCTGGCAATGATCGCCGTCATCATGGGCCGAAATCGCTCGGCTGCCGGCGACTGCAGCCACTGCCGATCTAGCGGCAGCCAATCTTGCCAGGAGGAGGCGGCCGCCGTGAGCAGGTGGTCGTCGGCGATGGTGAGTGGGGTACTTTCCCAATGTCCCTTGGGATTGTGGAGGCTCCCGGGCAGCAGATGTTTCGGCGGCGTGGCTCCATGCGCGGCGACGAGGGCGCCGAGCGCCGAGGTGCCGCTGCGGTGCATTCCGAGGACCAGGATCGCCGTCCTTGGTTCCGACGCGATCTCGCCCTTCGCGGCCGTCAATCGCTCGCGCGGATTCATCTCCCCTTTGTCTCGCTCTCCAAATTTCCGTTCCCGCCCAATGTTCTCCGATAACCAACTGCGAAGCGGGCTGCAAATGGAAATCGTCGCCAACGTGCTTACATTGCGCACAAGACGGAGCTCAAGAAAAGCTGGACAGATCGAAGTCAGCTGCCCCAACGCTACAGATCCTGGCCAAGCAGATGCAGTCGATCAGTGGCTTCGCATTGGACTTCTGCTTCTGGGCCAGGCTGGCCTTGTTGCTGTCGCCGATCCAGGTGTTGCCCAGTGTTTCGTAGCCGGCAGCCTTGATCGCCAGCACGACGCGGCGCAGTTGGTGCGCCAGGCCGACGACACCAACCGGGCTCAATTCCTGGCCGCCTGCGCCAAGGCCGGCTTCGTCTTCACATCTTGTCAATTACAGACTGCACGCCTTCCGTCGGCGCATCGACCGACGACCCCGCCACCATGATGGCGGCGACGATGGCCTCGGGGTCTTCGACCACCAGCGGCTTGACCCGTTGCGCGGTGTGGATGAAGCCTTCGCTGGCCATATGGTCGAGCAGCGCCAGCATCGGATCCCAGAATCCTTGAACGTTGGCGAAGACGATCGGCTTGCGGTGATGGCCGAGCTGGCCCCAGGTCATGATCTCGACGATTTCCTCGACCGTGCCGATGCCGCCGGGCAGCGCCACAAAGGCGTCGGATTTCTCGAACATCTTGTGCTTGCGCTCGTGCATGTTGTCGGTGATCAGCAACTCGTCGAGCCGGTCAAGCGCGGTTTCGGTCGCCTCCTTGTTGATGAGGAAGCGCGGAATGATGCCCGTTACCTTGCCGCCGGCCTTGAGCGCGCCTTCGGCGACTGCGCCCATAATGCCTTTGGTGCCGCCGCCATAGACCAGCCGCAGGCCGGCTTTGGCGAGCGAGCGGCCAAGCAGGTGCCCGGCCTTGGCATAGATTTCATCGCGGCCCGGAGACGAGCCGCAATAGACGCAGACGGATCGAATCGTGTTCATTCGTGATTGGTGATTGGGTCTGAATGCGGGGTCAAGCCCCAAGGGCTGACAAGCCCGGGCTTTTTCTTGTCGGTGCCGGCAAAACACGCTAGACCGGCTTCAGGTGGCTAAGGGGTAGGGGAAATATGGCTGTTAATCCATTGAAGGCGTTTCTGTTCGCGGCCGGTGGGACCGTCGCGGTCGTCGGAACCGCCTATGTATCGGGCGCACTCGACCCGTATCTGAATCCCACGCCGCCTGCGGCGATTGCATCGCTGACGCCGCCGGCTGAAAAGCTGGCCGATCCGGGGACCGAGGGAAGGCTGCCGCCGGCGCCCGCCGCGCCCACCGATGCCAAGGCTCCCGTAGCACCCGCGCCTGCCGACGCAACGGCTCCCGCGACCGAAGCTGCGGCTCCGGCGGCACCTGCCGCGCCCGCTGCTGCCCCAACAACCCCAGCGCCGGCCGCGGCCGGCCCGGTTGCGCCGAGCTTCGACGTCGTGCGCGTCGAAAGCAACGGCTCGATCGTCGTTGCCGGCAATGCTGCGCCCAATTCGAAGATCGAGATCCTCAACGGCTCCTCGGTGCTTGGCTCGACTGTCGCCGGTCCGGACGGCGCCTTCGTCATCGTTCTCGACGATCCGCTGAAGCCCGGCGACTATACGATTGCCTTGCGCGCGACGGCCGGCGATGTGGTTACCCCTTCCGTGCAGACCGCCGTCGTTTCGGTTCCCAAGGACGCCGCCGGCCAGGTGCTGGCGATGGTCGAGGAACCCGGCAAGCCGGCCGAGCTGCTTAGCGTCCCGGCGCCTGAGACCAAGCCCGCGGCACCGGCCGCCGGCGATCAGGCCGCTGCCCCAGCCGCTGAGGCGCCTGCTACGGCTGCGCCTGCCGTGGCCGCTGAAACAGCACCTGCTGCTCCGGCTGTGGAAGCCGCAACTGCCCCTGCAGCGCCAGCAGTACCTGCAGCGCCGCCGGCGGCAGGCGTGGCTGCACCCAAGATCGTCGTCGAGGCGGTCGAGATCGACGGCAACAAGATCTTCGTCGCCGGTCTGGCTGACGCCGGCCGCAAGGTGCGCGCCTATGCCAACGATATCCTGCTTGGTGATGCGGTGACCTCGCCCGACGGTCATTTCCTGGTCGAGGCGACGCGCGACATCCCGGTCGGCAGCTACACCATCCATGTCGACGGTCTCGACGCCGACGGCGTGAAGGTCGTGGCCCGCGCCGCCGTGCCGTTCGAGCGCGAACCCGGCGAAGCGATCGCCGCCGTGGCGCCCGCGGAGGCCAAGCCCACCGAGACCAAGCCCGCCGAAGCAAAGCCTGCTGAGCCGGCCGCACCGGCTGCTGCCGAAGCACCGGCCGCTCCGAAGCCTGCGGCGCCAGCCACTATCGCGGCTGCCCCTGCGAAGCCCGCACCGGCTGCTGCCGCATCCGCACCAGCCGCACCGGCGGCTGAAGCGCCGGCTTCGGCTGCCCCGGCGGTTGCCGGGGCACCTGCGGCACCGGCAGCGCCCGCCGCTGAGGCTCCAGCCGTCGTCGCGGCGGCAACGCCCGACGTGCCCGAGACGGTGGCGCCAAAGCTCGAACATGCAGACGGCGCGGTCATCATCCGCAGGCACGACACGCTGTGGCGGATCTCACGGCGCGTCTACGGTCACGGCGTGCGCTTCTCGACCATCTATCTCGCCAACCAGGACCAGATCAGCGATCCCGACCGCATCTGGCCGGGGCAGGTGTTCAAGGTTCCGGAAAAGTCAAAGGAAGGCGAAGCCGCCGACCTCAAGGCGATGGGCGAGCAGGTGACAACGGCGCCGGTGAAGACGCAGTAGCGGCCGAGCGCTTGATCTCCCCCCTTGAGGGGGAGATGGCCGGCAGGCCAGAGGGGTCGCCGCGCATAGAACGCCGACCTTCTCTTTGCTGCAAACGACGTTGCGTCAGGATGTACCGACCCCCTCTGTCGCCTTCGGCGACATCTCCCCTCGAGGGGGGAGATTAGGTCGCTCTACCCATCGGGTTAGCTTGCCACGCACCCGTTCATCGTCTATCGCCGATGAACGATGGCAGACTCGCTCGCTGAACCAGACCACGCAAACTGCGCACCGCCCCAAAGCCGCGCCGTTGCCGCTCGCTTCGCCGCACTCTCGCACCCGGCGCGCATCGAGATCCTTAGACATCTGTCAGCCAGCCGCTCCTGCTGCTGCCGTGAGGTTGTCGACCATCTCGACCTCGCGCAGTCGACGGTCTCCCAGCATCTGAAAATCCTGGTCGAAGCAGGCTTGGTCCGCTTCGAGCCCGACCGCCAGCGCTCGCGCTATCAACTCGACCGCGCCGCGCTCGCCGACGTTTCCGCATCGCTGACCGCACTCGTCAATTCCTGCTGCTCCGGCCGCTGATTTCTCACCCAAAAGGCAAGACAAGTGGCAGAAAAAACCGTTTCCGATAGCTCGACCTTCAGCACCTTGCGCAATCTGTGGCCCTATATGTGGCCGGCCGACCGCGCCGATCTCAGGGCACGCGTCACTTGGGCAACGCTGCTTCTGGTCGTTGCCAAGCTGACACTGGTTGCCGGGCCGTACTTCTTCAAATGGGCGACCGATTCTCTGGCCGGTGACGCCAAATCGCCGCCGCCGCTGCCATCCTTCCTGCTGGCGCCGGTGATGCTGGTCGTCGCCTACAATGTCGTGCGGCTGGTGCAGCTTGGCTTCAACCAGCTGCGCGACGCGCTGTTTGCCCGCGTTGGCCAATATGCGGTGCGCCAGCTCGCGTTCCGCACCTTCGTTCACATGCACCAGCTGTCGCTGCGCTTTCACCTCGAGCGCCGCACCGGCGGCCTGTCGCGCATCATCGAGCGCGGCACCAAGGGCATCGAGACGATCGTGCGCTTCATCATGCTGAACACGGCGCCGACCATCCTCGAATTCGCGCTGACCACCGGTATCTTCGCCTACACTTATGGCTGGAAATATGTGGTCGTGGTGGCGGCCACGGTGTGGCTCTACGTCTGGTTCACGGTTCGCGCCAGCGACTGGCGGATCTCGATCCGCCGCGACATGAACGACAGCGACACCGACGCCAACACCAAGGCGATCGACTCCCTGCTCAACTACGAGACGGTCAAATACTTCAACAACGAGGGTATGGAGGCTGAGCGCTTCGACCGTTCGATGGCGCGCTATGAAATGGCGGCGACCAGGATATGGACCTCGCTCGGCTGGCTGAATTTCGGCCAGGGCATCATCTTCGGTCTCGGCACCGTCATCGTCATGTGCATGTCGGCGCTGGAGGTGCAGGCCGGCACGCAGACGGTCGGCGATTTCGTCTTCATCAACGCCATGCTGATGCAGCTTTCGGTGCCGCTCAATTTCATCGGCTTCATCTACCGCGAAATCCGCCAGGGGCTGACCGACATCGAGCAGATGTTCGACCTGCTCGATGTGCCGCAGGAAATCACCGACAAGCCGGATGCCAAGCCGCTCACTGTTACAGCCGGCAAGGTCGAGTTCCGCGACGTGCACTTCGCCTACGACCCCAGCCGCAAGATTCTGAAGGGCGTCTCCTTCGAGGTTCCGGCCGGCAAGACGGTGGCCATCGTAGGCCCGTCCGGCGCCGGCAAGTCGACGATTTCGCGGCTCTTGTTCCGCTTCTACGACGTCCAGGGCGGTCAGGTGCTGATCGACGGCCAAGATGTCCGTGATGTGACGCAGGCGAGCCTGCGCGGCGCCATCGGCATGGTGCCGCAGGACACCGTGCTGTTCAACGACACCATCGCCTACAACATCCGTTATGGCCGCATCGGCGCCAGCGAGGAAGACATGCAGAAAGCCGCCGAGCTTGCCCAGATCGGCCCGTTCATCGAACGACTGCCCGAAGGCTACCGCTCGATGGTCGGCGAGCGCGGGCTAAAACTGTCGGGCGGCGAAAAGCAGCGCGTGGCGATTGCCCGCACGATTTTGAAGGCGCCGCCGATCCTGATGCTCGACGAGGCGACCTCGGCGCTGGACAGCCACACCGAACAGGAAATCCAGGCCGCCCTCGACCTGGTCAGCAAGGGCCGCACCACCATCGTCATTGCCCACCGCCTGTCGACGGTGATCACCGCCGACGAGATCATCGTACTCAAGGACGGCGAGATCGCCGAACGCGGCACCCATGCCGAGCTGATGCGCCAACATGGCCTCTACGCCTCGATGTGGGATCGCCAGCGCGAGGCGACGGAAGCCGAAGAGAGGCTTCGGATTGCCAGGGAGAGCGATGAGTTGGGTGTGGTTGTGCGCAGAAGGACTTCGGAGGTGAACTAGGCGGCGGAGCGCCAATCTCCCCCCTTGGGGGACTGTTGCAAAATTGGGTGGATGTGTGATTCCCTGTTTTTGAAACGGGGATTTTGCGATGACGACAAAGCCGAGCGGTCAGTTCAGTTTTGTAGAGGCTCTGCTGCCGCAGGGTCTTGGTCGGAGCGGACGACTGGACCGGCTGTCGTCGCTGGTGAAGTGGTATCGCTTCGAGAAGATCCTGGCGCGGCTGCGCTCGCCAACTGGGCCGGGGCGGCCTGCGTACAATTCGCTGGTGATGTTCAAGGCGCTTCTGCTGCAATCCTTGTATGGGCTGTCGGACAACGAACTGGAGGAGGCGCTCGCCGATCGGCTGTCGTTCCGCCGCTTCGTTGGACTGACGCTCGAGGAGACGGTGCCCGACCACACCACGCTCAACCGCTTTCGCAATCTTCTCGTGGAAGCCGGGCTTCTGGAGAAGCTGTTTGGCGAACTGGACCATCAACTGGACAAGGCCGGGCTGATCCTGCGGCGCGGCACGATGCTCGATGCCACGGTGATCGAGACGGCGGCGGCACGGCCGCCCAGTGGGGCCGCGCACGAAGCGGGCGATGCCGGCGATCCCGATGCCGGCTTTACACGCCGGCAGGGCAAGCCTGGCTCCTCCTACGGCTACAAGGCCCATGTCGGCGTCGACCAGGGTTCTGGTCTGATCCGCCGGGTGAGGACGACAGCAGCCAACGTCAACGACACGGTCGAGGCGGATCATCTGATCTGTGGCGACGAAGGCGCGGTGCTGGCGGATGCGGCCTATCACACCAAGGCGCGCGAGCTGTCGCTGAGGCAGCGCGGGATCAAGCCGCGGCTGATGCGGCGGGCCAACAAGCATCATCCGCGCCTGCCGGCGCGCCTGAAGCAGTTCAACCAACTGATCGCCCGGCAACGTTTTGCCGTCGAGACGACCTTCGCCACCTTGAAGAACCGCATGCGACTTTGCGCCATCCGCTATCGCGGTTTGGCCAAGGCCGCAGGACAGGTTCTCATCGCCGCCATGGCCTTCAACATGCGTCGCTGGGTGACGCTGGCGACCTGATCTAGGGTCGCACTGCGCCCGAAATCCGGGTAGTGTGCTGAGAGTTCTGCAAATTCGCTGAGAGGGGGCGGTCATGGCAGGCTGGTGATTGTTCACGTCACCTGATTCCCGCGAAGGAACGCCACCATGAC
>NZ_JAMYNB010000034.1:0-12908 GCF_040318795.1 Mesorhizobium sp. M1004
TGTTAGCTACGGAGGCACGTTGGCCGCGTGACAGTGAGCTATGCTGGAGATTGGGGTGACGAGGCTGATCAAGCCTTCCAACAGTACCAGCCTGATCAATTACAGCGAGAGCTACCGGTCCGGAGATCGCATCAGCCCCTCTCTGCATATGCACGTGGCCGCCTGAATTGCCGATTTCGCTCAGCTGCTGCTGAATGGCGACGGCTTGCGGCGCATTCAGGGCCCTCTGCGTCTGCGCTGACCACAACAGCGCTGGTGAATGTTCATTGTTGGGACGACTCACTCGGGTGGCAGGTGGTTGCATGGTCAAGCTCATCCGGCGAAGGGCGGATCTGCTGTTGGCTGGCAGCCAAGACTGGGGGCGGCGGCCCGAACTCCGGCGTCCCAGAGCTTGCGAAAGCCTCCGACACGCTTCTGTTGAGGTCATCCCGTCCATCGGGCATCCCTGGGTTGCTGAAAAAAGACGAGGCGGCTTGATGATCCTGCCCTCGCTGAAGCACCTCGCGAAACCCCCTGTTCCAGTCGCAGAAGCTCCTCTGGATTGGTTGGCGGCTCGTCAGCTCGACCATCGAACAGCGGCCGGAGCGCCTCGGACACGTGCTGCTCAAGTTGCCGGGCTTGGCCCGCTTGCCCCTCTTCCAAGCCGGCGTCCTGCACCTGCCACAAAGCTGCTACACGGGATGGATTTTCTCGCGGGGTCCACACAGCCTCACATCAAACTGTATCGTCAAAGTCCTGCGCCAATTCACACAGCGGGTCATCGAGTTGAGATTCGGCGGAGAGCGCCTCCTCTGCTCCCGTCAAGGGCGCCGGCTCCGGGAGGGCGCCTGTCTGGCGTTCAAAGATGCGTTTCAGAATGCGATCCGAGAAATAACGCACCTTCCTCAATTTTAATGGTGGCAGACCTTTGATGAGAACAATCTCGTAGTCGTCATCGAGCAGCCGAACCTGTTCGGGACGCAATAGCGGTGCACCTTGATGTGAATTCTGAATGGTCCAGTCGAACGTTCGCGCCTGGCTGTGGGAAATCGATTTGGCTTCAAACGTGTATTCACCGATGGCCTTGGAAATGTAGTTCGGAGTCTCGTCATCAGCCGTGGCCATGAACACTTGCAGTCCGGTATTGCTGAGAAAATTCTGCTTGCCAGCCTCTCCATAAGCCCCCGTCAGTGCCGAAAGGCTTTGGATGATGAGCATGAAACGCCCCTTGTAGCCCGCGATAGTCGTGATTGCGGTCTCGATCGCCTCCAGCTTACCCAGGTGCTTGAACTCATCGAGCAGGAAGAGAACCTCGTGCTTTTCATCCCGGCCGGCCAGCGACCGCTGCAGAATTGAAACGATTTGCTGAAAAAACAAGCGTATCAAAGGCGCGATCACCTCAAGGTCGTTCGGACCAACGCAAAGATAGATGCACGTTCTGCGACGGCGAAGATCATAGACCGAAAAGTCCGAGCGACTTGTGGCCGCCTTTACAGCGGGATCCGCCCACAGGTTGAGCCCGCCATCGCCGAGCACGGAAGTGTAGGAGGTTAGGATTTTCGTATCGTTCCCCGCCATGTCGTCGAAGATGCGTTGTGCCTCTTTGTTCTGAGTCTCCATGGCGAGTCGCGCGAAGAGCTTAAACTTCTCCCCCGGCTGGGCGAAGAGGTCATAGACGGCGCCGATTGTTGGCGTGCCCCGCTCGATGCAGGCAAGGATTCCCGCGACAAAGATATCTCGCGCGCCGCTGACGAAACCTTCCGCGCCCTCCCCCTTGGCCGTAATCAGGTTTGCGGCCAAGCGGCGGGCTTCGGTGAATTGCTGCTGTGGAGGCAGCGCTATAAGATCCAACAGCGGATTGTAGCAGTTTGTGCGCCGCTCCGAATCCAGCGGCGCGAATTTAAACACGTCGTCACCTGCGGCTTTGCGCGCCCTCGAGGTGAGCTCAAAGAGCTCCCCCTTGACGTCCAGAGCTATCACCGAGCCTTTGAATGTAAGTAGCGTTGGAATGACTATGCCGACGCCCTTGCCAGCGCGGGTCGGTGCAACGATGAGGCTGTGAGGCTGCTCGCCATTGGTCAGGTAGTAGCCAGGCCAGAAAGGGCCACTTGTCTTCCCAAACACCGGCCCTGTCACGCCACGGTATCGTCGCAGATATCCCGTGCGTCGCATTTCATCCACTCGAGCCCAACGAGCCGTCCCGTGGTGTTCGAGCTTGCGGCGCAATACGATCTGCTGAATCAGCAAGACGACCGCGGACGTCGAGAGCACGATAGCCGCGCCCCGATAGAAAACGGGGGTTGCGAAACCCAAATAGAAGGGCGTCTCAAACCAAAAGGCACGGACATCAAACGCCATCAGAGCCTCGCCGCTGCCGCCGTGGCGGAAGGTTGCGTAAAGACTTGCCGCACAGAAGCCCACGGCGAGTGAGCACGCGATGCTAATGGCTATGTTGGGGGGCGTCGTTTTTGTTGAAAGCATTGTTCCATTGCCGGATTAGCCGTAGCTAATGCTGCGCGTGCTTCAGAGACCGAACCGGCGTCGCGCGATGTCGCCGCTCGACAGATCGATGCCGCAGTGGGTGGTGCGATGCTTGCAGCGCATCACCCGGCAGACGTGGTTTTTGTACGTCAACGGCCAGCGAATTGGAAACGGCAAGGCCGAAGACGGAATTCGGGAGAGAAAGCGTCACTGTACCATGGCCGAGACCTCAACGGCCGGAGCGATCTCTGCTTCGGGTGGCCTCCATTAGGTCCTCTCGGGCGTGATTGTAGGCTTGGCTTATGGACCGCCCGACTTGAGCACCCCGCTGCAGCTGTTCATAGGAGGTTTGCGGGCCTACTGTATCACGGACTGCAGCCTCAATACCTGCTATGTGGCCGTCCAGATTCGCACTCCGTTCCTCTGCTGCATGCTGCGGCGCCGGCATGTGCGGCAAGATGTGTTGCATGCCGGGAAAAACTGAGTGAGCTTGGGCCTGTTGATTTGCGTCTAACTGTTGATACATGTTGAGAATAGCATTGGATGCCATCATCCTGACATTGCCATCCGGATCAGAAGAAGCCAATCCAATGGCTTGATCAAGAATGCGAGATTTGTTTTCGTCAGTAAACTTACTGAAGTGTGGCGCAACGTAATAAGCTCCGAGAGCTTGCGACGGCGGATCCATGTTGCCAATGCGATTAACAATAGCATCTTGCAGCCCTGGCGTTAGGTAATCGCCTAGATTACTGGCCGCTCCGACTTTCTGCAATGCTATGTCATCCGTGCTGTACCCCAATTCGGCTGTTAATGTCGCGGCCAGATTGATGGCTGATCGTCCAAGCCGATTGGTCCGCCTTTCAAATCTCGCGAGGTCAGTTTCTGGCCCGGGTTGAGTGCCCCGAACGGCTGTTCGCTCGTGCGTCCCGAGGCCTTTGAAGCCCCCGAGATTTCGCGCTGTATCGCGCGGGTTAGCGGTTACCAGCCGTTCTGCAACATCGCTCAATGGCCCCTCTGGAACGTCACGGAGGCTACTGCTCCCCCCGCCTTGAGATGATCTTGCAGCTGCACGTGCCCGTTTGTTATCGCGATCCATTGCTCGCCTCCAAAGTAGTTATTCTACCCAAATGAGGTTACCACCGAAGCTTGACCTGCTAAACCGATATGATGTTACAGTTGTAGTATGGCAAAGGGTTCCCAGCTCTGTGGGTCTGCCAAGTGCCCGTCCAAGCCGAAGAAAATACGATGAAGCTGGCATCAAATGCGATGTGAACAGCCCCGGGCATTCCGGAGGCCGTTTCGTTTGAGTCACGCGGCTATGGCTGGTTCATCCAACATGGCATAGTAGCGTTCCTCGGCTTCGGCCGGCGGGATGTTGCCGATGGGCTCCAGCAGCCAGCGATTGTTGAAGCAGTCGACCCATTCGAGCTTGGCGAACTCGACGGCCTCGAATGAGCGCCAGGGTCCGCGTCGATGGATCACCTCGGCCTTGTAAAGACCGTTGATCGTTTCGGCGAGAGCATTATCGAAAGAGTCGCCGACACTGCCCACTGCGGGTTCGACGCCGGCCTCCGCCAAGCGCTCGGTGTATTGAATGCTGACGTGTTGGGCGGATTCAACCGGTCGTCGCAACACCAAGGGATTGGAGGTTGCAATGATGGTTCACCAACGCGCTTAGATCGGTGCACTCGAAAGAAGCTGGATTCGCCCGGGCGTCCGCCTGCCTGGCAGCGTGAGAATCGCTTCCGGTTCTGGCAAGCTATTGCCTTGGGACATTCGAGCGAGGAGGCCGCACTGGATGCCGGTACATCAACGCCTCTTGGTCCGCGCTGGTTTCGGAGTGCAGGAGGGATGCCGCCAACGCATTTGGCGCCGTGGGCGAAGCCGCCTTCGGGGCGATATCTTTCTTTCGGGAGCGCGAGGATATTGCGCTTGAGCTTGCCAAGGGAATCGGCATCCGGGCCATTGCTCGTAAGCTAGGTCGGCCGCCGAGCACAATCTCGCGGGAGGTCAGGCGCAATGCCGCGACGCGCAGCGGCAATCTGGATTACCGGCCAGTGCCGCCCAATGGCACGCCGATCGTGAGTCCCGGCGGCCTCCTGGCAAGCTGGCGGTCAATCCGGCTCTGCGTGAATATGTTGAGGAGCGCTTGGCCGGCAAAGTCACCAACCCTAATGGCGCCTCATTCGAGGGCCCCAAGGTGGGTATGGAAAAAACGACAGAGCCGGAGGTGGTCGGCAGCCTGGAGCCCCGAGCAGATCGCTAAATCGGCTTCAGATCGATTACCCAGAGGATCAAACCATGCGGATCAGCCACGAGACGATCTATCAGTCCTTGTACATTCAAGGACGCGGAGCATTGCGCCGAGTACTGACCGCATGTCTGCGTTCAGGCCGAGCGTTGCGCGTACCGCGCGAACGCGCGTACCACGCGAACGGGCCCGAATGCGCAACAAGTCCTTCATTGGAGACGCCGTTATGATAGGCGACCTTCCGGCCGAAATTGCCGATCGGGCTGTCCCCGGACATTGGGAAGGCGACCTCGTCCTTGGCCTCGGAAGCTAGGCGATCGGTACGCTCGTGGAACGAAGTTCACGCTTCACAATGCGTGCTTCACCTGCCGCGCATGCATGGCTATCAGCAGAGCCTGCGCATCAAGAACGGTCCACCACTTGCCGGCCACGGCGCTGAAGCAGTCCGCAGAGCATAGCCCGATCCATGGGCAAACTTCCCGAGCAGCTGCGTCAGTCGCTGACTTGGGACCATGGAGCGGAAATGGCGCAGCAGCCGACCTGCGCATCGACACCGGGCTCGAGATTTACTTCTGCGATCCCCAAGCCCGTGGCAGCGAGACTCCAACGAAAACACCAATGGCTTGCTGAGACAGTACTTTCCAAAGGGCACGGATCTCAGTCGGCACACAGCCCGGGAACTGGACGCAGTTGCCCATGCTATCAACACAAGACCGCGCAAAACGCTCGGCTGGAAAACACCTGCCGAACTCCTCGATCAGCTCCTTGGGGGACAGTATGATGCCGGTGTTGCGACGATCCGGTTGAATCCGCCTTGGCTGCCTCTATCGCTGTGATGGATGAGCCCGCCTCCCCGCGCGGGCCGCCGATCATGGAGAGCCTGTTCCAGGGCATCGAGAACGAAGGCTGCATGCGCCGTCCGGCTCACCCGCCAGCCGACGATCCGACGGGCATAGGTGTCGATGACAAAGGCGACATAGACGAAGCCCGTCCAGGTCGCGACGCAGGTGAAGTCGGAGACCCGCAGCATGTTGGGCGCCGGAGCATGGATCTGGCGGTTGACGTGGTCGAGAGGGCAAGGTGCGGCCTTGTCGCTCACCGTAGTGCGGAGGATCGGCTTGCCGCGGACGATGCCTTCGAGGCCCATGGCCTTCATCAAGCGGGCAACCGTGCAGCGGGCAACCTCGAAGCCCTCGCGACGCAACCGCCGCCAGACCTTGCGAATGCCGTAGACGCGGAAGTTCGCCTCAAACCCGTCGGACCTCATCCTTCGAGGCTGTATCCCATCTTGCCCGAGCCGACAGCCGGCAGGGGTCGACGCGCTTGGCGACATGGTCGTGGTAGGTCGACGGGGCGATCGGCAGCACCTTGCAGATCGGCTCAACCCCATGCGCCTTGCGGTGATCGTCGATGAACGCGATCGTGGCCTGAACCGGCGGTCGAGCTTCGCCTGGGCAAAATACGCGGAAGCCTTGCTCTCGTTGGCCTGCGAAGCTCGCGGCTCTCGCGTTCCAGAGCCTTCAGTTTCGTCGCAGCATCCGTGGGAACTCCGGCGCGCACGCCGCCGTCACGCTCGGCTTTCTTGCAGCCGATCTTGGCGGCGATCGATGAAACCGCCGCCCACCGCGACGTATGCTCGCGTTCGTGATCCAGAACCAGCCGCACCGCGGGGGGTCCGGACCTCGGGAGAGAACTTGTTGGTCGCCTTGCTTGTCATGGTTCCACCTTCTCAGGAGTTGGAGCCTCCGATCAACCCGGGGCGGCACACAAGAAGGGTCACGGATCAATCTGGGCGGGAACCCTAGAGAATCAGCCCTCAGAGCCTTTGGTAATAGACCGACCCCTCGCACCTGTTTGGGCTGGGTGTACAAGTCAGGTTTTCATCAGGTTGGACGAGTATGTCTGGCAGCCAGAGCGCGACCACTTCCGTGCCCGCCCGCTCGTCTGGCAGACACACAAAGGAGAAAGACATGCCGTCAGCTACAAGCAGCGCCATCGTTTCCTGCCGCAGATCATCGCCCATCCGGTCTGGCCCTCCTTCAGGTCCCCTTGGCCTGTGTCTCGTCGAGGAAATGGCCCGGGAGCGGGATCGTGGTTTCGTATGAGACAATCCGCCGGTGC
The DNA here is from genome assembly GCF_040318795.1 of Mesorhizobium sp. M1004. Lineage (NCBI taxonomy): Bacteria > Pseudomonadati > Pseudomonadota > Alphaproteobacteria > Hyphomicrobiales > Phyllobacteriaceae > Mesorhizobium > Mesorhizobium sp. M1004. The sequence continues at coordinate 6,833 of NZ_JAMYNB010000034.1, forward strand.
GGCAACAAATGCGGTCCGCATACGGAGCCATTACGTCGCGGCACTTGATATTGCAGTGCAGCAAAGGTAGAGGGCCGCCCCTTATCGGAGTGTCGTCCATGGTCCTTACCAATACTGGTAGCGAGGCAGAACCCGTCGAACAGTCGAGCCATCCGGCAATCGAACAGCAAAGCCCCGAGGTGCTGATGCTAGGCGCGCTCGGCGTTGTCTATGGCGATATTGGCACCAGCCCGATCTACGCGTTCCGTGAGGCGCTGGTGGCGTCGTCGGGCGGCAATGTCGCCGAGCGCGGCGATATCCTCGGCGTTTTGTCATTGATCATCTGGTCGCTGACGATCATCGTCACCATCAAGTACATCATGTTCGTGCTGCGCGCCGATAACGGCGGCGAGGGCGGCGTGCTGTCGCTGATGGCGCTGGCGCGCGGCAGTTTCCCCAAGCGCTCGGCGCTGATGCTCGGCATCGGCATCGTCGGGGCATCGCTTTTCTTCGGTGATGCCGTCATCACACCGGCGATATCGGTGCTGTCGGCGGTTGAGGGCATGAATGTCGTCACGCCGACCTTCCAGCCCTATGTCGTGCCGCTGACACTGGTCATTCTTACCATGGTGTTTGCGGTGCAGCGCTTCGGCACGGGCGGGGTAGGATTGGTGTTCGGCCCGGTGACGGCGGTGTGGTTCCTGGCAATTGGCCTTTCCGGGCTCAACCACATCATCGCCGATCCGGAAATCCTGTGGGCGGTGAGCCCGCACTACATCGTCGCCTTCCTGATCAATTCGCCCGACGTCGCTTTCGTGACCATCGGCGCCATCTTCCTCGCCGTCACCGGCGCCGAAGCACTCTATGCCGATCTCGGCCATTTCGGCCGCAAGCCGATCGTGCTGGCCTGGCTGGCGATCGTGTTTCCCTGCCTGCTGCTCAATTATGCCGGGCAAGGCGCCTTCGTGCTGGCCAAGAATGGCGTCGTCGGCCATCCATTCTTCGAGATGAACGAAGGCTGGACGCTGATCCCGATGGTCGTGCTGGCGACGGCCGCGACTGTCATCGCCAGCCAGGCGGTCATCTCCGGCGCCTTCTCGCTGACCCGGCAGGCGGTGCAGCTCAATATGCTGCCGCGCCTGGAAATCCTGCACACCTCGGAGAAGCAGTCGGGCCAGATCTACATGCCGCGCGTCAATCTGTTGCTGGCGCTGGCGGTGATGCTGCTGGTCGTCGGTTTCGGCGAATCGAGCAAGCTCGCCTCCGCCTATGGCATCTCGGTGACCGGCAACATGCTGGTGACGACGGTGCTGCTGTTCGTCGTCATGACCCGGATCTGGAAATGGCGGCTGTGGGTGGCGGTCGCCATGACGGCGCTGTTCGGCTTCATCGATGTCGGCTTTTTTGCCTCCAACATCGTCAAAGTGTTCGAGGGTGGCTGGGCTTCGCTGGCGGTGGCCTTCACCATTGTGCTGGCTATGTGGACCTGGGTGCGCGGCAGCCGCTATCTGTTCGACAAGACCCGCCGCAACGAAATCCCGCTCGATTTCCTCGCCGGCAATCTGTTGAAGAAGAAGCCGCAGCTGGTGTCCGGCACCGCCGTGTTCCTGACCAGCGATCCGCAAAGCGCGCCGACAGCGCTGATGCACAGCCTGAAGCACTACAAGGTGCTGCACGAGCAGAACGTCATTCTGTCGGTGGTCACCGCACCGCAGCCGCTGGTGCCCGACAGCGAGCGGGTCAAGATGGAGACAGTCAACGAGTTGTTCATGCGGGTGACGCTGACCTTCGGCTATATGGAGCAGCCCAACATTCCGCGCGCGTTGGCGATCTGCCGCAAGCAGGGCTGGAAGTTCGACATCATGACGACGTCGTTCTTCCTGTCGCGGCGCTCGCTCAAAGCCTCGCCCAATCCGGGCATGCCGGTGTGGCAGGACAAGCTGTTCATCGGCCTGGCACGCACGGCCGCCGATGCGACCGAATATTTCCAGATCCCGACCGGACGCGTCGTCGAGATCGGAACGCAAGTGACGATTTAGGGCATGCCGCGGTTGAGAAGAATCGGTGCTGTCACATTGAATGAGCGTTAAGGAAATTCAGGTAGCAGCGCGCCCGGCACTGTAAGTTTCAGCGGCTTGATGCAGCGATAGCTGGCCGGGACGGCTGTCACGCTGTGGCGACACACGCGATTTTGTTCAGATTTGCATGGGGGCGTTACGCAGGTCTCGATGTTGAGCCGATGACAGCGCATTGCAGGGAAAGTGAGCAGGTCGGCAATCGGATCATGGATGGAAACGAACCGCTGAAGCTGGCGTGCCGACTTGAAGCGTTTCATGATCCTTTCGCGTCGTCGGGTCGGCTGGTGCGAATTTTCCGCTCGATTATTCAGGCCTGTGTGCGACCGGTGTTCGACGCCGGGCATGAGGTCGCGCATGGCGGCATCATAGCATCGGAGCTTGTCGGTGATCATGATCCGTGGTGTCCGCCCTTGAGCTTTCAGCAACTTGCGCATCAGACGCTTTGCCGCCTTGGCATTTCGGCGGCTTTGTACCAGCACTTCGAGGACGAAGCCGTCCTGATCGACGGCACGCCAGAGCCACTGCTTCTTGCCACTGATAGCCACGACACATTCGTCGAGATGCCATTTGTCGCCCAGGCAGCCGGCTGATATTGATCTCCTGGGCGAAATGCCGTCCGAATTTCTCCGCGCAGCTTCGAACGGTCTGATGCGTGACGATGATGCCGCGGGCCGCCAGCATGTCCTCAACCATGCGCAGGCTGAGCGGAAAGCGAAAGTAGAGCCATACCGCGTGCGCAATGATCTCGGGGGAAAGCGGTGGCGACCATAGAGCGGTCCACGAGCAACTTCTGACATGGCCCAATGTAAGCACATCTTCATAAGCTGTCGGTTGACTTTACGGTGCCGCGCCAAGCGAGCAGCATCCGGCCGGCGGGGCCGACCCCGTCTCCCGGCCGTGAGCAGAACGGCATCACGCAGGGGCCGCTTCATCCTCGACGCGGCCAGCCTGCTTTGCCGTTGCCGCCGCCGCCGAAAGCGCCAGGCGTTGCCGCCAGGCGCCGGTCCGCCGGCAGCGGTTCGTCTCCACCGATGATCCGATTGCCAACCAATTCCACTTTCCCCATACCTGCGTAACGCCGCTATGCAAATCTGGACAAAATCGCGTATGTCGCCGCAGCATGACAGCCGTCCCGACCAGCTATCGCTGCATCAAGACGCTGATATCTTTACAGTGCCCGCACGCCTCTCGCGTGCCAACGGCCAGTCGGTGTCGCGAATTGAGGCGCGCTGAAGCCGTCCGGCTCAGCCGATCATGGCGCTTCGGTTGCCGGGTTCGAGGTCGTGGCCTCTGCCGCTGCGCGATTCTAGCAATTGCGCCTTGGAGAGCTCTGCTTCAGCCTCGGCGAGGCATGGCTCGGCTGCGGTTCTCTGCCGCAGAAGGTCCGATTGCGAATTCTTGACGTTGTCACGACGTAGGCGAGCGGCCTTGGCGAACGTCGGATAAGCGAAATGATTGACATCGGAGATGCCGCCCTTCGTTTCCTCGGCGTTTATCTGGAACTCCAGTTCTCGCGCCATGCGTTCGAAATCGGCAATCATGATGTCTAGCTGGTGCAACTGTCGTCGCTTCTCATTCACCTGAAATTGCTTCAGTCGGACCAGATTACCTCGTGGCTTCATGACTCGGTACTCCGGTACCCATTTCGTCCAATCAAACCGCTCTCTCCCCTTGACGTTAGGCCTACAGCGACTCTCACGTTTTCTGCTGCGAGCGGAAACATATTTTCCAAAATCCTTGGCCGATGGCTATGAGTTCAATGCATCGACAAGCATGCGAGCGGGGGACTTAAGGGGCGGTAAAAAAAGGCGGAATAGGGCGATTTTCACAATGTCTGCATATGAACGCGTTGAGACCTGCGGCGGGCTTGACACACAAAGCAATCGTCAAGATTTGCGACATGGACGCCGGGGGGCATGAATACGCCCGCCGTCAGCTACACGCCCCCCGATTTCCGCCGCCCTATTATCGCCCACGCGCTCTGGCTTTATTTCCGGTTTCCGCTGAGCCTGCGCCTGGTTGAGGAAATGCTGCTGGAACGCGGCATCGTGGTTTCTTATGAGACAAGTCGCCGGTGGGGCATCTAAGTTCGGGCTGGACTGCGCTCGCTGCTTGCGCCGCAAGCCGCCGTGCCGGAATGATGTCTGGTACCTGAACGAAGTGGCGTCACCATCGCCCGGCAAAAAGCTTTGGTTGTGGCGCGCCGTCGACCAGGATGGATATGTGCTGGACGAAATCGTGCAAAACCGCCGCAACACCAAGGCCGCCAAGCGCTTGCTGACGCGGCCGTTGAAGAAGCAGGGGCTCGCGCCGAAGCGCATGATCACCGACTAGCTGCGCTCGTATGGAGCGGCAAAGCGACAGGTGATGCCGGACGTCAAGCACCGGTCGCACAAGGGGTTGAACAACGGAGCGGAGAATTCCCATGTGCCGCCGCGAAAACGGGAGCGGATGATGCAGAGGTCCGATCGCCGGGAGGCCTGCAACGCTTCGTCTCGACCTTGTCAGCCCTCCGCAACCTCTTCGTCCCGCCCCAAACGTTCTGCTCTCGCCATACATGTTCATCGCCTCAGCGCGATGGCGCTGGTGATATCACGACGCGTTTGTACCGCTCGACCTACGCCACAGGTGCCGACGCTGTGACGAGCTTCGTCGGTCGCGTGTCGAGTGACGGCACCGGGGACAATTATCGTCGACCGCAGTCCATTGCCCAGACCAAGGCGCTTCTCGGCGTCGGCACGATGGCAAATCGCAGCGTCACGATCTCGGCCGCTGCCCCTTCTGGCGGCGTGGACGGTGATTTCTGGGTGCAGCCGTAATGGCCCTTTACGTCAAAGCCTCCGGGGTCTGGGGGGCGGCTAGCGCCGTATGGGTGAAAATCTCAAGCCTCTGGACCAAGGCTCGACAGGTCTATGTGCGCAGCTCGGGCGTCTGGGAGAAAATGTTCCCGATAGATCTGGTCTTCAATGGCACTCACGAAGACTCGACTGCCACGACCGTTTACACCCACACCAGCATTCCGCTTCTTGTCGCGCCACACGCTAATCGTCGTGTCATCGTGACAACTGAGACCACTGACACCGAAAGTGCAGTGACCGTCAACAGTATGACGATTGGGGGTGTGGCTGCCACCCTTCTCGCTCAGGTGGAAAGCATCTTCAATTCTGGTGTGGTCTATCTGTCAGTGTGTTCCGTGACTACATGTCGGTCTATACGACCACCAATTGGGATGGTGTGGTGGGCACTGTTGCCTCTGACAACAATTCAACGGGTGGCCTGACAACGACCGTCAGCATTGGTGCCCTGGGCGCAGCGATCGCAATTGCGGGCAACGCCACCAAGGGGGCATCGGCACTGCGACATGGACCGGGCTGACCCAACAGTTCTCAAACACACCAGTCACGAATAGAAACCACAGCGGAGCAATGGCAATAGCTACCGCCGCCCAAGCTGCCCTCACCGTAACCTGTGCCTACAGCACTACTCCAGCACTTGTCGCACTGCTGGTGGTTCCGCGGTGCGCAACTCCTGACTGGCGACGGCGTCGGCGACATGCCTTACGGACTCGTATTGCCAGAGCTTGTAATCGTCGACAAACCAGCCAAGTCGGCTCTCGATCGCCGTAGCAAGCTCGTTATAGTCGAGGCTGTCGAGGCCGAGATCCCGCATTCTGGTTGTCATCGACACCTCTACTTTTTCGGCAACTAGAGCGTTGAGGGTTTTGAGAACCAGTTGTTCAATTTCAAGTAATGTCATCCCTAATACATGCCTTTTGCTTGCAGACTCAGGTAATGCAACCCTGATCGGGGCGCAACCCCCAAAACGAGGTGTGCCGTTGAAACATGTTCTTGTCATTGACGATGATGCCGCAATGCGGCGCCTCATCGCCGAGTATCTCACGATGCATGCCCTGAAAGTAACCGCAGTCCACGATAGCAAGCAGTTTGACTATGTTCTTTCACGTGAGCCAGTCGATCTCGTGGTTGTTGACCTTAACCTAGGCCGGGAGGATGGACTTG
>NZ_JAMYNB010000035.1:0-6834 GCF_040318795.1 Mesorhizobium sp. M1004
ACGGTGGTGGGCGTCACCGACCGTACCCCACGGGTTTTGGGGGGAGGCGGTCTTGCCCGGCTCGGAAACCTTGCTGGCACGCCGCCGGGGTTAACATGCCGTGGGGGCGTGCCGCGAATATCTCTCCAACGGCCATCGCTCCGGCAATTACTGGATGGTCGGCGATGTCCGCAACACGCGCGGCCGTTCCATGCATGTGCGGCTCAAGGCGGTTGGCGGCAAGGCAGCCGGAAAATGGGTCGACGAGCAATCGGGGGAATATGGCGACCTGCTTGACGTCATCGAGCAGAGCTGCGGTCTGGTCGACTTCCGCGAGGTCGCGGATGAAGCACGTCGCTTCCTCTCCATGCCGCTGCCACCGCCCCAGCTCCCGCCCCAGCCCCTTGGCTCGCATCGCCAGCCTGCTGCGACACGCGGCTCGCCTGACGCCGCGCGTCGCCTGTTCGCCATGTCGCATCCGATCGCCGGTACGCTGGCCGAACGCTATCTTGCCGGTCGCGGCATTTTGCTTTCGACGCATGAGCGCGCGCTGCGCTTCCATCCTGGCTGCTACTACAGGGATCTCGCAACGGGCGAGACGCGGACGCTTCCTGCTCTGATTGCGGCTGTCACCAGCCTCGACGGGCAGATCACCGGCCTGCAGCGCACTTACCTGTCCTCTGGGCTGGACCCGAGTGGCAAGGTCGGCAAGGCGCCGGTCGCCGATCCACGCCGCTCGCTTGGTCACCTGCTGGGCAACGGCATCTGGCTAGGCCAACAGTCCGGTGCGCCCGTCATGGCCGCCGGCGAGGGCTTCGAGACGATGGCGTCGCTCCGGACGGTGATGCCGGCGCTGCCGTTGGCTGCCGCCACCTCAGCCAATCACCTCGCCGGCCTGATCTTCCCGCCTGGCTGCCGTCGCCTCTACATCGCAGCCGATGCCGACGCCGCCGGCCGGCACGGCATAGAGCGTCTCAGCCAGCGCGCAGGCGAGGCAGGGATTCTCGCCCTGGTGCTGCGGCCGCAGCTCGGCGACTTCAACGACGATCTGCGTCATCTCGGCCAAGCCCACCTCGCGGCATGGCTCCGCGATCAACTCGTCCCGGAGGATGCCCGTCTCTTCCTGCCGCCCGGATGAATGGGTCGGGCCGGCACGCGGCTCGGCGCGGCGTCGCCGGATAGCCTGCAGACATGGCGGCGGTCACCGGAGAGGCCGCGCCCGCGGCCTGCCTGAGAGGCGACCCCTGCCACCCCCCGGTCACGGCCGCAACGGCTGCGCCGTCCTCCGCTCGCGCTCCGGCCTTCGGTGCGGCCGCGCCCGGCGCGCGGCCGGGGAGCGCTGTCAGGCCGCGATAGGCGCGGCCACAACCGACGGAGACACCGCCATGACCTACGACATTCCTTTCGATGACGGCTACGAGCCCTCCCACGCCTCCTCGCCGACCGACCGCGTTATCCTCGAACTGCAGATGTACGGCCATCGCCCGCATCAGGACGAACCTGACCCTCGGCCGCTTCCCGACGACGAGGTGATCCGGGCCGGCCTCGCCGGGATCGTAGAAACCTTCGCCGGCATGCTCGGGGACACCAGGCTCGAACCCGATCTCGACGACCTGCTCTGGTCCTTCGCAAACGTCTTCCACCGTGCCGCCGAGCGTGTCGCCCGCAGCCTCGACCGCAACGAGGAGGCGCAGCGCTCGAGTCAGCAGGAGCAGGACGGCTCGGAGGTGAAGTCGGTCGAGCTGGAGCGGCTGACCGCGGAAGGCATCAGCTATATCGAGCGCCGCAACGTGATCGAAATCATGCGCGATGAGGCCGCCGATCTCTACGAGGCACAAACCGGATCGGCATGGCGACCGCGCACCGGCTCCAAGGTCAGCCACCAGGCGATGACGGCTTCGGTGATCGACAGCCGCGACTTCCTCGCCGCCCGCCGACACGCCGAAACCGAGGTGCTCGTTCCAGCAGGGACCAAGATCGCCTTCGCCGGCGGCCTCGACTGCAACGATCACGACAGGATCTGGGACGCGCTCGACAAGGCTCGCGAGAAGCATCCCGACATGGTCCTGCTCCACGGCGGCAGCCCGCGCGGCGCCGAACGCATCGCCGCCTGCTGGGCCGAGAACCGCAAGGTCACGCAGATCGCCTTCAAGCCGGACTGGACCCGGCACGCCAAGGCAGCCCCGTTCCGCCGCAACGACCAGCTTCTCTCCGTGGTGCCCTACGGCCTGATCGTCTTTCCCGGCTCCGGCATTACCGACAACCTTGCCGACAAGGCCCGTCGGCTCGGCATCCCCGTCTGGCGGTTCGCGGAGGGCGGCGCGTGAGCGCCGTTTTCTTGCAAATCCAGAAAATCCAGATAATATGGAGTCTGATCAAGGAGTCCAGCCATGCGCCAGTTCACGACGGGGGATCTCAACAAGCAGGTTGGCGACGTCACCGACGTTGCCAGCCGCGAACCCGTTATTCTCACCAAGCACCGGAAACCCCGGTTCGTGCTGATGAGTTACGAGCACTACGAACGGATGCGCATCGGCGGCGATCCCCGCCGCGCATACCATGTCGCCGAGATGCCGGAGGAACACACGGAACTCTTCACCGCTGAGATCGACCGACTAGCGCGCGGGGAAGGATACGATGATGAGCGGTAGATTTCTGCCTGGTCAGGTGATCTCCTATCCGTATCTTTGGGCATGGCAACACGAGCGCGGCGAAACGGAAGGCCGCAAGATCCGGCCGACCTGCGTGGTCATCGCTGTCCGCGGCGCAAGAGATGGCCTGACCCATCTCGCGCTCCTGGCTATAACCACCCAGCCACCGACCAGCGATCGGGTCGGTTTGGAAGTCTCCGCTATCGAGTGCCGCCGCGCCGGTCTGACCGATCTCAAACGCTGCTGGATCGTGGTTGACGAATACAACTACGATATTGCCGAACGCTCCTGGTACATCGAAGCCGACGGTAAGCCCCTCGGTCGTTTCAGCAAGGCATTCATGATGAAAATCGCAGGCGCCTTTATCGGAGCGCGCAGCGAGGGCCGCCGCGTCAGCCGTCTGGATTGACGTTCTCTTTTCGCGGCCAAGCGCTCGATCCAGGACGTGAGCCTCTGGCTGGCCGACAAAGGCCCGTAGCTCCAAGCGCGTAGCGCCACTAGCCAGATGATGCGCGTAGCGCCTCCGGCAGCTGCAGGATCCGGGCGCGCCGGCCTGCGGCCGGCCGGGCTCTCGTCGCGGCGTCCCGCCGCTTCCCGAGCCGGCTTCGCCGTCTCGGCCTTCGGGTGACGATCCCTCGCGCAGGGCCAGAGGGAGAGGGCGGCCGGCGCGGGGCGGGGGACGCGGAGCGAGAAGGGAAAGTCACCATGTCGATGATATTCATAGGCGGATCACGCGAGATATTCGAGCTGCCGGAACCTGCCATCGCGCGCATCGGCGCAATCGTTGCTGCCGAGCACGGCGTGCTGGTTGGCGACGCGCCTGGAGCCGATGCCGAGGCGCAGGGCCTGCTCGCGGGCTACAAGTACGAGCATGTCGGGGTCTTCCATGCCGGCAAGGAACCCCGCAACAATCTGGGCGACTGGGCCGCCTACCATGTTCCGTCTCCTGAAGGAGCTCACGAGCACTGGTTCCACGCCGCCAAGGACCGGGAGATGGCGCGGCGCGCCGACTTTGGCATGATGGTCTGGGACGGCGCATCACCCGGTACGGCCGTCAACGTGCTTCGGCTCGCCATCGCAAACAAGCCGTGCGTCATTTACGATCTGGCCAGGGGCCGGATGGCAACGACGTACAATGTGGAGGACTGGTGCGCCATGCTCCGCCATGCCGGTTCGGACATTCGCCGCCAAGCCGAAGCCCGCATGATGCCGGAGGAGCGTCTAACGTTGCCAGGATGATGGCTGCCGACAGCCCGGCGGGTTCAATCCGATATGTTGATCCGGCTCCGCGCCGCCTAATCCACTGTATGTGCGGACGGAGCCGGCCCCTTTCGAAACCGGTCCACGCGCAGAGCCGCGGGGCGTTGTGCGGATGATCATCTTGACGCTTCTCGCCTCTGAAGCGGGTGCAAGCGTGCCGAACAACATCCTGGCCTGCCGGGTCATCCAACCTGACTGCGCGGTATCGTCCCCGAGGGGCGTGAAGGCCGCTGCCAGCCGGCTCCGATCTCGAAACCACTCTGCCGCGAGCCCGAACATGCAAGGCGGCCACGCGCCGGGCTGCTGTTCGATGTGTTGGCGATGCCGACGACATGACCCGAGAGGCTGCAGCATGTTCCTGCGATCCGGCAGCGTTGCGTCGGCGGTCTAGCGATGGCGGCCTGAGTTCTTTTCCTTCGGTCGCATCCGGGGCCATTCCCGTTTCATGTCGCCTTTGTAGACGACCGCCTGCTTTGTGCGGTCAACCCCCGTTGGGGGTACACTCGGCGAATATTCAGGAAAATTCGATTTCTGTTTCTTGCCTGCGGGCAGGCGAAGGGCCTGCCCGCAATTTTTCGGCAAATAGAATTTTCCAGAATTTTCGCCGAGATGACCGCAGCAGGACGGCCCTCTCCTTTGGCGCCATCGGGAATGGTCCCGATGCAACCGAAGGAGAACTACCATGGCCACCACGATCGCAAACCTCACCACCAAGGCCGACGGCTCGATGGAAGGCGTCTTCGCCACGCTCCGGGTCAATGCCCCGATCACGCTGATCCCGAACACCAACAAATCGCGCGAGGACGCCCCCGACTACCGGATTGTCAACAAGCGCACGGGCTTCGAGATCGGAGCCGGCTGGCACCGCATCTCCCAGCGTTCGGGCGAGGAATACCTCTCGGTCAAGCTGGAGGCCCCCGAGATCGGCGTCATCTTCGGCAATCTCGCTCCCGCCCCGGGCGGCGAGGAAAACAAGAAGGTCATCCTCTGGAACAACCCCCAGTGAGGCATCGGAGGCCGGCCCCGCAAGGGGCCGGCTCCCCACCGGCCAAAGGAGGTTGCAATGAGCCGCTACACCATCACTGTCACTGGCACCGTGACCGGACAGGTCCGCTCGGATCCAGACGCTGTCATCGGCTACGACCCACCACTTCGGACCTACTTCCTGCAAGCGTTCCCGCACGAAGAAACCGACGAGCCCGGTCTTTGGCTCGGCACCCACGATCGCTCATTTGAAACGCTTGAGGATCTTCGCCGCGCAGCCATCTCACACGGCTACGACTTCATGCCGCTGTCGCCCAAACTGGCCGCAAAGCTGGTCGACGACAAAGCGGCAGCCAGCGGGCGTCCGGTGCGAGACGCAATCCTCGGCGAGGTGCTGAAACACCTCAGCCAACCCGAGTAGGCAAACACATCTCAGGGTCCGCGACGGAGTGTTCCGTCGCGGGCCCTTTTTTTGCACGTTGCAAAAGAGCCACGAACATCACCCGTCACGGCATGCGAGAGCGACTCCAAAACCGCCGATTATTCCTTCGGCAGTTTGTGCTTATGTATGCGGATATAATCCTGCACGGCCTTACGCAGCAGTTCGGTCATGCTGTGCCCGTTGCTGATCGCCAGCAACTTGAACTGGCGCTGCTCCACGGCCGTCAAATAGTACCCGCAGCGGATCATCTCCTCCTCGCGAATCTTCTTTCCGGCAATGGGGTCCTTTTTCTGACCCTGCCGCAGCAGCTTGCGGAAATCGGGCCCGACTGCCGGGGATGGCTTTGTCGGTTCCTGCATCTGGGGCGTAGCTTGCTCCTTGATCCCTGACGGCTCGGCCTTCTGTGGGATGAACATGCTCGGCAGTACGGGCGGCTGCGTGGAGATCGCCTTCATCATGCGGGCCTTCTTGTCGTCACCGGATTTCGGCGCGGTTTCTTCACTCATGCCGCGTTCCTTGTGGCTTCGATGAAGGTTTGCAGAAGGTCGTCGAAGACCCCTTCGCTCTCGGCAATCGCCTTCGCGTCGGGCACCTCGGGGCTGTAAAGGGTCTGCCCGGTCTGAAGGTCGCGGTAGGCAACGCGATTGTGCAGGACGTGTTCCGCAATCGGTGTCCCGTTGGCCTGGATGATGGCGCGCAGTTCTGTCAGGGCTCGCGCCCTGCCATCGATGATGGTCTGCTTGGTCAGCACGAATATCGCAGGCAGCGGTCTACCCCGGCTCTCGACCGCCAGCGGGATGTAGTGGTCGGTGATCTGGATGGCGGCGGTCACATCGTCGAGGGCAAAATAGACCGGCACGACGACAATGTCGGCCGCGAAGAGCCCGGCCATGAGGTTGTCATTTGTGGTGCCTTCCGTATCGATCAAGACGACCGAGCGTTCTCCGTTGTGAGTGGCTGCCGCGCGAAGGATTTCCTGCGGCGTCATCGCGCTCACCATCGTAAGTTTGTCAGGACGATTGCCAGCTTCGCCTAGCATCTGGAACCAGCGGTTCATGTTCTGCCGCCGGTCGCCATCGATAAGAGTGACCGAATAGCCCCGATGCAGCGCGACGGATGCGAGGGTGCGCAGCATCGTCGATTTGCCAGTGCCGCCCTTTGGGATCGCAGCGGAGATGATCATAGGGCCTCCTTCCGGCGTTGTTTCCTTGTTTCCATGTCAACATGGAAACAAGTCATCATGGACACATGAAGCGATATCACGGTCGAACATGGTGACATAGTCAACGGGGAAGACTGGTTTGGCAACCCAGGCGCGCATCGATAAGGGCCCGTAAAGGGGCAATTTTTGCGCAGCTGCTATCTTCAGAAAAAAAGGGGGCCCGGTGACCCGTCGACCTCACATTTTCCGACTACGCTTTTCCGGCCGCCCATCAGAGGCGGGGTGGTTTTTGGTTTTTATATATACAAAAAAACCAACCCCACAAAAAAAGGGGCGGTTTGACAAAACCCCACCCC
>NZ_JAMYNB010000036.1:0-6807 GCF_040318795.1 Mesorhizobium sp. M1004
TCGCCGGCTGGGAGCGCGCCAACTGGTTCGCCCGCGAAGGGCAAGAGCGCGAATACCGCTATTCCTGGAAGCGGCAGAACTGGTTCGACAACCAGCGCGAGGAGCATCTGGCGGTCAGGAACGGCGTCGGCCTGTTCGACATGACCTCGTTCGGCAAGATCCGCGTCGAAGGCCGCCACGCCTGCGCCTTCCTGCAAAGGCTCTGCGCCAACGACATGGATGTGGCGCCGGGCAAGATCGTCTATACCCAGATGCTCAACCAGCGCGGTGGCATCGAGAGCGACCTCACCGTCTCGCGGCTGTCTGAAACAGCCTTCTTCCTCGTCGTGCCCGGTGCGACGCTGCAGCGCGATTTAGCCTGGCTGCGAAAACACCTTGCCGACGAGTTCGTCGTCATCACCGATGTGACCGCTGCCGAAGCCGTGCTCTGCCTGATGGGCCCGGATGCGAGAAAGCTGATTCAAAGGGTGAGCCCCAACGATTTTTCAAACGAAAACAACCCGTTCGGGACGTTTCAGGAGATCGAAATCGGCATGGGCTGGCCCGCGCCCACCGCGTCACCTATGTCGGCGAGCTCGGCTGGGAGCTTTATGTCTCGACCGATCAGGCCGCCCACGTCTTCGAGGCTATAGAAGAAGCCGGCGCCGACGTCGGCCTGAAGCTATGCGGCCTGCACACACTGGATTCCTGCCGCATCGAAAAGGCCTTCCGGCATTTCGGCCACGACATCACCGACGAAGACAATGTGCTGGAGGCCGGCCTCGGCTTTGCCGTGAAGACGGCCAAGGGAGACTTCCTCGGCCGCGATGCCGTGCTGAAGAAGAAAGAAGCCGGCCTGTCACGTCGGCTGGTGCAGTTCCGCCTGAACGACACCGAGCCGCTGCTCTTCCACAACGAGGCGATCCTGCGCGACGGCAGGATCGTCGGTCCGATCACCTCGGGCAATTACGGCCATCATCTCGGCGGCGCCATCGGCCTCGGCTACGTGCCGTGCCAGGGCGAAAGCGAGGCGGATCTGCTGGCGTCGTCCTACGAGATCGAGATCGCCGGCGAGCGGTTCGCCGCCGAGGCGTCGCTGAAGCCGATGTACGATCCGAAAGCAGAACGGGTAAGGGCGTGAGCCGATGCGGGCGCCACGATGAAGCCCTTCGATTGAATCGATGTTGACGATGCTTCCGCTACCCCGCTTGCGAAGGGGCGTGCATTGCCGCCTTGATCAACAGGAATGAGGTTGGTGTCCATCATCTGATCTCAGCCCACCTCGGTCATCTCGTCGACCGTCTTTTTGAACATTGACACCGGCGTTGTGTTGGAGGATGTCTAAGCCGGCGAGCGCTCGGCGACTGTCTGCACGTCCAAGGCGATTTTCCCTGGAATTCGAAAGTTCCGCCCTCACTTAGATGATGCGTTCGTTGAGAACCGCCTCAAGCTACGAGTTCCTCTGCGCAACGGCGACTTTTGCTCCTCCTCCGGAAAGGGTGGATGATACAGGCGCCGATGCCTCGCCCACCCCGGTGACGATTGCAATCGTGCCTGCCAGTCTGTCAGCTATGGTTTTCCTCAACAGTCGGAATACACGTCCGCGATGTCTTCGCGCCGCTATTACGACCTATCTTCTTTGACTGCGTTGGCAGTTTTGAAACGTCTGCCCAGCACCTGTCGTTCAGCGGAATTGGATGTTAGCCGACAGATCAACGCGATTGATGACGAGGGGGGTTGCCCTTTTTACCCGCTGACGTCGCTACGCTTTCATCGCTCGGCCGAAGGCGTCGAGCACGCTTTCTTTCAGGATCTCGGAAAATCGTCGGTCGCAGCCGCTATCAATTCGTCGATGAGTTCGGTCACCTCCGCTCCTGCCAGGTTAGCGCCAAGCAGTCCGCCCGTCTTTTGGTAAGATCGGCTAAACCACGCCCTGGTTCTCGCTCAGCACGATGGCCCTGCCGTTCGTCCGGCTCAAAGACTGGGTGTTTGGGCAATCGCCAAGTATAGTTCGTGCGCGAAGCTGGAAGAAGCTTGCCGTGGCGGTGATCTCCGCTGCCCATCCGGCCGCATTCTCCCAATGGAAAAAATTGGCCGGCAGCGTCATCGGCTCTCGCGTCACGAAACCAGAATATTGCTCAGGCGAGCATGCCTATCGGATTCTCTATATAACTCTTAAATTCCTGCAGCAGCTTGGCTCCGAGCGCGCCGTCCACACAGCGATGGTCGATGGAAAGTGTAACGCTCATCACTGTCGCGGGGGCCATGACACCGTTCTTGACGACTACACGCTGTTCACCCGCACCGACCGCAAGAATGGTCGCGTGCGGCGGATTGATCACAGCAGCGAACTCCTTGACGCCCATCATGCCCATGTTCGAGATTGACGTGGTGCCGCCTTGATACTCCTCAGGCTTTAGCTTGCGATCCTTCGCGCGCTTGCCAAGATCTTTCATCTCGTTGGAAATGACTTGGAGCGTCTTCAGCTCGGCCTTGCGTACGATCGGCGTGATCAGACCACCACTGATCGAGACAGCCACCCCCACGTCGGCATGCCTGTGTCTGACCATAGCGTTCTCGGTCCAGGAGACGTTCGCGTCTGGAACGTTTCGCAGCGCAAGCGCCAGGGCCCTTATGATCATATCATTGACCGACAGCTTGTAGGCCGTCAGGCCGTCCGTGGGCTTGGGCGCGGCATCGTTGAGACGGGAGCGCAGCGCCAGAAGCTCGTCGATGTCGCAATCTAAGCCGACATAGAAATGCGGGACAGTTTGCTTCGACGTCACCAGCCGACGAGCGATCGTCCTACGCATGCCATCGTGAGGTACAAGTTGGTATGATCCGTCTTCAAACAGCTTGAGAACCGCATCGTCCGAGGGACCTTTACTTGCGGAGGACGTAGCTTCGGCCGTGTTCTTAGCTGTAGTTTGAGGCTCGGGTTCTCCACGTTTGTCGGACGCTTGCCGGGGAGCGACGGCAACGGAACCAGATTCGCTCTTGAAGGCGAGGACGGCGACGAGGTCCCTAAATTTTACTCGATCAGCGCCTTCCGGGACCACGATCCTTTCCAGAGTACCCCCGGCAGCAGCCTTGATCTGACCAGTATTACCTCCGCTACAAACCTCGGCCAGAACGTCTCCAGCTTTTATGTCATCGCCCTCCTTGAACATCCACTTCACAAGGGTGGCAGCTTCCATGTCCGAAGCAAGGGCGGGCATTCTGACGTTAATGGGCATCGGCGCTACTGTGCTATTTTACGTTTCGCGGGAATTATCTACCAGGCTCGCCGGTTGCGGTTATCAGGCTGCTCTGCCTGCGTATGCATGGAGAAGAAATCCGAGCGGGCGCACGTTGAGTTGCGAAAGGGAGATCATTCGAGGTGACCAATGATTCACAACAACAGCCCTCCGTCGATCGCGATCTCCGCTCCGGTGATATAGCTGCTCTCGTTTGAGAGCAGGAAGAGAACGAGGTCCGCTATCTCATGGACCGTGCCGGCCCGCTTGAGCGGAATGAGCGCGTACTGGCGCTCTCTGTCCGAAGGATCCTCAGCGAGCAGCATCTCCGTTTCAATCCATCCGGGATGGATGGAGTTGACGCGGATTCCGGCTGGAGCAAGTTCTAGCGCCGCGCATTTCGTCATGCCTCGCAGGGCCCATTTTGTCGCGGTATAGGCCATGGACGTTCGGCTTCCACGCATCCCGGCAACAGACGAGATGTTTACTATCGCGCCCCCGCCGGCTGCCTTCATGAGAGGCGCGACTTCGCGCATGCCGAGGAAGCAACCCAGCTGATTGATAAGGAAGTGCCTTTCGAACATCGCGACGCTGGATTCGGCCATCGGCAACGGTTGGTAGATCGCCGCGTTGTTGACCAGGCCGTGAAGTCCCGTCTTCTGTCCTTCTAGGAAGCGGATTAGGCTTTGCCAGTCCTCCTCGCTACCGACGTCGAGATGTACAAAAGACGCTGTTTCACCGATGGTCTCGGCGATCTGTTTGCCGTGGTCGTCGAGGATGTCCCCGATGATTACCCGGCCCCCTTCGGATGCGACCTGGACGGCCTCAGCCGCACCCTGACCCCGAGCTCCTCCGGTGATCAAAACCGTCTTGCCTTCAAAGCGTTTGTCGCGTGCCATAGTCGTCTCTACGATCGGTGTATAGTTGACGTGTCAGGCCGCCCGGAGGCGCCCGCCGCGCCTCATGCGGTCGGACGTCGGCCGCCAGAGTGCGGGCGACCGACGTCCAGCCTTGGGAGTTACTTCTGGAGTTTCGCGACCCGAGCGAAAGAACATTCATTCCAGCCCCGCTCCTAATCGGTCTTGATGCGACAGATGACGGTTCCGACCCCCGTCACCGCCCCTTCGTCGACAAGGATCTCAGCAACTACGCCCGCAGTTTCCGCTTCGATCTCGATGTTCGTCTTTTCCGACTCCACTTCAGCCAGAATCTGCCCCGGAACGACGGAGGTCCCGACCGAAACGTGCCACTTCGTGAGATCAACGTCGACTGTCGATGCACCCATCTTCGGAATGCGAACTTCAAGCATGAGCATAGCTCCTTACAGATATGATGGCATCTTCAAGCTCCTGCGGCTTCGGCAGAACCGCAGATTCGAGCCTAAGGTTGAACGGCATGGGGACGTCAGCCCGCGTGACACGCTTGATCGGCGCCTTGAGAGACGAAAACGCCAGCTCGGCTATGATTGCACTCAGCTCGGCTGCGAAGCCGCAAGTACGGTTCGTGTCGTCATAGATGACCACGCGGCCGGTCTTCCTGACCGTCTTCAAAAGTCCTTCCCTGTCGAGTGGCAAGAGAGAGCGAGGATCCCACACTTCAACGCTGATGCCATTCTTCTGAGAGACGGTCTCAGCGACAGCCAAAGCCTCGGGCACCAAGTGTCCAATAGCAATGACGGTCACATCGGAGCCTTCACGCTTAACGTCACCGCGACCGAGAGGTACCGCAAAGATTTCTTCCGGCACCTGACCCCTTTGCGGAAGGCACATGGCGGATGCGATGAAAACGACCGGGTCGTCTTCTCGAATTGCTTGGATCATCAAACCCTTCGCATCATAGGCGTTCGAAGGGCAAACGACCTTGAAACCTGCATGGAGGAGATACGGGTAAGGATTGTCCGAATGCTGACCCGCGTTTCCTCCCCGCGAGCCGGACACCATAATCGTGTATGTGATTGGCAGATTAGCCTGGCCGCCGAGCATCAGTCGCATCTTCGCGGCTTGATTCACCAGTTGGTCAAACGCAACGTAAATCAGTGACGGAACTTGGAACTGAACGATCGGACGCAGGCCGGCCAAAGCCGCCCCAGTGGCGAACCCGGTGAACGCAGCCTCGGAAATCGGCGTGTCGAGCACGCGGGAATCACCGAAGGCGCCATGCAGGCCTTTCGTCTCACCGCGAATTCCACCTCGAATGTCCTCCCCGATGATGAAGACGCTCGCGTCTGCGCCCATAGCCTGATGGTAGGCCTCATTCATGGCCTGAAGAAATCTCAGCTGTCTCACGGCTCTACTCCCCACGCCGGAGTGTTCGGGTACGACACAGCGTACATGCAATCGAGCGCCTCCGCCGGGTTCGGCTGCGGGCTGCTCCTTGCGGACTCGACGCCTCGTTCAATCTCAGCGTCAACTTCCGCGTCGATCGCTTCGACGTCTTGTTGCGTGCACAAACCGCCTTCCACCATACGGGCTGCCCAAATCTTGATGGGGTCCCGCAACTTCCAGCTTTCGAGCTCGTCTTGGGGCCGATAACTCATCTTCATGTGACGCTCGCCGGTATAGTGCCCGAAGTAACGATAAGTCTGGCACTCAATGAAAGTCGGGCCTTTGTCTGACCGAGCGCGTTCCGTGGCGGTGAGGGCAGCGTGATAGACTGCCTCCACGTCCATGCCGTCGACGCTCACCCCAGGCATTCCGTAGGATTGAGCACGAAGATAGGGCTCGAGGATGGTGACTTGTTTGAGCGGTGTCGAAATCGCGTACTGATTGTTCTCGCACACAAAGACAACGGGAAGCTGCCAGATCGCCGCGAGGTTCATCGCCTCGTGCACAACGCCTTGGTTGATTGCACCGTCGCCGAAGAACGAAACGGCGACGCGGTTTTCGCGAGCGGCTTTGAATTTGTGAGCCGCGCCACAGGCTATAGGAGTTCCAGCGCCGACGATACCATTAGCTCCGAAGATCCCAAGTCCGATGTCGGCAATGTGCATGGATCCGCCACGACCCTGATTGTATCCGGTCGTCCGGCCAAGCAGTTCAGCGAACATCTTGCCGACGTCTCCCCCCTTCGCCAACGTGTGACCATGCCCTCTATGGGTGCTTGTGATGATGTCTGCGGCCGCCAGCGCGCCGCAGATGCCGACTGCCACCGCCTCTTGCCCGCTATACTCATGGGTCACGCCGGCGATCTCATTGTCATCGACCAGAGTAATAACCCTGTCCTCGAATCGCCTGATGCGAGCCATGTGGTAATACAACTTACGCGCGAATGGTGCCGGCATAATATTCGACATCGATGCCTCTAATTTGTGTCCTAAATTGATCTATATCCTGTTAATCCATTGTCGATCCGAGTACTCGATTCTTGTACCCAAATCCCCTCTTATAGCCAATCTCGCAACGACCTTTCCGGCGTCTTTCTGCTTCATCCGCGGTAGCTTCCCACCTTTCATGGTTCACCTACCTGGGACTAGCCGCCGAGCGTTAAGCTATGAGTTCACTGCCAACTCTCTAGGTGAATGCGGCCGGTAGCGTAGTCGCGCCAACGGCTGCTCTAGCGTTCTTCCTGTCCGAATAGACCATGTGCTGTCGGT
>NZ_JAMYNB010000037.1:2500-5000 GCF_040318795.1 Mesorhizobium sp. M1004
TGTCGTGTCGCGCGATCCGCAGGATCGTCGCCTTGAAGTGTGTCGAGTGAGGGTGGTGAAAAAAGTCATTCGTATAAAGGTTTGTGGTGAGCTTCTTGGCTTGCCGCTTGTTCTGTTTTGACATCGTAAAGAGAAGATTTGTTCGAACTTCATGAGCCGAAAGGTTTGTGATTTGTCGCGGGAGACGCTCAATCTCCCGCATATGATGGGTTTGCCTAACCGCACCCTCGAACCGATCTCGAGAAGCTGGTCTTTTTGTGCCAATGACATCGAATGTGGATCCCGCACAGGATCCGGTTCAGGCGACAATTCCTTTGGAATTGCGCGGACGCCAACCCCGCAAGGGAGAGGCTGAAGCGACAATCCTTCGGATTGCGCGGATGGGCATTGGCAATGAGAACGATCAAGTGTCTTAAGGGCAATTGGTGGATGCCTTGGCATGCACAGGCGATGAAGGACGTGATACGCTGCGATAAGCTACGGGGAGGTGCGAATACCCTTTGATCCGTAGATTTCCGAATGGGGAAACCCACCTAAGGTACTTGGAAAATCAGAGTAGCAGAGCGATCTGCTACTGTGGTTTCCAAGTATCGATAATAGGTAACTTATCCTGAATACATAGGGATAAAGTGGCGAACGCGGGGAACTGAAACATCTAAGTACCCGTAGGAAAGGACATCAACCGAGACTCCGGAAGTAGTGGCGAGCGAACCCGGACCAGGCCAGTGGCGATTGAGAGACAAGCGGAACCTTCTGGAAAGTAGGGCCATAGTGGGTGACAGCCCCGTACGCGTAATGCGATCAATCGTCCTCGAGTAAGGCGGGACACGTGAAATCCTGTCTGAAATTGGGAGGACCACCTTCCAAGCCTAAGTACTCGTGCATGACCGATAGCGAACTAGTACCGTGAGGGAAAGGTGAAAAGCACCCCGACAAGGGGAGTGAAAGAGTACCTGAAACCGATTGCCTACAAACAGTGGGAGCCCGCAAGGGTCACCACGTACCTTTTGTATAATGGGTCAGCGACTTAGTGTGACGAGCAAGCTTAAACCGCTAGGTGTAGGCGCAGCGAAAGCGAGTCTGAACAGGGCGTTCAGTTCGTCGCATTAGACCCGAAACCGAGTGATCTAGCCATGAGCAGGTTGAAGGTAAGGTAACACTTACTGGAGGACCGAACCCATAACTGTTGCAATAGTTCGGGATGACTTGTGGCTAGGGGTGAAAGGCCAATCAAACTCGGAAATAGCTGGTTCTCCGCGAAATCTATTTAGGTAGAGCGTCGACCGAATACCCCAGGGGGTAGAGCACTGGATGGGCTAGGGGTCCTCACCGGATTACCAAACCTAACCAAACTCCGAATACCTGGGAGTACTAGTCGGCAGACACACGGCGGGTGCTAACGTCCGTCGTGAAAAGGGAAACAACCCTGACCTACAGCTAAGGTCCCCAAGTTATGGCTAAGTGGGAAAGGATGTGAGGATCCCAAAACAACCAGGATGTTGGCTTAGAAGCAGCCATCATTTAAAGAAAGCGTAACAGCTCACTGGTCTAAATAAGGGTCTTTGCGCCGAAAATGTAACGGGGCTAAAGCCATACACCGAAGCTTAGGGTTTGGTCCGCAAGGGCCAAGCGGTAGCGGAGCGTTCTGTAAGCTGACGAAGCCATACCCGTGAGGGGTGGTGGAGGTATCAGAAGTGCGAATGCTGACATGAGTAACGTAAGGGGAGTGAGAGACTCCCCCGCCGAAAGACCAAGGGTTCCTGCTTAAAGCTAATCTGAGCAGGGTTAGCCGGCCCCTAAGACGAGGCGGAAACGCGTAGTCGATGGGAACCACGTTAATATTCGTGGGCTTGGAGGTAGTGACGGATCGCACAAGTTGTCCAATCTTATCGGATTGAACGGGCAGCGGAGCGGTTCCAGGAAATAGCTCCTCCTTATAAACCGTACCCGAAACCGACACTGGTGGTCAGGTAGAGTATACCAAGGCGCTTGAGAGAACTATGCTGAAGGAACTCGGCAAATTGCACGCGTAACTTCGGAAGAAGCGTGACCCTTTTCTACGCAAGTAGAGGAGGGTGGCACAGACCAGGGGGTAGCGACTGTTTATCAAAAACACAGGGCTCTGCGAAGTCGCAAGACGACGTATAGGGTCTGACGCCTGCCCGGTGCTGGAAGGTTAAGAGGAGGGGTGCAAGCTCTGAATCGAAGCCCCAGTAAACGGCGGCCGTAACTATAACGGTCCTAAGGTAGCGAAATTCCTTGTCGGGTAAGTTCCGACCTGCACGAATGGCGTAACGACTTCCCCGCTGTCTCCAGCATAGACTCAGTGAAATTGAATTCCCCGTGAAGATGCGGGGTTCCTGCGGTTAGACGGAAAGACCCCGTGCACCTTTACTATAGCTTTACATTGGCATTCGTAGTGGCATGTGTAGGATAGGTGGTAGGCTTTGAAACCTGGGCGCCAGCTCAGGTGGAGCCACCCTTGAAATACCACCCTTAT
>NZ_JAMYNB010000038.1:0-4629 GCF_040318795.1 Mesorhizobium sp. M1004
ACCGACAGCACATGGTCTATTCGGACAGGAAGAACGCTAGAGCAGCCGTTGGCGCGACTACGCTACCGGCCGCATTCACCTAGAGAGTTGGCAGTGAACTCATTCAATCAAACAATGACAAGGCAGCGTATTGTCGTCCAGCCGCCACATCCGGAGCCAACAGTCTCCGGCTGGTACAGCACGTCGGGACCGGAGCTGCCTCTGGTGCCGCAACAAGACGACGTCGCATGCGACTGCTTGGTGATTGGCGGCGGCTGGATGGGGCTTCACGCAGCCCGTCGATTTGCCGAACTCAACCCGCAGGCCTCCGTAATCCTGGTCGACGCCGGCCGCATTGGGGACAATGCATCCGGACGATGCATGGGTTTCGTCATCGATCTCGCGCACAATCCCCGAAAGCGCGATTTCGTCGAAGACATCAAGGGAAACAAAGAAGAGCTGTTCGTTAACCTGGAGGGGATCGCCTACATCCGAAGCGCCGTCGAAGAGCATGGGGTGGATTGCGACTGGGACCCGCAGGGAAAGTACCACAGCGCGGCCACGTCTCACGGTGCGGAAGACCTGGACCGCTTTTCGAAGGCGCTCGATAAGCTTGGGCAGAACTACAGCTGGATTGAGACCCCCGAAATCCAGGCGATCACCGGAAGCAAGCACTACATCAAAGCCCTGCATCACCCCGGCACCATCCTAGTCCAGCCTGCGAAGTATCTCAAGAACGCTGTAAAACGCCTCCCCCCGAACGTTACCATTCATGAAAACACCGCTATTGTGGCGGTGCGGTTCGGCGCGCCGAAGCACATCTGCGAGACGCCCGTCGGGACAATCACGGCTTCGAAGGTCATCATCTGCGCTTCAGGCTATCTGACGAAGTTTGGCTTCTTCAACAACCGCGCCATACCGCTCTACACCTTCGCGAGCATGACTCGACAGCTCACGGAGAGCGAGCTTTCCCAAGTGGGCAATAAGCGAGCCTATGGGCTTATTCCGGCCGACAGCTTTGGGACGACGGTACGGCGCACGATCGACAACCGTCTTTTCCTTAGAAACGTTTACTCGTACGCGATGAATTTCAAGACAACAGAACAAGATGTGCTAAGGGCGCGAACCCAGCAGCAGGTAGCATTCGACCGTCGATGGCCTGGGCTTTCTTCAATGGGCTTTGAGGCCAGCTGGGGAGGTCTGCTCACGCTCGCGCAAAATGGCGGAATGGTTTTCGGCGAGTTGGCGAAGAACGTCTATGGGGCCGCCTTTTGCAATGGAACCGGCGTCGCTCGAGGGGCCGCCTTTGGGAAGGCCGTCGCCGAACTGGCCACGGGGCAATCTTCGGCTGTCATCGAGATCCTGAAGACGCGGGCCACTCCGAGCAGGACATACCCTAAACTTGTCACATCCTTGGGCGTCCGGTTTGTCACGGCACTCCGTTTCAAGCAAGCGGGTGCTGAAGTCTAGCAATAAGAGGAACGTAATGGCGGACCTGAAGGGCATCAATCTCGCAATGCAGACCCCGTTTGACGCAAATGGGGCTATCGATTACGGCCTCTTCGAGGAGTTGGTCGAGAAATACGTATCGGCGGGAGTTCACGGCCTGGTTCTTGGGGCCGGCACTGGCCAGCACCCTTACCTGACTGAATCCGAATGCGACCGGCTCTACGAGCTGGGGGCGAAGCGCATCGCAGGCCGCTGCAACGTTGTCTGCCAGACTTCGGCACTCAACATGGACGAAGTCATCCGGCGTTCACGGCAAGCTGAATCGGTCGGCGCGGACGCGCTGATGGTTTTGCCACCGTATCTGGAAGGTCCGTCCGACGAAGATGGAATCTTCAACTTCTACAAGGAAATCGACGCGGCGGTCGGCGTGGACATTGTCGGATACAACATCCCGCAGGCCACCGGCATATCGGTCTCGCCACGGCTTTTGGACCGACTCAGCGGTCTTAACAATTTCAATTACATCAAGGACAGTGCAGGCGACTTTACCGTGCATCAGGAGTACCTGCAGACCAAAGGCGCTGTGCTAAATGGTTGCGATACAACGACACTCTATGCCCTGATGGCAGGCGCGCGAGGCGTTATCTGGGGCGCAGCAAACTACATGCCGGGTGAGGCTGTCGAACTGTACAACCTCGTGGCAGCCAAGAATTACGAGCGGGCGCTGGCACTTTGGCAGCGCATGCTGCCCTCGTTGCTTTTCATCTGGCGAGCACCCTATACGCCATCTGTTCTCAGAGCCGCGCAACTGCGCGGATTCGGAACCGGCAACGTCCGCAAACCACTGGCAAAACTCTCGGCGGAGCAGGAGATGGCGCTTCGCGCCGCACTTGCTCCGCTGTTTAAGGTCGCCTCTTAAGCGTCGCTATATCTAAGAGGACTCTATGCGAATTGTCCTGGTTGGTTCGACGGGGGTTATCGGGTCGGCTGTGGCGGCCGAACTTGGCAAGCGGCACGATGTTGTAGCGGTCGGACGAACAAGCGGTTCATTCCGGGTCGACATCGCCGAACCGGACTCTATCGACCACCTATTCGACAAGGTTGGTGCATTCGACGCGTTAGTCTGCACAGCAGGCGCGGTGCTCTATGCCCCCTTGGACCAATTCACAGATGAGCAGTTCGAGATCGGGTTACGCAGTAAGCTGATGGGGCAGGTTAATCTCGTCGTGAGGGGTCTCAAGCGCATCAGCGACAATGGGTCATTTACCTTGACTTCCGGTCTGACCAACGAAGATCCGATCCGGCAGGGAAGCTCGGCCGCCCTAGTCAATGGCGCCTTGGACGGCTTTGTACGCAGCACGGCGATAGAGCTTGGACGGGGGTTGCGGATCAATCTGGTCAGTCCGACTCTCGTACAGGAATCGGTTCACCTATACGGCGACTTCTTTCCCGGCACCCGGACGATGCCGGTGAGAGAGGTAGCGCTCGGCTACGTCAAGAGTGTCGAGGGCTCCCAGACGGGCCGGCTCTATCGCATGGGCTGGGTCAGCGAAACCTAATCTCGCCAGCAATGGCGTGGACTAACGGAAAGACAGGGATGCGCAGCCAACTTTATATCGACGGAACGTGGGTCTCCCCAGTAAAGGGCGGCACATTCGATGTGATCAACCCCGCAACGGAGGAGGTCATTCACAAAGCTCCGGCCGGAACCTCAGAGGACATCGATGTGGCCGTGAAAGCCGCGCGCCGCTGCTTCGACCTCGAAGGCTGGCCAAAGCTCTCGGGTGCTGAACGTGCGGGATATCTCCGCAAGATAGCGGCCGGTGCGTGCTGGTCCAGGAAGGGATTTACGACCGGCTGCTGGCGCGCCTGGTCGAGGAGACGAGGAAGATCACGATCGGCAACGGTCTCGACGAGGGCGTTCTGCTTGGTCCGCGGGTATCAGAAGCCGAGCACCGAAAGGTCTTGTCGGCGGTCGAGGCGGCCAGGGCAGCCGGCGCGACAATTGAATGTGGTGGAAGACGACCGGAGATGCCTGCAAGAGGCTTCTTTGTCGAACCGACCGTCCTCACCGAAGTACCGCTCGATAGCGACGTTTGGCGGGAGGAAATCTTCGGTCCGGTTGTCTGCGTCCGGCCGTTCTCCACGGAGGCCGAGGCGATCGGGCTAGCCAATGATTCCCGCTATGGTTTGGCGGCGGCGGTGATGTCGGCCGACGACGTCCGCGCAGAGCGCATCGCGGCTGCATTCCGGGCCGGCATCGTCGGATCAACTGTTCTCAGCCGACATTCACCGAGGCCCCGGGGGGGGTGGCTACAAGCAGTCCGGCATCGGCCGCGAGCTCGGCCGTTGGGGTCTCGAAAACTACCTCGAAACCAAGCAGATCACCCGCTTCACTTCCGACCGTCGTCCGTGGGGATGGTACATCAAACCCGAGGAAGTTGCCCGATGAATGAGCAGCGGGCCACCATCGAAATCCCCTCTCAAGTCGCACCATCGTCGTTGCAGGCAAAACGTGACCGTGACGCAGGGCGCAATTTCAGCCGCGTGGCTGAAGGCCGTATCCGCATCAGCCTCTGCCAGCCCGAGCCCGTGCTGCAAGAAGCAGCGCTTCGGCTGCGCCGCTTTGCTTCCAGCTACCGTCGCGAGGCCGCATGACCGCCAAGGCCATCCCCACAAAGGCGCGCGCTGTCATCATCGGCGGCGGCGTTTCGGGCTGTTCGGTCGCCTATCATCTGGCCAAGCTTGGCTGGACCGACATCGTGCTGCTCGAACGCAAGCAGCTGACATCGGGCACGACATGGCATGCCGCCGGCCTGATCGGCCAGTTGCGCGGCTCGCAGAACATGACGCGGCTGGCGAAATATTCGGCCGACCTCTACGTCAAGCTCGAGGCCGAGACCGATGTCGGCACCGGCATGCGCCAGGTCGGCTCGATCACCGTGGCGCTGACCGAGGAGCGCAAGCACGAGATTTATCGGCAGGCGTCTCTCGCCCGCGCCTTCGATGTCGACGTGCGCGAGATTTCGCCTGGTGAAGTCAAGGAGATGTACCCGCATCTCAACGTGTCCGATGTGGTCGGCGCCGTGCATCTGCCGCTCGACGGCCAGTGCGATCCCGCCAACATCGCCATGGCGCTGGCCAAGGGCGCCCGCCAGCGCGGCGCCACAGTCGTCGAGAATGTGAAGGTCACCAAGGTCC
>NZ_JAMYNB010000039.1:0-3185 GCF_040318795.1 Mesorhizobium sp. M1004
TGACACTCCTTGCCAACACTCTCTCGCAAGGGCCGATAAGCGATACCGTTGCCCACAACATGGCACGCAATGGTCTGCTGCAAGCAGCGCGTTGCAATGCCGAGGTCGTGCAAGCTCTCGGTCTTGGAAAGCGGATCGCTGCCCGATGGCAAAAGGCCAATGCCAAGTTTCTGGCCGCCAACCGGAAAGCTGGGGACGTGGCAGGTGGGCTGGGTGCCATTTCAAAGTCGCTGCGCGTGCTGCTGCAATCGGCCATTCTTGCCGTCGGTGCGTACCTTGTCGTCAGGGAAGAGGCTACGGCCGGGGTCATGATTGCCAGTTCGATCATGATGGGGCGTGCGCTGGCTCCGGTCGACCTCGCCATTTCAAGCTGGAAACCCTTCCTCATGGCGCGCCAGGGTTGGGCGCGGCTGGAGGACCTCTTGGAAAAGGTTCCTGAAACCGCTCCTGTTATGCTAATGCCTGCACCTGAACGCGAACTGCGCCTCGAAAGCGTGACAATCGTTCCGCCCGGCGAAAGCAAGCCGACCGTGACCGGCCTTGCGTTTGCCATTCAGGCGGGAAGCGCACTCGGGGTCATCGGCCCGTCGGGCTCGGGCAAGTCGACACTCTCGCGCGCCATCGTCGGCGCATGGACGCCGGTCGCCGGGAAGGTTCGCATCGACAGCGCAAGCCTCGATCAATGGGACCGGGAAGCACTAGGCCGTCACATCGGCTATCTGCCACAAGGTGTTGAATTGTTCGATGGCACCATTGCCGAAAACATCGCTCGTTTTGAAGATGATCCTGACCCTGAGGCTATTGTCGCCGCGGCGAAAGCAGCGGGCACGCACGAACTGATCCTCCGATTTGAGCACGGATACGAAACTCCGATTGGTGAGGCCGGATCGGCACTTTCCGCCGGGCAGCGTCAGCTTATCGGTCTTGCCCGGGCCCTTTATCGAGACCCTTTCCTTGTCGTGCTGGATGAACCCAATGCCCATCTCGACGCGGAAGGCGAAGCTGCAGTCGTTAATGCGATCGCCTCCGTGCGCGAGCGCAAGGGCATTGCGGTTGTCGTCGCCCATCGGCCGAGCGCCATCCGCGCCGTCGATTTGGTGTTGGTGATGGAAGGTGGACGGCAGCGATCATTCGGTGCGCGTTCCAAAGTCCTGAAGGCCATCGAGTCTACACAGGATCACGTGGCAGAGCGCGCTGACATGGAGGATCCCGGTGTCCGGCATTCATCAGAACAATGACGTTTCGAGTCCATTCGCCGGCACCTGGTGGCGGGCCTTCTGGCGAGCGTGATCTTTGTGGGAGGAGCCGGAGCCTGGGCGACCTTCACGAATCTCTCCGGTGCGGTTGTAGCGTCCGGACACTTTGTCGTCGTTTCCTAGTGAGAAGATACAGCACCCGACTGGCGGGGTGGTCGGAGAAATCCTGGTGAACCCGGCATTTCGTACTACCTGGTGCGCCTGTCGGTTCCGATCTCGGCTCGCGCGAACGCGCTCCCTAACGTTCCATTGCTCGCAATGGGCAGTGCCGGCGCGACTCGGCAACACAGCCCCATGCCCGTTCTTCCGAGGGCGGCCCAACCAGGACGACCGGTTGCCAAGTTTTCCTGGACCGTTCTTTGAGTGTGAATATTCGGGCCGATTGCCTGGGGCGTGTCCCCGCCGCCTGCGAGCCCGCAACTGCTCAGCAGAAGGGCGAAGTGAACGAGAATGCATCCATTTCGTAAATGTATGCCTATCCAAGCAATCGATTTCTCCAATTGTCCGATGACGAATATGAACGACTCAGGCAGGGGCATCATTAGGAGTATTTTCAATGGCAAAGATTATCGAAGGTGGCCCGGGTTCCGAAACACTCCTCGGCACCGAGGGTGTTGACTGGATCGAGGGTTACCAGGGCGGTGACTGGCTTGACGGTCGTGGCGGCAACGACGAGATCTCGGGTGGCGCGGGCAGTGACCGAGCCATCGGCGGCGAGGGTAACGACCGCATCTTCGGCGGAGATGGCTGGGACGATCTCTCCGGCGACAACGGCCGCTTCAACGCGCGCGTCTCCGGTGAGGACAATGACAGGCTCAGCGGCGGACCCGGCCAGGATGTCCTCTACGTGGGTGACGGCCAGGACACGTTGACCGGGGGCAGCGACAGTGACACGTTCGTGTTCCAGTTCCACAATCCGGTGCCTGGGGTTGTCGGGTCGACGTCGGACATTACCACTATCACCGATTTCAACCCGGCGGAGGACAAGTTCGCCTTCGATGCGGTAGGCCTCTACAACGACGGTTTTGGCGCGAACTTCGTCAACAACGCCAGCATACAGTCCGGCTACCCGGTGAGCAGCTTCTACAGCGGTGCGGCGTCGGGTGCGAACGGCGAACACGTCGTGGTGATCACTGGTGAATCTTTCAACTCTGCTAATGAGGCGGCGAGTGCGATCTCCGGCGAGCACGCCGGCGACATCATTGTCTACCAAAGCAGCTACACTGACAGAGTTGCAACTCTGGCCTATGTCACCGCCGACGGCAGCGCGCACGAGTTCGCCCACCTGGGCGGTGTAGTCACCGTGGCCGACCTAGGCCTGACCGCGTCGGACTTCACCTTCGTTTGATCCAGAAAACCCATGCGGAACCGCGCCCGCCCCGCCCCCCCGGGCGGGCGCTTTCCCGTCCGTTTCCGCTACTTGCCATGGGCCGGGGCGCCTGGGAGCAGTCAGCGTGTACAGTGACGAAGCCCTGCGCGTCGCGCTGGTCGTGGACCGAAATCTCCTGAAGGTGTGGAGGCGGAAGCCTGTTCGGGCCCTTGCGGCCGACCAGGATGAATCCCTTCCAAACCTTCAGCCGGACGGTGTTGTTGACCCGCTCCATCAAATGCCGGGACCAAACATATTCGGCGGGAGCACTGATCCTGAACCAGCGAGCGGATGCAGTCGGTTGCCGATCGGGGAGCAATATAGGGAGCTGGGTCGCCAGCTGCGGAGACTTACGTGACAACCATTCCTTAAAGGATCAGCTTTGAGACCCTTCCCTCTGACTTCCGCGATTTGGGGCATTGTGTTGATCAGCGGCGTGGTCAACGTGTTTGCGCTGATCTCGCCGCTGTTCATGCTTCAGGTCTATGACCGCGTTCTGGCAAGTGGCAGCGTATCCACGCTGGTGGGGCTCGTCGTGCTCGCTGCGGGGCTTTATGCGT
>NZ_JAMYNB010000040.1:0-1294 GCF_040318795.1 Mesorhizobium sp. M1004
TGCCCTTCCCGAGAGATGGGTGACAGTTCATTCCGGAGACATGGGTTACACTTTCGGCCCTTTGCAAGGAGAGCAAGGTGCCTTGGAAGGAGTGTAACGTCATGGAAGAGCGGCTGAAGTTCATTGCCCGGCTGCTGGACGGCGAGAAGATGGCGGTGCTTTGCCGTGAGTTCGATATCTCGCGCAAGACCGGCTACAAGATCCTCACACGCTACAATGACAGTGGCCTTGAGGGGCTGACGGATCGATCACGCCGACCCTACCGCCACGCCAATCAGCTTCCGTTTCAAATCGAGAAGCTGATTGTGCGCCTCAAGCAAGACAAGCCGACCTGGGGTGCGCCAAAGATACGCGAACGGTTGGCCCGGCTGTATCCTGACGTTCACCGGCCTGCGATCTCGACGGTGCATGCGGTTCTCGACCGCCATGGCCTGGTCGAGCGCCGCAAGCGAAGGCGCAACAGGGCGATGGGAACACCACTTTCAAACGGCTATCGGCCCAACGATCTGTGGTGTGCCGACTACAAAGGCGAGTTCATGCTCGCCGATCGGCGCTATTGCTACCCGCTGACGATCACCGACTTCGCCAGCCGCTATCTCATCGCCTGCGAGGCGTTGTCGACTACCAAGGAAGCCTATGCCTTCACGGTGTTCGAGAGCGTTTTCAAAGAGTTCGGCCTGCCCAGCGCCATCAGGACCGACAACGGCGTTCCCTTTGCCAGCCCAAACGCGCTGTTCAATCTCAGCAAACTGTCGGTCTGGTGGCTGCGCCTGGGCATCGACATCGAGCGCATCCAGCCGGGCTGTCCGCAGCAGAACGGGCGCCATGAGCGCATGCACCTGACTCTCAAGAAGGAAACCACCAAACCGGCTGGCGCCAATTTCCTGCAGCAGCAGGCCAGGTTCGATGACTTCATCAATGAGTTCAACTCAGAACGCCCACATCAGGCGCTCGACATGGCCTGTCCAGCCGAGCGCTACACGCCGTCACCGCGCATCTATGCCGGCCTGCCGGATCTCGATTATCCGTTTCACGACAAGGCCGTCACCGTCACCACCTGCGGCCGCATCTGCTACAATCGCAAGAAGATCAACCTCAGCCTCGTCTTTGCCGGCCAGACCGTCGGCATCAAACAGGTCGAGGACCATATCTGGCTGGCTTCCTTCATGGATTATGATTTGGGCTACTTCGATGATGAGACATGCAGGCTCGAACCACTCCAAAACCCCTTCGGGCCAAAAGTGTTACCCATGTCTCCGATATAAACCGTAACCTATGTGTCCGGAATGGACCC
>NZ_JAMYNB010000041.1:0-1207 GCF_040318795.1 Mesorhizobium sp. M1004
GCAAGAGCTTGCCCTGGAGGTGACGCGGGGTGGAGCAGCCCGGTAGCTCGTCAGGCTCATAACCTGAAGGTCACAGGTTCAAATCCTGTCCCCGCAACCAACATCAAAAACAGCCCGCTTCACGCGGGCTTTTTGCGTTCGGACCGTGATCGATGGCGATTTTAACCTGCACCAGGGGTCGGAAGCAGGCGAAGCCGACGCCGTGGGACAGAAAAGCCAAATCATGACCCCCAACCGCCCGCAGCTCGCAGGCCTTTTTGTTATTCGGCACCTTTGCCCACGCGAAGCCGGTTGGCTCCCGGCTCTGTCAGCGCGGCAACCGCCACGCGCCGGCGCGATGGTGACCGGACGCTTTGGACCCTGCAAAACCAGGCGACGAACCATTCTCTCGCCATCAGATCTTGGAAAACGAACCGTGATCGTGCGCTTCCAATCATTGCTATTATTGCTACCGGGCTTGATCGGCGCCATAATCTTCCAGGAGGTTGCCGTGCCCGACTACGCTCTGAACGAACCACTATGAGAGCTTCATCAGGAAGCAGCTCGAATCAGGCCGCTACAACAATGCCTGAGATGTTCGCGCCGGCCTACGTATGCTCGAGGATTTCGAGGCGGAGCGGGAGAGATGGCTGCGCGAGGAGGTTCCGGCGCGCCTGACCGAGCTCCGGCAGGATCCGGCTAAGGGCATCCCTGTCGAGACGGTTTTTCGCGACTCGAGGCGCGTCATCACGCGAAGCAGGCGAAAGCCAAATAGGCAATGGAGTACCGCATTGTCTTCCACCCCAAGGCTGGTCCGCGGATCATCAGCTGGCGACGTGCCGTCAGCATTGCTTTCGCAGTCGATGCCGAACGGGTCTGGTCCTGGGTATTTTTTCGCCGGCCGCAACATCACGGCGGAATTGCTGGAAGGCCGGCTCTGAAGCGCTGCTTAGGCTGGCGTGGGGATCGACACTCGCCAGGAGGCGATTCTCAGGCCGATGGCACGCACCTGCCGCCGCCTAGGTGGGAGCTTGGTAGAAGAGTGATCCTCAGCGGAACACCACTCACAATTCAGCCAAGCCAGCTCACGAATTTCCGCCCCGTGGATATCTCTACGAGAAATCGCAAAAACATCGTCGATGACTGTTGACAGTTCTGGTTGGTGGCGACTATATACGCCTCACGAACGAGGGCGGTGCGCCGCTGGCGGCGAAGCAGTTTGCTTCTG
>NZ_JAMYNB010000042.1:0-1035 GCF_040318795.1 Mesorhizobium sp. M1004
AATCGTCTCGGCCCAGCCGTCATCAACAAGCGATTCGTGTGTCATCGCAGTGTAGAATCACACCCGATTCCGCAGGGCAATACCTATCTTAGCGCCTATGCCCTTGAGGGGGAGATGGCCGGCAGGCCAGAGGGGGTCGGTTCGACTGGATGCGCCCCCTTGCGACCGATGAAGGTTAGCGCTCCACGCGCGGTGACCCCCTCTGTCGCCTTCGGCGACATCTCCCCTCAAGAGGGCCCGTTGCGTTATAGGCTTTGGGCGTGGAGAGAGACGGCAAGGGCAATGCGAGGTGGTTTCCGGCGCTGGTTTGTGGCCAGATGGGGTAGGAGTTGGCGTATTCGGCGGATTTCGGTTGTGTGCGTCAAGTTCTGCAAAATGGGGCGGCCATGATGCTGGTCATGCGGCTTGGCGCAGAGCGAGCTTCTTGTGCTCGCGCAGGTCGTCCATATTGATGTATCGGTTGGCCTCCATCCAGTTTTCATTGGTCTCGACGGCCAAGGCCCTGACCAGGCGCAGGCAGCTTTCGGTATTGGGGAAGATGCGCACGACATAGGTGCGCCGGCGGATTTCCTCGTTGAGCCGCTCCAGCATGTTGGTGGATTTAAGATGCTTGTGGTGCTGTCTCGGCAGCCTGAAGAAGGTCAGGGTTTGTTCGATGGCATCCTCGGCCCAGCCTGTCAGGCGCGGATAGCGTGCCGACCATTTGGCAAGCCATGCGGCAAGATCAGCCCTGGCCTCTGCGAGATCGCGCCGGTCGTAGAGCCAGCGCAATTCCTGCAGGCAGTCGTCGCCGTGCTTCCTCGGCAGATGATCGAGCGCGTTCCTGAGGAAGTGCACGTAGCAGCGTTGCCAGGCGGCTTCGGGGATCACCTCGCCGATCGCTGCCACCAGGCCGGCGTGATCGTCGGACACACAACCAACTCGACGCCCTTGCTCTCGTCCAGCCGCTTGTTGATGGCCGAGATCGACGAGGCCGAGAAGGCATGGCCGCACAGTTCTTCCGTGATCGCCTTCACCTTGCGGGTCGACACGCCC
>NZ_JAMYNB010000043.1:0-1006 GCF_040318795.1 Mesorhizobium sp. M1004
ATTTCGACGGCGCACGTCGAATACGAGACGGCAGCGCGCCATTATGCCCATGTCGACTGCCCCGGCCACGCCGACTATGTGAAGAACATGATCACGGGCGCTGCGCAGATGGACGGCGCGATCCTGGTGGTGTCGGCCGCCGACGGCCCGATGCCGCAGACCCGCGAGCACATCCTGCTTGCCCGTCAGGTCGGCGTGCCGTCGATCGTGGTGTTCCTGAACAAGGTCGACCAGGTCGACGATGCCGAGCTGCTCGAACTGGTCGAGCTCGAGGTTCGCGAGCTTCTGTCGAAGAACGAGTTCCCCGGCGACGACATTCCGATCGTCAAGGGTTCGGCGCTGGCTGCTCTGGAAGATTCCAACAAGACCATCGGCGAAGACGCGATCCGCGAGCTGATGGCTGCGGTCGATGCCTATATCCCGACGCCGGTTCGTCCGCTGGACAAGCCGTTCCTGATGCCGATCGAAGACGTGTTCTCGATCTCGGGCCGTGGCACGGTCGTGACCGGCCGCGTCGAGCGCGGCATCGTCAAGGTCGGCGAGGAACTGGAAATCATCGGCATCCGTCCGACGACCAAGACGACCTGCACGGGCGTCGAGATGTTCCGCAAGCTGCTCGATCAGGGCCAGGCCGGCGACAACATCGGCGCGCTGCTGCGCGGCGTTGATCGTGAAGGTGTCGAGCGCGGCCAGGTTCTGGCCAAGCCCGGTACGGTGAAGCCGCACAAGAAGTTCGTGGCCGAAGCCTACATCCTGACCAAGGACGAAGGTGGCCGTCACACGCCGTTCTTCACCAACTACCGTCCGCAGTTCTACTTCCGCACGACCGACGTGACCGGCATCGTGTCGCTGCCGGAAGGCACGGAAATGGTTATGCCCGGCGACAACATCACGGTCGATGTCGAGCTGATCGTGCCGATCGCCATGGAAGAGAAGCTGCGCTTCGCCATCCGTGAAGGCGGCCGTACCGTCGGTGCCGGCATCGTCGTCACCATCAAAGAGTAAT
>NZ_JAMYNB010000044.1:0-989 GCF_040318795.1 Mesorhizobium sp. M1004
CTCGACGGCCAGTGCGATCCCGCCAACATCGCCATGGCGCTGGCCAAGGGCGCCCGCCAGCGCGGCGCCACAGTCGTCGAGAATGTGAAGGTCACCAAGGTCCATACCAAGGCCGGTCGCGTCACCGGTGTGTCGTGGGCGCAAGGCGAGGATCAGGGAACGATCGAGGCCGACATCGTCGTCAACTGCGCCGGCATGTGGGCGCGCGAGCTCGGCGCCCAGAACGGCGTCACCATCCCGCTGCATGCCTGCGAACATTTTTATCTCGTCACCGAGCCGATCCCCGGGCTCGGTCGTCTACCGGTGCTGCGCGTTCCCGATGAATGCGCCTACTACAAGGAAGATGCCGGCAAGATGATGCTCGGCGCCTTCGAGCCGGTGGCCAAGCCCTGGGGCATGGACGGCATAAGCGAGGATTTCTGCTTCGACCAGTTGCCGGAGGACATGGAGCATTTCGAGCCGATCCTCGAAATGGGCGTCAATCGCATGCCGATGCTGGCAACCGCCGGCATTCACACCTTCTTCAACGGCCCCGAAAGCTTTACCCCCGACGACCGCTACTATCTCGGCGAAGCGCCGGAGCTGTCGGGCTACTGGATGGCGACCGGCTACAATTCCATCGGCATCGTCTCGTCCGGCGGCGCCGGCATGGCGCTGGCGCAGTGGATCAATGACGGCGAAGCGCCCTTCGACCTCTGGGAAGTCGACATCCGCCGCGCCCAGCCATTCCAGAAGAACCGTAGGTATCTCAAGGAGCGGGTCTCCGAGACGCTCGGCCTGCTCTATGCCGACCATTTCCCCTACCGGCAGATGGCAACGTCCAGGAATGTCAGGCGATCGCCCCTGCATGAACACCTGAGGGCGCGCGGCGCGGTCTTCGGCGAAGTCGCCGGCTGGGAGCGCGCCAACTGGTTCGCCCGCGAAGGGCAAGAGCGCGAATACCGCTATTCCTGGAAGCGGCAGAACTGGTTCGACAACCAGCGCGAGGA
>NZ_JAMYNB010000045.1:0-941 GCF_040318795.1 Mesorhizobium sp. M1004
ACGAAATCATCTTTCCCGTTTGCTCCCCCGCGTATCTTCTAGCGCACCCTGCTCCACAGACCGTCGATGAGCTGGTTCACCACCAGCTCATTCATTCTTCCGATGATTTTCGCAAGCGAATGGGCTGGCCCGAGTGGGTCGAGTTGGCAGGCGGAGATGCCGGCGAGATCAAACCGAACATTGTCTTCAACGACTACCAGCTGACGCTTCAAGCAGCTCTTGCCGGTGAAGGAATAGCGTTGGGATGGTCCCTGACCGCCCAGCAGCTGCTCAACAACCGCCTTCTCGTCAAAGCATTGCCAACCCAAATCAAGACCGACAGGGCCTTCTTTCTGTTAGCCAGCGAGGATGCCAGCAAGAACAAGAGGTGCAAGGTTTTGGTTGACTGGTTTCTTGGTCAGTCTGAAGAACTCCGCCCGTGATTGAAATTAGCCCTTACCGTGGCTTACCTCGCAGCTTGCGCACGAGCGACCTAGATATAAACTGGGTTTAAGGCTAGCGAAACCTTTTACGAATTCTCGGAGCGCTCGCTAGTCGCTATCATCATTGCGAAACTAAGCACGGCCCGCCTTATCAGACGGATGGTGGGACGCTGATTATTCGGCTGCAGGGGACGCAATGATGGATGCTGATACTCCCGCAATCCGGCGCCGCGGAGGACGCGCGTCGGTCGTAGCTGCCCGAGAGGCGGAAAGAAAGCCGCGCGTCTCGACCATCAAGTACGGCATCCGGCCTGTCGAGGTCGTCACTGCTGAGCAGCTTGAGCGCATTCACCAGGCTTCGCTGGCGATCCTGCGCGAAATCGGCATCGAATTCAGGGACGACGCGGCGATCCGGCAATGGAAAGAGGCTGGCGCCGATGTCCAGGGTCAGCGTGTGCGCTTGGAGGGCGAGATGGTTATGCATCTCATCTCCAAGGCTCCCTCCCGCTTTGAGATGAC
>NZ_JAMYNB010000046.1:0-734 GCF_040318795.1 Mesorhizobium sp. M1004
GGAAGTCCCTCCAGGCCGAGCGGCTCTCGCGATTGGCCATCTCCACGGCCAGGATCTGGCGCCTTCCGTCCCAGTCGATACCGACCGCGATCAGCACCGCCTGACTCATGACAACACCGGCTTCACGCACCTTCTCGTAGCGCGCATCGAGGATGAGGTAAGGAAACGGCTCTTGAAGGGGGCGCCTGGCAAAGGCAGCGAGGCTCTCGTCCAGCCGCTTGTTGATGGCCGAGATCGACGAGGCCGAGAAGGCATGGCCGCACAGTTCTTCCGTGATCGCCTTCACCTTGCGGGTCGACACGCCCTGGACATACATCTCCGCCAGTGTCGCCACCAAAGCCCGCTCGGAACGCTGGTAGCGCTCGAACAGCTCGGTGGAGAAGCGCCCGGCCCGGTCCTGCGGAACCCGCAGCTCGATCTTGCCGACCCGCGTCACAAGGGTACGGCCGTAATAGCCCGAGCGATAGCCAAGCCGTTCGGGCGTGCCTCGCTCTTCGAGGCACCCAGCGCCTCGTCCATCTCGGCCTCAAGCACCTCCTGCATCACCGCACGGAGCACTTCGTGCAATCCATCCGGGTTCGAAAGCAAAATGTCTTTGACGGCAGCGCTGGCGGTCTTAACTTCAGTCTTGGTCATGGTGGCGTTCCTTCGCGGGAATCAGGTGACGTGAACAATCACCAGCCTGCCATGACCGCCCCCTCTCAGCGAATTTGCAGAACTCTCAGCACACTACC
>NZ_JAMYNB010000047.1:0-622 GCF_040318795.1 Mesorhizobium sp. M1004
TGAAAGCGGCCGCGAAGCTTGCCGTCGCATTGGTCGCCAGAACCGTCTCGTCCACCGTCAGCGACACGCCCGTGCCGCTCGGCACGATCGAGGGTGCGTCGTCATGGAAGTTGAGCGCCTGACCGATGTTGAGCGACTGCGAGGCCTTGTCGCCGTCACCGTCGGTCACCGTTGCCGTCAGCGTCACCAGGTTGGTCGCCGAAAGGGTTGTGTTGTCGTCGGGATTGTTGGGATCGGCGTGCACCACGGCGCGCACCTGGTCGAGCGTCACGTTGGAGCCGCTGACCGAGACCGTGAACACGATCGGGCCGCTTCCCGCCGCCGTGGCGGCGCTGGTGCCCTCGCGACCGACCACCTGGCCGCCCTCCAGGAACAGGAACACATGGTTGCCGCTGGCCGTGTCGACCAGACCGGAATCAGCACCGCTGGCGCTGATGTTGAGCGCATAGGTCAGCGCGCCGGCATCCGCCACGCCATTGTGGTCGGCGTCCAGCGGGCCGTCGGCGCCGAAGTTCGACGTGAAAGCGGCCGCGAAGCTTGCCGTCGCATTGGTCGCCAGAACCGTCTCGTCCACCGTCAGCGACACGCCCGTGCCGCTCGGCACGATCGAGGGTGCGTCGTC
>NZ_JAMYNB010000048.1:0-564 GCF_040318795.1 Mesorhizobium sp. M1004
TGACACTCCTTGCCAACACTCTCTCGCAAGGGCCGATAAGCGATACCGTTGCCCACAACATGGCACGCAATGGTCTGCTGCAAGCAGCGCGTTGCAATGCCGACTTGCGCCTGCAGGTGCAATCGGCCATTCTTACCGTCGGTGCGTACCTTGTCGTCAGGCAGGAGGCTACGGCCGGGGTCATGATTGTCAGTTCGATCATGATGGGGCGTGCGCTGGCTCCGGTCGATCTGGCCATTTCAAGCTGGAAACCCTTCCTCATGGCGCGCCAGAGTTGGGCGCGGCTGGAGGACCTCTTGGAAAAGGTTCCTGAAACCGCTCCTGTTGTGCCTATGCCTGCACCTGAACGCGAACTGCGCCTCGAAAGCGTGACAATTGTTCCGCCCGGCGAAAGCAAGCCGACCGTGACCGGCATTGCGTTTGCCATTCAGGCGGGAAGCGCACTCGGGGTCATCGGTCCATCGGGCTCGGGCAAGTCGACACTCTCGCGCGCCATCGTCGGCGCATGGACGCCGGTCGCCGGGAAGGTTCGCATCGACAGCGCAAGCCTCGATCAATGGGACC
>NZ_JAMYNB010000049.1:0-548 GCF_040318795.1 Mesorhizobium sp. M1004
GTTCGGACAGCTCCTTGCCCATCGCGAAGCGCTCAGCAGATGGAATGTGCGAATGGTCATGCGCTGGATGGAAGAGTTGGTCTAGCGCTGCAAGTATCCAATCCTCGGAGTTTCTGTCGATCGCGTCCAGAACCAACTGGCGTATGACGGGCAAGCCGGTCCGCATGTTGTGCATTCTGTGAAGCACCAGATGTGCATGAGCCCGGCGGAAATTGAGGTCGTCCGGCATCAAGGCGATGCCCTCTTCCAATGTCGAGGATGCCGTCTTCCAGTCCTGTTTCCCCACCGCCGCCCAAAATCTCTCATTGATCGGCTTCTTCAACGCTTGTTCGCGCGCCAGGGATTCGCTTGTGGCGATCCGCTCCTGATCGGCGGCTTTCGCTTTGTTGCTGGTGCGCCAGCTGCCGTTGAGCACTTTCGGCAAAACCTCATCGAGTTGGCTCGGATGACCGATAAAGGCGATGTGGCCGTCTCGGTCGACCACGAACGAGGTCGGAAGCCCGGCGGAAAAGCTGGGTTTCATCCAAAGCTTGTTCATTTCGCCTGTG
>NZ_JAMYNB010000050.1:0-542 GCF_040318795.1 Mesorhizobium sp. M1004
TCGGTGGCGACAACCTTGATCCTGACGTCCGGATGCTCTTCCTGAAAATGATAGAGTTGGGGCGCCAGCCAATGTGCCGCTAGAGATGTCGACGCTGCGAAGGTGATGTACTTCGTTCCGCGATCGGAGATGATCTCAAGCCGCTGTTCCAGACGGCGGAAGCTGGTGCGCACCTCGTCATAGAGCTGCCTGCCAGGTTCTGTCAGCTGCACTCCTCGATTATCTCGGACAAAGAGTGCGGTCCCGCAATGTTTCTCGAACGTCTTGATTGAGTGCGAGACGCTCGGTTGCGTCACGTTAAGCTCGCTCGCTGCACTCTTGAAACTCAGGGTTCGGGCCGCCGCTTCGAAGACAAAAAGCGAGTGCGTCGAGGGTACCAGGTTACGAAGCTTTGACATGAAGCAGGTCTATATCAGGCGCGATCTTTTCCGTCTACGCGACCGACAGCACATGGTCTATTCGGACAGGAAGAACGCTAGAGCAGCCGTTGGCGCGACTACGCTACCGGCCGCATTCACCTAGAGAGTTGGCAGTGAACTCAT
>NZ_JAMYNB010000051.1:0-526 GCF_040318795.1 Mesorhizobium sp. M1004
TCTCCAGGTAGCCGATGAGATCGAACGCCCTGCCGTTGGCGTCGAGCCATCGCGCGTTTTTCCACGACGCGCGCACAACAACATCGCCGCCTTGCGCCATCACCTTGGCGATCCGCTCGGCCTGCAGATAGGCGCGGTCACCGATGCGGATCTCGCCCGCCACCACCGGCACGCGGTCGATCAGCTCGGCCTCGCTCTGGTCGGTGATCTCGAGGAAGTCGAACTGCTCGCGCTCAAGCTCGAAGGCGCAGTGCATGCGCCAAAGACCATTGTTCTTCTTCTCATACGCACCGGCCTTGGCAACCGCTGTCGCATCGAGGATGCGGATCAGCCGGCCTTTGGCCAAACCTGCATCCTCGCGCTTCAAAAGGTGCCCAATCAACTGCTGCAGCCATGGTCCTGCATTGCGCAGCCGGCCAAGCAACGCCACGTCCGAAATGTCGGCAATCCCGCTCGCCGCCGCCCAGGCCACGACGCCCCGCATGCCAACCTTGCCAAGGCAGTAAGCCAGTGTCAGGCGCAACAG
>NZ_JAMYNB010000052.1:0-506 GCF_040318795.1 Mesorhizobium sp. M1004
TCGGCATTGCAACGCGCTGCTTGCAGCAGACCATTGCGTGCCATGTTGTGGGCAACGGTATCGCTTATCGGCCCTTGCGAGAGAGTGTTGGCAAGGAGTGTCAGAGATGTGAGACCGACCGCCCCGATAAGTGCCGTCATGCCGATCCAGAAATGAAGGAGGAAGCAAATGCCAAGATAAAACAGCATCCATGGCAGATCGAAGAACGCTGTCGGACCGTTTCCACCTAAGAAGCCGCGAACATTGTCGAGATCGCGAAGCGGCTGCAAGCCGTCGCCCGGCATGCGCGTTGAAAGCGGAAGGCGAACGATCGCATCGTGAACGCGTCCGGAAAACTGTCCATCGAAACGCTCGCCAATCCGCAGCAGCACGCGGGCGCGCAAAATGTCGAGCAGGCATTGGAACGCATAAAGCCCCGCAGCGAGCACGACGAGCCCCACCAGCGTGGATACGCTGCCACTTGCCAGAACGCGGTCATAGACCTGAAGCATGAACAGCGGCGAGAT